>JAYNZW010000007.1:0-81378 GCA_038103905.1 Candidatus Pelagibacteraceae bacterium | reverse complement strand
CTTGGAAAGCGTGTATGCGGGTGACCGTATCGTGGGTTCGAATCCCATCCTTTCCGCCATTATTCTAATCACCTAGCACAATACCCTCACGACGGGGATCGGTTCCACCTTCTAAATTTTCTCCAATATAAATTGCGTTGAGACCTGAAAAATATTTTCTATACTTTGTTTCATATCCCATCAATTCAAGTGATTGTTTAAGATTTGTATTATCTAGAGAATCTTCTATTTCATATTTCCCCCATTTATTAACCACATGAGGTAACGATACACTTTGTTGAATATCCAAATCCCATTCCAAAAATGCAATTATAGAATTAATCACAAAGCTTATAATATTGCTGCCTCCTGGTGACCCAGTAATTAGAATTGGATTACCATCTTTAAGTATAATAGTTGGAGACATAGAAGATCTCGGTCTCTTGCCTGGTTGAACTCTATTTGCAATTAGCTTGCCATCTACTTCATCTTTAAATGAAAAGTCAGTTAATTGATTATTTAACAAAAAGCCTCCTTCAGTCATAAGTCTTGATCCAAATGCATTTTCAATTGATGATGTCATAGATAATGCATTTCCATACTGATCAACAATAGAAATATGTGTCGTTGATGGCCGTTCAATTGAAAAATTTTTTGAATAGTTGAGAGTTTGATTAAGCAATGGATCTCCAGGTCTTATATTTAATGTCATTTCGCCAGGTTTAATTTGATTAGCTCTAGTTGCTAAGTATTGTTTATCAATCAAAGCTTCTGTTGGAACAAATACGTAGTCACTATCAGCCACATAAAGTCCTCTATCAGCAAATGCTAGTCTCGTAGCATCGCCAATAATCTGCCATGTTTCTGGATTTGAGTAACCTAATGTTCTTAAATCAAATTTTTCTAAAATCCCAAGAATTTGTGCAACAGCTATACCTCCTGATGAAGGCGGTCCCATTCCACAAACATCATAAACTTTATACTCAATACAAACAGGAGGGCGTTCAATAATTTTATAATTTTTTAAATCATTTTCTTCCAATAATCCTTTTTCAATATTTGATTTTTTCAAAGTATTCAAAATATCTTGAGCAATTTTACCTTCGTAAAACTCATAAACACCAGAGTCAGCAATTAATCGTAATGTTGAAGCATAAGGCTCGTTTTTTTTAATTGCTTGGTGAGCTAAAGCTGATCCATTTGGGAAAAAATAATCCTTTGTTTGATTAAAGCTATGGAGTCTTTCTTCATCTCTCTTTATTGACTCCGATAATTTTTTAGATACTGAAAACCCTTTCTCACTTAAAAGGATTCCATTTTCAAACAATTTGCTCCATTTAATTAAACCCCATCTTTTATGAGCCTCAAAAAGTAATGCAGGTACCCCAGGAGTACCAACAGATAGACCGCCAACGACAGCATCAAAAAAATCCATTGGTTGACCATTCTCTTGTTGAAACCTTGATTTTGAGGCACTTAGTGGCGCTGTTTCTCTTGCATCAAGTGTTGTAATTATTTTTTGATTATTGTCGTAATATAATAAGAATGCTCCTCCTCCAAGACCTGAAGACTCAGGCTCAACCAATCCCAATACAACTTGAGCTGCAATCATCGCATCAGCAGCGGTTCCACCTTTTTTAAGTATTTCAGCTCCTGCAACTGAAGCATAAGGATTAGCTGTAACAATCATCCAGTCATTAGATATTACTTTTTTACCCTCATTCTTCTTTTGTAATGAATTTTTTAACTCAGGTAACTGCGTTTCAATTGATATAGAGTCAAATGACTCGGGAGCCACTTTGTCGGAAAGTTGTTCAGCTTTAGAAATAATTATTTGAAGAAATAATAGTGATATAATAATAAAATTTTTTTTGAGCATACATAATTATTAACATACTTTTTATGAAAATACTTAATTTAGAAGTATATTTGCGCAAAATTAGAAGTACCAAAAAGATGGACAATGTTAGATCAATCTTTTCAGACAGAGGATTTAAAATTACATTTTATCTATAAATTTTTTATAATTAAATGTATTCAGCCAAAGCATCGATTCCAGACTCCTCAGTTCTTATTCTGTAAACATTATCCAAATCAGAGACTAAAATTTTACCATCACCTACTTTTCCTGTTTGAGCCGCTTTAATAATTGCTGGAATCATTTTTTCAGCAAGTTCGTTAGTAGTTGCAATTTCAATTCTAATTTTTGGAAGGAAAGCAACCTCATATTCTTCACCTCTATAGAGCTCAGATTGTCCTTTTTGTCTGCCATAACCTCTAACTTCAGTCACAGACATTCCTTGAACCCCTATTTCTTCTAGAGCTTTTTTTACGTCATTTAATTTAAATGGCTTTATGTATGCTGTTATTAGTTTCATAACTTAAAAATATTATTTAACTAAATTAATTAAATTTTATTGAAAATATTCGAATTTATACTGACAATTTGGCACTTTATTGGTGATTTTAACTTTCAGCTTGTCTTAACAAATTTAAGTTATATTTAAATTGTTTATTTTTAGAGAATAGCGAGAGTACTATGAAGTTATTACAATTTATATTTTTATTATTTTTATCAATAAGTGTTGCTTATGGCGCTGGCTCAGGTGGTTCAGGTGGCTCAGGTGGCTCAGGTGGTTCAGGTGGCTCAGGTAGTTCAGGTGGCTCAGGTGGTTCAGGTGGTTCAGGTGGTTCAGGTGGCTCAGGTAGTTCAGGTAGTTCAGGTGGCTCAGCTGGCGATAGCAACTTATCAAGCTCAGGTTATAATAGCGATTTATCAAAGATAGTTATTAAAGTCAGAAATGAAAATTTTGACGAAGCCCTTATTGATTTAGAAAAATATGTTTATGAGAATCCTGATGACGCCAATGGATGGAATTATATAGGTTTCGTTTCTAGAAAACTTAAAAATTTTGATGATGCAGAGAGATACTATACAGTGGGATTAGAAATTAACCCCAATCATGTTGGTATATTGGAATATCAAGGTGAGCTATATATCGAAACAAATAGATTAGAGATGGCAAAAGATAATTTAGAAAAATTAAATGATCTTTGTATATTTAATTGTAGTGAAAGAGACGAACTAAGGAGTCTAATTTCATCAGCTAATGAATAAAAAAAATATAAATAATGATGGAGTTGTATTATTTAATGAGGAGTGTGGGATCTGTAATTTTGAAATTAATCATTACAAAAAAAAATCAAATCTTAAATTTGAAAACTGCAGTCAGTTGGGAGATAAGTATCTAAAACAACTTCATATAAAATTTCCCGATAAAAGTGAATTAGTTGGTGTGGATGCGTTTATATATGTATGGAGTCATACAAAGGGATTTCAATTTCTATCAAAGATTATCAAGAAACCAGTTGTATATACAATCAGTAAGGGAGTATACAAAGTTATCGCTTTTTTATTATTTTACAGGTTTAAGATCAAAAAATATCTAATTTCTTAATCTTGCCTCAAGCCTTCTAACAAAATAAGAAATAATCAAAATTAAAACAAGATATTCTAAAACTAGAAATGTATATATTTCTAGTGGTCGGTATTGACTGACAACTAATTCATTTGCTTTTCGTGTTAATTCATTGAGTCCAATAATAGAGACAAGTGAAGACATCTTAATCATATAAATAAACTGATTTCCGAGAGCTGGTAAAATTATCTTTATAGCTTGTGGCAGAGTAATAAGAGTAAACTTCTGGTACTTATTTAGCCCTAAGGATGATCCAGCTTCTTTTTGTCCTTTAGGTACTGCTTCAATACCTGATCGAAATATTTCTGCAATAAATGGACTATCACAAATACTAAGGGCTATTACACCAGCTGTAAAAGCTGTAAAATTAAGATTAAATAGAACTGGAAATCCATAATAAACCCATAGAATCATTACTAACACAGGAATTGATCTGATTATTTCAGTGTATCCAATATTAAAATACTTCAAAAAAATGTTTTTGCTTGAACTAAGTACTGAAATAAATAAACCAATTATGATTGAGAAAAATATTGCAATTAAAGATAAGTAAATTGTAAATTGAAGTCCTGAAATTAAAAATTCTATATTTGAGCTACCAGTACTATTTGTTGGGTTCACAACATACCATCCCCATTGATAGTTATTACTGCACCCAGCTAAGAACAGGCAAGGAACTATTATTTTAATAAAAAATGTACAATTTTTAGATACATTGAAATTCATATAATACGATATACATTAATAAAATAACCCATAACTACAATATAAAAGGAATAATATGAAACTTATCAAAATTTTTGCCATCTCAATTATGAGTTTGTTCTTCTCAGTAACTTACTCGGTTAGTTCAACTTTAGATGATATTGTACAAAGTGGTGTTTTAAAAGTAGGCACAACCGGCGATTTCCCTGGATGGAGTTTTAAAAATCCAGAAACAGATGAATATGAAGGATTTGATATTGATGTTGCTAATAAATTAGCTGAGAGTATGGGAGTAAAAGTTGAATTCGTTGCAACAGACTGGAAAAATCTTGTGTCTGGAGTTGTATCAAATAAATACCATATGACTTCAAGTGCTTCAATTACTGCTCAGCGAGCAATTACTGCGGGCTATTCTGACTCATATTATGGAACTGGAACTGTTGCAATGACGCTTCAAAAGAATTTAGAGTCTATTGATAGTTGGGAAAAAATTAATGATTCAGGTATAAAGGTAGCTGTTACATTAGGTACAGTTTTTGAGGGAGAAGCAAAAAAATCATTTCCAGATTCACAGATTGTTTCAGTTGAGGCGCCCGCAAGAGAGTATCAAGAAGTTTTATCAGGTAGAGCAGACGTATCACTTACGAGTAAAGTTGATGCAATTAAGTTAGTCAATTTATATCCTGAACTATCTATTGTTAACTTAAACGAACCAAAGAACGCTAAATTGTTTGCAATACTTTTACCTCGTGGAGATCAAGAGTGGATTAATTATATTAATCACTGGATTGCAGACCAAAAAAATAAAGGTTTTTTTAGTCAAACAGCTGAAAAATTTGGATTATAGTTTTTAATAATTTTATTTATTTTCTTTATACAATAAAAAAAGATCATTAATGCAAATACATAGTTTATCATTAATAGATAAATAAACATTTGAATATACGGCGTTTTAAATAAGAGAACAGCTGGCGCTAGTATTGCTAGTGGTATAAATATCATTCTTAATAGATTTATAATCATTGCGTACATTGGTTTTTTAAGGCCCTGTAGTAGAGCTGATGATATATAAAATACCGGATAGCAAGGCCCTGCAATAGCAGCAATCTTTAGGTAAGCTGTGCCATAAAATATAATTTCTTGATTACCTGAAAAAAATCTCATCACGTATGGTGAGGTAGTAAATATAATTAAGCCACCAATTATCATCAGTCCAACTCCGTATTTTAAACTTAGTAGATAAATTTCTTTCACACGGCTCAAGTTATTTGCGCCAAAGTTTTGACCAACTAAAGATAATGTTGCTGTATTCAATCCTAAAATTGGCAACAGAAATAATTGCTCAAATCTTACTCCAGTTCCGTATCCACCAGCTGAGTAATCACCATAACTTGATACTAGAAATATTAAAATAAATACCCCTAGTCCAACCATTCCCATTGATAATCCTGATGGAATAGCTTGGAGTAAAATATCTGAAATTAATTCTTTTTTGGGTCTAAAGCATTGAAGTGAAATATACTTTTGAATTTCAGTTTTATTTACTCGGTAGATTATATAGATCAACCCAATTAATTCTGAAACAATCGTTGCTAGGGCAATTCCAGAAATTCCCAAAGCTGGAATAAAATAAAATCCATATATAAATAAAGGGTTTAAAAATATATTTAGAAAAAAACTTACAATTAAAACATTACGATAAGATTTTGTGTCACCTCTTGCAACGAGAGATGCATTAATAGTAACCAATAAAAAAATTACTATTGATCCTGAAAATATAATTTTCATATAGTCTATCGCATAATTTAAAATTTGATCATTGGACTTCAAAATAATTAGAATATTTTTCATAAAAGCAATGCCAATTACTGTTACAATTACTGTTACTAAAAGGGCAACAACTATTGATTGACCGAATAATAGTGAGGCTTTTTTATTTTCTTTATTGCCAAGGGTGTTGGATATGAGCGCTGTAGTACCAGCTGAAATTCCAACACTGGCAGCTATTATTATGAGATATAAAGGAAAGGATTTGACAATTGCTGTTATGGCTTCAGGAGCAATTAAACCTGCAAACTTTGAGTCAACTAAGTTGTACATAGTTTGAAAAAAAGTTCCAATACTTGCTGGTATTGCAATTTTTTTTAACAATGAAGATAAATTATCTTTGGTTAGATCCATATTAACTCAAAGCAAGCCAGATACCAACTAACATCATCAAGATGCCAGCTACTCTATTGATAAATCGAACATTACCTGTTTTAGTAAGTATTTCATTTAAAGCTTTACCTCCTGACGCGTAAATCATTAAAGAAACAAATTCTATAATTAGAATAATAATTACCATTGCAAGCATCTGGGGAACCAATGGTTTATCATAATTCATAAACGAAGGTACCATTGCAAGAAAAAATGCCCAACCTTTAGGATTAGCTATTGCAGTTATAAAACCCTGTGCTGCAAGTTCATATCCAGTTTGTCCAAATGAATGTGATCCATCAGTATTCAAAGACATCTTTCCAATATTTCTACACATCTGTATCCCTACATAAAAAAGATATCCTCCACCTAAATATTTAAAAATTTCAAATGCAGTTGGATAATTTGAAATTATAGTTCCCCCGCCCACTACAGCAGTTAAAGATATTAGCAAAACTCCAGAAAGTTCTCCTACCATCATTTTCATAGTTTTTTTTATTCCTATTGCCATCCCCATGGTTAAGGCAAGTGTCATGCATAAACCTGGCGTAATTGAAATAATGAAAAAAACGGGAATGAAGAAATATAATAATGTAAAATCTAACATAGGTATTGTTTATTTCAGGGCATATTAATGAATTGAGATAATATTGCTATATTTTAAGTTTTTACGATTGCACTATTTTATAGCAATAATTCGTATATATTTTAATTGATGTCTAAACCAAAGTTAGCACTAAACCGTTCAATATTAGTTATTGTTAGTGGTTGTATTCTTCTTTTAATATCATTTGGTATACGACATTCATCTGGTTTGTATTTAATTCCAATTTCAGATCATCTGATGAAAGGTAGAGAAGTTTTTGGTTTCGCAGTAGCAATCCAATTTCTAATGATTGGATTTGGGTCACCATTATTTGGCGCAATTGCAGATAAATATGGATCATCAAAAGCAGCTTTGTATGGTGTGATATTATTGATAATTGGTTTGTATGCGATGTCTTATGTTCAAAGCAGTATGGACATCATAATTGCTCAGGCAATTTTTGGCTTAGGAAGTGCAGGATGTGGAACAGCAGTTGTACTTGGAGCTGTTGGTAAAGCAGTTGATGAAAAAAATCGAACTTTATCACTTGGTATTGTTATGGCTGCTGGCTCATTAGGTCAATTTTTGATTGTTCCGCTTGCTGGATTTTTAATTGGTATAAGCGGATGGATGCAATCAATTGTGTACTTATGCCTTCTTTCTTCATTAATGTTAGTATTTTGTTTTTCACTTACTATGCCCTCAAATAATAAATCTGATATATCGTCTAATAGTCGAAGCCTTAAATCAGTTTTAGATGAGGCTTTTGCTAATAAGAGTTACAATCTTCTTACTCTAGGTTTTTTTGTTTGTGGATTTCATGTTTCATTTGTAGCAACTCATTTACCTGCATATCTTGATGATATTTCATTACCTGTGTGGATCGGTTCCTGGTCTTTGGCTTTAATTGGTTTATTTAATGTATTTGGAACATTAATGTTTGGAAAGATGGGAGATAGTAAATCTAAAAAAAATCTTCTCGCCATCCTATATTCTCTTAGATCAATACTTTTTTTGATTTTTATTTTTTTACCTAAAAATGAAATTACGATTTTAATTTTTGCCGCACTTCTGGGAATATTATGGCTTTCGACGGTTCCACTTACCAGTGGAATCATTTCAGTTATATTTGGTTCACGGTATATGTCTATGTTGTATGGCTTTACGTTCTTATCCCATCAAATTGGATCTTTTTTGGGATCTTGGTTTGGTGGTAGACTTTATGATTATTATGGATCTTACGATATAATGTGGTGGACATGTGTAGCGCTTGGTTTTATTTCAGCTGCTATGCATATGCCTATTATTGAAAAACCTCTAGCAAAACAATATTTATAAATAAAATGTTTCCAATTGATCTTATTAGAAGACAAAAGAAAACCTATAAAAAAGTTTTATCTCTAGATGGGGGTGGGGTTAGAGGGCTTGCATCAGTTATTTTTTTAAAAGAACTTGAAAAGTCAGTTGGCAAAACTGTTTTTGAATTATTTGATTTTTTTATTGGTACAAGTGCGGGTGGTTTAAACGCTTTACATTTTACAATTAATAAAACTAGCGCTGAAGAGTTAGAAGATTTTTGGACAAAGGATAATTTGGCTATGAGTATGCAAAAATCATTTTGGGGCCAAGCAATTTTCTTAAACAGTAGTCCAAAATACAACAATGAATCAAGAACAGAATTATTAAGAAAATATTTTGAGAATAAATTAATGGCACACTCTGAAAAACCTGTTTCAGTTCTGGCTTATGATGTTGAAAAAAGAAAACCTAGACTGATCTCAAGTTATGATCTTTCAAATATAAGTGTAATTAGTGCTATAAATGCCACTTCAGCCGCACCTTTATATTATCCAACTGTTAAAATTGAAGATGGTTCTTGGTTGATTGATGGTGGTGTAATTGCAAACAATCCATCATTAATTGGGTACAATGAAGCAAAAAAACATTTTAGAAGTAACAATATTAAAGTATTTAGTGTTGGAACAGGAGTTAATCGTAAAAGAATTGATGGCAAATCTTCTGCTGAATGGGGACCTGTTGGGTGGCTTAGAAATGATATTTTAGGTATTTTAACAGAAACTCAATATGATCATGAAACATTATCTGATTTATTAAATGAAAATTACCTTAGAATTAATTCGACAATGAAAGACGTTAATTTTTCAATGGATGATTATTCTGAAGAAAATTTAAATAATATAAAAAAAATGGGACTTCATTGGTGGTCAGAATTTGGTGATAGTGCTATAAAATTTTTTGATTCAAAATAGAATTTGCAATTTTACAATTAATATTTATAACCATCGTAAAGATTACGTCATTGTTCCTTTAAGTGGACTATTGCGAAGTCTACTAAATAAATAAAAGGAATAAAATTAATATGGCAACAGGTACTGTTAAATGGTTTAACCCCAATAAAGGTTACGGTTTTATCGCTCCTGAAGATGGACAAAAAGATGTTTTTGTTCATATTTCAGCAGTTGAAAAAGCTAATATCAATAGTCTAAATGAAGGACAGAAACTAGAATATGAATTAGCCGAAAACAACGGCAAAACATCTGCAGTTGATCTTAAGATTGTAGAATAATTTTATATTTAACAAAGGCTGTCTGCTTTTTAGTATGCAGCCTTTTTTATTGGTAAGAAATATCAATCCACTGTTTAAATTCATCTATTAAGTCAACAGATGGTCGAATAACCTTAACTCTTTTATCAAATTTAGAGACTTCAGTTTTAAGTGAGCCAACAGCTATTTGATCATTTATAAAGTTTATTATTGTAGCTCTAGAAGCGAGAGGAGCCATAACTTTGGTCAGATGCTCTTTGGTACAAATATTTTCAGTTCCAAGTAGTGATTGATTATTAAGTTTTAATATCTCAATCAGAATTCTAAAGCCATATACTGAATTACGATAGGCAGCTAGAAATTTGAATTTTTCTTTGTTACCAAAAACTTCAAATGACTCTATATGACGATTAATGTAATTAGAGTATTTTTCATCTATTTTTTCAGACATAAAAAAACGTATAGTTATTAGGTTGTAATATTAAGTATATATTATTGCCATAATGACAAGATCTTATTGAGAATTATTCTCAATAATGAAATGATTCAATGACTTACCGTATCATGTGGGCAAATTATTTTTTAGCCATCCATTAATATATCCATCAGAAATATTATAAATTTTGATAAAACCTAATGATTTGACTATTTCACCAGAATATCTGGATCTTTGTCCAGATTTACAAATAAAAAAAATTTCTTCATTTTTCTCAATATTTAAATTTTGAAAATCTATTTCAAAATTTTGATTGATAACCCCATCATTTTGTAAGATTGATAGCCTAATTACTTTTTTATTAAGATTGCTTAAATTTGGAAATCCAACCATATCCCATTCTGATTGAGTTCTGACATCAATTAAAACTGATTGATCGTTATTTTTAAGTTTTTCATATGCATCAACTGCATTAATTTCTATTATATTGTTATTAGTCATCAAGAACTTTTTACTATATGAATTCTGAAAATGCTAAGATTATATGGAAATCTATTCAAGAAGCGGGTGATTTTCTGAAAGATAAGCTGCCTTCACACCCCAATCATCCTAAGGGCAGAAATCCATATGCCCATGTTGCTCTTGAAATTAAAAATTATTTTAAAATGACGTATAAAGATATTCCAGATGATAAAATGGATCAGGTTCTTGATTATATTGATTATTTGAAGAAAAATCCTAGTTAAATAATATTCTAATTTAAGAATTCATTAATTTATATTATCATTTTAAAAATGAAATTAGTTCCATTTGTAATAATAGTATTTTTAAGCTCATTTGTTTTTTTTACGGCGTGTGATCAGGTAAACAAGGAAGGGTTTACTGGAGTCAGAGTGATAGATAACTCTTACTCACCACCTGTCGTAAGGATATATGAAGGTGGCAAAGTAAGATTTTTTAATGCAGGGAATAATCCGCATAATGTAATTGCAGTTGGAGAAGGATGGGGATCTTATGAAGAAATTCCAAAAAATGATTATTTAGATGTGACATTTGAAAAAGAAGGACTTTACAAATATTTATGCTCATTTCATGCCAGTCCAGAAGGAGATTGGGGAATGGTTGGTTCAGTAGTTGTAGGTGATATTGATTATGAAGACTACAGTAACTTTCAAAAAGCTGATGCTGTAGAGTCTTTTAGTGGTGAAATCAGATTTGTTCCAACAGACTATGATACAATACAAGATGCAGTAAACTCATCAAACCCTGGCGATATGATATTAGTTAGTCCAGGTATCTACTATGAAGAAGTCATCGTAAATGTCCCTTCATTAACAATAAGAGGTGTCGATCGGAATAAAACAATTGTTGATGGAGAATTTGAAAGGGCAAATGGATTTTTAGTTGCAGGTGTAGATGGTGTTGTTATCGAAAATATTACTGCAAGAAATGCTTTGCTAAATGGATTTTATTGGGCAACTGTAGAAGGTTATCGAGGATCATACTTAACAGCTTATAATAATGGTGATTATGGTATTTATGCTTTTGATGCAGTCGATGGAGTATTAGAGCATTCATATGCTTCTGGTTCACCTGATGCGGGATTTTATATAGGCCAATGCTATCCTTGTGATGCTGTAATTAATAATGTTATTTCTGAAAATAATGGTCTTGGATATTCAGGTACAAATTCAGGCGGTGATTTATACATTATAAACTCTATTTTTAGAAATAATAAGGGTGGTATAGCGCCTAATACATTAGATAGTGAACTTCTCCCCCCGGAAAGGGAAAGCTATATAATTGGAAATTTGATAGAAAATAATAATAACCTTAAGGCTCCTGCATGGGATGCTCAATATATTTCACTTGGAAATGGATTAGTTATTGCCGGAGGTAATAATAATTATATAAAAAATAATGTTATTGCTAATCATGATGTATTTGGTTTAGTGATCAGCGCTGCTTTAGATGATAATTATTGGCCAGCTCATGGAAATATAATTGAAGAAAATCTTATTATCAATTCTGGTAAGGCAGATATAGCTGTAAGTGGGGTCTCAAATCTAAGAAACTGTTTTGAAAAAAATCAGTTTGATACTTCAATACCTCCAGGTATTCAATTATTTAATAACTGTAATTTTAATATTTTGCCAATGGGATCAGATTTGCATGGATTATGGAATTTAATTGCAAGAGTCATAAATGCTAACACTGGAAATTATGAAAAAGGAAATTGGAAAGAATTTGACGCTCCAGATCCACAGCCAAATATGCCAATTATGAAAATAGTTCAGAATAAAGATTATAATTTTGAAGAATTTAAAAAATCTATTATCCCAGCTGTTGAAGTTTTTGAGGGATATCGTAATAAATTAAATGAAATTAGTCTTCCAAAAGAAGCATATAAATATTTTGACAAAAATTCTTTACAATAAATTTAAGTAAGAGAAAATAAATAATTATGCCCGGCGTATCAATTTTTCCAATTAGTGATGTTCCTTTTCTATCATTATTTTTAAATTTTTATGGTTATTATCTTCCATTCTTTTTATATGCGACTTGGACATCCCTCGCTTTAGTAGATATTTCTCAAAATCGATTTTCATCAAATATTTATAAAGTTTTATGGACTTTAATTGTTACATTCATCCCATTATTTGGATCTTTTGCTTATCATCTATTTGTGGCGGATCAAATTCATGTAGCAGTGAGAGCGACAATGATTTTTGGGGGAATATTGATTTTTACAGGTATCATTGTATATCTTGGTTATGCTCTTTAAATAATATTTCAAAGTGAAGTTTGATAAAAGAATTCATCCAATAAAAAAGGGATTAGCTTCTACTGACTATTATGGATTAATTAAAAATTGTAAATTTGTTAAAGGTAAGATTTATACAGTTTACTCAACCTATTCACCTATATATTCTGAAAAAAAACTAAAAAATCTGACAACCCAATTGCTGTTTGGAGAATATTTCCGAGTATTTGATATTAATGATGGTGTAGCTTGGGGTCAGTGTATGAGAGATAATTATGTTGGTTATACACCAATGCAAAATCTTAAAAAAAGAAAAATTATTTCAAATTATAAAGTTCATTCATTAAGAACATTTATTTATAGGTCTCCCAGCATTAAATCTGATCCATTAAATTATTTAAGTTTTAATTCTTTAGTATTAGTTTCAAAAAAAAAGAATGGTTTTTCTTTTATACCAAATTTAGGTTGGTGTATTTCAAAAGATTTAGTGAATATAAAGAATTGTAAATTTAATCTTTATGATATTTCATTGCAATATCTGCATACTCCTTATCTTTGGGGTGGCCGTGATTCAATGGGACTAGATTGTTCAGGATTAGTTCAAAATCTATATCAAATGATAGGCATTGAACTGCCAAGAGATACAGATTTGCAAGCTGAGTATTTTTCCAATCATATCAGTGAGTCTCAGCTTAAATTAGGTGACTTAATTTTTTGGAAAGGACACGTTGCACTGGCATTAGATAATAAAAATATAATTCACGCTAATGCACACCATATGAAAACACAGATAGAGACATTGAAAACTGCAAAAACAAGAATAAATAAAATATATGGTAAAATTTTAAAGATCTGTCGTGTAGAATAAATTTTTAGGTGTAAAATGTTATTTAGAATTGTATTTTTAATAGTTTGTCTAGTTATATTTCTTTGGGCAGGATATAGAATTGGTAACTTTGATCAAAAAACCACAAAATCAGAAAGGATTACTTGGTCAATTATCATTATCTTATTTACGGCCTTATTGGTTGTTTTAGTAGTCGATAGCTAATTATCATTTCTTAAAAACTTTTTTTCTAATCATCCAGAGTAAAATTAGGGACGGTATTACCATTATTGCTGTTACAATGAAGAAGATTCCCCAATCTCCTTCAAGCCAATCTACTACAGCTCCTGAAGATGATGCCATAATTGTTCTTCCAGCTGTTCCTATAGAAGCTAAAAGAGCGTATTGAGTAGCAGTATAATTTCGATCTACAAGTAGTGAAATAAATGTTACAAAAGCTACTGTTGCAAATGCAGCCGCTAAGTCATCGACTAAAACCGCAATTGCAAAAAGTAATTCTGACTTCTCACTCCAAGCCATAATTGTAAACATCAAATTTGTTAATGCCATTACTATGCCCGATATAAAAAGAGCTCTTATGACACCAGACTTAATTGCAAACCAACCACCTAAAAGTGTAAATGTAACTGTTGTAATCCAACCTAGGCCTTTAGAGTAAAGTGCAATATCTGACTTAGAAAATCCTATTTCTTTATAAAAGAGAATGGACATTCTGCCCAGGAAAGCCTCTCCAATTTTAAAAAGAAAAATGAACCCAACAATTGATAGCCCTATGGTAATACCATTTCTTTTAAAAAAGCTGTATAATGGACTCACTATCGTTGTAGAAGTCCAAGCAATCAATTCTCCTGCATATCCAGAAATTCTTATATTTTTTTTAAGATTGTTTTGATCATCTTGTTGTGCCTGAAAACGTTCCTTCGTGCCATTCTCAGGTATCAATAAAAGACCCAAATTAAATAAAATTATAATACCACAGATTATAATGAAGGTTATTTGCCAGTAATTAACAAGCCCTAAACCTTGTAACCAATCAGCTGAGATAAGCGTTATTAATCCACCAAGCTTGTAGCCACTCCACCACCCAACAACAGCTATTGCAGCTCCGGCGGCCATTGCTGAAGTTTCGTCTTTTTTAATTTGCTCAATTCTCAGTGCATCAATAGTGATATCTTGTGATGCTGATGAAATAGCAATGATCAAACCAATGAATACAATGAGACCTAAATTGTCGATTGGACTTAAAAGACTCCACAAGATTAGTGAAGTAAAGATGATAAATTGTAACGAGAGAATCCACGCTTTTCGGTGCCCGATTAAAGAAGTTAGAATAGGAACTCTGATACGGTCAATTAATGGAGCCCATAAAAAATTTATTGCGTAAACTCCAAATATTAATCCGGCCCATCCAATTGCACTTCTACTAATGCCGTCTTCTTTTAGCCAAAGAGTTAGTGCGCTTCCAATTATTACCCATGGGAAACCACTAATTGCACCTAAAAGCAATATACGCAACATTCTCTTATCAAAATAAATTGATAAGTTTTTTTTATCTGAATTCATTTAAACTTAAGAATAAGTAGGTGACACGCTTAATGTCAATATATTTGATTGAGTCTATTCTAAAGGAGCAGGATTATTACTTAAACTTCTTAGATATAATATTACATTAGCACGATCTGTTTCTTTTTTGAGGCCAGCAAAAGACATTTTTGTGCCTTCCATATATTTTTTTGGATTCTTTAAGAAACCATTCAATTCTTCGTATGTCCATTTGCCACTATAAGAAGCCATTGCATTAGAATAAGCAAAGTCAGAACCACCAATATCTTTATTAACTATATTCCAAAGAGCAGGACCAATTTTGTTTGCACCTCCTTCGTTTGGAACATGACAGTTTGAGCATTTTTTAAAAACTTTAGCCCCTTTGTCGACACTTGCTGAAGCTAATAATATTTGAATTGGGACTTCTTCAGCTACAGTTTCGGATATGGAGGCATCAGCAGTCACGACTTCATCATCAATACCCTCTATTACATAATGGGCAACCTCAGGTTTTTCAACCTCATATAAAATTTCAGTAAGGTTTGATAAGCCAATTATTACAAGGGCTACAACAAGAATACATGCTACAATTTTATTTATTTCTAATGAGTCCATAAATGATTTCTTGACGCGATTCTTGAATATATTTAAACAATAACTTAATTTATACAAGCTTTTATGTGTCTTGGCGTCGCATGAGGAATTATGATAAATCAAAAAAATACTGCTATTTTTATTCCTGCAAGACTTGCTGCGACAAGATTGCCAAATAAACCTCTTGAGCTAATCAATAATCAGCCAATGATAATCCATGTTTGGAAGAGAGCTATAGAAGCATCTCTTGGTAAAGTGGTAGTTGCCACTGATAGCGATGCAATAGCGAAAATAATTAAAGAAGAGGGTGGAATATCAATTGTGACAGATATGAAGCATCAGTCTGGTTCTGATAGGATATATGAAGCCTTGATAAAAATAGATCCTAATAATGAGATTGAATATATAATTAACTTACAAGGTGATCTTCCTAATATTTTAGGCAAAAATTTAAAGCAAGTTTTAAATATTTTGCAAAGCGATAGATATGATATTGGTACATTAGTAGCGAAAATTAATTCTGATGATCATTTAGAGAATAGCAACATTGTAAAAGCATTATGTAATTTTAATGAAGAAGAAGTGGTAACAAAAGCAATTGATTTTACTAGAACTAATGACATTTCAATGAAAGAAAAACTTTTTCATCACATAGGTATTTATTCTTATCGACGAAATTCTTTAGAAAGATTTATAAATCTACCTCAATCTAGTAGAGAAATCTTGTTCAAACTTGAGCAATTGAGAGCTTTAGATAATAATATGAACATCGGAGCTGCACTAATTGACAATTTACCAATTGGTGTTGATACTTATAAGGATTTAGAATTAGTGAGAAAGAATATGAGATCAGAATGAAAAAAATATCTTTTCAAGGCGAGTTAGGAGCATATTCACATTTAGCATGTCTCAACTGCTTTTCTGATGTTGAAGTAATTCCATGTAAAACCTTTGAAGAAGCATTGAGTGCTGTTGTCAATGACAGTGCTGAAATGGCAATGATTCCTGTTGAAAATACTGTTGCTGGAAGAGTTGCTGATATTCATACTTTATTGGGTAATTCAAATTTAAAAATTTATGCTGAACATTTTGAAAGAGTGTATCACCAATTAGTTGCAAGGAAAGAAGCTGAAATAAATGATCTAAAGTACATTCGAAGCCATGCAATGGGCATAGGTCAGTGTAAGAAAGTAATTGATGAGTTATCTCTAACTTCAATAATCATGGCAGACACAGCTGGCTCGGCAAAGTATATAAGTGAAGAAGGAAATAAACAGGACTCCGCAATTGCTTCAAAGCTTGCAGCAGAGATTTATGATTTAAAGATAGTAAGAGAAAATATTGAAGATGATAAAAATAATACAACTCGATTCTTAATAATGTCAAAGTTGCAACAAGAAAGAAATGAAGGACTTGAGTACATAACTAGTTGTATTTTTGAGGTTAAAAGTATTCCATCTGCTTTGTATAAAGCGCTGGGTGGGCTAGCTACAAATGGTATTAATATGATCAAGCTTGAGAGCTTTATAAGTGATCAGGATTTTAATAAAGCACAATTTTACTTAGAATTTGAGGGTCATTCAAACGATGCTTCTGTGATTGCAGCTTTAGATGAAATCACTCATTATACTAATAAATTTAATATTTTAGGAGTTTATCCAAAACACTCATTTAGATCGTAAAATTAATTTTTATGCATCCACTCAAGTATCAATTGATGAGCAATTGCCATGGGAGGAGGTATCCAGATTCTTTTTTGGTGCTTGCCAACAAAGATAGCTGTGAGATCTTCTCTATCTAACCAAACAGTATCTTCGATTTCATCTTCATCTGCCTCATGATTAAAGCTATCGACTTCTGCTAGGCATCCAATCATTAATTGGGATGAAAATGGCCAAGGCTGAGAGAATTTATAAATTATATTTTTAGTATTTAACTTAACTTCCTCTTTAACTTCACGAATCACAGCACTTTCAATTGTTTCTCCAGGTTCTAAAAAGCCTGCTAAGGCGGAATACATATTTGGTGGAAAAATCTTTTGTCTTCCAAGCAGACATTTTTGTTTATGAAAGGGCAGCATTATTACAACTGGGTCAACTCTTGGAAAATATTCTTTCTCACATTTTCCACATTTTTTTTTATAACCTGAGTCTAGAACTTCTAATTTTATACCCATACATTTTGAACAATATATGACAGACTTATTCCATTCAAAAATTGACTTGGCTTGCGCAATCACTCCAGCACTTTTATTATTCAATGATGGAGCGATAGATCTAAGATCTATAAATTTTGCATCTAGAAGTCTTTCCTCAAGTCTTGAATTCTCATTGATTTCTTCATTTAAATCAATCGCATAGTAAATATTTTCATCAATTAAGCCTAAAAAAACTGTAATAATTTTTTTATCAAACAAATATCTAATATCTTGATAAGGAAGCCAATAAATTTTTGGATTATCTCTATTTTTGGGATCAGTTTTTATTAGCGGCTTATCATCGTAAAAAATCATGAACTTTGATTTATCAGAAGATAACGCTTCTTTTTGCCATTCTAAATCACCCCTAAGCTTTGAGGCATGATCTAATGGATTGTCACCAAATGTAATTTTTGACATATAAAAAAATTATTATTTATCAAATTAATTAAAGCAATTTTTAGTTTCTGTCTGCTATAATAGTTAGGGAGATTAAGTAGGCAAGTATATCATGAATCCGGTCAGGTCTGAAAGGAAGCAGCCGTAATGACTATACTTGGGTTGCTTTAATCTCCCACTTAACTAGACTTAATAAGATGTCCATTAATATACATACACCAATTCCACTAAAGTATAGACCACGGAAATTTAGTGATTTAATTGGTCAAGAATCAATTGTTCAGACCATAAAGAATGCAATTAAATTAAAGAGAATTGCAAATGCTTATTTGTTAACTGGTGTAAGAGGAGTTGGAAAAACTACATCTGCTAGAATCATTGCTATGTCGTTAAATTGTCAAGTAATTGATACTGAAAAAGATACATTTCAAGAACCATGTGGTGAATGCGAAAACTGTATATCTATATCCGAGTCAAGGAGTGTAGATGTTTTAGAAATGGACGCTGCATCTCGAACAGGAATTTCAGATATAAGAGAACTAATTGATGGAGTTCAGTATGCACCAATTTCTTCAAAGTATAAAATTTATATAATTGATGAAGTTCATATGCTTTCAACCGCAGCATTTAATGGACTTTTGAAAACTTTAGAAGAGCCACCTCCACATGTAAAATTTATTTTTGCAACAACTGAGGTAAGAAAAATTCCAATGACTATTTTGTCTCGATGTCAAAGATATGATTTAAAAAGAGTAGAGCCAATAGCTTTATCTGAATATCTAAATAAAATTTGTTCTTATGAAAATATTTCAATAGATGAAGGAGCTTTAAAGATTCTTTCAAGAGCTGCAGATGGATCAGTTAGAGATGGATTATCTTTACTGGATCAGAGCATTGCTTACTCTGATGGAAATGTAAATGAAGAGCTAATTAAAGAAATGATAGGGTTAAATGATCCTACTCAAATTTTGGATCTTCTCAAATTAATAGTTGAAGGAAAGACAGAAGACTCTCTTAAAAGAATAAATGAATTATATGATCATGGTGCTGATCCAGCATTACTGTTAAAAGATTTAATTACCAATATCCACCAAATTGGAATGATCAAAATTGGTGCGACAGAGGGTATACAAAACTTATTAACAGCATCCGAGTTTCAAAATTTAAAAGAATTATCTACAAACCTTGAGATTCAGTCTATTTCAATGATTTGGCAAATGTTTAATAAGGGACTGTTCGAAGTTCAAAATTCTTTTTCACCGATAAGTAGTCTTGAGATGTTAATTATAAGGCTTATCTATTTAAAAGAGACGCCAAATCCTCAGGAGCTTATTGCAGATTTGAGTAACTCAATTTCTAAAATGGAAAGTGAAAATTCAGGTGATAATAATATAAATTCAAAAGTGAAAGAAATTATGGATTTTTTTCCAGGAGCAGAAGTAGAAAATATTGATTAAATTTAATGGGGATAAAAATAAATGAACTTTAATAATATGATGAAACAAGCACAAGAACTTCAAAAGAAGATGGCTGAAGCTCAAAAAAAAGTTGAGTCTCTTGAAGCAGAAGGAACTTCTGGTGGTGGGTTAATTAAAATAATTATTGATGGTAAAAATAATGTTAGATCAGTGAAAATTGATGAGTCGTTAATTTCAAAGGAAGATATTGAAATATTAGAAGATTTAATTCTTGCAGCATTTAATGATGGAAAAGAGAAAATTCAAAAAAAAATTTCTGATCAGATGAGCTCTATAACTGGTGGACTACAATTGCCACCTGGCTTTAAGATGCCTTTCTAATATGAGTCGTAATTATTCAAATGAAGAAATTGATAGATTAATTTTACTTATAAGTAAATTGCCTGGTTTTGGTCCAAAGTCTGCTGGAAGAGTTGTTTTACATTTATTAAAACGCAAAGATCAACTTATGAAACCGTTGTCTGAAGCGCTATTGAACGCAAGTGAAAAAATTGTAAATTGTGAAATTTGTGGAAATATTGATCTTCAAACACCTTGTGCAATGTGTGAAGATGATGGAAGAGATCAAAGCCAGATATGTGTGGTTGAAGATGTTGCAGACTTATGGGCTTTAGAAAAATCTGGAGTATTTAATGGATGTTATCATATTCTGGGCGGGACACTATCAGCGATTAATGGAGTTGGTCCCGATGACCTATCTATCAAAAAACTTATAATCCGTGCCAAAAAAAATTATGTGAAAGAAGTTATACTGGCAATGAGCGCCACAGTTGATGGTCAAACTACTGCCCATTATGTAGCAGAGTCCCTTGATGATTCAGATGTTGAAGTAAGTCGATTGGGCCATGGTGTCCCAGTAGGAGGCGAGCTTGATTATATGGATGAAGGAACAATTGCAGCGGCACTTTCATCAAGACAAAAATTATAAAATACAGGTTTTTAGCCAAAAATAAGTTCATCTTGACGAGACTTAGAAGTTGTCTTATTTCATAATTATGGCAATTAGAAAAATTTTAACAGCACCTGACCCTTTATTGAAAACTATTTCAAAACCTGTTGAAAAAGTTGACGATGAAATTCGTAATTTAATGGATGATATGCTTGAAACTATGTATAACGCACCAGGGATTGGACTTGCAGCAGTACAAGTTGGCGTTCCTCTTAGAGTTATTGTTATGGATATATCATGGAATAAAGAAGATGGTATTAAAGATCCTAAATATTTTGTTAATCCTGTGATCTCAAATCAAGCAAAAGATTTATCTATTTATGAAGAAGGCTGTCTCTCAGTACCTGATCAATATGCTGAGATTGAGAGGCCGGGAAAATGTCTTATTAATTACTTAGATTATAATGGTAAAGAAATGCAAGAAGAAGTTGAGGGATTATTTGCTACATGTATTCAACATGAAATGGATCATCTTGAGGGAATTTTATTCATTGATCACCTATCGAAATTAAAGAAAAATTTAATTGTCAAGAAGTTAACAAAAGCAAAAAAACTAGCATCAAAAGAACGAATTGTAGCTTAGATATTTAGTAATGAATAATTATAAAATTTTATTCATGGGCACCTCCTCATTCGCTGTTCCTATATTGAATGAATTAGTAAATTTAAATCAAAGTATTATAAAAGTTTTTACATCCCCTCCAAAAAAAGCAAATAGAGGAATGAAAAATACTGAGTCGCCTGTATCTTGTGCAGCTCAAGCGTTAAACCTTGAACTAGAGCATCCCAAAAATTTAAAAGATGAATTAACTATTAATTCGATAAAAGCTATGAATTTAGATTTAATAATTGTCATTGCATATGGATTTATTATTCCTAAGGAAATATTAAGAATACCAAAATATGGATGCTATAATCTTCACGCATCCATACTTCCTCGTTGGAGAGGGGCTGCACCAATTCAAAGATCAATAATTGAAGGTGACCAAGTTTCAGGAGTTTCTTTTATTAAAATAGACGAAGGTTTAGATACTGGCGATATCGTGCTTACTGATAAAATTGAGATTGAAAAAAATGATACTCAAGAGTCTCTATCAACTAATCTAGCTAAGCTAGGAGTTAAAAATTTATCTAAGTTTTTAAATTTATTTAATCATAAAATTGATTTTGATAAGCAAGATAATGATTTTGCGTGTTATGCATATAAAATTTTAAAATCTGAAACTAGAATCAATTGGGATGAGACGGCAGAATTAATTGACAGAAAAATAAGAGCTTTCAATCCTAATCCGGGAGCATGGTTTGAATTGAATGGTAAGCGGATTAAGGTATTTGAGGTCGAAATTTCTGATGGCAAAGGTAATCCTGGCGAAATACTGAATGACGAATTTGAAATTGCTTGTGGTCAAGGTTCATTAAAATTAAAAATTATACAAAAAGAGGGAAAAAATAAATCAACTGTAAAATCATTTCTTTTAGGTAATCAGGCTTTAATTGGTAATAAATTAGATTAATGAGATTTAAAATTATAATTGAATATGATGGCACTCCATTTGTTGGGTGGCAAAAACAGGAAAATGGTCGTTCAGTACAAGCGTCTATTGAAAGTGCTATTGAAAAACTTTTTGATGAGAAAATTACCATATTTGGAGCAGGTAGAACAGATGCTGGTGTGCATGCTATTGGTCAAACTGCTCACTTTGATGTTAGTAAGAAAAACTTTGATACCTATATAATCAAAAATGCATTAAATGATCATTTAAGACCACTGCCAATATCAATTTTAAATGTAGAAAAAGTAAATGAAAACTTTCATTCTCGTTTTGATGCCATTCAAAGAAAATATCTATACAGAATTATAAATAGAAAATCGCCTTTAACGATTGAAAAAGGTAGAGCGTGGCAAGTTCATAAAACTTTGAATATTGATTCCATGAAAAATTGTATACCATTGATAGTTGGTAAGCATGATTTTACAACTTTTCGCTCTGCTCATTGTCAGTCTGATAGCCCTATTAAAACAATCGATGAGATAAAAATTACTCAAACCGATGAAAATATTTTTTTTGGTATCAGTGCAAAATCATTTTTGCATCACCAAGTAAGATCTATAGTAGGAAGTCTAAAGATGGTTGGTGAGGGCAGTTGGTCTATTAATGATTTTGATATAGCGCTTAAGTCAAAAGATAGATCTAAATGTGGAGCTCTAGCTCCATCTGAAGGATTATATTTTATGGAAGTAAAATACTAACTAAATTATTTGTGTAAAATATTTAGTCAAAATTGATCCATAAATTTTTTCAAGATTTTCGATATCAGAAATTTGAACATTTTCATCTACTTGATGAGCTGTTTCCCCAATTAAGCCAAATTCTGCAACTTCACAATAATCTTTGAAGAATCTAGCATCTGATGTTCCACCTGTTGTTGTCAATTCAGCATCTAAGCCAGTAACTTCATCAACAGAACTTTTAATCATTTTGATAAAATCATTTTTTTCAGTGAGAAAAGGTTCTGCGGAATTATTATAGTCAATTTCAAAATCATATTCACTATCACAGGTATATTTTTTGACAACATCATCAAAAATTTTTGTTAAACTTTCTTTATTATGATTGATATTGTATCTAACGTTTAATTGAGCAGTAGCACTTTGAGGCACTACATTAGATGCGCCTTCACTTGAGCTAACCTTAACAATTTCTATATTCGAAGGTGGAAAGTCATCAGTTCCAGAATCTAATTTTATATTACATATATCACTTAAAATTTTTGTTAGAGGATTAATAGGATTTAGTGTCCATTGTGGATACGCTACGTGACCTTGTTTACCAGTGATTTTTATTTTGCTTGTAAGACTTCCTCTTCTTCCTATTTTAATCATTTCGCCTAGTGTATTAGGGCAAGTTGGTTCACCAACAATACAAGAATCAATTTTTTCTCCCTCGCTATATAATTTTTCGAGAACTTTCTTAGTTCCATTAATTGCAGGACCCTCCTCATCATTTGTAATTAATAAGCTTATTGTACCTTTGAAATTAGAATTTTTTGTGAAATTTCTTGCTGCGCAGACGAATGCACCTATTGCTGACTTCATGTCACTTGCGCCGCGTCCGTAAATTCTTCCATCTTGCTCTGTAGGTTTGAATGGATCAAAACTCCAAGAATCAAGATCACCTACTGGGACAACATCAGTGTGACCTCCAAAACATAAATGAGGGGATCCATTGCCAAACTTTGCAAATAAATTATCAACATCAGGTGTATTATTGTCACTGAATAAGTATCGATGACATATAAAACCTATTTCAGATAGCTCTTTTTCAAGTAAGTCAAGAACACCTTCATTTTTAGGTGTAATACTAGGACATGAAATCAATGATTTTGTGAGCTCTAAAACTTTCATTTAGATTAATCTCGCAGTAAATCGTTTATTGATGTTTTTTGCCTTGTTTTTTCATCAACTGTTTTAACAATAACCACGCAATATAAGCTTGGCTTTGATGGATCTTTATTTGGCAAAGCTCCAGGAACAACTACTGAATAAGCAGGCACTTCTCCATATATAACTTCACCAGTTGATCTATTGATAATTTTAGTTGAAGCACCTAAATATACGCCCATCGATAATACGGATCCTTCTCTTACAATCACACCCTCAGCAACCTCAGCTCTTGCTCCTACAAAGCAGTTGTCCTCTATGATGACTGGGTTTGCTTGGAGTGGTTCCAATACTCCACCAATTCCCACACCACCTGATAAATGACAATTTTTTCCAATTTGAGCGCAAGATCCGACAGTCGCCCATGTATCAACCATTGTACCTTCATCTATATAAGCTCCAATATTTACAAAAGAAGGCATAAGGACAACCCCTTTACCTATGAACGAGCCTTCTCTAACAGTGCCATTTGGTACATGACGATACCCGGCGCTTTTCCAATCACTTTCATTCCAGTCAACTGTCTTGCCTTTAACTTTATCATACCAAGTTGTGTATGGGCCTTTTAATATTTGATTATCATTTAGACGAAATGAAATGAGAACAGCTTTTTTTAGCCATTGATTGACAGTCCATTCATTTCCAATTTTTTCTGCAATTCTTAATTCACCCTTGTCTAGTTTGGCTATTACTTCTTTAACTGCCTCAGTTGTAGTTTTATCTTCAGATGTAAGATTCGAAACATTGTCCCACGCATCTTCAATAATTTTTTTTATTTCACTCATATTTTTTATTTTTTAATTAATGTTCCAGCTCCTTTTTCTGTTAGAAGCTCCATTAAAATAGCATTTTCCTTTCTTCCATCTACCAATGCAACACCCTTTACTCCTTTATTAAGAGTTTTGAAGCATGTTTTGACTTTTGGTATCATTCCACCTTTTATAATTCCATTTTTTATATATTCAAACGCCTTTTTTTTATTCAATTCAACAATAAGTTTTTTATTATTATCTAAGACTCCTTCTACATCAGTCAATAAAAGTAATCTTTTTACTTTTAATGTTTCAGCTATAAATCCTGCCGCTACATCAGCATTTATATTATATTTATTTCCTTTTTCATCAAATCCAATGGGGGACACGATTGGGACTTTCTTTCGACTGATTGCTGATAAAAGGCTTTTTCTATCTAATTTAATGGGATTTCCCACGAAACCAATTTTACCTTTCATAAGGATTTTTGATTTGAGTAATTTTTTATTTAATCCATTAAAAGATATAGCGTTACCTTGAAACTTATTTATCTCTCTAACAATCATTTTATTTAATTGATTGCCAAGAATATTTTTTACAATTTTGAGAATTTCTTTTGTTGTAATTCTAAGACCTTGATATTCCTTATCGATTATCTTTCTTTTTTTTAATTCTTTTTCAATTTGAGGACCGCCACCATGAACAATAATTACTTTAACTCCAAGTTGATTTAATAAAGAAATATTTTTAGCAAAAGAGGTAACTAATTTTTTTTTACTTAGAGAAAATCCGCCATATTTTATTACAACATATTGATTTTCGTAGTTTGATATAAAGTCTTTAGCTCCCAAATGATATTTAGAGCCTTGCTTCCAATATTTTTTTAATAATTGAGCTCTATTGAGAGCTTTTTTTTCTGGAGTTACCATAGTAATTAATTGGTTTTAATTTTTGTTCTACGTGTAATGATCCATTGTTGTAAAATAGAAAGGACATTATTTGTTGTCCAATAAATTACCAATCCTGCAGCAAACTGAGATAACAGAATTGTTATAAATAACGGAAAGAATGCAAATATTTTAGCCTGAATAGGATCAGGTGGTGCAGGATTTAGTTTTTGCTGTAGGTACATTGTCAAGCCCATCAGGATTGGCCAAATACCTATGATCATAAATGAAGGTGGATCCCAAGGTATTAATCCAAATAAGTTAAAAATAGTTGTAGGGTCTTTTACTGACAAGTCCTCAATCCATCCATAGAATGGTGCATGCCTCATTTCAATTGAGATAAACAACATTTTATATATTGCAAAAAAGAAAGGTATTTGTATCAAAATTGGTAAGCATCCTGAAACTGGATTGACTTTTTCTTTTTTGTACAAAGCCATCAACGCCTGCTGCTGCTGCTGTCTATCATCTTTGTATAAATCTTTAATTCGCGTCATTTCTGGTTGAAGTAATTTCATTTTAGCCATTGAAATAAAAGACCAGTTTGCCAGAGGAAAGAATACTATTCTGGTAATTACAGTAAGTATGATTATGGCAATTCCAAAGTTTCCAAAAAGTTCATAAAAATATGAAATCGCGTAAAATAATGGTTTTGTGATAAAATAAAACCAACCCCAATCAATCGCTAAATCAAAATTATAGATATTAAATTTTTCTTGATAAAGATCCAGAAGATCAGCCTCTTTTGCACCGGCAAAAACTTTACTATCAATTTCAATTTTTGTGTTTGGCTTTATGTTGTATGACTCAAGAGATCTAAAATAAGCAACATATCCGAGATTTTCATCGTAAGCATAAATACTTTTAAAAGGTATATTTTGATTTGGTATTAAGGCAGCTAACCAATACTTATCAGTAATTCCAATCCACCCATTATCACTTTCAAAATTTAGTACTTTTTTATCTTCCTTAAGATCATCGTAGTCAATCAGTTCTAGCTCTTCTTGTAAAACTCCAATCGGACCTTCATGCAATATAAACATACCTGATAGAGTTGGTGCTTTTTTCCTAATTACTTTACTGTTATTGTTAACGATGATTTCTTTTGAAGAGTTGTTTATTACAACTTGCCTTACGCTGAAAAGATAGTCTTTATCGACACTTATAAATGTTTTAAATACTTGACCTGATTGATTTGACCATTCAAGCTCAATTTCATTATTTTCATCAAGTATTGTAGATTTGCCTTTTATACTCCAAACTGATTTAGAGTCAGGCACATTAAAATT
The DNA here is from genome assembly GCA_038103905.1 of Candidatus Pelagibacteraceae bacterium. Classification (GTDB taxonomy): domain Bacteria; phylum Pseudomonadota; class Alphaproteobacteria; order Pelagibacterales; family AG-422-B15; genus CABYIR01. The sequence continues at coordinate 54,225 of JAYNZW010000007.1, read as the reverse complement.
TGCATCTTTAGGCTTAATCCACCCGAATGATATCTCAAGGCCGTCACGTGTATCCCCGGGTGATAAAAATCTGATTTTTTCTGAGTCACTTTCGAGGGTTTGATTATACTTTTTAAGCACTAAGTCATCTATTTTGAGGCCAAGTAGATTAATTGAACCAGACAAACTAGGTGTTTTAATGCTTATTCTTTTCGAATTTTGCAATGACTCATTCAAAGATACTATTTCATCTGGTGAGACTACTGCCGCATCACCTATGTCAAAACTGTTGAAATCAGTACTTGTATTTTCATCATCAATCTTATTACTAGCTTCTGGTAATTGAGGGTTTACATTTGGATCTTCTATTGGAGGAGCTTCAAATAATATTGACCATAACAACAGTATTCCGACTGAAAGTGTAATTGCTAATATTAAATTCTTGTTATCCATAATATTACTGTTTTTTTGGTGGAACGGGATCAAACCCCTCCTTACTTCCTAAAAATTTAAATGGGTGACAGTGAGATATCCTTTTTATTCCCATAATTATTCCATGAATCAAACCATGGACTTCAATAGCTTCTTTCATATAACTAGAACAGGTAGGTTGGAATCTACATGATTGAGGAAAATAGGGAGATATGAGTCTCTGATATATTACGATGATAAAAATAAATACATGTTTCATTTTATATAACTCTAACTTTTATGAATTTTATTTATAGCGAATTCTATTTCTGATTTTAATTTATCAAATGAAATAATAAGAGCATTTTTTTTTCCTATCATAACATAATCCCACCTTTTATCTTCAATATTATTAAATACATCCTGTGTAGCTGATTTTAATCTTCTTTTTATCCTATTTCTAATGACTGCGTTACCATTTTGTTTGGTAACTGTATATCCCATACGAGGTTTTTTTGAGTTAAAATTTTCCATTCCCTGTAATAAAAAAGAATGACTTCGATGAAATTTTCCGCTTTTAAGTCTCTTAAAATCCTTTGAGGATTTGAGAGTTTCAATTTTCATGCTTCATTAAGAATGTTTAGGACTAGGCTGATAATTCTTTTCTGCCTTTTGAACGACGCCGAGCTAAAATTATTCTTCCATCTTTAGTGGCTGATCGAGCTCTGAAACCGTGTCTGCGTTTTTTTACTAAGTTACTTGGCTGAAATGTTCTTTTCATAATCTTTGACTATATTTGTTAGTGGCTTATAAATGGCATTAGCACTATAGTCAAATAATAACAATTTCAGCTATTGATGGATGAGCAAAGGTATTAAAATTGGCATAATTACAGCAATTTTTCTGGCAATTATCATATATATAATCGGCAATTATAATCCAATTTCAATGGAATTTATTATTACCCAACATGGATTAATATCTGAGTTTATCAATGAAAATTATTATACATCTTTAATAATTTGTATTCTTGTTATTGCAATTTCAATCTCATTAATGGGCCCTATTACACCGGTATGCATTCTATCAGGGTTTTATTTTGGCTTAGTAAGCGGTTTAATCATCTGCATTATAGGGGAGGTTATAGGGGCAGTAATTGTATTCATTTATGCAAGGTATTTTTTTAAAAATTATCTTTTGAATAAGCTTGGTAATAAATTTAGAACTTTTAAAAATGGATTTAATAGAAATGCAATAAGTTATTTACTTTTCATCCGAGTTATAGGAGGGGTTCCTTTTGGTGTTCAGAATCTTCTTCCTGCTATTTTTGATATGAAATTTAGAGATTACTTCATTGCGACTGTATTTGGTGTAATACCTTGGGCATACATTCTATCGAGTATTGGAAATGGTATTGGTGATATAGTAGAAGCAAGAGAATTTGATAGTAGTGTGTTATTTAATTTAAATAATTTTCTACCAATTCTTCTCATAGGTTTGATAGTTTTATTGCCTATAGCTTTTAAATTTATAAAAAAAAGAATTAAGTCATAATATATTTTATTATGCTATATTTCAATGATTGCGCCGGTGGCTCAGCTGGATAGAGCACCAGACTACGAATCTGGGGGTCGGGAGTTCGAATCTCTCCCGGCGCACCACTATTAAATTATGACGAACTTAACAAATACTCAAAAAGGAACATTGTTTGCATTTATTGGAGTAATGATAATAACTCCTGATACTCTCTTGATTAGACTTATTAGTTTAGATACATGGAGCGCTCTTTTTTATCGTTCACTTTTTCCTTCAGTTGCTCTTTTTATCGGGTATCTAATTTTATTCAAAGGCAAAACCCTAAATGACTTTTATGATATGGGTATTCCAGGAGTCATTAATGCTTTATTTATTCTTTTTTCAAATATCACTTTTATTTTTGCTGTGGCGAATACAAATGTTGCTAATGCATTAATAATGATCAGTCTAATTCCATTAGCCGCAGCATTGTTCTCAGCAATTTTTCTAAATGAGCGGCCATTATTATTGACTTGGTTAAGTATGATTGCATGTTTAATAACTATTATTTTTATATTTTATGAGTCCTATGAAATGGGACGATTTCTTGGTGATTTTTTTGGATTATTATGCGCTTTGAGTATGGGAGCTAGTTTGACAGTAATGAGACGATATAATCATATAAATTTTGTTCCCTCCTATATATTTGCTAAATTTTTAACAGCAGTAGTAGCTCTCCCTTTTGCATCTACTTTAGTTATTGGAGGATTTGATCTATTATTCTCGTTATTGATGATTATCACTGTTGGTGTGTCTTTTCTTTTTATAACTATTGCTCCAAAATATGTAACTTCTCCTGAAGTTGGTATTTTTTTTCTACTCGAAACAGCCTTTGGACCCCTCTGGGTTTGGTTTTTTATAGCTGAAGAACCAACAAGAAATACGCTGATTGGAGGATCAATAATTGTATTGATTATTTTCATTCACTCACTAATCATGATAAAAAAAGAAAAAAAAAGAGATGATGCTCTATTATCAAAATAGTAAATATTCAATTTTATTAATTTTATTTTTTCTATTCAGTTGTGCTCAACCTCAATCTTCATTGCCTAGTTATGATCAGCAGCTATCAATTGATGAACAAAAAATTCAAAATCAACTTTTTGCTGATAGTTGGCTTAGAACTTATCAATCTTTTGTGCCTATTGGAATTGATATGCTTTACAAAGCTTCAGAATTTTGTAAAGGGGAAGATATAATATTTGGTTTAGGTGTGGATGTTGCAACAAAATTTGATGCTCCAGAACCGATAAGAGATGAAATCAATTCAATATTAAATCTAAATGATGGTCTAAAAATTGTTGCTATTGGAAACGATAGCCCCGCTGCAAGAAATGGACTAAGGATTGGAGATGAAATAATCAAAATTAATGGTAAAAAAGCTCCTAGTGGTGATAAAGCAATTTATGATTTTTATAAACACGTAAGTAAGAAAAATGCGTCAACCATTAATCTTAAAATTTCTCGTAATGGTAGTGAAAATGATTTTTCCATACTAACAGAAGCAAGATGCAGATTTAATTACGCGATCGATTTAGACAATAATACTTTCAATGCATATGCTGATGGAAATAATATTGTATTTTCACTGCGTATGGCAAAATGGCTTCTTCAAGATGAAATGGGGGTACCCATTGTCTTCGCTCATGAGCTTGCGCATAATGCCAACCATCATGTCGCGGATAAAATTCAAAATGCCAATACAGGCGCTCTAGTTGGTTTACTTTTAGGAATTGCAATTGGAGCTAATCCAGCTGATGCCATGGATCTAGGAGCGAATATTGGTGCTACTTCTTACTCTATAGATTATGAAAATGAGGCAGACTACTTAAGTGTTTATATATTAGCCTTATCTGGCTACGATATTTCTAAAGCTCCAAATTTTTGGAGACGATTTGCAGTTGAGGTGCCAAACTCAATATACTCAGGTGGAGGAACTCATCCTTCAACTAGTGAGAGATATGTAAGACTTGAAACATATGTAAAAGAAGTACAAGATCAACTTGATAGAGGTGTCAATTTAATGCCAAAATATAAAAGTAATTAGGAGACAAATATGAGCTTACAAAACAGTGTAATTGTTGTTTTAATTTTGATACTCTTATTTTCTTTAGGGTTGAGTTTTTTACTATCAATTATTTAGGCAATTCTAAATTTTTTACTAACTTTTTTTCGACTTCTAATTGATGTAAGCGGTTGAAATGCCATCGTATGATGATGTTCGCAGTAAACTTTTTCATTTGTTTTTCTACCACAAAACTTAAAATCATTTTCGCCCGGTTCCCCTAAAGGCCAGCGACACATACCATCTTTTATATCAAGAAATTGAGTAGGGTTCATTGGTTCATCGACTTGGGTTGAAATTTCAACAATTTTTTTGTTGTAAGGACTATTTTTCTTTTTTCTAACTATTGAGATAGAAGAATTTTTACTTTTAGACTGCATACGCCCAGACAAGCCCAATCTATGAGCTTTACCAATTACAGCATTTCTTGTCATACCGCCAATTTCGTGGGCTATTCTGCTTGCTGTCAGTCCCTCATCCCAAAGTTTTTTTAAAACCTCAATTTTTTCATGTGTCCAAGCCATATTTCCTCCAAAAGTTGATCAAATTTAACACCACATATAGGAATATTGCAATACAAATACACAATATATGGAAAATTTATATGAATTCTTTGTTTTTTGTAAAAAGATAAATGAATTCATATATTAAAGGTAAAAATTGAAATCTATTTATTAATGACTTTTTTAACAATTTATTTAAATAGACTTTATGAGTGCATATTATATTCGATTTATAACTCTTTATATCAAAGAGCTTAGAAGATTTACTAAGATACCTGGTCAAACAATATTAGCACCTGCCGCAACTACTCTTCTATTCATGATAATTTTTAGTACCGCAATTGGAACTTCTAGAAATGAATTTATAGTTACTGATTTTAAAACTTTTTTATTTCCAGGATTAATCATGATGACAATTATACAAAATGCATTCATGAATAACTCATCATCATTACTAATGTCTAAGGTTCAAGGCAATATTGTCGATTTATTAATGCCTCCCATATCAAATTTTCAAATTATAGTTACTTTTATACTTGTTGGTATTACTCGAGGTTTAATAGTTGCTATGGCCTCTGCTATTTTTATGTCACCTTTTGTTCAAATAGAAACATATAGTTTTGGTATAATTTTATTTTTTGCAGTATTTTCATCTGCCATTCTTTCATTAATAGGTTTGCTAACTGGAATTTGGGCTGACAAATGGGATCATCTAGGCACAGTAGATAATTTTATTATCATTCCTCTTTCTTTTTTATCTGGGACGTTTTATTCAATTAAAGTACTCCCTGAATTTATTCAAAATCTAAGTCTATTTAATCCTTTTTTTTATATGATTGATGGATTTCGTTATGGTTTTATAGGTTCAAGTGATGTTGAACTTATGGTTTCAATGCAAATTTTAGTAATTTGTTTTATTATTCTGTTGTTCTTTTCCTATTTCGTTTTACAAAGTGGATACAAATTAAGACATTAGTATGACAAATATTTTAAAAACTTATCCAAGGTCAAATCTTACATTTATTAACGGTGAAGGATCTTATCTAATTGAACAAAATGGAGACAAATATTTAGATTTTGGATCAGGTATAGCAGTAAATTCATTAGGTTATTCTCATCCAGTATTAAATAATGCTCTGACTGAGCAAGCCAAAAAACTATGGCATGTATCAAATGTGTACAATATTCCTGAACAAGAAGTGCTTGCAAAAAAACTATGTGAATTAAGTTTTGCAGACTACGTTTTTTTCTGTAATTCAGGGACTGAGTCAATAGAGGCTGCAATAAAAATTGCACGAAGATATTTTTATTCTACAGAAGGCTCAGTGACAAAAAATAAGATAATTACATTTTCAGGGTCATTTCATGGAAGAACTCTAGGCGCTCTTGCTGCTGGAGGACCTTCTAAACTTGAGGGCTTTAATACATCAATCGATGGATTTATTAATCTACCCTTTGGTGACCATGAAGCTCTTAAAGAAGTTATTGATCAAGATGTTGCTGCTATACTTGTAGAGCCCATTCAAGGTGAAGGTGGAGTATCTGTAATACCAGAGCATTGTTTGGAAGGTTTAAGAAAAATTTGTGATGAGAAAAATATTTTACTCATATTTGACGAAGTTCAATGTGGAATTGGAAGGTCAGGAAAAATGTTTGCTCATCAGTGGAGTGGAATTGTTCCTGATATTATGACAATTGCAAAAGCGCTCGGCAATGGTTTTCCTATTGGTGCATGTTTGACCTCGAAAAAAGTTGGTGAAACTATGGGTCATGGTACTCATGGATCAACATTTGGTGGAAATCCACTAGCATGTTCTGTGGGAAGATCTGTACTTGAATTAATGGACTCAGAATTTTTTTCTAATTTAAGTAAAACCTCAAATTACTTGATAGATGAATTATCTAAAATAATAAATGATTTTCCTAAAATTATTGCTGAAGTTCGAGGAAAAGGTCTAATTTTAGGTTTGAAATGTAAAATTGAAAACACAGCATTCGTTGATGAGTTAAGGAATCATAAAATGTTGACAATAAAAGCTTCAGATAATGTTGTTAGGCTTCTTCCACCACTTAATATTTCAATAAAAGACTGTGATGTCGCTTTATCTATTATCAGAAAAGCTTGTAAAAAACTGAGTTAACTATGAATAATTTCTTATCAATCTATGATGTAGATCATCATTTAGTTCAGAGTTTTATTTCTAATGCGATCAACATAAAGTCTAATAAAGAAAATGACGACAAGAATTTTGCCGATGGTAAAATTCTTGCTTCAATTTTTGAAAAGCCTTCTACCAGAACCAGATTATCTTTTGACGTTGCAATGAGAAAGCTTGGAGGCCAGTGTATTGTGATTGATCAAAATAAATTACATTTAGGCAATAATAAAGAAAGTATAAGTGATACCGCTAAAACTATGTCACAATATGTGGATATAGTCATGTATCGTTCTCAATCACACGAAACTATTCAACAAATGGCAAGTTTTTCATCAATACCAATTATAAATGGTCTTTCAGATTTTTCGCATCCATGTCAAGCAATAGCAGATTTAATGACAATTTATGAAAAAAAATCAGGCTTAGATGGCGTAAGAGTTAATTGGATTGGTCCTATCACAAATGTAACTCGATCATGGATTGAGATTGCAAATTTAAATCTTGGTATAAACTTAAGTATCTTTACTAATGATTATTATATCGATGAATATAGCAAAAAATGTGAGATGTATAATGTAAAACCTGATTTAGAAAAAATTAAAATTTATAATAATATAAAAGATATTAGTAGAGCAGATGTAGTTATAACTGATACCTGGGAGTCAATGGGAGAAAAAATACAAGAAAAAATTATTTCTGAATTAGGTGAATATACAGTTAATGAGAAAATAATGAATCTTGTAGGAAATGATTGTATTTTTATGCACTGTTTGCCTGCTAAAAGAGGGCAAGAAGTAACCTCAGATGTTATTGATGGTCCACAATCAGTTGTATGGGATGAGGCACAAAATAGACTTCACATACAAAAAGAGATATTGAAATGGTGTCTTTAATTACTTTCTCCAAAAAGCAGGAAGAAATAAAACTAAAATAGTGAATAGTTCAAGTCTACCTAATAGCATAGAGATGATGAGTATCCACTTTGCTGTTACCGAAAGACTATAAAATGTACTTTCAGGTCCTATTGTTGAACCTAAGCCAGGACCAACGTTTGCTAAAGAAGTAGCAGCCGCTGACAGTGATGTAACGAAGTCCAGATTCGTCATTGATAATAATAAAGTTATAGCGACAAAAACCAAAATAAAAACAAAGAAAAAACTCATGACTGATGTAGTTACGTCACTTTCTAACTTCTTATGATTATAATGAGGAACAAACACTCCGTGAGGGTGCAATAATTGCTGTATTTGATTTTTGAATGTTTCAAATAAGATTTGAAATCGAAAAACTTTTATCCCACAGGTTGTTGATCCTGCACACCCTCCAATAAACATACCAAAAAAAAGTAGATAAATTGGAAATGGTCCCCATAAATTATAGTTATCAGTTGTATAGCCAGTTCCTGTTATTATTGAAGTAACATTAACAAAGCCGTGTCTGATAGACTCATTTAAATTTTTAATATCATTTAGCCATAGATAAAAAATTACCAAGATAACACTAGTGAAAATAATAATAAGAAATGCTCTTACCTGAGTATCATTAAAGACTGATTTGAATTGCTGTTTAGAAAATTTTAAATATATAAGAATAGGTAAGCTGCTTAAAATCATAAAAATTGCAGAGGTATACTCAATATATGAATTATTAAAAAAACCAATCGATTCATTTTTTGTAGAAAATCCCCCAGTTGCTATTGTAGTCATTGCATGAGCAAAAGAGTCAAACGCGTTCATCCCAAAGATCCAATAAAGAGCAAAGCAAGAGAAAGTTAAAACACAATAAATTGCAATTACTGCAGTAGAAATCTGCGCTGTTCTAGGTAATATTTTATCAGTAGTATCAGAGGACTCAGCCCTAAAAACCTGCATGCCACCGACCTGTAGTACGGGAAGTATACTTAAGGCCATTACAATAATACCTACACCACCAACCCATTGCAATAGAGCTCTCCAAATGAGAATACCTTCTGACATATCACTGATATTTTGAATAACTGATGAGCCTGTTGTAGTTACACCAGACATTGACTCAAAAAAAGAGTCAGTAAAATTCATATTTGTCTCAGATAAAAAAAATGGAATACAACCAAATAGTGCTATTAGTAACCAGGAAGAAGATGTTAGAAGAAAGGCATCCTGCATAATGAGTCTTTCTTTATTGCTACCTCTTGTAGATAGGAAGAGAGCAATGCCAAAAGAAACTGATATCAGCGCGCTAATTAGAAAAGAAAACCAAGAAGTATTTTGATAAACAAGATCAAAAATCAAAGGAATGAACATCAATATTCCAATTGCAATAAGCAATATGCCTAATACATTAAGTATTAATTTAAAATGCAGCATTATTTGTAAATAATTTTATATTAGTTTTTTCTGAGTATAGGACCTTGATTGAGCATACTGTAAAACTCTCTTCGAGTAGATGCATCAGTTCTGAATTTTCCTAGAAGTTTGCTTGTTACCATTGATATTCCTGGCATGTGAACACCTCTAGTAGTCATACATTCATGTTGAGCTTCTACGACTACGGCAACACCTTTAGGTTTCAAGCATTCTTGAATACAAGTAGCAATTTCTGATGTTAACTTTTCTTGAACCTGCATTCGCTTAGCAAATATATTAGTAATTCTTGCTAACTTACTTATTCCGACAACTCGTTTATTAGGGAGATATGCTACATGGGCATTTCCAATGAATGGAGCTATATGATGTTCACAATGGGATTCGATTCTAATATCTTTTAACATTATTACTTCATCATACCCACCAGTCTCAGAAAAAGTTCTTTTTAAAATTTCTTTTGGATCTTCGTTATAACCAGAAAACCAATCATTGTATGCATTAACTACTCGCTTAGGAGTATCAATTAAACCCTCACGATTTACATCATCGCCAGCCCATTTAATTAATGTACGAACAGCTTCTTCAGCTTCTTTTCTCGATGGTTTCTTATTTACTTTTTTGCTCATAAGTGATGAAAATGATTTTTATATCAAAAAGCAGTTTTTATATATATTAATTACTTGATGCAATATTTAAATATACTGATTAATCTAAAAAACCATGAAAAAGTAAGTTTTTTTAAATTTGTGTTTAATAAGTTAGTGTATAATAACAAGTGCGAAAATGCCTAAAAATCCAGAAATTATCGAATTATTATCTCAAGCTAAGTGTTGGCCTTTTATTGAGGCAAATAGAGTATTAAGTCGTATTGAAAAGAGCTCAAAAGAAGAAATTAATCTCCAAACTGGCTACGGTCCTAGTGGACTTCCACATATAGGTACATTTGGTGAAGTTGCTCGAACAACCATGATTTTAAATGCTATAGAAAAAATTTCAGAGAAAAAAGTAAATTTAATTGCCTTTTCTGATGACTTGGATGGACTTAGAAAGATACCTGATAATGTTCCTAATCAGGAGAAGCTACAAACGTATTTAAATCAACCTCTAACAAGTGTACCTGATCCATTTGAAAAATATGATAGCTTCGGTGAACACAATAACTCAATGCTAAAGGCATTTTTAGATGATTTTGGATTTAGGTATAATTTTAAAAGTGCAACAGATTTATATAAAAGTGGTTTTTTTAATGAGCAATTAAAAAATGTTTTAAAAAATTATGAAAAAATTAAAAATATAATTTTACCAACTCTTGGTGAAGAACGAAGAAAAACTTATAGTCCATTTTTACCAATTTGTAAAAAAACTAATAAGGTTTTGGAGGTAGAGATTTTACGTACCAATATTGAGAATTATTCAGTTGTGTATAATGATGAAAGTGGAGATGAAGTTGAAGTTTCTGTGCTAGATGGTAACTGTAAATTGCAGTGGAAAGTTGACTGGGCTATGCGATGGATAGCTTTGGGTATCGATTACGAAATGTACGGAAAGGATCTTATTCCAACATTCCAACTATCTGCAAAAATTTGTAAAGCACTTGGTGGAAATCCTCCTGAAAACTTTTTTTATGAACTATTTTTAGACCAAAATGGTGAAAAGATATCAAAATCAAAAGGTAATGGGTTGAGTATTGAAGATTGGTTATCTTATGCACCACAAGAAACATTAACTTATTTTATGTATCAAAATCCTAGGAGAGCAAAAAAATTATTTTTAGAAGTTATACCTAAATCAACAGATGAATTTCTTTCACATCTTAATAAATTTGAAGAGCAATCTTTAGATCAAAAAATTGAAAATCCTTACTGGCATATATCTAATGGAATTAATTATTTAGGCAATATGCCCATTAGCTACAATCTGATACTAAACTTAGTTTCAGCAAGTGGAAGCAATGATCCAAATTTAATATTAGACTTTGTTAGAAAATACGTGGGAAATATTGATGATAAGAGTCTTCAATTCATTTTGAAACTAATTGATGGTGTTATTAACTATTATAATGATATTACTAAGTCCTCAGTTTCATATAAAAAACCAAGCGCAGAAGAGCTAAAAATCTTTGAAGATCTTATTAAAAGGCTCTCGGCAATGACAGGTGCGCATAGCGCAGAAGAAATACAGACAGAAATATACCAAATTGGAAAGGATTATAATTTTACTAATCTACGTGACTGGTTTAGTTTGATTTATCAAGTGCTTTTTGGAAAAACTGAAGGCCCAAGATTTGGATCATTTGTAGCAATTTACGGAATAGATAGAACTATCCAATTAATAAAAGATAGAGCTTTCTGAAATAGATAATGGAAAAGTATCTACTAAACTTAATAAAATCATTTCAACCAGAAACTTCTCATTTTTTAACTATCCAAATTTTAAAGTATCTAGCATTTGGAATGAATCAAAGAAATGATCACCCTAGCCTTACTTGCTCGATTGCAGGGCTAAAATTGAGAAATCCAATTGGTTTAGCTGCCGGTTTTGATAAAAATGCTGAAGTAATTAATGCTATGCAAAAACTAGGGTTTGGATTAATTGAATGTGGTACAACTACTATTAAACCACAATATGGAAATCCCAAACCAAGAGTTTTCAGGCTTCTTGAGGATAGGGCATTGATTAATAGACTGGGATTTAATAATAAAGGTATTGATAGTTTTTCAGTAAATTTCAATAAAAGAAAAAAGAATATTAGCATAGTAGGTGCTAATATCGGCCCAAATAGAGATTCAAGTAATTTTATCAATGATTATCTTATCTTGTTTGAAAAAATTTATTCTGATGCAGATTATATAACTATTAATCTTTCATCTCCAAATACAGAAGGACTTAGAGATATCCAAAAAATCGAGTCACTTGATACTCTGACTAAAGAACTAAAGATGATCAAAGATAGCAAGTCAATTCAGAAAAATATTTTCTTGAAAATAGATCCTGATAGCTCTGAAAAAGATTACGATGATATAATTAATATTGTCTATAAAAATAATATTGATGGTTTAATTGTTTCAAATACATCAACTGAAAGACCTTCCAGCTTAGCAAATAGACTCTTTCGAGAAAAGGGAGGGCTGTCAGGAGTCCCTATTAGAGATAAGTCTAATGAAGTTTTAAAGCTTATTTCAACAAAAACTAAAGGTGAAATTTCACTTATTGGTGTTGGAGGCATTTCCAATGCGGCTGATGTATATAAAAAAATAAAATTAGGCGCTTCCGCTGTTCAACTTTATACAGCTTTAACTTATGAGGGGTCTAGACTTATTGAAAATATTAAGAAAGATCTTGTAGATTATCTTGAGAAGGATAATTTTGAAAATATTGAGCAGGCAGTTCGCTCTGAAATAAATAATTAAATTTGGAATGAAACAAAATAAAAAAAGTATATTTATTACAGGAGCAGCATCTGGAATTGGAAAAGCTACTGCTATTTATTTTGCAAAAAAGGGTTGGGAAGTAGGATTATTTGATATTAATGAAGAGGGCCTTATTGAGGTTGCTCGAGAAATTGGTCATAACTTATGCATGTATCAAAAACTTGATGTAACAAGCGTAAAGGAATGGGAGAAAGCAAGAGAATCATTTGAAAAGTATACAAACGGTAAATGCGATTTATTTTTTAATAATGCTGGAATTGCAAATTTTACCGGAAGAGTAGAGGATATTCCGATTCAGGAGTCTAAAAAAATTGTAGACGTTAATTTGAATGGCATAATTAATGGTATCTATGCAATTCTACCTTTACTTAAAAAAACTAACCAAAGCGTTATAGTTAATACATCATCTATTGGTGGATTTGTACCTGTTCCAGGTGCCGCGGTCTACTCTGCTACAAAATTTGCAGTCAGAGGATTAACTGAGTCTCTGAATGTAGAGTTTCATAAATATGGAATTTCTGTTTGTGAAATTAATCCATGGTTTACAGAAACTCCTATACTTAATGCTGAACAAGTTACTGAGAGAATGGATGGAACTTTTAATAGAGATAAAATAAAAGAGATTTCAAAAATTTATCCTGCTGAAAAAGTAGCTGAAGCTGTCTTATCCGTCTATAAAAGTAGAAAAGTTCATAATAAAGTTGGATGGGAAGGTAAATTTGCTTCTTTTGTTATGAATTATTTTCCATTCATAATTAGAAGCTTCTCACGGAATATGTATAAAAAAAACTTCGATTAAACAGACCTTTTTGCTTTGTCTGCATCATTTGAAGCTTTAATCATATTTCTTAATTGATCCCATTCCTGATCGGTAACATCTTTTAGCATTTCGTAAAAATTACCAGCATGATTCAGCCACTGAGCGCCATCTATCGCAATGATTTCTCCTGTTAGATATTCACATCCATCTGCCATTAAGAAAGTTGCAAGGTTTGCTAGCTCACTTAATTCTCCAGTTCTTTTCATTGGTATAGCATCCATTAAATTCTTCCCTTTATCACCTGGAGCTAATCTATCCCATGCACCTTTAGTTGGAAAAGGCCCAGGAGAAATACCATTTAATCTTATTCCTCTATTTCCCCATTCAGCTGCTAAAGACCTAGTCATAGTTGCAAGACCTGACTTAGACATTGCAGATGGAACTGTATATGGGCCACTACTGTCTATCCAAGTTGTTAGTATTGAGATAATGCTACCTTTAAGATTTTCATTTAACCACCTTTTTCCAATAGCATTTGTCATGTAAAAAGTCCCATTAAAGACAATATTAGAAATAGCAGTAAACGCTCTAGGAGATAAGTCTTCTGTTCTTGAGATAAAATTCCCTGCAGCATTATTTAGTAAGCCTGTGAGAGGACCTTCACTCCAGATTTCATCAACCATATCTTCAATTGCTTCCGGAATTTTTATGTCACATGAAATTGGTTTTACTGAGCCACCATGAAGATCCATTAGTTCTTTAGATGTTTCTTCTAAGACTGACTTTCTTCTGCCACAAATATAAATATCCGCTCCAAGTTCCAAATATCTTGTTGCCATAGCTTTTCCAAGTCCTGAACCACCGCCAGAAACTAAAATTCTTTTATTTTGTAATAAATTTTTTTCAAACATTGACGGCTCCTTTAACCAAATTGAGATAATATAGGAAAGTATTTAATAAAAAAGAATGCAATTTCCTGTATTCTATTTGTTAGAATAAGGAAACCAAATAGAATTAGCAATACTCCAGTAAAAATTTCTATTGCTCTTATATACTTTCTAATTTTTGATAAAAATTTTAAGAATCCACCAATTCCGTAAGCTGCAAACAAAAATGGTATTCCAAGTCCAGCAGAATAAATCATTAGCAGTATAATGCCCGTTGAAACTGTTTCGGAACTAGCTGCAATAGATAGAACACTTCCAAGAATTGGACCAATACAAGGTGTCCACCCAAAAGCAAATGATAATCCAATTATATAAGACCCAACTAAACCAGGTCTATAATTTTGTAATTGAAATCTCGTATCACTATTCAAAAAAGGGATTTGAATAATTTGTGTGAAGTGAATGCCAAATATTATAATTATTATACCTCCAACAATTCTTAGAATATTAATGTATTCATATAACAAGCTACTGAGGATTGTTGCCGAAGCTCCTAGTAAGATAAAAACTGTAGAAAAACCAATAACAAAGCTTAATGCATACTTAAAAATATTTACTCTTACTACTGAACTATCATCCAAAACTTTATCAAGTGATGTACCGGCAATGAAACACAGGTATCCAGGCACTATTGGTAGTACGCAAGGAGATAAGAAACTTAATAGTCCTGCTAGCAGGACATAACTATATGATATTTCTTCCATTATGCTTTTCTGAATCTTCTAAATAAGTCTGCGCTAATCCATCCTATAATAAGAGCGATTACCAGTGAAGTAAACCCATATAGAAGTGGAAAACTATTAGCAAAGTTGAAAATTATACTTTCTATTCCAATTCGTCTCACTTTGAACTTATATGAGTAATCTTTTGAGATTTTATTATTTAAAATCAAATATAAATTCACATCATAGGTGCCAACTGGAACCGTGTTAGGTATTGGTATATTCGTTTTGAATAAATTACCATCAAGTATTTCAATCTCTTCAGAAGTTTGCTTAAAAACATTTTCATAAGTCTTATTGCGAACGAGGGCTTCATAAAATTCTTGTTTTTCCTCATCAGAACTTACAGTTCCCCATTCAGTTGTAATCAAGCTCCAATTTACTTCTGGCAACTGATCAGTTTCAAGTAAACCAATACTATTTTTTTCAAAAAAACTATCCTTCAATTTACTTGTACTTGATAAATAATAAAAGCTTGGTACGTCTCTAAATTTTACGCTTTTCGCATTTAGCCAAAATCCTAAGAAAGACTCTTTTTTTCTTAGGACAATATCCTCTTTCGGACCAACCACTTCAATTAAAATATCTCCCTTTTTTTCACGAGGCTGAGATGGATCAGCGTAAAAGGCTCCAAATACTAGTAGATCTTTTCCCGAAAAATTAGCGTCAATTAAAATTTCATTTTCATCTGATCCAATTACTAATGAATTTGAATTTAAAATTAAGCTTAAGTAAACTGTTACAATAATGATGATAGATTTTAAGTTCATTTATAATTAGCCATATGGGAAAAATTAAATACATCGTCAGGCTGAATAAATAATTCTGCAGCAATCTGAACGGCAACCACTAAAACAATTATTGCTAATAAAGCTCTTAAATCTTCTCCTCTTAGTTTATTTGCTGTAATGACTCCTACTTGAGCTCCAACAACTGACGATATGATTAAAATAACTGCAAGAACAGCATCAAGTGCAAAAGTTGTAGTTGCATGAAGCAATGTGACTATTGCGGTTATGAAAATAATCTGAAATAGCGAAGTACCTATTACTTTTGAAGTTGGCATTCCTAGAAAGTAAATCATTGCAGGTATTAAAATAAACGAACCTCCAATGCCCATTGTTCCTGATAATATTCCAATTACAAACCCTATTATTATTGGTGGAATTACACTTATATATAATTTTGAAGTATAGAATTTTGTTTTAAATGGAAGTCTATGCGCCCAATTATGATAGTGTAGTTTCTTTTTTACAGTTTTTTTTCTAATCCTATCTCTGATTACTTGAGAACTTTCAATTAACATTAAAGCCCCTATTGAAAACAACAATGCAAAATAAAGCACTGAAATTACTGCATCAATCTGACCAATATTTGAGAGATAATCAAAAAATTTTACACCAACAATAGAACCAAGGATACCTCCAGAAAGTAAAACTCCTCCCATTTTTATGTCAACCAACCCTTGTCGCCAGTGGCCTATTGCACCCGATACAGATGAAGCTACAATCTGGTTAGCAGAAGTAGCAACCGCTACATTTGTTGGTATGCCAATAAATATTAACAATGGTGTCATTAAAAACCCTCCACCTAGACCAAACATTCCAGATAAGAAACCCACAACTCCCCCTAGAGAAATTAACAGAAAGATATTTATTGAGATTTCAGCTATTGGTAGATAAATGCTCATCAGAATTTGAATGACACTTTTCTACTTTGTTTAAATTTATGATTTGAAAGGTGTTTATTTGAGTAAGAGTTCAAGAAAACCAACTATGTAAAATATTATTTATATAATATTTATACATATTTATTTATATAAATAAACAAGTATCGGATTGATAAATCAAAAACCTAACTGTCGAGATGCAAGGTCGAGCATGATTTCTTCCGAGCCTCCACCTATTGCATTCACTCTTACTTCGCGGTAGATCCTTTCAACTTTGCCAGGACCGCTATTTGCTTTGAGGTAGCCGGCCCCTCCAAGTATCTGCATGGCTTCTCGAGCACAAAACTCCATTGTTTTACTAGCTTGAACTTTAAGTAATGCTAAATCTGCAATTGGTTGCTCGCCGTTCATAACTCTCCAAGTCATAAGTTCCATATATGCTTTAGTTGCGTTAACCATCCTACTCATTTCAGCAAGCTTATGTTTAATTACCTGGTTTTCAATTAGAGGTTTACCAAAAGTTTTTCTATCTTTTGCCCAAGCTACAGCTTCATCAATACAGATCTGAGAATAAGCATTCATACCAGCCGCTAATCCAAGCCTTTCTTGGCTAAAATTAGACATTATTCCCATCCAACCAGAGTTTTCACCTCCAATCAGATTTTCAACTGGTACTCGCACGTTATCAAAATATAAGGCAGCTGTATCAGAAGACAGCCAACCCATTTTTTTTAATGGTGTTTGGGTAAATCCTGGAGTTCCTTTTTCAATTATAATTGCTGATATACCTGATGTTCCTGGCCCACCAGTTCTGCATGCAACAACATAATAATCAGCTCTCATGCCGCTTGTAATAAACATTTTTGATCCATTTATTACAAAATGATCGCCATCCCTCACCGCTTTAGTTTTTATTCCGGCAACATCAGAACCGCCTGATGGTTCTGTTACACCAAGACAAGCAATTTTATCACCTGCGATGACTGGAGGAATATATTTTTGTTTTTGTTCTTCAGTTCCAAGTGCCATTATTAGTGGCAAAGAAATATTTAGTGATAACAAACTAGCAGCTACACCGCCACAACCTTGAGCAAGTTCTTCAGACGTTACTATTCCATGAAAAATATCAATTCCTTCACTGGTTCCACCATACTTTTCTGGATAACCCATACCAAGTAATCCAAAGTCACCAGCTTTTTTATAAAGATCTTTTGAAAATTCTCCAGCATCTTCCCATTCTTCTACAAAAGGAACAATCTCTTTTGATACAAATTTTCTTAACTCCTCTCTCCAAGCATGATGTGACTCATTATAGAACAAATTACTCTTTCCAGGTTCAATTCCAGCTGGCGGTATCATGTCAATTCACCTTCTCCATTTTTAATAACTATTTTGTCACTTTCTTTTACTTTTGATTGGAAGTAAAAATTATTTCCATCATTCCACATTTCAGTAATAATTGTTTCCCCAGGATATACTGGAGAAGAAAAACGACAATCAAATCTTTTTAATTTTTTTGTATCACCACCGCACATACTTTCAACAATTGAGCGACAGGCAATACCGTAAGTACACATACCATGTAAAATTGGTCTTTCAAAGCCAGCGGCCTTAGCGAAATTCGGATCAGAGTGAAGTGGATTATAGTCCCCTGATAATCTAAATATTAGAGCTTGATCAGGCTTTGTTGTTATTTCATGAACACAATCTGGATTTCCAGTAGGTTTGATTAACTCTTTTTTGGGTGAAGCCGGTCCATCAAAACCCCCATCTCCTCGAGCAAAAGTAGTACTTATTAATTTACAGATTTCTGTATTATCTTTTTTTAAATTAATTGTTGTTTCAACATCAATAATTGCTCCTTTGCCTGGCCCTTTATCGTAGCAACCAATTACTTTTGCATTTGCTAAAAATTCTCCTGATACTGGTAACGGATTAGTAATTGAGAGTTTTTGTTCACCATGAACAACCATTATGAAATTGATATTTGCTTTTAAAAGTAAAGGAGAGTGATATTGAAAATTTGTTGCCATTGATGGTAGGGCAATCTGTGAATTCTCATATACATATTTTAATTCATAAACATTCATGGGGTCATTACCAAACCCCACCCCTAGGCTATAAAGAATTGAGTCCTTATCAGTGTAAGAGATCTCTACATTCTCAGAAGTCAGCGACATTATTTCATCGTAATTAATAGCCATATTTTATGTATTTCACTAATTTTTAAATATATATATAGTTTATATAGATCATTTATTTAAGGCGAGGAAAAAAATATGTCAAAACCTTTTGATGTTGAAATAAATAATGGAATAGCCCACATCAGATTCAATAGACCTGAAAAAAGAAATTCAATGAATGAAGACTTTTGGAAATTATTTCCAAAAGAAGTTGAAGAACTTGATGATACTGGAGAAATAAGGGCACTAATTGTTTCTTCAACAGGCCCGCACTTCTCTTCAGGCATAGATTTAAGCATGTTTAAAGATGATGTTGTTGATCACGACTCTGAAAATGAGCTTGGTAGAAGTCGAGGATATTTTCTCCAACAGTTAAAATTTCTTCAGAATGCTGTCACTTGTCTAGAAACCGCTCGTTTCCCTGTTGTTGTTGCAGTACAAGGTGGATGCATAGGTGGAGGCATTGACCTAATATCAGCTGCAGATATTAGAATATGCACAAAAGATTCATTTTTTTTAATCGAGGAAATTAATGTTGGATTGGCTGCAGATATTGGGACGATTCAAAGATTACCAAAAATCATCCCTGCAGGAATTGCAAGAGAGTGGACAATGCTAGGTGAGAAAGTTTCAGCTGATAGGGCATACGAGGTTGGGCTTGTGAGCTCGCTTCATGATAGTCATGAAGAAATGATGAAGAGTGCATTTGAAATTGCTGAAAAACTTGCATCGAAGACACCACTAGCCATGTGGGTCACAAAGGAAACATTAAATTATTCCCGTGATCATACAGTGAGAGAAGGTCTTGAAAATGTCGCGTTGTGGAATGCTGCCACACTCCATAAAGAAGACGTAATGTCCACAATGATGTCGAGAATGCAGAAAAAAAAGCCAGAGTATAGAAATCTAAGAGATAAAAATTTTTTGAAACATAAATCTAATAAAAATTAAATTAGAAATTAAACTTAGATGAAATTTAAAAAGGGAATTATTCTTGCGGCAGGCAAGGGAACGCGTTTGGCGCCTGCCACTAAAGTAACCGTAAAACCTCTTTTGCCGCTATATGACAAGCCACTTTTGTATTATGCCTTATCAAACTTAATAAATGCTGGAGTTCGTGAAGTATTATTTATTTGTCAGAAACAAGATATCCCACAGTTCAAAAAATTATTTGGCAATGGCAAACAGCTTGGAATGAAGTTCAGTTATACGTATCAAAAAAAACAAATTGGAATTCCTGATGCAATAAATATTGCTGAAAAATTTATAGCAAAGAAGCCATTTATTCTTGCATTAGCTGATAATTTGTTCATTGGTAAAAATTTTAAATCTGTTCTAAGTCAAGTTCAGTTAACCAAATCAGAAGCAGCTATACTTGCAGTAAAAACTAAATATCCATCAAAATCAGCAGTAATTGAGTTTGACAAGAAAAAAAATATTAAGTCAATAACTGAGAAGCCCAAGAATCCGAAAAGTAATTTAACGATACCTGGGCTTTATTTTTATGATCATCAATCAATTTCAGTCGTAAAAAAGCTTAAGCCTTCAAAAAGAGGTGAGTTGGAAATAGTAGATGTTCATTTATCTTATTTGCAAAGAGCAAACCTTAATGTATTTCCGCTTAATAAGGATGTTAAATGGTTTGATACTGGGGATGCGGAGGAAATGCTAGAAGCTTCAAATTATGTTCATAAATATCAAAAAAAGAATAAAACATTAGTAGGTTCGATTGAATTAGAGTCATATAAGAATGGTTGGATATCAAAGAAGCAGCTTAAGCTACTCATTAATCAACTTCCTGGCTCTAATTATAAATTAAGATTAGAGCGCTTCTATAAATGATCTTCAAAGATGAATTAATTAAAATTCTCGATGACCATGGATTTGAGTATTTTTTGAAGGAGCATGAGCCTTTATTTACTGTAGAAGACTCTAAGGCACTTCGTGGACAAATTGAGGGAGCTCATTCAAAAAACCTTTTTCTAAAAGATGCAAAGGAAAATTTTTTTTTAATAAGTATTGAGGAAAGTTCCTCTATAGATTTAAAAAAAACAATGCAGCATATTCAATCAAAAAAGCTATCTTTCGCCAAGCCTGAATATTTAAAAAATATATTAGGTATTGAACCAGGTTCTGTAAGCCCTTTTGCTCTTTTAAATGATGTCAAAAAACAAGTTAAATTTTACTTAGATCGATCTTTTTTAGAGTCAGAAAGTGTTAATTTTCATCCATTAATAAATACAGCAACTGTGAATATTTCACCGCAAAATTTAGTAAAATTAATCGAAAAATATCATAATACAGTAAATTATCTAGATTTAGAGAATCTTAAGCGATGAAGTTAAAAAAAGCTAAATTCATTAAAACAAAGAAAAATATTAAGGCTAATGTTTTTGAGTTCAGGAAAGATGAAGTTATATGGATAAACAATAAAAAACTTATAAGAGATTATATAAAACATAATGGTGTTGCATCAATTGTTCCAGTCGTTGATAAAAAAAATATTGTCTTACTTAAACAGTATAGATATGGCTCTGATCAATTAATGTTCGAGGTTCCAGCTGGTACCATAGATCCAGGAGAAAAACCTCTGAGTTGTGCAAAGAGAGAGTTAATAGAAGAAACAGGATACAAAGGAAAAAATTGGAAATCACTTGGCTGTTATTATCCATCACCGGCATATAACTCTTGTCAAATATTCTGTTATCAAGCAGATTGTGTAGAGTTCAGTGAGCAAAATTTAGATGATGATGAAGTCTTGGAAGTGACAATAAAATCATTTAGAGAAATTAAGAGGATGTTAGATGGTAAAAAGTTTAAAGATATGAAAACTTATATATCTTTAAATGAGTTTTTTAAAAATTATTGATTCAAAATTTTCCAAATGCCAGAAGCTGAAACAATGACCTTATCTTTACTAATGAGGTTTCCATCAATAAAAACCATAGACCTCGTTGTACGGGTCACTTTTGCGTCGCACTCAATTATTTCATCTTGAAGACCAGGGCTTACAAAATTACAGTTAAGAGAAACAGTGCTTGTAAGTTTTTTACCACTTGCAACAAAAGCTAATGTACCAAAGAAAATATCAGTTAGTGTCATAGAAAATCCTCCATGAGCTACTCCATTAGCATTCAAATGTTTATCGAGGATTTTAGTAATAAATTTAAAATTACCTTCTTCATCTTTTTTGTAATACATCGGGCCGATTAAAACATCAAATCCAGCATGCCAGCCAAGTTTTCTATACCCTTCAGGTACCCAGGATGGAATAGAAGTTTCTGTTTTTAACATTACCATAGCGATTCTCTTTGATTAAGGTGGCCAATTACTACCTGTCTAGTGATGCTCGGTCAAGAATAAATAAATTAAATTACTGCCAGTTTTTGGGATAATTTTTTACTTAAAAAAGCTAATTTTTACCTTATTTTTTGACTTTTTTTTTGCTCTAAAATAGCTATGTTACACGTTTAATTATATAAAAATCAAAAGGAAATCATATGAGAGAAGCTGCTATTATATCAACTGCACGAACAGGCCTTGCAAAAGCGATGAGAGGTGGTTTTAACAAAACACATGGAATTACTATGGGTGGCCATACTGTCAAGCACGCTATTGAAAGAGCAGGCATTGAATCCGGTGAAGTTGAAGATGTAATATTTGGATGTGGTCAACCAGAGGGAGCTACAGGCCATAACATTGGAAGAAATGTTGCTATTGCTGGCGGATGCCCTGTAACTGTTCCAGGAACGACGATAAATCGTTTTTGCTCTTCTGGACTACAATCAATTGCCGTTGCTGCTCAAAGAATTATTGTTGATGGAATCAAAGTAGCGATTGGAGGTGGGGTTGAGTCAATTTCCATGACACAGCAAAATATGAATATGAAACACCTAATAGAACCTGAGCTTCAGAAAGTGTGTCCTGCTTTATGGATGCCTATGATCAATACTGCAGATGTTGTTGCTGATCGTTACAAAGTCAGTAGAGAATATCAAGATGAATACTCCTTACAGAGTCAACAAAGAACAGCCGCCGCACAAACTGAAGGTAAGTTTAAAGATGAGATTGTACCTTTGAAAACAATGATGGATGTGATGAATAAAGAAACCAAAGAAGTTTCTGAACAAGAAGTTACAGTAGACAAAGATGAATGTAATAGACCACAAACCACAATGGAAAGTTTAGCAGGGCTTCAGCCAGTAATGGGACCAGATAAGTATATTACAGCTGGAAATGCAAGTCAGCTTTCTGATGGCGCTTCATCTTGTGTTCTGATGGATTTAAAAGAAGCTGAAAAAAGAAATATTGAGCCAATGGGTATCTTCAGAGGTTTATCAGTAGCAGCATGTGAACCAGATGAAATGGGTATTGGGCCTGTATTTGCTGTTCCAAAACTTTTAGAACAACATAACCTAACCGTTGATGACATTGATTTATGGGAGCTTAATGAAGCTTTCGCTGTTCAGGTTCTATACTGTCGTGATAAGTTAGGGATTGATAATGAGAAACTCAATGTAAATGGTGGATCAATTTCTATTGGGCACCCATATGGAATGACAGGCTCTAGAATGACAGGACATCTTTTAATAGAAGGTAAAAGACGTAATGCAAAATATGGAGTTGCCACCATGTGTGTTGGAGGTGGAATGGGAGTTGCTGGTCTATTTGAAATCCTGTAGATGATTAGAATAAGATTTTTTTTCTCTACATTATTTATAATATTTTCAGTTTTTCAAAGTCAGGCATTATCATCTGAACTGTCTGACTTTGATGTTGCAGCTATCAAATCAACAGTGAAAAGCCAGCTAGATGCATTTGCTCAAGATGATTTTGAGAAAGCTTATACATACGCGGCTCCTTCAATAAAAAAAATCTTTCTCTCCCCTGATAATTTTAAGCAGATGGTAATTAACCAATACTCTGCAGTTTATAGACCAAAAAAAATAACTTTCGGTGATATTATAACTTATAGAAATAGTCCAGCACTCAATGTATTTCTTGTTGATCCAGACGGAAACTTTGTAACGGCAACGTACATGATGGAAA
Organism: Candidatus Pelagibacteraceae bacterium; assembly: GCA_038103905.1. GTDB lineage: Bacteria > Pseudomonadota > Alphaproteobacteria > Pelagibacterales > AG-422-B15 > CABYIR01. Next base: position 30,427 of record JAYNZW010000007.1, on the reverse strand, counting down.
AGCAAGAAAATAATGATTGGTTGATTGCAGGATGTATTTTATCGATGTCTGCTTATGAACAAATTTAATTAAGAAGATCGATCAATTATATCTTTAAAAAATTTAAAACTTTTTTTTGCTGTTCTTTCTAGAGTATCTCTGTTTACTTCTACTAGTCCAAATCTTGGTTTATAACCAAAAAGCCATTCAAAGTTATCTAGTAGTGACCAGCAAAAATATCCTCTAATATCAATACCGTCATCAATGCAATTTTGTAGTCCTTGTAATGCTGTAGTGAGATACTCTATTCTTTGATTATCATCATCAGTTCCAATTCCATTTTCAGTAATCATAATTGGTGTCTTAATTCTTGATGAAACATATCTAACGACGTTTTCTAAGGATTCAGGATAATACTCATATCCCATTACAAGCATATTTGGATCATCCGCCTTTGGTTTTATGATACCGTCAGGTCCATACGTATGCCGTGTATACATTTGAACACCTACAAAATCATCGTTAATAACTTGATCAAGACAACAATCAACTGACTCAGCGTTTGCTTTATCTCGCATTTGTTCCCCACCTTCAGCGGCTTGGTAATCCATTATCGATAAAGTTACGCCCACTGGTTGATTATGTTTTAAAATACTTTTTATAACTGGCACAGATTTTACATGTGCTTCCATCATACAGTCACGAATTTTAAATGGATGACCAAATAGAAAAGGTCCAAAATTTTCAAGAGTTGATCCACACTCTTCTGCTGCTTCTTTTATGAATGGCATGATATTTTTCATTCCTTCTTCTGGGTAGCTTGGAAAACTATGAGCGAAGCATGCAGTAAGGTTTGCTTCATTAATAGTGCATACTATATCAATTAAATCACCAAGCTCTGTTGTAACTTTTTCAGCATAATTTATAAAATGTTTAACATTACTACTTTTTTCCCATCCACCTTTTGCAGTAAACCATAATGGAGAAGTAAAGTGCTGGTAAGTTACACAAGTTTTTAAATTATTTTTTTTGCAACACTCAAGAACTTTTCGATAATGATCAATTGCATCATTGGAGAAGACTCCTTCTTCAGGTTCTATTTTTGCCCACTCCAATGACATTCGATATGATTGTATAGAGTGATCAACCATGATTTTAATATCTTCTTCATAACGATTCCACTGATCACATGCTATTCCTGATGGCTCAGCAAATGAGGTATTTTTAAAGTTTTCTAGATACCAAAAGTCAGAATTTTTATTATTGCCTTCAACTTGGTGCGCTGCAGTGGCAGTGCCCCATAAGAAATTATTTGGTAAGCTTAGTTTCATTTATAAGAATTTAGCATTTGAATAATTTTCTACAATAAACATTTTTAAATCCTCTACTAATTCTTTTTTTACTAAGGTTACTATAGCTCCACCAAATCCAGCTCCAGTTAATTTAGATCCAAGAGAACCAAAAGAATTACACAATTCAACTAATAAATCTAATTCATTGGTTGAAACTTTATATAAATCTCTGAGAGAAATATGACTTTGTGTCATCAGGCTACCAAATTTTTTTAAGTTATTTTCTATAAGTGCTTTTTTACCCAATATAGATCTTTGGTTTTCATAAATAACATGCCTTGCTATATCAAGCTCTTCATCAGTTAATTTTTTCTTATGATCTTCATTTAATTCTTCTAACTCACAGAGGTATTCAACATTTAATTTAGTAGAAATTTTTTTGCAGATTTTTTTCTTTTTATTTAAACTGCCATCAGTAAGTATTCTTTGCCTTCCGCTATCAATTATAAAAAAAACGTACTCATCAGAAAGTTTAATGAGATTGTAATTGTTTGTTTTTGTATCAAGAAATAAAGCCTGATCTTGAGAACCATATATTGAAGCAAATTGATCCATAACCCCTCCAGCAACTCCAACAAAATCTCTTTCAACTGAATGAGCTAGTTTAACCAATTCACTATTTTTAATATTTTTATCAAAGAAATCGTATAATGCCCTTAATGTAGAAACAGTTACTGCCGCTGAAGATGAAACACCAACACCAATTGGAAGATTACTTTTGACTTCAATATATAATTGTTCAATTTTTAAATTATATTTTTTACCAAATAAATATAATGATCCTATGATAAAATCTGCCCAATTACTCAACTTCTTATTTAATACGTTTGTTACAATTTCATGATCAAAATTTTCAGACTTAATTTTTATTCCTTCAATTGTATCATCTTTCATTAGGGATACTTTCACTGATTTATTGATTTGAAGAGGAATCACGCATCCCTTATTATAATCAAGATGTTCACCAATAAGGTTTACCCTACCAAATGCTTCGCCATCAGAAAAATTATTCATTTAAAAGATTATCTTTGTTTGAGATCAGTAAATATTTTTTCATAAAAAGTGCTATCATACTTGTTAAAATAAGTGATGATTATGGCTATTGATCCTGCTATCGCGGGGAAAATAAAACCCATTATAGTAAGTCCTTCTAGAGTTTCTTGATTTTGTATTGGAGCATTTGCAACATAATTCGTAGTTTCTAATACAAAACCAGCTAGCCAAGCACTAACCCCAACACTTAACTTAAATACAAACACATGTGCCGCATTAAGTAGTCCTTCTGCACGAAATCCAGATTTCCACTCTCCATATTCAACTGTATCAGCAATCATAGACCAGGCCATTACCCCTGCCATTCCAAAGCCAACAAAACCAAAGCTAGTAACAAATGCTAAGAGCCAAAAATTTTCATAACCAGTTATAAAATAAACTATTAAATCTGTTATTACATAAAGAAATGTGCCAATCATGAATAATGATTTTTTCTCAAATCTATGCTTTATTAAATTAGTTAAGTAGGCACCAAACATAATTTGAAGAATTACACCTAGTAAGATTGGACTGAAATATGCCTCTAAATTTAAATTATATTTAACAAAGTAAATTGTTGTCAGTTGCTTTGTGTTATTTGCCACCCAAGTTGTGAGTAATGCTAATATTACAAAATGTAATGGAAAATTTGTAAAAATCATTTTAATGATTTCTTTAAATCCAATATTTTTTTCGTAAGGCTTAGAGTAAATTTCTTTTGTATTATAAAAACAAAGGAATGCAAAAATTGCTCCAAAAAAAGCAAGGCAAGCAATTACAATTGGAAAGCCATATTGTGGACTACTAAACAATCCTATGAGTGGCAAAGTTAAAACTGCAACTGCAATAGATCCCGAGCTTGCACCTAAGAATCGAAAAGATGCAAGTGAAGTTCTTTCATCCCGATCTTGGGTCATTGCAGGGATTAATGAGCCAACTGGAATAGCTATCACTGTGTATAAAGTTGTAAATGTTATATATGTAAAAAGAGCCCAGTAAAATTTTCCTGATTGAGACAGGTCAGGTGATGTAAAGCATAAAATAATCATAATCAGTGCAGGCACTGATCCAAATAGTATATATGGTCTAAACTTCCCCCACCTTGTAGAGGTATTGTCAGCAATATAACCCATAATTGGATCTGTTATTGCGTCCCAAATTTTTGCAATAAAAAATACTAATCCAGCATTCGCAGGGGATAGACCAAAAATATCTGTATAAAAAAATAGTAAGTAAAAAACAGTCAACTGCCACATGATATTGATGGCAAAGTCTCCACCACCATAAAAGAATTTTGATCTAAAGCTTAATTTCATAAGTTTTTATAAGTAGCCTCTACTAAGTTTAATGCTCTCTGGTCACCAAGCATAGACCCTGTAAGCATATTCATTGTATAGGATATGCTAAGGTTATTTTCGGGATCTGCAAATGCCATTGAGCCTCCCCATCCTGTGTGTCCAAATGATTGGCTACTTTTACCGAATAATTTACCTCCACCAATGCTAAAGCCAACTGGACTCCACTGCATGGGTCTTTTCATCACTTGATCTTCTCCTTTTACTTCTATTGATGTAACTTTATTGAATGTTTCTTTACTAATAAAATTACTATTGAGAAAATAATCATAAATTTGAGCAAGAGATCGTGAATTGCTATGACAATTGAGAGCTGGTATTTCAGCAAGGCGATATTCTTTTGTATTTGCTGTTTTGGTTCTATTTCCAGGATTGAGGAATGAAACGAGAGTATATTCGTCAATATTTTTTGGATCACTAAAAGCTTTCCTCAAGCTTGGAGCACTTATCAATGTAGCTATATTGCTATGGTAGATTTCAGGAGTTCCAATGAAACAATGAGCATTCAATGGAGTAGATAATTTTTCTTTAAGAAATTCTCCCACTGATTTCTTAGTAACTTTTCTTACAAGTTCTCCAACTAGAAATCCTATTGTTTTTGGATGATAGCAAATCAGTTCATGCGGTTTATGAAATGGACATTGCTTTTCAAGAAGTTCAACAATGTATTCCCAATTAAGAAAATCATCTTCATGAACTTTTTCCCTCCAAGCGTACATTCCAGCCTGATGAGATAAAAGAGTTCTAACAGTAATTTCTTCTTTACCGTCTCCTTTAAACTCTGGCCAATAAGTCGATACATTTTCATCCAGGCTTAGTATGTTTTGATCAATTAATAGAGCTATAATCATAGAGACTATACCTTTTCCTGTTGAGTGAACTCCTACTAATGTGTCCGCATTCCAAGGGTCAGTTTCTTCCTTGTCCTTAAATCCACCGTGAATATCTACCAATATTTCACTATTTTGAATTACAGTAAATGAAGCGCCAACCTCTTCATCACTATTTAAATTTGTAGAAAATACTTCAGCAACTTTTTGAAAGTTATTGTGACAAAACCCTCTGATTTCACGTTCAATCATGTGTATCATTTATAGTGTAATAAGTTGTTTTTTTATATATTCTTTTTCAAGCTATATGAGTTCCGATTACAATAAAAAATATTTTTTAGGATTTATACTTGCTCTATCGGCAGGATTGATTTGGAGTTTTGGGGCTCCAACTGTAAGACATATGGTTGATGCTCAAATCTATCAATGGCATTATTTATTTTGCAGAGGCCTAACTGTTGCGATAATTTTATTAATTTTTTTACTATACAAAGAAGGATTTGCATTCAGACATAATTTTAAAAGAGTTGGTCTTTCAGGCTTACTTGGCGGTGTTGCATTAGCATTTGCTTTTATTTTTTTTATTTTTGGAATGACTTATACATCAGCAGCTACAACATTATTTATGATTGGTACTCAACCATTATTTGCAGGTCTCTTTGCTTATATTTTTTTGAGAGAATATGTAAGGGCCGCTACTTTAATTGCATGCTTGATTTCACTTGGGGGTATGTTTGTTATGGCTTATAGCGACTGGCAGTCAGGAACTTTTTTAGGATGGATCTTTGGATTATTTTGCTCTATTTCATTCGCAACTTTTGCTGTGACTTTAAGATGGCAGCCTGACACACCTAAGTTCACTACTATCATGATATCAGGCGTAACCTGTGCTTTATTTTCTGTCATAATGATATTAATCTTTTCAGAAGATCTTACTATGCCTGCTAGAAATATTCTTCTTAGTATTTTGCATGGTTCTTTTGTAGCATCTGGATTAATACTCTTGAGTATTGGATCAAAGTATTTGCCAGCAGCAGAATTCATGTTGCTATCATTAACAGAAGTTGTTGGGGGTGTAATTTGGTGTTGGATTCCTCTTTTTGGTGTAAATGAGGTACCAGCCATTTATACATTGATTGGTGGATTAATTATTGTTTTCTCAATTGCATTTCATGCAATTGGAACACGTCAAAAACCAGTTCCTCCAACACTTTAAGATTGAAAGGATAGGGTTGTATGAAAATAGGGTTTATAGGATTAGGTAACGTTGGTTTTAAGCTGGCCAACAGCTTGATAGCAGCTGGACACCATTTATATGTTTATGATCTTGAAAAAACGAATGCTGAAGATTTAATACAATCTAAAGCTCAATGGGCTGACTCACCCAAAGAACTTGCTTCCCTAACTGATATTGCAATTACTTGCTTACCAAGCCCTGAAGCCGTTGCTAATGTTGTAGAGGGAAGCAATGGATTAATTCATGGCGCTTCAGCCGGTAAGGTTTGGATTGAGATGAGTACAACAGATAGTCGTGAGATGTTACGCCTTGGAAAATTAATGGAGGAGAAAGGAATTCATTGTTGTGAAGCCCCTGTTTCGGGTGGTTGTCATAGAGCCGCAACTGGCAATATTGCAATCTTAGTTGGCGGTTCACGAATTGCCTTTGATAAAGCTTTTCCAGCATTGTCTGCAATGGGATATCAGATTCTTCATGTTGGAGAGTTAGGCAAGGCTTCAGTTTTAAAAGTAGTTACAAATTACTTAGCTTCAACTCATCTTGCAGCTTTAGGAGAAGGTCTGATGGTTTGTAAAAAAGCTGGAATCGATTTAAATAAAGCCTTTGAAGGAATAAAGATTAGTTCAGGAAATTCATTTGTTCATGAAACTGAGAGTCAAGTAATCATGAATGGGAGCTATAATATAAATTTCACAATGGACTTAGTTTGTAAAGATGTTGGTTTATTTGACGACCTCGCTAAATCAATGGATATTCCTACTGAAATATCTCCTTTGATAACTGAAATTTTTAAAAAGGGACGTGACAAGTATGGAGACAGAGCATGGTCATCGATGATAGTTAAAAGATTGGAGGATGCCTGCCACACAGATCTAAGAGCTGAGGGTTTTCCGTCAGAACTAGTTGATGACACTAAAAGAAGAGATGGATACGAGGTTAAAATTGAAAACTAACTTACAAAACATGAATTGGAATTATCCAACACCAATTAAATTTGGTATTGATAGAATTTATGAACTTGTAAACTTTATAAATGAATTAGAAATAAAAAATCCTTTAATTGTAACGGATCCTCAATTTAGAGAAATTGATCAATTTAGTCTTATTGTTGAGAGTCTGTCCAAATCAGAAATTACGTTTAGTATTTTTTCTGAGATAAAAGGTAATCCAACTGGACAAAATATTAGCGATGGGGTTGATGTTTTTCTTAAAGATAAAAATGATGGGGTAATTGCAATTGGGGGAGGCAGTTCTCTTGATGCAGGAAAAGCAATTGCCTTTATGTCTAAGCAAAAAGAAAATATTTGGTACTTTGAGGATGTTGGAGATAATTGGACTCGAGCAATTGTTAAAAATTTACCAAGTGTAATAGCAGTTCCAACAACGGCGGGAACTGGTTCAGAAACAGGAAGAGCGTCGCTTATTGTTGATGAAGAAACTTATACAAAAAAGATCATTTTTCATCCATCGATGCTCCCAGATTTAGTTATTCTAGATCCTTCTTTAACGGTTTCTTTGCCTAAACATTTAACAGCTGCAACTGGAATGGACGCTTTAGCCCACTGTCTTGAAGCTTATTGCTCAAATGTTTTTCATCCAATGGCACATGGAATTGCTCTAGAGGGCATTAAAATAATCAAAGAAAACTTAATTGACGCTTACAATACTCCAGAAAATATTGAAGCTAGAGCTAAAATGTTAGTTAGTTCAACGATGGGCTCAACAGCATTTCAAAAGGGGTTGGGCGCGATTCATTCATTAAGTCATCCAATCAATGCGGTAAACGATGTGCATCATGGGCTATCGAATGCAATCTTTATGCCGTATGTAATTAAATTTAATCAATCCCAGATAGAAGAGAGAATAATATATCTTTCTAAATACATTGATTTAAATAACCAAACATTTGATGGATTTTTAAAATGGATAATAGATTTGAGAAATAAACTCTCAATTCCACATACCCTAAAAGAGCTTAATCTTGAATTTGATTTTGATAAACTTTCCAAGATGGCACTTGTTGATCCCTCGACTCCAACTAATCCACTCGAGTTAAGTGAAAATGATATGAAAACACTCTATTTAAATTCATTTGAAGGAAATTTATAATAAAAAGCTAATCAGCTCGCAATTTATTGCCATCAACTGCAATGGATTGTCCAGAAATCTTATTACTATCATCGGACATTAGAAACGAACATAATTTTCCAATATCTTCTTCTTCAATCCAGCTATTCATTGATGCCATAGACACAAAATCTTTTTCGATACTTTTTTTCGATACTTTTAAGTATTTGGCTTTTGCATCAATTACTCTGTTCATTCTTGATCCTCTTGTTACGCCAGGAAGAATAGCATTAACTCTTATCTTATATTTTCCCAATTCCATTGCTGCAGTCTTAGTGAAACTCAATGTTGCTGCCTTACTTACAGCGTAGGGAGACCTTAGTGGGAAACCAAAAACACCTGCGGTTGAAGAAATATTTATTATAGAGCCACCTTTATTTCTTTTAAGCATTGGAATAGCATTTTTTGTAAATAAAAAATGACTAATAACATTTGTTTTAAGAGTTTGATCCCAATTTTTAGTATTTAATTTTTCGATTACTCCCGTGGGACCAGCAATTCCTACATTATTGATAAGGCAATCGATTGTACTGGTAAATTTTTTTATTTCTTTAAAAAAATCTCTAACATCTTTCTCATCGTCAGCGTTGCATAAGAAAGCACGTATATTATTTTTTTTATCTTGATTAATTTTTTTAATACGCTGTTTATCAATATCACATAGAAATACTTTTGCTCCTCTTTTATGTAATACTTTAGCAGTAGCCCAGCCTATACCACTTGCTCCAGCAGATATGACCACCTTTTTATTTTTGAGTAACATTTACTTAGCAGTCTATTGCATTATTTCTCTGCCAATCATATGCTTCTTCCTCTGATTGACTGGCAAATTCTTTCAATTCTCTTTTTTTCAACTTTACAAACTTTGAAACAACACTTGGTGAAAAAGATTTTTTTGCAACCTCACTTTGATGAAACAACTTGATAGCATCATTTAAATTTGTTGGAAGTTTTTTAACTCTTTTAACTTTATGTCCCTGTGTATACATATTTATATCTAATCTTTTGCCTGGTTTACGATTACTATTTATTCCATCTAAACCTAGCGCAATTAACCCTGCTTGCAATAAATAAGGGTTTGCGGATCCATCAGCATGTCGAACTTCAAATCTTCCCGAATCAGGTATACGGATCATATGAGTTCTATTGTTTCCAGTATAAGTTACAGTACTAGGAGACCAAGTAGCTCCTGACAAAGTATTTGATGCTCCAATACGATTATAACTGTTTATTGATGGATTAAATATTGCAGAAAAACAATCAGCAGACTTCATCATTCCACCAATAAATGAATATCCTAGTTTCGATAATCCAAGTTCATCATTAGCATCTTCAAAAAGATTATTTTTCTTTTGTCTATCCCATAGTGAGACATGAGCATGGCATCCGTTTCCTGTTAAGTTTGGAAAAGGTTTAGCCATAAAAGTTGCTCTCAAGCCATATTTCTCAGCTATAGATTTGACCATGAATTTAAAAAAGACATGTCGATCTGCAGTGGTGAGACAATCTGAATAATGCCAGTTCATTTCAAATTGACCATTTGCATCTTCATGATCATTTTGATAAGGCTTCCATCCTAATTTAATCATTGAGTCACAAATTTCCTTTATTACATCATACCGACGCATGAGAGTATTTTGTTCATAACATGGCTTTGCGGAAGTATCGAATTTATCACCAACCTCATCTCCCTCCTCATTCAATAGAAAAAACTCACACTCGACACCTGATTGCATAATCATTTTTTTATCAGATAGCTTTTCTATTTGTTTTTTTAAAATTACCCGAGGACATTGATCAACAATCTTGCCATCCATGTACAGATCACTTGCAAGCCATCCAACTTCAGGCTTCCATGGTAATTGAGTTAGACTTTTTGGATCAGGTATGGCAAGCATATCAGAGTCAGCTGGCGACATGTCTAAGTAAGTTGCAAATCCAGCAAATCCAGCCCCATTTTTTTGCATTTCAGCAATAGCTTGAGCAGGTACTAATTTTGCTCTTAGTACACCAAACAAGTCTACAAAACTTATAAGGAAATATTTAATTTTTTTTCTTGCAGCAATTTTAGCTAAACTCTCAGCCATAAAGAATTATGCTGTTACATGATGAAAAATACAATCATAAAATCAGAATTATTTGGAAAGATAAGCTAATTATGATTAAAATATTTAGCTAATTCATTTGCTAATTGAATACATGCATTATTAGCCTCATTACTTATACGCCCTAGAATTAAAAAACTGTGAGATAAGTTAGAATAGAAATAGTGTTTTACTTCATTTTTATGATTAATCAATTTCTCCGCAAAACTATTTCCTTGATCTCTTATAGGGTCAAAGCCAGCTGTTGCAATTATTGTTGGAGGTAAGTTTGTTAAATCATTTTCATACAATGGATTTGCCCATCGGTGATCAAGGTTTTTTCCATCTGGAAAAACACTCTTATTAAAAAACTCTACAGTTTCTCTTGATAGTGGAAATGTATCTGCACAACTTTGTAATGAAGGTTGATCATCAAAACTGGATGTAACCCATGGATAGGCGATACACATCGCAATAGGTTGTATTCCCCCTCTGTCCCTTAAAATAATACTCATAGTGCTTGATATCATTCCACCGGCACTATCACCTGTAAGAGCAATTTTGTTAGGATTTATTCCTAATTTAGAACTATTTTCTTGCACATAATCCCAAAGAAATAAGCAATCTTCAATTGGTGCAGGAAATTTATTTTCTGGGCAAAGTCTGTAATCAAGTGAAATCACTTTAGCATTACACTTCTCTGCAAGAAGTGAACAAAAGTAATCATCAGTCAAGTGGTTCATTAATACTAGACCACCTTGATGAAAGAAAAGTACTGCACCGTCTTTATTAGATGTCACTTTGGGGTAATAAATTCTGGCATTAAGTATTTCAGTTGGACCTTTTAATTCTATATCTTCAATTTTAATTTTCTTGACTCGAGGTAAGCCTATTAAATCAAATCTTTTTGCTGCTTCTCTGTAGTCATGAGTTGTAATTCGAGTTTGTTTTGTTTCTTTCTGAGAGAGTTTTTCTACCACCTGAATATTTAGATCTAGTTGATTTCCATCAATTATTAAGGGCGGTCCCGCAATTAGTTTAAGTAATGATTTGGGAAGTACTCTGAGTATATCTAAAATAATATTTTCAAATCTCATTTATTTTGATTTTAAATAGCGTTAAAACCAAATTCAAGTGATGCATCAGTTATAGCGTGATGAAAAGATCCAGCAAAGCTTCTTAGAGCCATGATATTTAATGTTATAGGGTCATCATTGATCATGTCGATAGATACTGTAATACCGTGATAAACTGAGTTTGCGCAATTATTCTTTCTAAAATTATTGAGATTGAGCGGCGACCCTTTTTTGATTACATTGAGTGCATCTTTTCCTTTAACCTCAAGAATTGCCCTTGAATGAGATAGATCAGTAATTGCAAAGTCACTATCTGAACATTGTTTCCCAATTTCTTGAATAATGTTTTCATTATAAGAAATTATCATCCAAATATTCGGTGCTTGCCATAGTATTCTTAAGTTTTCATTGCCTGTAGATAATCCTGATTCATTTGGAAGCTTATAACCGTCTAGTGAAAAATTATTAATGTCAAAATTACTCTTTTTAAATTTAGAGAGTTGATAAATTTTTATATTTGTGACCTCCCTTATAACTAATAAGTTAGCCTCATCCTTATCTTTACAATTACCATGAAGCCCTAATTCATGTGAATTTGATAATGGAGTAATTTTACTCATGAACGTACTCTTTTTCCCTCAGGATCTACATAGTGTTGAGACACAATCTCAACAGGGATTATCTTATTTTTGAGAGGTGATACGGCAAATAGTTTTTCACCTTTTTTATTTTTACCATCTTTAATAATTGCTAGTGAAAAAGGATTGTCATATTCAACGCTCCAACAAGAAGCAGATACATGACCCAGTTTAGGATTTGGAAAGCCTGCTTTTGCATTTTCAACCAGATAAGAGCCTTCAGGAATCGATGTTTTTTTATCAATTGGAACAACTCCAACAATTTTTTCTCTATTATCCTCTGTAAATGCTTTTCTACTAAGAGATCTTTTTCCAATAAAATCTTTTTTCTGGCTGAGCATTCCTTCAAGTGAAAGATCATAAGCGATCGTTCGTCCATCAATCTCTGAACCAGCAACATGACCCATTTCAATTCTAAGTGTTGAAAGAGCTTCAGTGCCATAAGGCTGAATACCAAGATCTTTTCCTTGACTTATAATTTCATTCCACATTTCCTCTCCATAGTCAGACATTACATTCATTTCATAGGCTAATTCGCCTGAAAAAGAGATACGAAAAACTCTCGCAATAGTATTTTTAAATTCTAATTCTTTGAATCCCATGAATGGAAACCCTTCATTGCTCATATCCTCTTCAGGAAAAAGTCTTTGAAGTAATTCTCTAGATTTTGGACCAGCAATAGCAGCTCCGGCCCATTGTTCAGTAGTTGATACTACATTTACATCAAGTTCAGGCCAGACAACTTGAAGATAATATTCAAGATGCGATAGAACATTTGCAGCTTGTGCGGTTGTGGTTGTCATATGAAAATGATTTTCAGCTAATCTTGTTGTCGTTCCATCATCAAAAACCATACCATCTTCTCTTAACATCACACCATATCGCGCTTTGCCGACTGGTAGCTTTAAAAAAGCATTTGTATATACCCTATTGAGAAACTCAGCAGAGTCTGTTCCCTTGATATCAATTTTTCCAAGAGATGTAACATCACATATGCCAACATTTTGTCTTACATTTAAAGCTTCTCTTTTAGCAGCCTCTTGAAGAGTTTCATTTCCACGTTTATAAAATCTTGGACGCAACCATAGCCCTGCATCAACAAATACAGCATTATGTTTTTCGTGCCATTCATGCATCGGTGATTTCCTTGTCGCACGATAATTTTTACCAACTTCGCGACCAATAATAGTTCCAATTGTAACTGATGTATAAGGTGGCCTAAAAGTTGTATGACCAACTTCTGGAACAATTTTCTTTTCTAGATCAGAGACTAGTTGTAGACCATTTAAGTTACTAGTTTTTCCTTGGTCAGTTGCCATTCCAAGAGTGGTATAGCGTTTAACATGTTCAATTGATCTAAATCCTTCTCTGACTGCTAATTGAATATCTGAAACAGCAACATCATTTTGAAAATCAACAAATCTTTTGTAGTGTTTCTTATTTGGAAGTGGCATGCACCAAAACTTATCGTGAGAGCCAAAATCCTTTTCATCTGAAATTGGGATAGATGTTTCTATGCCATTCTTTGTGATTTCATCTGAAATTTGGTATCCCTTACTAAAGCCATCAGTCAAACTTTCTTTCAAAGTGAAAGAGCCATTTGCAGAACCAATGACAGTTTCTTGTTGTCTTGATTGGTTTGGTAAAAATGTATCTGTCTCACTTTCATATTTGAGTTTATTTCCTGATTGAGAAGCAAGGTGTACAGTAGGAGTCCAGTTGCCAGATACAAAAATAGAGTCACACGGTATTGTTGTTAAATTCTTATAGCCATTTTTGGATTCATTCAGTTCGCCAACAGTAGCAGATTTGACTTTTTTATACCCGCTAGTATTTGCAATTCCATGATTGAATTTTATGTCTATTCCAAGAGCTTTAGCTTCTTGAACTACCCCCGCATTCGATGATTTTCTAGTATCTAGAACAATTGACTCTATTCCATTTGCTTTAAACTCAATGGCTGTTTCATAGGCAGTATCATTATTAGTGAAAATAATTGGATTTTTTCCAGGTAAAACTCCGTAAACCTTTAAATATTCCCGAGCTGAAGTTGCTAGCATGATGCCAGGCCTGTCATTATTTGCAAAGATAAGAGGTCTTTCAATTGAGCCTGTAGATATCAAAACATGTTTAGCTCTTATGTACCAAAGCCTCTGTCGAGGAGTATATGGTTCAGGGTTTTTAAGATGATCTTTACACCGCTCAAACATGACAAGCATATTGTGATCGTAGTATCCAAAAACTTGAGATCGTTTTTTTACAATTACATTCGGCATTGATTTTAACTCACTAATTGAGTCTTCAACCCATTCGTCTCCTTTTTTATTACCTATTGTTACATTATCGGTAAGTAAAGATCCTCCAAATCTAGCCTTATCTTCGGCAAGTATAACTCGTGCTCCATTTTTTGCTGCTGATAATGCGCTTGAAATTCCTGATGGTCCTGAACCAACAACAAGAACATCACAATGTTCGTATTGGTGCTCATATCGATCTGGGTCAGGGTCCAATGATGCTTTTCCCATTCCCGCGGCTTTTCTTATGAAAGGTTCATACACATTGTACCAAAAACTTTTAGGCCACATAAAAGTTTTGTAATAAAAACCAGCGGGAAAAAAACGGTTTAAGAAATTATTAATTCCTCCTACATCAAAATTTACTGATGGCCAGCAATTTTGACTTTCTATTCTTAGGCCTTCTACCAATTCTACTTCAGTAACATTAACATTTGGTTCAGTAATACTGTCTTTATATAATTGTACCTTTCCATTTGCATCTTCAACACCTGCTGCAATGATTCCTCGAGGTCTATGATATTTAAAGCTTCTCCCGATAAGATGTACGCCATTTGCAAGTAATGCTGAAGCTAAGGTGTCACCTTTATATCCAGTGTATTTTTTTCCATTAAAAATAAAGCTAATTTCTTTACTTCTATCAATAAGTCCACCTGATGATATTCTAAATTCCTGTGACACTTTAAGGATTTTCTTTCATTTCCATCGTTTGAATAATGTCGTGTGTTGCTGTGTTTCTTAAAACTTTAAACCACTGACGGCATCCAGAGATATGATGCCATAACTCTAAATGATTACCTCTTGGATTTTTACGATAATATACAAAATGATCCCAATCTTGATCAGAAATCTCACTGTTAAGCTCAGGCCTTTTCACAGTGGCATCCCCACCATACGCAAATTCATTTTGAGATCTATTTCCGCAATATGGACACTTGATTTCTAACATTGTTAACTAATCCAGGTTTTTGTTCCCAGCCCTTTTTCATCAATCAAATGTCCAGTGTGGAAGCGATCTAACTTAAACGGAACATTCAACTCGTGTGGTTCATTGCGGGCAATTGTATGAGCAAAAGTTAATCCTGATACAGGGGTCGCTTTAAAGCCGCCGTAGCACCAACCACAGTTTAAGTAGACGCCATCAATATGAGTTTTGTCAATTATAGGTGATCCATCCATGGACATATCCATGATCCCTCCCCATGTTCGTAGTATTTTTAATCGACTTAAATTTGGAAAAAGAGCAACACCTTCAGTGAGGACGTGTTGAATTGTTGGCAAGTTTCCTCTTTGAGCATAGCTGTTGTAACCATCCAGATCTCCACCCATAACCATTTCACCTTTGTCAGATTGACTGCAATAAAAATGACCCGCACCAAATGTCACCACTCCATCAAGTAAAGGTTTTACAGGTTCAGATACACACGCCTGTAATACGTGCGCTTCAATAGGGAGAGTCATATTTAATTTTTCTGCAAGAATAGAGGTACTACCCGCAACACATAAACCAACTTTATTTGTTTTAATATTTCCTTTTGAGGTCTGAACTCCTGTGACTTTGCCATTATCAACATCAAAACCAGAAACTTCACAATGTTGGATTATGTCCACTCCCATATCATCTGCCGCTCTCGCATACCCCCAAGCAACTGCATCGTGCCTCGCAGTTCCACCAATTGGTTGAAGCAGCCCACCAAAAATTGGAAAACGAGCATTTTCTGTAAAGTCAGCAAATGGAATCATTTTTCTTACCTCTTCTCTTCCAAGAAGTGCAGCATCGATTCCATTTAACCTCATTGAGTTTCCTCTTCTAGCATATGCGTTTAGTTGAGCATCTGAATGAGCAAGATTTAGAATCCCTCGCGGTGAATACATTACGTTGTAGTTTAATTCCTGGCTTAGATCTCTCCACATTTGCATACCTTGTTCATAGAACAAATTATTTGCATCATGCATGTAATTGGATCTTAAAATTGTTGTATTTCTGCCAACATTTCCTCCTCCAATCCATCCTTTTTCTAGAATGGCAATATTTTTTAAATCATAATATTTTGCTAAGTAGTAGGCAGTTGCTAAACCATGCCCACCACCACCAATGATTACTGCTTCATATTCTTTTTTAGGTTCAGGATCTCTCCAAGCAACTTCCCAATCTTTATGATGATTGAGAGCATTTTTTACCAGACTGAATACTGAATACTTTTTCAAAACTAATAACCTTTAAAGTTTAATTATATAGAACGATTTTGTTTAACTCCAAGGGAAGGGACTGTTTGAAGTAGGATGTAATTTACCCTCTTCATATCTTGAAAATCTAAACGGTTCTAATAAGTTGCTTTTTTCACCAAGGATTTCATCTGCAACAAGCTTACCAACACCCAACATCTTATATCCATGATTTGAGTCAGCGATCATATAAACGTTCTCTCTAAACTGATCAAATACAGGAAATGAATCAGGCGTAAAACAACCAAGACCACCTGTTGCACCTTTTTTAAATAAATGAGATTTTCCTTCAAATCGTTTATGACAAAATGCCAAAGCTGAAGTCCACATATGGGCAAAATTATCGTCGATCACAAAATCCTTTGAAGAAGGGCCATAAGGATCAACTTCTATTCCAGCGCCTCCCGGCTCGCCAACTTTATAAGGCGAAGATCCACCTTGAATCCCACCAAAATGAAAGTCAGGTTTATAATAGATGCCCCAAAGCTTATCAGTGATGAGTGACTTGTCGACATCAGAATATAAAGGAGCATCAGTATCTACATGAATAACAGGAGGCATATTGCCATCTTCAGTTTTCAAGAAGTTAGGATCAACATTTAAAACTCCCTCAACTAAAAACCAATATTGCCACATTGGAATATTTTCATGAACTGTGCCATTGCTTTTTATATTTACCTCTTTTGGAAGCTCCAGCATATTCCAGAATGATTGAGCCCATGGTCCTGCACCAATAATAACTTGATCACACTTAATTGAACCTTTATCCGTATCTACTGCAGTTACAGCATCAGAGTTTGAACCATATTGAAACCCTTTTACAGTCACCCCTGTGAGAAGCCTGACTCCTTCGTGCTCAGCTTTGTCAGCCAAGCCGTACATTGCAGATGTGTTATTTGCATATCCACCTCTTTTTTCATGAAGGACACTTGTAATTCCTTTTGCCTGCCAGTCATTAAACATCGACTTCATGTATTTTTCAGAATCTTCCTTTCCTTGAATAAACTCTGAGTCATAGCCAATATTTTTTTGTTGTTCATATATTGAAGCAACATCTTCTTCCATACATTCTGGGCTAATCTGCATATAGCCAACACTATGATAGTGATAAGCCTTCGGGTCTGTTTCCCAAACTTCAACTGAATGAGCCATTAATTCTCTCATAGCCGGTTGGAAATAATTATTTCTTACCACACCACAAGCAACACCAGTTGCTCCCGATGCAATCGCATCTTTTTCAATGATCAGAATTTTGCTTCCATCACCTTTGCCTTGAGCTTTTAACTTTGCAGCTAAATGATATGCTGTGCTCAGACCATGAATTCCAGCACCAATGATTACGTAATCAGCTTTTTCAGGTATTGACATAAATAATTCTAAATTTTAAATCTAATAATTAGCATTTTTCTTACTTCGAGATAGTTGTCAATCCAAATATGATGTATGCTTTCGACAAAGAATGGATATTAACTTAGAAAATTTTAACGTAAGGAAAACAAGCCCTTACGATGCTGGAATAATTGGACTTCCCGCGGGAGTAGAGCGGTATGTTGCTAAAGCCATGGGCCTAACAGGGATCGAATTCTTTAAGGGCGATCAAATCTTAGTCAAGAATACTGAAGGAAGCCAAATAGCTGAAATTATTGTTTTTGATCATACAGGAAAATGCTCTCCCGAGGTACTTGGATTAAAAAGTAATGGAGATGCCGTCTATGCAAAACAAGTTTTATCAAATAGATCAGGCCAAGATTATTTATTATCAAAATTGAACAAAAAAAATATCGATTTTCATAAAGCTCGTTCTATAAATTTATTCGATCATGAAACTGTTGCAGGTACCGTTGAAGAATTTACCTGTGAAAGTGATGGCTTCATCATTATTGCTGCACCAGGAGTTGATATGTCAGTTGACAGTCAAAACCCTCCAACAGATTTAGAAGTTAAGATCAACAGATTGAATAAAACTAACAACAAAACTAATTATTTTTTACCTCCACCATTAGCTGAAATTAAAGAAGAGTTTATTGTCGATAATAGCACAGCTATATCGTATGAAGTTGAAGCAGGAGATTTTATTCAAGTAATAGATTTATACGGTAGACAATGTTCAGATTTTCAAGTCTTTGACTCTTTGAAGCTTGAAAAAGGAAAAGAATTATCAATTGATCCAATGGTAACAAGAAGTATTATTGGAATGAATTATGCAGTACCAGGATTGTTTTCTAAGTACTTTGATCAGGACCAAGACGCATTAGTTGAGGTAATACAGGACACGTGTGGAAGACACGATACATTTGGAAATGCATGTAGTTCAAAATATTATGAAGATGTTGGATATTTTGGTCATGCCAACTGTTCAGATAACTTCAACAAAGTTTTGGATCCGTATGGCGTTGAAAAGAGAAGGGCATGGCAAGCAATAAATCTCTTTTTTAATACGGGTCTTGATGCAACAAATGTTTTCTTTTTTGATGTCCCTTGGTCTGTGCCTGGAAATTATGTTCTCTTTCAAGCTCAAAAGAATTTAGTTTCCTTATCATCTGCATGTCCTTGCGATATTGATGCTGCTAATGACTGGAACCCTACAGATATTTGCGTTAGAATTTATTCAAAGGAGAATTTTTTCTCAAAAGCAATAGGGTATCGTAAAAGCGTGGAAGCAGATATAGATTTGACCAAACAAACTGGGTTTCATGATCGAACTTCAAAGTTAACAAAAGACTATGTTGAATTTGCTGGTGTTTGGATTCCTAGAAAATATGACAATTACGGCACAATAGCAGAATACACTGCATGTAGAAATAATGTTGTCATGATGGATTTGTCATCTTTAAAGAAGTTTGAAGTTATCGGTCCTGATGCAGAAGAGTTAATGAACACTGCATTAACAAGAAATGTTAAAAAACTATCAATCGGCCAAGTTGTTTATTCGGCTATGTGTTACGAAAATGGAACAATGATTGATGATGGAACACTATTCAGACTTGGTGATACAAATTTTAGATGGATTGGTGGAAGTGACTATTCTGGAGAGTGGTTGCGTGAATTAGGGTTGAAATTAAATTTAAGAGTTTCTGTTAAATCATCTACTGATCAATTACATAATCTTTCAGTTCAGGGTCCAAATAGCCGTAAAGTTTTATCAAAAATAATGTGGACGACACCGGCAAGTCCTGGAATTGAAGAGTTAAATTGGTTTAATTTTAATATCAGTCGACTAAATGATCATTTGGGTATTCCAGTGATGTTATCTCGTACAGGATATACAGGAGAACTTGGATATGAAGTTTATTGTCATCCAAAAGATGCATCAGCGGTGTGGGATGCAATTTGGGAAGCTGGACAAGAATACGATATTGTTCCAATGGGCTTTGATGCCTTAGATATGTTAAGAATTGAAGCAGGATTAATTTTAGGTGGTAATGAGTTTAGTGATGAAACAGATCCTTTTGAAGCAGGCATCTCATTTACAGTTCCCCTTAAATCCAAGGAAGCAAACTTTATTGGCTGCGATGCTTTAATCAGAAGAAAAGAAAACCCTCATAGAAAACTTGTAGGACTAGAAATTGAAGGAAATGAAAAATGTGGTCATGGAGATTGTGTGCATATTGGAAAAGGACAAGTTGGTATAATTACAAGTGGAATGATTTCGCCAACACTTAATAAAAATATTGCACTTTGTCGAATGGATGTTCACTCCTGTGAACTTGGAACAGAGGTTGAGGTTGGTAAACTTGACGGTCACCAAAGAAGATTAAAAGCTAAAATAATCCAGTTCCCTTTTTATGACCCAACCAAAAGCAGAGTAAAAGCCTAAAGATTGATTGGCATCTACAGGTAGTATAGATTTATATTTTTTTATCAACATGTAGGTGTTGATAGTACGATTTTTTAAATTTTCATTTCAGATTAGTATCAATATGTGCGTATAATATTTGTAGGATTAATTAAATATTACAAACCTAGGAGAATAAATAATGAAAAAAATGATAAGTTTTTTATCTGCTTTTTTAATTGTTACAGGTCTTTCACTTGGAACAGCTAGTGCAGATAAAAGTGGAGTTGTTAAGATTCCTACTCACAACTGGTCAAGCCAACTTGTTGGTGCTGAAGTAGTTGGTGAGTTGTTAAAAATGGTGGGCGAGGAAATTGAATACATCCCAATGG
This sequence comes from Candidatus Pelagibacteraceae bacterium, assembly GCA_038103905.1. Taxonomy (GTDB): domain Bacteria; phylum Pseudomonadota; class Alphaproteobacteria; order Pelagibacterales; family AG-422-B15; genus CABYIR01. The sequence continues at coordinate 10,030 of JAYNZW010000007.1, read as the reverse complement.
ATAGCCAGACTGTTTATCAATCAATGGCTGATGGAGACATCGATTTAGTCCATGAGATTTGGGAGGGTGCATTCGGTGCATCTTACGAGAAATCTCTTGCTACTGGAAACGTGGAAGAAATCTTAACTCATGATGCTGTGACAAGAGAAGATTGGTGGTATCCAAATTTTGTTGAAGAAACTTGCCCAGGCTTACCTTCTTGGGAAGCACTAAATGCATGTTCAGACCAGTTTGCAAGAGCTGACTCTGGAGGCAAAGGTGTATTTATCGGTGGTCCAGTTGACTGGTTAAAACATGATGCTGAAAAAGTTGAAGCTTTAGGCATGAACTTTGAAGTTAGAAACGCAGGTTCAGCTGGAGCAATCTGGGCTGAATTAGATGCAGGTGTTGCTCAAAATAAACCTGTAGTAATCTTTAACTGGAGTCCAAACTTTATTGGTGCAAAGTACCCTGGAAAATTTGTTGAGTTTCCAACACATGATCCTAAATGTACAACTGATGCATCTTGGGGTGTAAATCCAAATGCCCTTTATGACTGTGGTAACCCTGCTAGTGGATATTTGAAACTTGCAGTGAATAAAGACTTTAGTAAAAACCATCCTGCTGGATACAAACTGTTAAAGCAGATGAACTTTTCTGGCCCGGATATTGATAAAATGGCCAACTATGTTGATACAGATGGTTTAGAAGTTCCAGCAGCTGCTCAAAAGTGGCTAGACGAACACGAGTCTAAATGGTCTAACTGGGTAAATTAATCCTCTTTAGAATTAACTAATTTACTTAGTTTTAAACAAAGAAATTAAACGAACCAGCTTCTTGCTGGTTCGTTTTTTTTTAAAATATGTTACTCTTTTCATTAATTTATGAACGATAATATAAAAATCTCATGTAAAAATATTTGGAAGCTTTATGGCGAGAATCCTGAGAAGTTTCTTGCATCTAATAACTTTAATCCCTCTGCAGATTTGATCAAATCTGAAAAATATATTCCTGCCGTCCGTGATGCTAATATTGATGTTATGACTGGTGAAATATTAGTCATTATGGGTTTAAGTGGTTCAGGAAAATCGACTTTACTCCGTTGTATGTCAAAGTTAATTGAGCCAACCCATGGACAAGTTTTTTTTGAAGGAAAAGATTTAATCAAAGCTACTCAAAAAGAATTAATTGAAATTAGAAGACATAAAATGGGAATGGTCTTCCAGCACTTTGCTTTACTCCCACATAGAACCGTCCTTCAAAATGTTGCTTTTCCCCTAGAAGTTCAAGGTATTGACCGTGACAAAAGAGAGTCGCGTGCTGAGGAAGTAATAAAACTCGTAGGACTGGAAGGGCGAGAAAAATATTATCCAAGGGAGCTTTCTGGTGGCCAGCAGCAAAGAGTAGGTCTTGCTCGGTCATTGGCAGTCGAACCTGATGTATGGTTTTTAGATGAACCTTTTTCTGCATTAGATCCGTTGATCAGAAAAGAAATGCAAAATGAATTTCTAAGACTTCAAAGTATGCTTCAAAAAACAATTGTATTCATCACCCACGATTTTGATGAGGCAATAAGATTAGCTGATAGAATCGTGATTATGAATGAAGGCAATATTGTTCAGGTGGGTAACGCAGAAGAATTAATTACTAATCCTGCAAATGATTATGTGGCAGAATTTACAAAAGATATACCAAGAGCAAAATTACTTTCGGTGGGAAGTATAATGAATAAACAAAAGGTTGAGGGAGCTGAAATAAAAGTATCTCAGCAAGCAAAAGTTTCTGAGATCGCAAAAGAAATTCTTATGAATAATGCTCCAGCAGCAGTAACTGATGATAACTCTAATGTGGTTGGCAGTATTACAAAACAAGATATTGTTAACGTTCTATTTGAAAAAGAATGAGTATTAATAGTTTCTTTAAGTCTGGTTTCTTTTTTATATTTGCTCCATTTTTAATTTTAATATCATTGAAACCATTTTTACCTAAGTGGTCATTGGTTCCTCCAAAGAGTTGTCTTGGAGGATGTGGCACCATAGAGGGAATGATTCCATTTGTTCAGTGGACTAATGATGGAATTCAATTTTTGAGAAGTTATGAAATATTTGGTCTTTTTACTTTTAGAGAGTTTACTCGCTCAATTGCTGATGGCGTGGATGTCTTATTGGGTTTTACCGAAGCCATATTGCATAAAGGATTTGCCGATGCCGGTATTGGGCCAATGCCTTGGGTCATGATTTTTGGCCTTGCTATTGTTCTTGGTCTTTATTTAAAGGGATGGAGATTAGCATTGTTAGGTGGGGGCTGTTTTTTTTACTTAGCTCTTTTTAGTCAGAGAGGTATTTGGGAACTATCTATGAAGACTTTATCTGCGATTGCTGTTTCAACACCCTTAGCTGCAATTATTGGAGTAGCTCTGGGAATTTTAGCCGCTAAAAGAAAAAGAGTTCATAGTTTTGTATGGCCATTTTTGAATGTGCTTCAATCACTTCCACATTTTTCATACTTAATTCTGGTTGCTATTTTTTTTGGGATTGGCTCTAAAGCTGGAGTTATAGCTACAGTTATTTTTGCTTTTCCCCCAATGACCCGTCTTACGATACTTGGATTAAAAAGTGTATCTCCTGAAATTATTGAGGCAGGAATCATGGCTGGTTGCAATAAACTACAAATGTTATTCAAAGTAGAATTACCTGCTGCCCGTGCATCTATAATGCTTGGTATTAATCAAGTCATTATGCAGTGTCTTGCAATGGTTGTTATTGCATCATTTATAGGACAGGCAGGTCTAGGACATGATCTTCTAACAAGACTTCAAAACTTAAGGCTTGGTCAAGCATTTGAAATCGGTGTCGCTGTTGTTTTTATTGCAATTACACTTGATCGATATAGCCAGGCTTTTTCGCAGAAAGAACCAGAACGATTAAAAGAAGGATCTTTTTGGGTCCGTCATCCTTACATAACAGCTGCGCTTGCAGTATTTTTCTTCTCAATATTATTAGCTTATTTAACGCCAATGGCTGCGAAACTTCCAAAGGAAATGACTATATCATTGTCTGGATATCTAGATGCTATGATTAAATTTATTACAACTTCATTGTACAAGCCCTTGGGCGCTTTGAGAGATTTTCTATTAATCTATGTTTTTGTGCCAACTAAAGCGGCTTTTCAATATTTACCATGGATAGCTGTAGTTACACTAGTTGGATGCGTAGGCTGGCGTTTGGGCAAATTCAAACTTGCATTAACAGTTATTTTATTTGTTTTGTTTATTGCTACTTCTGGGTATTGGGTGAGAGCAATGATTACATTATACATGGTTTTTGTATCTCTAATTATATGTGCAATGATTGGTATTCCAGGAGGAATCTGGGCATCTAAAAAAGAAAGTAGAACAAAGCTTGTTTTAAATATATGTGATACATTTCAAACTTTCCCATCTTTCATATATTTATTACCCGCTGTTATGTTATTTCAAATAAGTGATGTTTCAGCAATATTTGCAATTGTTGTTTATTCATCAATTCCAATTACTCGTTATACAATTTTTGGGTTACGAAATGTTCCAGCTCATATTATTGAGGCCGCAATAACTTCGGGATGCACTCCGCGTCAAATATTGTGGAAAGTTCGTATGCCTTTAGCTTTTCCTGAGATTTTATTAGGCCTTAATCAAACTCTGATGTTTGCTTTATTTATGGTCATGATTGCTGGATTTATTGGTACTGTGGATTTATCACAAGAAATATTTAGAGCCTTGTCGTTCAATGATGGTGGTAAAGGATTAATCATTGGTTTATGTGTAGCATTTATTGGTTTGACGGCTGATAGGCTTTTGGTTGAATGGTCAAATCAGATGAAGCAAAAGCTTGGCTTCCAAACTTAGGTTAATTAAATGTCAAATAAAAATTTATCAGAAATTCTATCTTTAGATAAAATTGAGGCAGTCAAAAGTGATATCAATCAAGCACATGGGCTTCCAAATGAATGCTATATAAGTGATGAATATTTAGAGTTTGAAAGAGATAATGTTTTTGCAAGAAATTGGACAGTTATTGGAACAGCTAGTTCTGTACCTGAGGTCGGTGATACTATACCGATTGACCTGTTAGGTATTCCACTAATTATTATTCGCGATAAAAGTCAAAATATTAGAGTGTTTCATAATGTATGTAGCCATAGAGGACACAAACTAATTAACAAACCATGTAAACAGAAAAACTTTATAGTATGTCCTTATCACTCGTGGTCATACAATTTTAACGGAGAGCTTGAGAGAACACCACACATCGGAGGATTAAATCAGCACAAACTTGAAAGCTTTGATAGAAGACTTAGTAATTTGAAGGAAGTCCGATCAAATGTTTGGATGGATTTAATATTTATTAATATTGACTCAAATGCAAATAGCTTTCATCAACACATAAAACCAATTCAGGATCGTTGGTCAAAATTTATAACTAAAGATGATCAAAAATTAATCCATCAAGCTAAAAATTTTGGTAATTTTCAAATGTGTGTGAACAGTAATTGGAAATTTGCAATTGAGAATTACTGTGAGAGTTATCACTTACCAACTATTCATCCAGAATTAAATCGTGTTTCAAATATTGAGGATCATTACCACATTGAGGATAAAAATATGACATTCTCGGGGCAAGGGAGTAAAAAGTACTCTCAACAATTTGATGGAAACAAAAAATTTTCTACATTCCCAAATTGGCCAAAAAATTTATATGAAAATTCAGAATATGTTTCACTGTTTCCTAACTTAATGTTGGGAATTCATATAGATCATTTTTTTGCATTTTGGCTTGAGCCAATATCGACGACGCAAACTAAAGAACACTTTGAAATGTATTATGTTGGTGAAGAAAGTGCGTGTAGTGATCAATATGAACAACTAAGAGAAAAGAATTTCATATTTTGGCAGCAAGTTATGAATGAGGATGTTAGTGCTATTGAGGGAATGCAAAAAGGAAGAAAATCACCAGTTTATAATGGTGGAAATTTTTCCCCTATCATGGATGGTCCGACACATTTATTTCACCAATGGGTCGCAGGAAATCTTACTGCTTAAGACAAATTTCATTGACAGAAACAAATTTTGGGTAATTAATTTGTAGTATTTAATTTAGGGGTATTTTATGAAAAAAGATCTTATCACTCGGCTTAACGAAGGCCCAATAATTTGTGCTGAAGGCTATCTATTTGCAATGGAGCGAAGAGGTTATTTAGCAGCTGGTGCATTTGTTCCAGAAGTTGTTTTAGAGCATCCAGAAGTCGTGACTCAATTACATAGAGAATTTATAAGAGCAGGATCTGATGTTGTTCAAGCTTTCACATATTATGGTCACAGAGAAAAATTAAGAATAATTGGAAAAGAAGATTTATTAGAGTCTCTTCAAAAGAATGCCCTCCAAATTGCCAAAGATGCTGCAAATGAATATAAGGATTTGGATCTTATGGTTTGTGGGGATGTCGCAAATACAAATATTTATGATCCAAATGATAAGCAGTCAATTGTTGAATGTCAAAAAATGTATGAAGAACAAGTCGCGTGGGCAAAAGAAGCGGGAGTTGATTTCATTGTTGCTGAAACAATTAATTGGACTGAAGAAATGAAAATTGCGCTCAAAGCAATCAAAGATGAAGGAATGATTGCAGTAGCTAATTTTGCAATACCAAGGGGAGATAAGACAAGAGAAGGACATACACCTGAAGACGCATGTAAAATGATGGAAGACTTAGGTGCAGATGTGGTTGGTTTAAATTGTTATAGAGGGCCCGATATGACTATGAAACTTCTTGAGAAAGTAAGAGATAAAGTGTCTTGTCATGTTGCAGGATTGCCAGTGCCTTATCGAACTACAGAAGAAGAACCTGGTTTTCTAAACATTTCAGATGATGGGTGTAATTGTATTCCTGGCGATAATGCATTTCCTGTAGCCCTAGATAATCTTTACTGTAACCGTTTTGAAATGGCTAAATTTGCGACCGATTGCATGGAAAAAAATATCAACTTTATTGGAATTTGTTGCGGGGCAGAAGCGCATCATGTGAGAGAGATGTCAGTAGCTGTGGGCAAGCATCCAATTTCAATGAAATACATGCCAGATATGAAAAAACATTTTCACCATGGAACAGACGAAACTCTTAAGCAGGTAAATAAAGAATTTACTCCTTAAGAATGCAAACTCACGCTAAAGTTGTTGTTATTGGTGGCGGAGTTGTAGGCTGTTCTATACTTTTTCATCTAGCGAAGTTTGGAATGAAAGACTGCGTTCTCCTTGAACGAAAGGAATTAACAGCAGGCTCTTCTTGGCATGCAGCAGGAAATGTTCATGTAATTTCTTCAGATCCAAATATATCTAGACTGATGGCATATACAATAAACCTGTATAAGGAGATTGAAGAGACATCAGGTCATTCAGTTGGCTTTAAACCAAGTGGAGGATTTTATTTGGCTTCAAATGAAGTCTGGTCAGATTATCTTAAAAGAGAAAGAACAAAAGCTAGGTATATGGGCCTTGATCAAGAGTTTATTTCATTAGAGGAGGTTGCAAAAAAAAATCCCCTTATTGATCCAAAGAAATATATATCAGCTTTATGGGATCCAATCGATGGCGAAGTCGACCCATCAGGTGTCACATATGCGTTTGCAAAATCTGCGAAAGTTCATGGCGCTAATTATCATACAAATACTGAGGTTAAGGATACTAAACAAAGAGAAGATGGAACATGGGATGTATTCACTGATAAGGGAAATATTCATGCAGAAATTGTTATTAATGCTGGAGGACTCTGGGCGAGAGAGGTCGGTAAACTTGCAGGATTAAATTTGCCTGTACAGCCAATGGAGCATCATTATTTAATTACTGATACAATTCCAGAAATAGCTGAGATGCCCCAGGGAACAAGATTACCAATTGGAACTGATTTTGATGGCAATATTTATTTTAGACAAGAAGGGCAAGGTATGTTGCTTGGCACATATGAGCCTAAGTCAACACCATGGAAAGTGGAAGGAACTCCACTGGACTTTGGGCATGAACTGTTAGAGCCAAAATTAGAAAATATTCAAGATCGATTAGCTATCGGTTTTGAGAGAATACCTGCTTTAGGAAAAGTAGGAATTAAAAATATTATTAATGGCCCTTTTACATTTGGTCCTGACGGAAGTCCTCTTATTGGGCCCGTTCCAGGAATGAAAAATTATTGGGTAGCAGTAGGTGTGATGGCTGGATTTTGTCAAGGAGGAGGTGTGGGTAAGTGTATTGCAGAATGGATTATTGATGGTGAGCCCTCCATAGATGTTTGGGCAATGGATGTTGCACGGTTTGGTGATTATGCTTCTCCTCATTATGGAACAGTTAAATCATCTGAAAATTATGAACGAAGATTCATTATGACTTTTCCGAATGAGACTTTGCCAAAAGGGAGAAAACAAAAGACTACAGCTTTATATGATCGTTTCGTTAATATGGGTGCAGTTATGGGTGATAGTTTTGGACTCGAAAACGTTCTATGGTTTGCCGATAATCCTAAAGATGCCTACGAGGAACCAACTATTAAACGTTCCCGTTCCCATAAATATGTTTCAAATGAAGTTAAGAATGTAAGAGAAAATATTGGAGTTACAGAAATAGCTAATTTTTCTAAACATGAATTTAAGGGTAAAGACTCAAGAAAATTTTTAGATTATATTTTGGCAGGCAGAATACCAAAAGTAGGACGTATTGCATTAAGTCCAATGCTGTCAAAAAAAGGCAAGTTATATGGAGATCTTACAGTTTCATGTCTCAGTGAAAATCATTTTATGGTTTATGGATCTGGCGCTGCTCAGGAAATGCATCGAAGATGGTTTGAGCAGCACTTAGATCAATATGAAGTTGATTATACAAATAGATCTGATGATTTTCATGGTCTTGCTATCTCAGGTCCGAAATCAAGAGATTTATTACAATTATTAGTCAGAGAAGATGTTTCAAATGACTCATTTAAATTTAGAGACTCGAGAAAAATGTTTGTTGCTGGTGTTCCTGCATTAGTCAATCGATTGTCATTTACAGGAGAGCTGGGATATGAAATGTATGTAGCACCACACTATCAGCTCAAGTTGTACGAGGCTATTGAGGAAGCGGGACAACAGTTCAACATAAAACCTTTTGGCGGAAGAGCTTTGATGTCTATGAGGCTAGAGAAAAATTGGGGTGCGTGGACACTTGATTTTAGACCTGACTTTACTCCAAAAGAAACAGGCCTTTCCTCGTTTATAAATTGGGATAAAGATTTTATTGGTAAAGACGCTGCAGATAAAGATGGCAGTAATCACAAGTTGTTTTCTTTAGTAATTGAAACTGATGATATAGATGTCTCTAACAATGAAGCTGTTCTGCAAAATGATGTCTGTATCGGATATGTAACATCTGGAGGCTTCGGTCACTATGTACAAAAAAGTATTGCTTTTGCATATTTGAATAATGATTTGTTGAAATCTGAAGAAGTTTTGAAAGTAGAAATTAATGGAAAGTTTTATAATGCTACTATTATTGATAAGGCCTGTTATGATGAGTCAGGCAAAAATTTAAGACAATAAAAAATTGAAAAGTAAAATTTGTATTTTTTTAATATCATTTCTATTTGTAATAATGGGTTTCAATGTATATTCAACTGAAATTAATAATTCTTTGAAGCGTGTTCCAGCTGAGTGGGAGCCACAAGAAGCAATTTGGATTCAATGGCCTGGTCATTGGGAAAAGGCTTATGAGCCTACTTTTGCAAAGATGGCTGATATCATATCTCGCTATGAGAAACTTCATATTCTATATAGCACTGAAAAAATTTATGAAGATGCAAGCAAAGCAATAAGTGATATTGGTGCTGATCCTAAGAATAATAATATTCATTGGCATGAAGTGCCCAATGATAATGCTTGGATGAGAGATAATGGGCCTGTTTATATTTTAGAAAATAATGAATTAAGAATTCAAAATTGGAATTTCGATGCATGGGGTGGAGCTTTTGGATCGGATGTACCTTTTAATTTAGATAACTTAGTTCCTAATGAAGTTGGAAGAATCCTTGATATGCCCGTTGATCAAGTAGATATAGTACATGAACGAGGTAACTTAGAGTTTAATGGATTAGACACAGTCATACTAAATTGGAGTACACTAGGAGATCCAAGTCGAAATATTAATTATGATAAATCACAGGCTGAGCATGATTTGAAGAAACATTTTGGTGTTTCAAATGTAGTTTTCATTGAGGGAGTTCCAGATGGTGATCTAACCAAAGGTCATATAGATGGCATTGCTCGATTTATCGAAAGAAGGACTGTCGTTGTAGTTCAATGTACGCCTACATCATTATGTCAACCTAACAGTAAAGATGCCAAGATTTATGATAATGCCGCAAACATAATTGAGGAAGCAGGATTCAATGTTATAAGAGAACCTATTGAAGGTTTCGCTCAATATAATAATCATAAATTCGATACAAATTATATGAATTGGTTAGTGGGTAATGGGTTTGTAATTGCTCCAGGTTTTGGAAACTCTATAACAGATGCTAATGCTAAATCTCGTATAGAGACTTATTTTCCTAATCGTGACGTGTATATAATAGAAATGTTAAGTTCCTGGGCTGCCGGTGGTGGTGTCCATTGTCATACAAATGAACAGCCTGCTTCCTGAATAATTTTCCAGAGTTTACTTGCGTTTTCTTTGTTCATACAACCTAAATTCTTGTTTTATCTCCAAATGTTCTAGTTTGGGGACTAGTATCCCATAAAATCCTATAATTAGTTTTTATAATTTAATGTTGCATTAAATAAATGTCTAAATACCTTTTCATATAAAATTTATATTTTTGTTTTTTAAATTTTAATAGTAAGCATCCATATACCAACCAAAAATAAGGACAATGAGAAGATTTTATTCAATATTTTAGAATATTTTTCATTTCTAAATTTTGCACCTAATAAGTCACCTAATAATGTCCAAAGAGTAAATGATACGCAGTTATTAACTGTAAAAATTGTACTGAT
>JAYNZW010000016.1:0-21397 GCA_038103905.1 Candidatus Pelagibacteraceae bacterium | reverse complement strand
TGTGGGGTATTCGAGATGGAAGAGACGCAGCAGCTTCAATTCATAGCTATATTGAAGCTAAGAACAAAGAAACAGCTAAGGCTTCATGATGAATTGGCTAGATAGATATAATAAAAACAAAAAAATACTTAAAGATGCAAGTCTTTATAGTTCATCACAAGAGCATGATGCGTGTGGAGTAGGGTTTATTGCTGCAATAGATGGTAAGCCAAATAGACGTGTCGTTATAAGTGGTATTGAAGCTTTAAAAGCAGTATGGCACCGTGGAGCAATTGATGCTGATGGCAAAACTGGAGACGGTGCAGGAATACATCTTGAGATTCCTAAATCTTTTTTTGAGGAAGAGATAAAAAAAACAGGTCATGAAATGATGGAGGGGGATTTTGGAATTGGAATGATGTTCCTTCCACGTAATGATTACTCAGCTCTTGAAAAATGTAGAACCATTGTTGAGTCAGAATTAATTGATCATGGGTATTTCATATATGGATGGAGACAGGTACCCGTTGATACAAGCGTAATTGGTAAAAAAGCTAATATGACTAGACCTGATATTGAGCAGGTGATGTTTGTAAATAATAAAGAAAGAAAAAAATCAGAAGACCTGGATAAAGAGCTTTTTTTAATTAGAAGGCGAATAGAAAAAAGAATATTGAGACTACAAATTAGTGAATTTTACATATGCTCACTAAGTTTTAATTCGGTGATATATAAAGGATTGTTTTTAGCAGAGGAATTAGAGGTATTTTACCCTGACTTAAAAAATGAAAATTTTATTTCTTCATTTGCAATCTTTCATCAAAGGTATTCTACAAATACATTTCCTAGTTGGGCGCTTGCTCAGCCATTTAGAACTTTAGCTCATAATGGAGAAATTAATACGATTTCAGGTAATTCAAATTGGATGCGGAATCATGAAAATAGAATTGCATCTGAGTTATTTGGTGAAGATAGTGAGCAAGTTAAGCCTATTATCATTCGAGGAAGTTCTGACTCTTCAGCTCTTGATGCAGCATTTGAATTATTTGTTCGAGCAGGAAGATCCGCCCCTTTAACAAAAACTTTATTAATGCCAGAAGCATGGTCAAAAAGAAGTAAGCTTATACCTTCTTCTCATTCCAATATGTATGAGTTTGCAAATGGAACAATTGAGCCTTGGGATGGACCTGCTGCAATAGCTGCTTATGATGGTGAATGGGTTATTGGTGGCATGGATAGAAACGGATTAAGACCAATGCGATATTGTATTACAAATAGTAATTTAATTGTTGCTGGCTCTGAGACTGGAATGGTTCCAGTTAATGAGGAAGAAATAATTTTTAAGGGAAGGCTGGGACCAGGAGATTTATTGGGAGTCAATCTCAAAGAAGGAAGGTTATATGAAAATTTTGAATTAAAAGACAAACTTGCCAATCAATACCCTTACCATGAGTTTGTTAAGAAAATTATAAGAATTGATAAAAGAATAACATCAAAGAAAGAAATTAAGCTTTTTGATTTCAAATCGTTAAGGCAACGAAAGATTGCTGCTGGTTATACCATGGAAGAGTTAGAGCTAATTTTACACCCCATGGTCGTTGAAGCTAAGGAGGCAACGGGGTCAATGGGTGACGATACTCCCATTGCAGTTTTGTCAGATAAATTTAGGCCTTTGTCTCACTTTTTTAGACAAAAATTTAGTCAAGTTACAAATCCCCCAATTGACAGTCTAAGAGAACAGTCAAGGATGAGTTTAAAAACACGATTTGGAAATTTGAGAGATGTGTTGGATCCAAACTCATATCAAGACAATGTTTTTGTAATGGATAGTCCTATTATTACTAATAGTATTTTTTCAAAAATGATGAAGTTTGGTCAAAGAGTTACAAAAACAATAGACTGCTCATTTGACTTGAAGAATATATCTTTAAAAGAAAAAATTAAAAAAATCCAAGATGAGGCCGAAGCCGCTGTGCTTAGCGGCAAGCAACATGTAGTTTTAACAGATATCAATACCGATCATGAAAAAGTTTCAGTTCCAATGATTCTTGCAACTGCTGCTGTACATACATTTTTAACTAGAAAAGGAATAAGATCTTTTGTTTCTATACACACTCAATCAGCTGAATGTCTAGATACTCATTACTTTGCAGTTTTAATTGGAGTTGGCGCAACCACTGTAAATCCATATCTTGCCCAAGAATGCATAAGAGAAAGACATGAGAAAGGGTTATTTAAAAATTTAAGCTATGAAGAATGTGTTCAAAGATACAAAAAAGCTGTTGATCAAGGCCTTTTAAAAATTATGGCAAAGTTGGGTATTTCTGTTTTATCTGCTTACAGAGGTGGATTTAATTTTGAAGCAGTAGGCTTAAGTCGCTCAATGGTTAATGAATATTTTCTTGGTGTACAAAGTAGAATATCTGGGATTGGATTAACAGGAATTGAATTCAAAATTGATCAACTTCACTCTTATGCATATTCAGGTGAAGTTGATACATTGCCCATTGGAGGGATATATAGATATAGGTACGGTGGTGAAACTCACGCTTATGATGGAAAATTAATACATTTACTCCAAACAGCAGTTGCAAATAACTCGTATGATTTATATAAAAAATACTCTTTAGCTCACAAAAATTTCTCACCAATAAACATTAGAGATTTATTAGAATTCAAATCAGTCAAGGAAACGAAATCTATTAGTGATGTAGAGTCAATTACATCAATAAGAAAGAGATTTGGCAGTGGAAGTATGTCACATGGAGCTTTATCTAAAGAGGCACATGAAACTCTTGCAATTGCTATGAATAGGATCGGTGGGTCTTCATGTAGTGGAGAGGGTGGAGAGTCAATTGAAAGATCAATTACTCGAAAAAATGGAGATAATGCCAATTCAAGAGTTAAACAAATAGCTTCAGCAAGATTTGGTGTTACCGCTGAATATCTCAACAACTGTGAAGAGATAGAAATAAAAATTGCTCAAGGAGCAAAGCCTGGCGAAGGTGGTCAACTACCTGGTTTTAAGGTTACAGCAGAAATAGCAAAATTAAGACATAGTACGCTTGGTGTGACTCTAATTTCTCCTCCACCTCATCACGACATATATTCAATAGAAGACTTAGCTCAACTAATTTTTGATTTAAAACAAATTAATCCAAACGCAAGGGTTTGTGTGAAACTTGTTGCTTCTTCAGGAATAGGAACTATTGCAGCCGGTGTAGCAAAAGCAAAAGCTGATGTAATTTTAATTTCTGGACACAACGGCGGAACAGGAGCAAGCCCTCAAACGAGTGTAAAATATGCAGGTATACCATGGGAAATGGGTTTGACAGAAGTGAATCAGGTTTTGACATTAAATGGTCTGCGCCAAAACGTGACCTTGAGAACAGATGGAGGTATCAAAACAGGTAGAGATGTAGTAATGGCAGCGCTTATGGGTGCAGAAGAGTTTAACTTAGGAACAACATCTCTTATTGCAATGGGCTGCATACTCGTGCGTCAATGTCATAGCAATACTTGTCCAGTAGGAGTCTGTACACAGGACGACGATTTGAGAAAAAGATTTTCAGGTACAGCAGAAAAAGTTGTTAATTTATTTAGTTTTATTGCTGAAGAAGTAAGAGAAATTTTAGCTGATCTTGGGTTTACAAGTCTGAATGAAATTATTGGAAGAACAGATCTACTCTATCAAATTTCACGAGGCTCTTCTCATTTAGATGATTTGGATCTTAATTCAATTTTAATTCAAGCTGAAAAAGATCCCGATGCAGAATATTATAATCATAAAAGTATTAATGATGCTGGATCAACTCTTGATGAAAGAATTATTATTGATGCGGCAAAGTTTTTTGAAACTGGTCAAAAGACTGAACTTCACTATTCTGTGAAAAACACAGATAGAACGATTGGTGCAAAGTTATCATCTGTTATGTATCAAAAGTTCAAAGACGAAAATATTAATGATGATAAATTAACTTTAAATTTAGAGGGTTCTGCGGGTCAGTCTTTAGGTGCATTTTCAGTGAGAGGACTTAGTATTAAAGTAGAAGGTGATGCAAATGATTATGTTGGTAAAAGTCTATCAGGTGCAAAGATTATAATAAGACCAAATAAAAATAGTCTTCTCAATTCAAATGAAAATACAATTATAGGAAATACATGTATGTACGGTTCAACTAGTGGATACTTGTTTGCAGCAGGACAGGCTGGAGAACGTTTTGCCGTGAGAAATTCTGGAGCTACTGCTGTAGTTGAAGGGTGTGGTTCTAATGCCTGTGAGTATATGACAGGAGGAAACATTATCATTCTAGGGCTAACAGGAGATAATTTTGGTGCAGGAATGACAGGTGGAATGGCCTTTGTCTACGACAGTGATGATAATTTTAAGTATAGAGTAAATGAAGAAACACTTATTTTTGATAAGATACGAAGTAATTACTGGGAAAATGTACTAAAGGAATTTATTGTTAAACACTATAATGAAACAGAAAGTAAACATGCGAAACGCATATTAGATGATTGGGATAATGAAAAACTCAAATTTGTACAAGTATGTCCAAAAGAAATAATTCACACACTGAAATACCCACTAAGCGAAAATTTACAGAAGCAGACTCTTCAATAAATCTAAAATCATCAGAAAAAAAATTAATAGAAAGTGCAATTCTATTTGGATTTGATCAGGCTAAAATTGTAGATATTAAAAAGACCAAGAACCAGAATATTGAATTATTGAATTTTCTTGAGAAAAATTATCATGGAGAAATGAGCTGGATGGCTGATCGAACTGAGATTAGATCAGATCCAAAAAATATTTGGAATGAAGCAAAATCAATACTAGTTTTAGCAAGTAATTATCATTTTCATGAAAACTCTTTATCCTTATTAGAAAAAAAAGATAAAGGCATTATTTCTGTTTATGCAAGAGGAAGAGATTATCACTTAACAATTAAAAAAAGACTTAAATCTTTATCAAGATGGATTGTTGAAAACTATAAATGCAATATTAAGTATTTTGTTGATACCGCTCCAGTTATGGAAAAGCCTCTTGCAATGAAAGCTGGAATTGGTTGGCAGGGTAAGCATACCAATATAGTTTCTAAAGAATATGGATCATGGTTATTCCTATCTTCTATTTTTTTAGACATTACCCTTGAGAGTAATGATGAAATGATTGATCATTGTGGATCTTGCCAAAGATGTATTGATATTTGTCCCACCGATGCTATTGAAAGACCATATCATGTTAATGCTAGTAAATGTATTTCGTATTTAACAATAGAACATAAGTCTCATATTCCTGAAATATTTCGAAAAAAAATTGGAAATAGGGTTTATGGATGTGACGATTGTCTTGCAATCTGTCCATGGAATAAATATGCAAAGAAAACAACAAATATAGACTTCCTACCTCGTGATGAATTTAATGAACCTAAGTTAAAAAATTTTTTAAAATTAGATGATGTTGGTTTTAGAAAATTATTCTCTACAACAAGCATTAAACGAATTGGAAGAAATAGATTCCTAAGAAATGTACTTATTGCCGTTGGAAATTCAGGAGAAAAAAATTTTATTGAGGACATAATACCACTTTTAAATGATGAATCTAATCTTGTAAGAGCAATGGCTATTTGGTCGCTTAATCAATTATGTGAAAAAGAAAAATTTGAAAAATTGAAGAAACAATATTTTCATTTAGAAAGTGATCAAGATGTTATTAAAGAATGGAACGAATGAAAAAAAATTATCTTTTTATCTCGTCTATCTTATTTTCAATATAATCCTGTCTTGATTTTATAGAATCAAAACCTTTTTTAATATCTATTGATAATTTGATAATAAAAATAAATAAAACTAAATTTAACAATACTAGAATTAAATATATATCCATATACAATATTAGATATACACAAAACTTGAAAACAAAAATAACAAAAATTAACAATTATATTTATAATTAAATAATATGAAAAAATTATTTATATATGGTTTTGGTTATACTGCTAAAAATTTTGTAGAGCAATTTTATGGTGATTTTTCAAAAATTATAAGTTCAACAAGAAATAAAGAAATCATTAAAAATGGAAGTAATTTCTCAGATTTAATTAATAATTCAAATATAACTAAATATTTTCTAGATATTGATTTTACACATGTATTAATTGCTGCTCCACCAAATAATGATGGTGATCCTTTTTATTTAAATTTTAAAAAATTAATAACTAAATTAAAAAAAATTCAGTGGATAGGATATTTATCTGCAACAAATGTTTATGGTGATCATGAAGGAAGGTATGTTGATGAGACATCAGCGACTTTACCATTAACTCAAAAAGGAAAAAATAGACTTCTTGCAGAAAATCAATGGCTTACTTATTGCAAAGATCTAAAGCTTCCAATTCATATTTTTAGAGTTGCAGGTATATATGGACCTGACAGAAATATAATAAAAAAAATCCAAGAACAAAAAACTATAGATAAAGTTCCCACTAGTCAGTATTTTTCACGCATTTATATTGATGACTTAGTAAATGTGCTTAGGTCTTCTATGTTAAAACCTAACCCATTTAGCATTTACAATATCGCAGATGATCTGCCATCAAGTCTAAATGATATAATTGAGCTCGTATGCCATGAGATGAAAATCTCTAAACCAGATGAAATTATAAATCGAACTAAGGCAGCTAAAAATTCATTTCTAGAAAATAAGAAAGTAGATAATAGTTTAATGAAAAATGAGCTAGAAATAGAGCTAAAATATGCAACTTATTCTGAAGGTTACAAAAAAATAATTGAAAGCATTCTCTAGCTATATTTTTCCATGACAGTGCTTATATTTTTTGCCAGATCCACATGGACAAGGAGCATTTCTTGGGATTTTTTTTGTAATAGGAGCGTTATTTTGGGTCGATTGGTTATCAAGATCATTGCTTTTGTTGCTTGTATTTGGTTGAAGAATCATTCTTGAGAAAATTTTTGCGACATCAATTTTAAGACTAGATAAAAGTTCTTCAAATAAACCAAAAGCCTCATTTTTATATTCATTAAGTGGATCCCTTTGCCCATATCCTCTTAGTCCGATTGTTTGCCTTAACTGTTCTAAGTTATTAATATGATCTTTCCACTTGTCGTCTATTATTTTTAATAGCACCATTTTCTCTAGATTATTAATTGCACTAGGTGGAATATCAATAGCTCTTCTCTTAGAATTTTCATTTATGACATTATAAATTTTTTCTTTTATTTTTTCTTGGTCATCATCACTTTCATTCAAAAGTGCTTTAATATCTAAATCTACTGTGAAATGATTTTTAATCTCGCTTTCAAGAGTATCAACATCCCACTGATCAATGAAAGTTTTAGGAGGCGCATAATCATCGACTATTATATCTGCAACATCGTACTGCATTTCATTAGTAATAGTAGTTATGTCATTAGAGTTCATGAGTTCAAACCTTTGCTCAAAAATAATCTTTCTTTGATCATTTAGAACATCATCAAATTTAAGTAATGTTTTTCTTATATCGAAATTACGACCTTCAACTTTCTTTTGAGCCCGCTCTAGAGCTTTAGAAATCCAAGCATGCTGAATAGACTCACCCTCTTTAAGGCCTAATGACTTAAGTAGACTATCCATTTTCTCTGAGCCAAATATTCTCATAAGATCATCTTCAAGACTTAAAAAAAACTTTGTTTCTCCTGGATCACCTTGTCTTCCAGATCGACCTCTTAATTGATTATCAATTCTTCTACTTTCATGACGTTCACTACCAATGACATAAAGACCGCCAGAATTAATTACTTGTTCTTTTTTTTCTTTAAATTCATTTTCAATATCGTTTGATACTTTGTCTTCTTTTTGTAAAGAGCGATTATATTCAAGGTTGCCACCGAGCTGGATATCTGTTCCACGACCTGCCATATTTGTAGCAATAGTTACTGACGATGGCGCGCCAGCATTTGCAATTATATCTGCTTCTTGTTCATGAAATTTTGCGTTTAATACCACATGTTTGATATTAGCTTTTTTGAGTTTTTTTGAAATTGTCTCAGATTTTTCAATACTTGTAGTACCGATTAAAACCGGCTGAGATCTTTCATTACATTTCTTTGTTTGTTCAATTATTGCATCGTATTTTTCATCTGCTGTTCTGTAGATTTCATCTTCATTATCTATCCTTGCAACTTTTGTATTAGTTTGAACTTCAAAAACTGCCAAGCCATAGATATCACCAAATTCTTCTGCTTCAGTTAAAGCTGTTCCAGTCATGCCAGAAATTTTATTATAGAGTCTAAAATAATTCTGATAAGTAATAGAAGCGATGGTTTGACTTTCATTTTGGACACTTACTTGCTCTTTGGCTTCAATTGCTTGATGAAGTCCATCTCCGTATCTTCTTCCTTCCATAGTTCGACCTGTAAATTCATCAACAATAACTATTTGTTTATCTTTTATAATATAGTCCCTATCAATCTCAAAAAGTTTGTGAGCTCTTAAAGCTTGATTTATATGATGCACTATTGTTACATTTTCAGCGTCATACAAAGTTCCATTTTTGATTAGATTTTGTTTTTTTAAAATTTCTTCAGCCCGATCATTGCCTTTATCTGTTAGATTTGCAGTTTTTGATTTCTCATCTATTTCAAAATCGCTTTCATCAAGAAAAGGAATAATTTTGTCAATTGTATTGTAAAGTAGAGTTTTATCTTGTACTGCACCAGATATAACGAGCGGAGTTCTGGACTCGTCTATAAGTATACTGTCGACTTCATCAACTATACAAAAATTATGAGGCCTTTGTACTAGATTATCTGATTGTACTTTTAAGTTGTCTCTTAGGTAATCAAAGCCAAATTCATTATTAGTTCCATAGGTGATATCAGAATTATACATTTTTTGTCTGTGCTCTATGTCTGACGAATCGCTCGTTAAGCATCCAACAGTAAGGCCTAAATAATTAAAAATTTTACCCATCCATTCAGAATCTCTCTTGGCTAAATAATCATTAACAGTAACAATATGAACACCTTTATCAGATAGCGAATTTAGAAATGCTGGCAATGTTGATACTAACGTTTTTCCTTCACCAGTTTTCATTTCTGCAATCCCTCCATTATGAAGAATCATCCCTCCGATTAATTGGACATCAAAATGTCTTTGGCCAAGAGTTCGTTTTGCTGCCTCTCTTACAAGAGCAAAAGACTCAACTAAAAGTGAGTCAAGCGTTTCACCATTAGAATGGCGC
Source organism: Candidatus Pelagibacteraceae bacterium (assembly GCA_038103905.1). GTDB lineage: Bacteria > Pseudomonadota > Alphaproteobacteria > Pelagibacterales > AG-422-B15 > CABYIR01. Next base: position 12,170 of record JAYNZW010000016.1, on the reverse strand, counting down.
TCTTTCAATTTTGAAGCATAAATTTTCAGTTCATCAGAAGTTTTATTCTCGAACTCCTGTTCAATACTATTGATTTTTTCAACTTGCTGAGAGAACTCGCGCAATTTTTTTGTGTTGTTTTGTCCTATGATTGAGCTTAAAAAAGAACCTATATTAAACATATTAAGTATATTTTTGATTATTTAAGTTTTTATACGTTGATATACTAATGTCAATTAGACTAAAAATTAATTAGAATATTTGAATTATGCCAAGAGACTTCTCGCTTAAAAAATCACCACTTGCGCCAGCTAATGAGCCTAAGTTATTACCTGTTAAAGGCATAAATCTCTATACATTTTCAGCAGGTCTTTATAGCAGTAAAAGAGACGATATTGCTATTTTCATATTCCCCAAAAATTCATCAGTTGCAGAAGTATTCACAAGATCGTCAATCAGATCATGTACTTTAGACTGGAATGAAAAAATTTTAAAAAATAAAAAAATTCATGCACTTTTTATTAACTCAGGGAATGCTAACACTTTTACAGGAAATCATGGAAAACAATCTGTAAGATCAATTACTGATCAAATTAAAAAAACATATGCAATTAATGATAATAATATTTTTGTAGCATCAACAGGAGTTATTGGTGAGAAATTTCCTATAAGTAAAGTTTTGAAAAGTATTAGTAGGCCTCAAATTTCTAAAAAGTGGATATATTCTGCCAAAGCAATTATGACAACTGATACATTTCCTAAAGGGATATCTTACACTTCAATAATTGAGGGAAAAAAAGTAACAATTACTGGCATCTCAAAAGGCTCAGGAATGATCGAGCCTAATATGGCGACAATGCTAGGTTTTATCTTTATTGATGCAGATTTTGGATCAGATATCTTAAAAAAATTATTGAATGAAAATGTATCTCATAGTTTTAATTCAATTTCAGTTGATGGTGACGAGTCTACAAATGATACGGTCATTCTTGCCTCGTCAAGAGCAATAAAATTTAAAAAACCATTTAAAAGTATTTCCGATAAAAGGATTGATGATTTTAAAAAAAAGCTAAGAAAAGTTTTTATGACACTATCCGAACTTATTGTAAGAGATGGAGAAGGTGCCACAAAATTAATTGAGATAAATATTTTACGAGCAAAAAATGAAAAAGACGCAAGAACATTTGCTAAGTCGATTGCTAATTCATCTTTAGTTAAAACTGCTATACATGGCTCAGATCCTAATTGGGGTCGGATCATAATGGCCTTAGGAAAAACCTATATAAATATAAATTCAAAAAAACTTAAAATTTATTTTGGTAAATATTTAGTCACAAAAAATGGATTAGCCAATCCAAGTGTAAGTGATAATAATTTATCGTCTTATTTAAAAAATAAAAATATTAAGATTACCATTGATTTAGGAGTCGGTAGTAAATCTTCAAGGGTCATTACTTGTGATTTAACAAAAAAGTATATTGATATTAATGCCTCGTACAAGACATGAACAATGTATTCTGTGCGAGTGGCATCTTGCTTAATAAAAAAAATCAAACACTTATATTAAGTAGAAAACATAAGAAATATTTAAAGTCATATTATGAGTTTCCTGGAGGAAAAGTGGAGAATAGTGAGAATTTTTACTCTGCTTTAGTTAGAGAGATGTGCGAAGAGCTTAAAATTAATGTAAGAGAAAATAGCTTAAAGCCATTTCATTTTGTTCAGTATAAATACTCTAAATTTAATTTAATTATGCACTCTTTTATAATTAGAAGGTGGCATGGAAATATTTCAACTTCAAAAAATATTAACTTCAAATGGATAGATATACAGAAACTGTCTCATGAACAATTATTGCCAGGCAATAAAAGTATAATAAGTTCTCTTAAAAATCTCTAGTCATCTTTCCAAGAGCATGAAATTAAAAGCTCAAAGTTAACAATCCCATTCATTATTTGAATAAATTTTTTTTCAAGATCTTTATAAAAATTTTTATTAATTTGATGATTTGAATGAACAATTAATGAATTTGTAAAAACCATTTTTCTCATATGAGTCAAAAAAAGTTTCAGTGAGTCATACTGATATGAAAACTTTTCTTTTTGAATTACTGTATTAATATAACCTAATTGATTAAATAAATTTCCTATATCTCTTATATCAACAATAGGGTGGAATCTCTGAGATACTCCATCAAAATGACTAATTTCTATTGTATGCATAAGATTTTTGAAATCTATTAAATTATTTTCTGAAAAAAATGAGCATAATAATAACCCCTTTTCTTTCAATATTATTTTTATTCTTTTTAAATCATCCTCAATTTTATCTCTAAAATTTAATTGTGAAAAAATTAATATCAGATCTATTGAACCTTCGCTTTTACTGATAAATTTATCAAAAGATAACACTTCAATATTTTCCCCAGTTAATTGATGAATAAAGTTTTTATCTTCAGTAACAATGCAAATATCTCTAAATCTATTTTTTTGTTCATTTATTATTGGTAAATAAATTTCAAAAATTAATTCATCAATATGAATTTTTGATGAGCTAATTAATTTTGATCTTGCTTGCTTTAGCCTAATTATTTTATTGTTAAACATTTTATTGCTTAAATATTATTTTTTTTTATTATATAAGATGCTATGACAAACAACATAATTGTTTATTCGTCAAACTTTTGTCACTACTGTGTTCAGGCTAAAAAATTACTTGAGCGACTTAATTTAAGCTATCAAGAAATCAATATTCAGAATTTTCCTGAAAAAAGAGAGGAAATGCTGTCAAAATCTAATGGAAAAAGAACTGTACCACAGATTTTTGTAAATGATTATCACGTAGGTGGTTATGATGAATTAAATTCACTTGTTCAAAAGGGTGAATTTGATTCAATCTTAATGAATGAGTAAAAAATTTAAAGTTGCCTGTATACAGCTAAATACTAAACAATCAATAGATAGAAATTTAAGACATTTATTACTCTTTATTAAGCAAGCTATTAAAAATAAATCTCAACTTATAGTTACTCCAGAAACTTCAAATCTAATGTCATTGAAAAAGAAAGAACTTTTAAATGTGATTAGAACTGAAGAAAAGGATATTTTTTTACATACTTTAAAAGAGATTTCAAAAAAAGAGAGGGTTTGGATTTTAATAGGATCATTAATTATTCTGGATGAAAAAAAAAGAATTCGAAATCGTTCTTATCTGATTAATAGCTATGGAAAAATTGTAATGTTTTACGACAAAATTCACATGTTTAATGTAAAACTATCAAGTCAAGAGATGTACGGTGAATCAAAAATTTTTTATGCAGGTAAAAAAATCAAAATAGCAGATTGTCCCTGGGGTAAAATTGGAATGAGTATATGCTATGACTTAAGGTTCCCCAATTTATATAGAAAACTTTCTCAGGCAGGCTCACAATTTATATCTATTCCATCAGCATTTACAAAATATACGGGTCAAAAACATTGGGAAATTCTACTGAGATCAAGAGCAATTGAAAATGGTGTATATATTTTTGCACCTGCACAATGTGGTCAAAATTCAGTCAATAGGAAGACTTATGGTCATAGTCTAATAATTAATCCAATGGGAGAGATTATTGCTTCTGCTAAATCTAAACCAGGCGTCATCTATGCAAAAATTGATAAAAATCAAAGCATCCAAGCAAAAAAAATGATTCCGAGTTGGAATATTGAAGAAAGATATTGAAAAACTTTGATTAAATACACATATCTATCTATATGATTGTTTTAAGTATAATTTGTGAGGATTGTTCAAATGAATTTGAGGGGTGGTTTGATACGCATACTTCATGTCAATCTCAAATTAAAAAAAATTTAGTTGAATGTACTCAATGTGGATCTTTTAATGTAAAAAAAGGTCTTTCAGCTCCAAATATTTCATTAAATAAAAATTCAAGTATTAGTCAAAATAAAATACTCACTGAACTAAAATCAAAAATAAAAGATGTTCAAAGCTTTGTTGAAAAAAATGCAGAATACGTCGGAGATAATTTTACTTACGAAGCAAGACGGATACATTATGACAAGATAAAAAAGAAGCCAATTTATGGAAAGGCTTCAAAGGATGATGTAAAAGAACTGCAAGATGAAGGTATTGAGGTTGCCACAATTCCCTGGATAGATAAAAAAGAAAATTAATTTTTTTTTCCAGTTACCATAAAGTTTGCTTTCATATTTTTTGACTCTTTCCAGCTATTAAAAAAGGGGTTAAAGTTTATTCCCACAGCATCTAAAACATCACAATTATTTTGAAGTAGAAAAGAGTATACTTCTTCTGGAGTAAGAAATTTGTTCCAATCATGCGTGCCTCTTGGTAAAAAGTTAAGAATATACTCAGCAGTATATTTAGCAAAAATAAGAGAGAATAGAGTTTTATTTAATGTTGCAATAAATATTAGTCCATTTTTTTTTAATAAATCACAGCTTCTTTTTATAAACATTTTTTGATTATTTACATGTTCTACAACTTCCATATTAAGAATTGTGTCAAAAGTTCCATCTATATCTAATTCTTCAACTGTAGTATGAATATAATTAATATCGAGATTATTATTTTTTGCATGTATTGATGCCGCCTCAATATTTTTTTTTGAAGCATCTATTCCTGTAACACTTGCCCCAAGTCTTGCTAGAGGTTCACAAAGTAGGCCGCCCCCACACCCAATATCTAAAATTGATAAGCCTGCAAAAGGTTTTTGCTTAAACTCATTAGGTATAGAAAAGTTTGATTTAATGTTTCTAATTATGAAATCTAATCTTGATGGATTGAATTTATGTAAAGTTTTAAATTTACCATTTGGCTTCCACCATTCATTAGCTAGTTCTGTAAATTTCTTTACTTCTTGGGCATTTATACTGCTGTGTTCCATCTTTATAGCCAAACTTATGCTTGATTAAAATTATTATATAAAGTAATCCTTATTCAACTTAAAACTATTTAAATTTTATTAGATTATATCTTATTTAATCGTAAACTAAAAAATGTCCACACTAGTGTTAAAATTTGGGGGAACTTCAGTTGCTTCGTCAGAATTGATTAAGTCAGCTGCTCAGATTGTAAAAAAAGAGTATGATAATGGTCATAATATTGCAGTAGTAGTCTCAGCTATGGCTGGAACAACAAATAGTTTAATTAATTTTGTAAATGATTTTCATAGTGATAATTATGACTCCAGTATATTTGACTCTGAGTATGATGTTGTCGTGTCATCTGGTGAGCAAATAACTTCTGGTCTTATGTCACTAGCTTTAAATGAGATTGGTATACCAGCCATGTCTTGGTTAGGTTGGCAACTTCCAATAATCACAAATGAATCTCATCGAAATGCTAATATTAGTAAAATTATTCCTGATAAAATAAACGAATGTTTTAAGAAAAAAAAGGTTTCTGTACTAGCAGGGTTTCAAGGATTATCACCTGATTCTCGTATAACTACAATTGGAAGAGGTGGTTCGGATAATACCGCTGTATTTTTAGCCTCTGCAATAAAAGCTGATAGGTGTGATATTTATACGGACGTTGATGGTGTTTATACATCTGATCCAAAAATGACAGATAAAGTTAGAAAGTTAGATAAGATTTCATATGAAGAAATGATTGAAATGGCATCTCAAGGTGCAAAAGTTTTACAAACTTCATCAGTAGAGTCAGCAATGATTGCGAATGTTGATGTTCAAGTAAGATCAACTTTTTCTCCCAAAGAAAAAGGAACTCAGATATCTTTTGACATTGATGAAAATCAAGCAAAACCTGTGACAGGTGTTGCTTATTCAAAAGATGAGGCAAAAATTACAATAATTGATTTAGTTGATCAACCTGGGATAGCAGCTAAAATATTTAGATCCTTATCTGATCAATCAATAAATGTTGATATGATTGTTCAAAACAATTTTATTGAACGAAAAAAAACAAATATGACGTTTACTGTTCCTATGTCTGATTTGCAAAAATCTCTTGATGTCATATCATCTTTAAAAAGTGAAATGCATTTCTTAGAAGTGCTAAGTGAAGATAATTTATCCAAGGTTTCAATTATAGGCTCTGGAATGAGAAATCAACCTGGAATTGCTGCAAAAATGTTTGAATGCCTGTCTGCCCAAGGCATCAATATTGAGGTAATATCAACTTCTGAAATTAAGGTCAGTGTTTTGATCGATAAGTCAAAAACTAATGATGCAGTAAATGCACTTCACGATGTTTTTGAATTAGATAAACCCTAACTGATAATTTTTCTCTTAAGAGAAATTTTTTTTATTTATGACATATAATATTGATAATAATTATTTGCGTAGAAAAACGAAAGTTGTTCGTATTGGCAAAATAAATATTGGAGGAGAATCCCCAATATCTGTTCAATCAATGACAAACACTATCACTGAGGATATAGATGCAACTGTTGCTCAAGTAATTAATCTTGAAAGTGAGGGAGTAGATATTGTTAGAGTATCGTGTCCAACTGAAAAATCATCTACTGCTCTCAAAAGTATTATTAGTCAAGTTTCTGTGCCAATAGTAGCAGATATACATTTTCATTACAAAAGAGCTCTTGAAGCCGCTGACTCAGGGGCTTCATGTTTGAGAATTAATCCTGGAAATATTGGTCCACACAAAATAAAAGAAGTTATTTCTGCAGCTAAATCAAATGATATCAGTATGAGGATAGGCGTAAATGCAGGATCACTCTCTGAAAGAATTCTAAAAAAATATAAAGAACCTTGTGCTGATGCAATGGTTGAAAGCGCCATTGAAAACATCCAGCTTCTTGAGGACAATAATTTTGAAAACTTTAAGATTAGCGTGAAAGCGTCAAATATTCATACAACTATCAAGGCTTATAGAAAATTGTCAGATAAATGTGATTACCCTTTTCATCTTGGATTAACTGAAGCAGGCACATTTTTAAGCGGTTCAATTAAATCTGCAATTAGTTTAGGTAATTTACTTATGGATGGGATAGGGGACACAATTAGAGTCTCACTTACTGATGATCCAATTGAAGAAGTTAGAGTTGGCTTTGAAATTTTAAAAAGCCTTGATTTAAGATCTAGAGGTGTCAAGATTGTTTCTTGTCCGTCCTGCGCTAGACAAGGCTTTCCAGTAATTGAGACTGTGAAAATTTTAGAACAAAAATTAAGTCACATTAAAGAATCTCTTACTCTATCAATTATAGGCTGTGTTGTTAATGGCCCCGGTGAAGCTTTGAAAAGTGAAATTGGTTTAACTGGAGGTGGTAAGGATACGAATATGATTTATCTTTCAGGAGTAGCTGATCATAAGATCAATAACTCAGAGATTGTAGATCATATTGTTCAACTAGTTGAAGATAAGATTTCAAAAAATGATAAAAACTGAAGAATTAAAAAAGTTCATTGATCGTTACAAAGTGCTTGAAGATCAGCTTAATGCTTCGATAAGTGACAAAGAAGAATATATAAAAGTTTCAAAAGAATATTCAGATTTAAAGCCAATCATTGAAAGTATAAAAGAATTTCAAAATATTAAAGCAGAGATCTCTGATTTAAATGAGCTTCTAGGTGAAGATGATGAAGAAATTTCCTCTATTGCAAAAAAAGAATTACAAGAGGCTCAAGAAAAATTTGAAGTTAGTGAGAGAAATCTTAAGGCTGCTTTGATACCAAAAGATCCTTTGGATGAAAAGAATGTTATTCTTGAAATACGAGCAGGAACAGGAGGGGATGAAGCAGCTTTATTTGCTGGTGATTTATTCAGAATGTACCAAAAATTTTCTGAAAATTTGAAGTGGAAATTCGAAATTATTTCTATTTCTGACTCAGATCATGGAGGCATTAAAGAAAGTACAATTAAGATATCAGGAAAAAGTGTCTACTCATTGTTAAAATATGAGTCAGGTGTTCATCGAGTTCAAAGAGTTCCAGAAACTGAGTCTCAGGGAAGAATTCATACTTCTGCAGCAAGTGTGGTTGTTTTGCCTGAAGCTGATGATGTCGATATAGATATCGAGGAAAAAGATTTAAGAGTTGATGTCTTCAGGTCTAGTGGACCGGGAGGACAATCAGTCAATACAACAGATAGTGCAGTTCGAATTACACATTTACCATCAGGTATCGTTGTTCAGCAACAAGATGAAAAATCTCAACATAAAAATAGAGCAAAAGCAATGATTGTATTAAAGACTAGGCTTTATGATTATGAAAGAAAGAAGCAAGCAGATGAAATAGCTGATAAGCGTAAGTCTCAAATTGGTTCAGGAGACAGATCTGAGCGAATTAGGACATATAATTTTCCACAAGGCAGAGTTACGGATCACAGAATAAATCTAACGCTGTATAAATTAGAACAAATTCTAAATGCTGATGGATTAGATGAAATAATATCTAATCTGAATATTGCAGCTCAAGGAGATAAGTCTTGAATATTTCTGAGGCATTAAATTATGGTTCAAAGATTCTTTTTGAGTCTGGGCTAAATCAGGCAAAGATTGATGCTAAGCTATTAATAAAAAATCAATTAGATATCAATGATGAAGACTTCATAAGGTCATTAAGCACGAATATATCAAATAGTGATTTTGAGTCTTATAAATCAAAAATACAAAGACGAATGAGACATGAGCCAATTGCTCATATCACTGGAGTAAAAGATTTTTGGAAAAACACTTTTTATGTAACCAAAGATACCTTAATACCCCGTCCTGATTCTGAAACTCTCATTGAGAGTATAATAAAACACACACCCTTCACTGAAGACCTAAACTTTCTTGATCTTGGTACAGGTTCGGGCTGCTTAATAATTTCAGTATTAGAAGAACTAAAGTACTGTCATGGAACAGGCATTGATATTTCTGAAAATGCAATTTCCATAGCAATTAAAAATAAAGAACATATTAATAGAAATTTAAATCTATCATTTTATGTTAATGATTTTTTTAGTTTTGATACAAATGGATATGATGTCATTATTTGTAACCCTCCTTATGTTTCTTTAGCTGAGAAACATGAAATAAAAGAAGAAGTTATAAATTTTGAGCCCCATTTAGCGTTATTCCCAAAAAATGGAACTAAAGATTGTTATAAAAAAATCATAAAAAATATTAAATCAACTAACGATAAGAAGTGTTATGTATTTTTTGAAATTGATTATCGTGACAGCATTTCAATATCTAACATATTGAAAGATAACAATTTTTCAGTGATTGCAATTGAAAATGATTTAACAAATAGACCACGTTGTATTGTTTCAAAGATGAATTAAATAAATACTTGATTATTTTAATGTCTAAGACTAGTTTAGCGATGTTTACAATTATAAAATTGTACTATTTTCCAAAATTACAGGATAATTTTTTCAAAAGTGAAATATAAAAAAAGAGCTCCTTTTAAAAGAGCAAACAATCATAGAAATAGTAACGATAGCTTTGGCAACGGCTCAATGAACAATAGTTCTAGGGTTACCGGAAGCTTATCTACAGTATTAGAGAAGTATAGAAATTTAGCTAAAGATGCGACATCGTCAGGAGACTACATTGGCGCTGAAAACTACCTTCAGCATGCTGAACATTATAGTCGAATGTTAAATGAAAGAAATGCTCGTACCAACGGTACCACGAACGGCAAATCAAGTGACTCAAAAAAAATTGAAGAAGCCGATAACTCTGAAGAGACTAAATCTAAATTAGAAAAAAAAGATCTAACGGCAGAAGAAACTAAGTCTATAAATTGATTTTGTTATTCATCTCCGAATCTATTTTTTGTTTAAATCTATTAAATTTTTCAAGTTGACCGTCATTTAATTTTACTCCTGAGGGTAACCTCATGGTCATTGGGTTTATTTTTTTATTATTGAACCACACCTCATAATGTAAATGAGGTCCAGTTGACAATCCTGTAGAACCAACAAATCCAATTGTTTGACCTTGACGCACTTTTACTCCTTTACTCATTCCTGATGCATATGAATTCAAATGAGCATATGCAGTTTTATAACCATTTAAGTGCTTTATTCTTATATACTTTCCAGCTCCACCATTGGTTCCAATTTTTTCAATACGTCCTGTTCCGGCAGCCATAATAGGCGTTCCTATGGGTGCAGCAAAATCAACTCCTTGATGTAAACGATTATACCCTAGAATTGGATGCTTTCTCATTCCATAAGCAGATGATAGCCTTGCACCGTTTATTGGAGTTTTCATAAGAGCTTTCGTTGCACTTTTGCCATTTGAGTCAAAATAATCTACTAACTCCCCCTTATCATCAGTAAAACGGTAGAGTTCATATGATTGATTATGAAGTTTTATTTTAGCAAAATTAATTACATCTGACTTAACATAGTTTTGCTTCTCATCTTTGTAATAATCAAAATACAATGTGAGTATATTTTCTTTTCTAATATCTCTTTGAAAATCAATATCGAAACTAAAAAGTTTTATAAATTCCATTATGATATTTTCAGGTATATTTTTTTCTATCATCGATTGATAGATGCTATTATTAACCTCTACTTCAACAAACCTTGAAGATTTGAAAATTTTAAGATTATCAACTTGAAGTTCAATTTCTTCAGACTGAAAATCCAGATAAATACTACGTTCTTTATTTGGGTAAATAATTATGTAATCAATTTTTTTGTTTCCATTAACTTTACTAGAATTTATTTCAATTTTAGTACCAATCCTTATTTTTTTTAGATCAATTTCTTCTGATACTAAGTTTATCACTTTTGTCTTTTCTTTAATTTTTAAATCAAATTGATCGAGAAAGTTTGAAAATGTTTGACCAGACTCTATAAAATATATTTCTTGATATTTGTAAGAAATTTGAAGGTTATTAGTTTTATCATCAAGAGGCAAAATTGAATTTGATACGTCAAAATTACTGGCATTTGAATTATCAAGATTTGAAAAATTGAGACTCAAGAAAAATGCAGTTCCAATGACACCAAGAAAAAGAATGAAGATTAAAAGAGTCGTCTTTTTTTTGAGAAAAAACATCATAATTGATTTTTTGGTATACATAATTTCAAATAAAATACTAAAAGGATTATTTATTTTTTTTTTATATATTAAGTAACTGAAAAATATAGGTTTTCTTGAACCAATTTATTCCCAAATTACAGCCATTTTTTGTTCATGTTGCTTGACTTATGGCGGTTATTCTATAAAAAGCTCCTCACCCTTGTTTGGTGATGCTTCTGAACTTGCGGCACATAGCTGATTTTGTTGGCTTTAAAATAATAGCAACCAAATTTTTCTTCTTTTTTATTAAGAGATAGGAGATTTTGTGCGCTTTTATGCTGTTGGAAAAGTAAATTGAAAGAGAAACGTGGGCGGTAATTTCGCAGTACAGAATAACCGTACACGTATTGGGTTATGTAATTAATTTTATATAACACCGCCAATAATTTGTGTGCGTCATTTTTAAACTTGAGAGTTTGATCATGGCTCAGAATGAACGCTGGCGGCACGCTTAACACATGCAAGTCGAACGAGATCTTCGGATCTAGTGGCAGACGGGTGAGTAACGCGTGGGAACCTGCCCTTTAGTAGAGAATAACTCGGGGAAACTCGAGCTAATACTTTATACGCCCTTCGGGGGAAAGCTTTATGCGCTATTGGATGGGCCCGCGTTAGATTAGTTTGTTGGTGAGGTAACGGCTCACCAAGGCGACGATCTATAGCTGGTCTGAGAGGATGATCAGCCACACTGGGACTGAGACACGGCCCAGACTCCTACGGGAGGCAGCAGTGGGGAATATTGGACAATGGGGGCAACCCTGATCCAGCCATGCCGCGTGAGTGATGAAGGCCCTAGGGTTGTAAAGCTCTTTTGTCAGGGAAGATAATGACGGTACCTGAAGAATAAGATCCGGCTAACTCCGTGCCAGCAGCCGCGGTAATACGGAGGGATCTAGCGTTATTCGGAATTACTGGGCGTAAAGCGAGCGTAGGCTGATTTGTAAGTTGGATGTGAAATCCCAGAGCTTAACTCTGGAACTGCATCCAAAACTATTTTTCTTGAGTTTGGTAGAGGAGAGTGGAATTCCTAGTGTAGAGGTGAAATTCGTAGATATTAGGAGGAACACCAGTGGCGAAGGCGACTCTCTGGGCCAATACTGACGCTGAGGTTCGAAAGCGTGGGTAGCGAACAGGATTAGATACCCTGGTAGTCCACGCCGTAAAC
>JAYNZW010000015.1:0-23467 GCA_038103905.1 Candidatus Pelagibacteraceae bacterium | reverse complement strand
CTGTGATAACTCTTCCTCTTCTTCCATTATCAAAAAGTGCATCTACTGATTCTTGTAGCATTCTCTTTTCATTTCTTATGATAATATCAGGGGCTCGTAATTCCATTAATCGAGATAGTCGATTGTTTCGATTAATCACTCTTCTATAAAGATCATTCAGATCTGAAGATGCAAATCTTCCTCCATCAAGTGGCACAAGAGGTCTTAGTTCAGGAGGTATAACTGGTATACTCGTGAGTATCATCCATTCAGGTCTATTACCTGAAGATATAAATGCTTCAAAAATTTTAATTCTTTTTACAAGTTTTTCTGAAAGAGCAACGGCTTTAGTTTCTTCCAACTTTTTTTTAAGGGCTTCAAGTTCATCAACCAAAACAATTCGTTCTAACACTTTTCTTACAGCTTCTGCGCCTATTCCAGCTGAAAATCCATCTTCTCCATATTCTTCTTTTGCGGCCTCAAGTTCTTCTTCATCAAGTAATTGATTTTGCTCTAATGGAGTTAAACCAGGCTCAGTAACCATAAATTTTTCAAAGTACAAAACCTTCTCTAAATCTTTAAGCTTCATATCCATCATTAAAGCAATTCTACTTGGTAAAGATTTAAGGAACCAAATATGAGCAACTGGCGCTGCTAGTTGAATGTGGCCCATTCTTTCTCGTCTCACATCTTTTTTAGTAACCTCGACTCCACATTTCTCACAGATAATACCTTTAAACTTCATTCTTTTATATTTTCCACAAAGACATTCATAATCTTTGACTGGACCAAATATTCTTGCGCAAAATAAGCCGTCTCTCTCAGGTTTAAAAGTTCTATAATTTATAGTCTCTGGTTTTTTAATATCACCATATGACCAAGAAAGAATTCTTTCAGGACTTGCTATGGCAATTTTAATTTGATTAAAGTCATCCCTTGAAGCTGTCGGATTAAAAATGTTCATTAAAGATTGTGACATATGTTTACTATCTGCTTTCTAATTAAGATTTGACAATTCTATATTTAATCCTAGTGATCTGATTTCTTTCATTAAGACATTAAATGATTCTGGCGTTCCTGATTGAAAAACATCTTCACCACGAATAATGGTTTCATAGACTTTTGTTCTTCCAGCAACATCATCTGATTTCACTGTTAGGATCTCTTGAAGAGTGTAAGCTGCACCGTACGCTTCAAGTGCCCATACTTCCATTTCACCAAATCTTTGTCCACCAAACTGAGCTTTTCCACCCAGTGGTTGTTGCGTAACAAGGCTATAAGGTCCTATGGATCTTGCATGAATTTTATCATCAACTAAATGATGAAGCTTAAGCATGTAAATAACACCAACTGTTACTTTTCGCTCAAACTTTTCACCAGACCTTCCATCCCAAAGGTCAGTCTGCCCACTTTTATCGAACCCAGCGTCTTCTAGCATTGAGGTGATCTCTGATTCTAATGCACCATCAAAAACTGGCGTTTTTATTGGAACTCCATTTGATAGATTCTCAACAAGTTCAACCTTTTCACTTGAAGATAACTTTGAAATTTCATTGCTATATTGATCAGGGCCATAAACTTTTTTCAAACTTTCATCAAAACTTTTTTGATCTTTATTTTGTTTATATTTTATAAGAGACTTGTTTATCATGTCTCCAATTCCTTTACATGCCCAACCTAGGTGTGTTTCAAGAATTTGCCCTACATTCATACGACTAGGAACACCAAGAGGGTTTAAAACGATATCTACAGTTCTCCCATCTTCTAGATAAGGCATATCTTCAACAGGATTAATTTTACTAATTACCCCTTTATTTCCGTGTCTTCCAGCCATCTTATCACCAGGCTGAAGTTTTCTTTTTACGGCAACAAATACCTTTACCATTTTCATAACACCTGGCAAAAGCTCATCACCACGTTGTACCTTATCAACTTTATTATCAAATGTATTTTGTATATTTGTTCTTGTTACCTCATATTGCTTTCTTAAATTAGAAATTTGCTCTTTATCATCATCTTTTTGAAGATCAATTTTCCAAATACTATCTAATTTTGCATTTTCTAAATCAATTTTATTGAAAGAAGATTTCTTCTCAATATCCTCTGGTGATCCGGTAACATTCTTGCCTTCGATCAAGCTGATTAGTCTTGTTTTTGTATTTCTATTTAAAATTCCCAACTCAGCTTCTCTATCATCAGCAAGTTTCTCAATTTCTTCGCGCTCAATAGCTAAAGCCCTATCATCTTTTTCAATGCCATATCTATTAAACACTTTAACATCTACTACGGTGCCATCAGAACCTGGTGGTAATCTTAATGAAGTATCTTTAACATCTGTTGATTTTTCACCGAATATAGCTCGTAATAATTTTTCTTCAGGAGTAACTGGGCTTTCTCCTTTTGGAGTAACTTTACCAACTAAAATATCTCCTGGACTAACATCAGCTCCAACATAAACTATACCAGCTTCATCTAAGTTAGACAGCATTTCATCTCCAACATTTGGAATATCTCTGGTAATTTCTTCAGATCCGAGCTTAGTGTCTCGAGACATGACTTCAAACTCTTCTATATGAATTGAAGTAAATTTATCTTCTTGAACAATTTTTTCTGAGATTAAAATTGAGTCCTCAAAATTATAGCCTCTCCATGGCATAAAGGCTACGACAACATTTCTGCCCAAACCTAACTCACCTAAATGCGTTGAAGGACCGTCTGCAATAATATCTCCTTGCGAAACTTTGTCTCCAACTTTAACAAGTGGTCTTTGATTAATACAGGTACTTTGATTAGATCTTTGAAATTTTTGAAGGGTATAAATATCAACACCAGACTCTGTAGAACTAATATTTTTTGTCACTCTTACAACAATTCTTTTTCCATCAATCTTATCAACAACGCCATCTCTTTTTGCAATAATTGTAACACCTGAATCAATTGCTACAGTTTTTTCAACACCTGTACCAACAAGTGGTGACTCTGCTTGAATTAATGGAACAGCCTGACGCATCATATTACTACCCATTAAAGCTCTATTTGCATCATCATTTTCAAGGAATGGTATGAGGGATGCTGCACATGAGACAACTTGCTTTGGCGACACATCCATGTAATCAATTTCCTCAGAACTTGTCATAACAAAGTCTCCGTTTCTACGACAAGAGACTAATTTTGTTTCAAACATTCCATTAGAACCAATAATTGAATTGGCCTGAGCAATTGTGAAGTTCGACTCCTCCATTGCAGGCAAATATTCTATTTCATCAGTAACTTTTCCGTTAATTACTTTTCTATATGGACTTTCAATAAAGCCGTACTTATTTACTCGAGCATGCGAGGCTAAACTGTTTATTAACCCAATATTTGGGCCCTCAGGAGTTTCAATAGGACATATTCTTCCGTAGTGTGTAGGATGCACATCCCTTACCTCAAAACCTGCTCTTTCTCTACTCAAGCCACCTGGACCTAGCGCGGACAATCTTCTTTTATGAGTTATTTCTGCAAGAGGATTTGTTTGATCCATAAACTGAGATAACTGAGACGTTCCAAAAAATTCTTTTAAAGAAGCCACGAGAGGTTTTGCATTAATGATGTCTTGAGGGGTTGAAGCATCAACTTCAAGTGAATTCATTCTTTCCTTAATGGATCTCTCCATTCTCACTAGCCCCATTCTAAACTGGTTTTCTACTAGTTCACCAACTGATCTAACTCTTCTATTCCCAAGATGATCGATATCATCAACCTCACCTTTGCCTGTTCTTAGGTCAGTAACCATTTGAATGACTGAAATTACATCTTCACTTCTTAAAACTGTCGTCGTATCTGGGCAATCAAGAGAGAGTCTGTAGTTCATCTTTACTCTTCCGACATCTGAAAGATCATACTTATCAGATTTAAAAAATAATGAATTAAATACGTCAAATGCAGCCTCTAGATTAGGCGGTTCACCTGGTCTTAAAACTTTATATATTTCAACAACAGCGTCTTCAGGGGTAAGATTTTTGTCTAATCTAAGTGTATCCCGAATAAATGAACCAACATTTATCCCATCGATTTCAAGGATTTGAAGCTTTGTTACCTTAAGCTCTTCAAATTTTTCCAATAATTCAGGTGTTATTTCATCAGATGCTTCACAGTAAATTTCACCAGTAGTTTCATTGATAATATCTTCCGCAATAAACTTTCCAATCAAATCATCACTTTCAATCAATATATTTTTTAATCCATCCTTATAAAGTTTTTGAGCTATTGCAGGATTAATTTTAGTACCTTGTTTAATTGCAGTTTTTCCATCAGATGCATTAATTAGACTCTTTTGTAACTTACCTGTTTTTATATTTTTAGGATTAAAAGAAACTTTCCATTTGTTTGTTTTTTTATCAGCTGAAAATTCTTCAATATTATAAAACAATTTTAAAATTTCATCTCTCTTAATACCCATAGACATTAAAAAAGATGTTACTAATATTTTCTTCTTCCTATCGATTCTACAATACAAAATATCTTTATGATCGAACTCAATGTCTAGCCAAGAACCTCTATAAGGAATTACTCTTGCTCCAAATAATAATTTACCGCTTGAATGAGTCTTGCCATTATCGTGATCAAAAAATACACCTGGACTTCTGTGCATTTGACTAACAACTACTCTTTCGGTGCCATTTGTAATAAATGTTCCTTTATCAGTCATTAAGGGAAGATCACATAAATATATTTCTTGTTCTTTTATATCTTTAACTGTTCTTGTCTCTGTTTCCTCATCAATATCAAAAACAATCAATCTTAACTTAACATTTAGTGGGGCAGCATAGGTCTTATCTCTTTGTCGACACTCATCAACATCAAATTTTGGATTTTGAAAACTGTAATCAATAAATTCAATTCTTGCAGAGCCAGAAAAATCTTCTAAAGGAAACACGCTTTTGAAAACTTTTTGAAGCCCCCTATCTTCACGACTCGAAGGGCTTTCATTTTCAAGCAGAAACTCATCATAAGAGTTTTTTTGGATTTCAATTAGATTGGGAAATTTTGATACTTCTTTTAACTTACCGAAGTTTTTTCTAACTCTTTTTTTATCAGTAAAAGATAGTGTATTAACCATTAATATAAACTCGCCCTAAAATGGTTTGCTCAAAAACAAACCAATGAAAAAAATTAACTACAGTTATTTAAGTTCTACAGTTGCGCCGGCAGCTTCAAGTTTTTCTTTAAAAGCATTAGCGTCGTCTTTTGAAACACCGGTTTTAAGATCTTTAGGTGCTCCCTCAACCAAGTCTTTTGCTTCCTTCAAACCTAGGCCAGTAATTGTTCTTACTTCCTTAATAACATTGATTTTTTTATCTCCTGCAGCAGCAAGCACGATAGTAAAATCATCTTTTTCCTCAGCAGCAGCTTCACCAGCTGGTGCGGATCCAGCAGCGGCTACAGCTACGGGCGCAGCAGCAGACACTCCCCACTTTTCTTCTAAAAGTTTTGATAATTCAGCAGCCTCAATTACTGTTAGATCAGATAATTGATTTACGATTTGTTCAAGATCAGCCATTTTTTTTTCCTTTTCTTAAGTAATTACTGTTGTCCGTATGCATTAAACACTCTTGCAAGATTTCCAGAAGGTACGCTCAGTATTCCTGCTATCTTTTGCGCCGGTGTATTTAAAAGTCCTATTAATTGTGCTCTAGCCTCATCGAGTGATGGCAATTTAGATAAAATTTCAATTTTTTCAACACTTAATATCTCTTTATCCATAATTCCACCAACTAGAACTAACTTACTGTTATTCTTAGCAAAATTAGTTACAAGCTTAGTTAAGTTTACTGGATCATTTGAATATGCAATCGCTGTTGGGCCTTCAAATAAATTAGAGAGCTCAGATTTGTCAGTGTCTGCAAGAGCTATTTTGGTGAGTCTATTTTTGGTAACCCTTATATTTGAGCCAGAATTAAAAGACTGGACTCTTAAATCACTCATTTCACTCATCGATAGTCCGCGATAATGAAATACAAGTATAAGACTGTTATCGTTAACAATGTTCTTAATACTTTCTACAAATTCTTTTTTTTCTTCTCTTCTCATTTTTTTTAATTAATTACCGAATTTAAATCAATATTTATTCCTGGTCCCATTGTAGGGCTAATAGAAACTTTTTTTATGAATTCACCTTTTACTCCACCTGGTCTTTCTTTATTAATTGACTCAACAAAAAATTTAATATTTGTCACTAAATCTTCTTTAGAAAAATTTGATTTAGCAATACCAGCTTGAACTAATGTATCATTATTTTTATATTCAATTTCCCCGGCCTTTGCACCTTGTACTGCCTTGGCAATATCATTTGTAACGCTTCCTAATTTGGGATTAGGCATAAGGTTTCGAGGACCCAAAACTTTTCCAAGCTTTCCAACTTTTGGCATCATGTCTGGTGTGGATATACATCTATCAAAATCTAAAAACCCACTCTCAATTTTTTCAACTAATTCATCTCCACCAACTATATCTGCTCCAGCATCTTTTGCTTCCTGATGTTTTTCTTCTTTAGCAATAACACATACTTTTACAGTTTTACCAAGACTTTTAGGAAGACTCATTTTTCCTCTTACGTTTTGATCACCCTTTTTAGGATCAATATTTAAATTTATACATATATCTATTGTTTCTTGAAATTTAGCTGTTGATGTATTTATTGCTAGATCAGCTCCATCTTCAACAGCATACAATGAGTCAAACGAATTATCTTCGAATATTTTTTTAAGCCTTTTGCCCATAACCCTAATTTGTTACCTCAATTCCCATAGATCTTGCAGAGCCCATAACAATTTTCATACCCTGCTCAACTGTATTCGCGTTTAGATCATTTAATTTTTTTTCAGCGATTTCTTTACACTGAGACTGAGATATTGTTTTAATGATATCTCTTCCAGGTTCTTTTGAACCTTTCTTTATCTTTAAAGCTTCTTTAATAAGGAATGTTACTGGAGGCAATTTAATTTCCAAGGTGAAACTTTTATCAGTGTAATAAGTAACTACGACTGGCAACATTACACCAGGTTGCTCACCCTTACTTTTATCATTAAAGACTTTACAAAAATCCATAATATTTAACCCTCTTTGTCCTAAAGCAGGACCAACAGGTGGCGCTGGGTTTGCCTGTCCAGCGGGAACTTGTAATTTTAATTTTCCTTCAATTTCTTTTGCCATAAAAATCTCTAAGCTTTTTCAACCTGCGTATATTCTAATTCAACTGGTGTTGATCTTCCAAAAATTGACACTGAAACTTTAACTCTAGACCTCTCTTCATCAATTTCTTCAATTAAACCATTAAATGATGCAAAAGGCCCGTCACTGACTCTGACCTGTTCACCCACTTCAAATGTAACCGAAGGCTTCGGCTTAGATACACCTTCTTCAATGTCTTGTAAAATCTTATTTATTTCACTCTCCGATACAGGGCTGGGCTGGCCTTTTGTTTGGCCTAGAAAACCACTAACCTTAGGAAGATCTTTGACTAAATGGTAAGTGGCATCATTCATTGTCATCTTAGTTAATACATAACCAGGGAAAAACTTTCTCTCTGCGTTGCGTTTTTTACCTTTTTTTACTTCTACTACCTCCTCAGTAGGTACAATAATCTGGTCGAAGTGGTCCTCCATATTTTTTGTTTTTGCTTTCTCAAGAATTGATGCTGCAACTTTTTTTTCAAAGCCAGAGTAAGCATGAACTATGTACCATTTATGAGACATCTAAATACCAATACCTATAACTTTATCCAGGCCAAAACTAAAGATTTGATCAATAATCAAGAAGAAAATTGATGCAATAGCAACCATGATTACCACCATAATAGATCCTGTGAGTGTTTCACGAGAAGATGGCCAAGTTACCTTTCCACCTTCTCTTTTTACTTCCTGCAAAAATTTTAATGGCTTCATAGTCTTTTAATTATCAAATGGCAGGAGTGAAGGGACTCGAACCCCCAACCCCCGGTTTTGGAGACCGGTGCTCTACCAGTTGAGCTACACTCCTCCAGTTATTCCACTATTTCCGTTACGACGCCAGAACCAACAGTTCTACCACCTTCACGTATAGCAAACCTAACGCCTTTATCCATTGCAATTGGAGCAATCATCTCAACTTCCATTGCAATATTGTCTCCAGGCATAACCATTTCAGTTCCTTGTGGTAAAGTACAAACACCAGTTACATCAGTTGTTCTGAAATAAAACTGAGGTCTGTAGTTTGTAAAAAATGGCGTATGTCTTCCACCTTCTTCTTTTTTAAGAACGTAAGCTTCACATTTAAACTTT
Source organism: Candidatus Pelagibacteraceae bacterium (assembly GCA_038103905.1). Lineage (GTDB taxonomy): Bacteria > Pseudomonadota > Alphaproteobacteria > Pelagibacterales > AG-422-B15 > CABYIR01. Next base: position 15,188 of record JAYNZW010000015.1, on the reverse strand, counting down.
TTATGTGGAGTAATAGTTCCTGGATGTGCTAGTACCTGACCTCTTTCAACCTGGTCTCTCTCAATACCTCTTAAAAGAGCACCGATGTTGTCTCCAGCTTCTCCTTCATCAAGAAGCTTTCTAAACATCTCAACTCCGGTACAAGTAGTTTTTTGAGTTTCCTTAATACCAACAATCTCTAGCTCTTCACCAACTTTAACAATGCCGCTTTCAACTCTACCAGTACAAACTGTACCACGACCTGAAATTGAAAATACATCCTCAATAGGCATAAGGAATGGCTTATCCTTATCTCTTTGTGGCTGAGGAATAAATTCATCAACAGCTTTCATTAATTCAGCAATAGAGTTTTTACCGATTTCATCATCTCTACCTTCAACCGCTGCAAGCGCTGAGCCTTTAATAATTGGAGTATCATCTCCTGGGAACTCATATTCGTTAAGAATATCTCTAATCTCAACTTCAACTAGTTCAAGCAATTCAGCGTCGTCAACTTGGTCAACTTTATTAAGGTAGACAACGATAGCTGGAACACCAACCTGTCTTGCCAACAAAATGTGTTCTCTTGTTTGAGGCATAGGTCCATCAGCTGCATTAACAACTAGAATCGCGCCATCCATTTGCGCTGCACCAGTAATCATATTTTTTACATAGTCAGCGTGACCTGGGCAATCTACGTGAGCATAATGTCTTGCATCTGTTGTATACTCAACATGTGCAGTTGAAATTGTAATTCCACGCTCTTTTTCCTCAGGTGCTTTATCAATATCTTCATAAGCAGAAAACTCAGCACCACCTGATTCAGCTAATACTTTTGTAATTGCTGCTGTAAGTGTAGTTTTACCATGATCTACGTGACCGATAGTACCTACATTACAATGTGGTTTACTTCGATCGAATTTTTCTTTAGCCATTTTTTGTTCCTCTCAATTTAAACAACGTTATTAACTTTGGAGCGGGTGAAGGGAATCGAACCCTCGTAATCAGCTTGGAAGGCTGGAGCTTTACCACTAAGCTACACCCGCTTATTCCTTCAAGCTACCTTAAGGTACCTTTCAGTGGTGGAGGGGGTTGGATTCGAACCAACGTAAGCATAGCTAACGGGTTTACAGCCCGTCCCCTTTAACCACTCGGGCACCCCTCCCGAGATAGTCTTTATATTAATAGAATAAAAATTATTCCAAAAAATATCCCAAGATAAGTATCATTAAATATCTCTAATTAATGAGCCTTAAGCGTTGTCTTATATGGAAAAATTGTTGGTTAATCAATAAATAATAATATTTATGGTGAAACTATTTAATATCCAAATAATATGCTTTTTACATGAGACATAATAATAAAAAATCCGCGAAAAAGAGCCATAATAATGAATACTGGATGTATGGATATCATGCTGTTGCCGCCGCTTTATCTAATGAATCTAGGGTCAAGAAAGAACTATTAATTACCAATGAAGTCCATAAACGTATCAAATCAGATAAAAATACATCTATACCAAAAGGCCTAAAAGTTACCATTTGTCAGCGAAATGAAATCGAGCATATCTTAGGTAAAGGATTTACTCATCAAGGAATTTGTCTAAAAGTAGAAAAAAATAAAAAATTAGGTATTGAAGAATTCTTAGAGAGTTTAAATTCTGATAAATCAAATATAATCATTTTAGATCAACTTGAAGATTCTCAAAATGTTGGAGCAATTTTTAGATCTGCTCTTGGGTTTAACATAGATGGAATAATACTTACTGAAACACAATCTGTTCATGAAAACAATTTTATGTCAAAAACTGCATGTGGAGGTGTTGATAAAGTTCCTTTTACTTCGGTTTCAAATTTGTCTTCCGCATTAAGGACACTAAAAGAAAGTGGTTATTGGGTTTATGGATTAGATGGAAGTTCAAATAAAAAAATTACTGAAATAGAATTTGCAAAAAAATCGGTATTTATTTTTGGCTCTGAATCTGATGGAATGAGACATCTAACTAAAAGCTTATGTGATGAGACAGTTAAAATTAAAATTAGCAATAATCTAGAAAGTTTAAATGTATCTAACTCAGCAGCGGTACTTTTTTTTTATTTAAATAATAATAACTAACTCACCTCAGGTAATTTTGATATAGCATCATCTACATGATTTTTATCGAATTTATCTTCAGCTAAGTTGCCACTAAAATAATCATCATATGCCGACATATCAAAATGACCATGACCACACAAGTTAAATAAAATAGTTTTGGATTCACCATTTTTTTTACATTCCAGAGCAGCATCGATAGCACCTTTTACAGCATGATTGCCCTCAGGTGCTGGAATTATTCCTTCCTGTTTTGCAAATGCAATACCGGCTTCAAAACATTCTTTTTGTCCATATGCTTTTGCTCTTATCAAGCCTAAGTCCAAAAGATGACTAAGATGATACGACATTCCGTGATATCTAAGTCCTCCAGAATGATTTGCAGGAGGTAAAAAACTTGAACCTAATGTGTGCATTTTAACGAGAGGTGTCATCATTGCCATGTCTCCAAAATCATATGCATATTTTCCTTTAGTGAATGAGGGGCAAGAAAGAGGTTCGCAAGCAATTACATCTATCTTTTTTCCTCCTCTTAATTGTTCACCTAGAAATGGAAATAATAAACCTGAAAGATTACTTCCTCCTCCTGTACACCCAACTATGATGTCGGGATAATCTCCAGCTTGTTCCATCTGAAGAATTGCTTCATTCCCGTTAATAGTTTGATGTAAAAGTACATGACCTAAAACACTTCCAAGAGAATATTTTGCCTCACCATTACTTTTCACTGTTGACTCAACTGCTTCTGAAATTGCAATACCCAAGCTACCAGGGTTATTTGGATCTTCATCTAATAGTTTTTTGCCAAAATCTGTTAAATTAGATGGACTCGAATTACATTTAGCTCCAAATGACTGCATCATAAATTTTCGATAAGGCTTTTGATCAAAACTTACTTTCACCATGAATACTTCAATATCAATTCCAAACATTTGACCTGCAAATGCTAGTGAACTACCCCATTGTCCTGCCCCAGTTTCGGTATATATTTTTTTTACACCTTCTTCTTTATTGTAAAATGCCTGAGCAACTGCTGTATTGGGTTTATGACTTCCCGTGGGACTAACACCCTCATACTTAAAATATATTTTTGCTGGCGTATCCAAGTGTCTCTCTAATCTTCTAGCACGATATAAAGGTGATGGTCTCCATTGTTTGTATATCTCTCTAACGGGCTCAGGAATTTCAATTTCTCTTTCTGTCGAAACTTCTTGCATTATAAGTCCCATTGGAAATAAAGGAGCAAAATCTTCTGGTCCTGCTGGCTGCTTAGTTCCTGGATGAAGAGGAGGGGGAGGAGGAGTTGGAAGATCAGCATTGATATTATACCAAAACTTAGGTGCCTTACTTTCTTCTAATACGTATTTAATTGAATCTGTCATCTAATTATTTTCCTCTTAAATATTTCAGTAATCACACTATAAATTTTCTGAACTGTCAATTTACTTAATTAATGTTTATCATATTTTAAGCTTTTAAATTGACTGTACATCTTTGCTAAATTATAAACATATGTCTCTTTGCCCCTATAGCTCAATTGGTAGAGCAATTGATTTGTAATCAATAGGTTAGCGGTTCAAGTCCGTTTAGGGGCACCACTAATTTTATAAACTAATCGTAATAACCAGATATTGTTTTTGTATTAGGGCTTTTTTTAATTGATTTATTATCTTTAAGAGATCCAAAAAAATAATCACCGATCATATTTGTAATTCCCCAATTATAATTTTCGTTATGAAAATGATGGCTCATATGAGCGTCTCTCAATTTTTTGCCGATGCTGAATAAAGGTTTATATTCTTTTGAATGATGAGCTAAATGTATCCACTCATACCACAAATGATAAAGTAAATGACCTGTGAATGGGACCATAGCAGAGGAAAAATCCCAGAAGATAAGAGCGTATAGTAAATAAACTTGCCCGTAGGCATAGATTAAATACCTCCATGGTGCAAACTGAAGCTTGATATTGTCAGGGTCTCTGTGATGACCATGATGAAGAACAATTTGATATCTTCGATACCAACCTTCTTTTTTTGTCAATTCAGCATGAAGTTGATATTTGTGTACATACCATTCATAGAATGGTGCAAGAGCAATTGGTATGAAAAACCATACTAGATGGTTTAAAAGTAAACCATTCACCAAGATATAATAAAGACTAAATATTGCCATTATTATAAATCCTAAGATTGTAGAATGAGAAAAATAATTTCTGAATACACTTAACATATTCATATTATATAGGACGGATTTTCATCCGTCCTATAGCAAATTTAAAAAAATTACTGTTTTTTATATTTTGCAGCCTCTTCTGAGCCGCCAGTTGCTGTACCTTTACTGTATGAGTGTGCACCCATTCCTGCTAATTCTCCATTCTGAACAATTAGATATGGATCTCTAATTGGAGACCCATCAAAGAAACATTCGAGTATTTCTCGAACACCGGCCGCATATCTTGCTTGAGCCGAAAGTGAAGTACCAGAAGTATGAGGAGTCATTCCATGGTTAGGCATTGATCTCCATACATGATCATTTGGAGCAGGCTGAGGAAACCAAACATCTCCAGCATATCCACTTAATTGACCAGACTCTAAAGCTCGTGCAATTGCATCTTTATCACAGATTTTACCTCTAGCTGTGTTAACAATATACGCTCCACGCTTCATCTTTCCAATAAGTTCATCGTTAAACATATGCTCTGTCTCAGGGTGAAGTGGACAATTGATCGTTACAACATCACAAACTTTCACCATAGACTCAACTGAGTCATGGAACGTTAAGTTAAGTTCTTTTTCAACCTCCTCTGGCAATCTGTGTCTATCAAAATAATGCATGTGTACATCAAAATGTTTTAATTTTCTTAAAGCATCTAAACCTATTCGTCCAGCGGCAACAGTTCCAACATGCATACCTTCAAGATCATATGATCTATGAACAGCGTCAGCAATATTCCATCCACCATCTTTAATAATTTTATATTGGTTATGATAATCTCTTACTAAAGATAAAATCATCATGACAATATGTTCAGCAACTGATCTTGAGTTACAGAAAGTTACTTCAACAACATCTACTTTACGATCCATTGCTGCCTGTAAGTCAACATGGTCAGATCCAATACCTGCTGTAATTGCCATTTTTAGATTAGGCGCAGTTTCCATTTTTTCTCTTGTAAGATAATAAGGAAAGAAAGGTTGAGAAATAACAATATCTGCATCTACAAGCTCTTTGTCCGCAGTACATCCATCGCCGTCTTTATCAGAAGTTACTACTAGAGTATGTCCAGCGTCTTCCAAAAACTTTCTTAAACCTAATTCACCTGATACACAGCCTAAAAGTTCACCTGGATTAAAATCAATTGACTTTGGAGTTGGCAAGGTCATTCCATCAGGATACTTCTCGATTTTTGGCAAATCATCTCTTGCATATGATGACGGCATGCCGCCCTTAGGATCATCATATAATATACATAATATTTTCATTCTTTATCTCCCCTTAATTTAAAATATTGATCATGAATAAAATAATAACGTATAGAAACTATACATTTATTACCTATATAGCAATCAGAATTAACTCATAAAAGAAGGATCAAGGCGCTCCATTTTTCGTCTCACGGCTGGCCATACAAGTGCCGCAGCCATTCCAGTTGACCCCTCACCTTGTTGACGAGTTGTTTCGATAGCTTCATTAGAAGGATCGTTTAAATCTAATTTACCCGCCATTGCTCGAACCTGATATGTGCAGGCTTTTTCTAGGAAATATATATTTGTAAAAGCTTCAGCTACATTATTACCCATAGCCAAAGTTCCATGATTTCTAAGAATCATTAGCTTACTGTCACCAAGATCTTTGACTAACCTCTCTTTTTCATCTTCAAATAAAGCTACGCCTTCATAATCATGATAAGCAATTTGACTTCTGACAAGCATTCCAGTTTGAGATAAAGGCAGCAAACCATCTTTTAAAGAAGCTACTGCAACACCATCATTTGAATGCAAATGAACAATACAGTGAGCATCTTCGCGCGCTTCATGAATTGCGCTATGAATCGTAAATCCCGCGGGATTAATAAAATTATTAGTTTCACTAATTATCTTTCCCTTTAAATCAACTTTTACTAAGTTTGACGCAGTAATCTCTTCAAATAAAAAACCGTAAGGATTTATCAGAAAGTGATCTTCTGTACCCGGTACTTTTGCTGAAATATGAGTAAAAATTAGGTCATCCCACCCAAAATAAGGAACTGTCCTATAAAATGCAGCAAGATCTAATCTCGTTTCCCATTCTTCTTTTGATACAGTAGCTTTTACATCAACCATAATTAGCCTATTTCTTTCATTATTATTTCTTTCCAATGATCATAATCATCATTTACTTTATTTACTTTATCCACTTTATTTGAAGGTTCAAAAACAAAATCAGTTTTCCATAATTCTTTAAGATCATCAATACTTTTATATATACCGTGCTGTAATCCAGCAAGATATGCTGCTCCCATTATAGTTGTTTCTTGAATAATTGGTCTTTCAACATTTACCTGTAATAAATCTGCGAGATATTGCATCATCAAATTATTTTGCGACATACCTCCATCCACACGTATTACAGAATTTTGATCATCACTTTTCATGTCTTTTTGTAAACTCAGGTATAAATCTTTAGATTGAAAGCAAACCGATTTTAATGCTGCCATTGCAAGATCACTTTTCGATGTATCCCTGGTTATTCCATGAATAGATCCTCGTATATCAGATCTCCAATATGGAGCTCCAAGCCCAGTAAATGCAGGTACAAAAATAATATCATTTTTTGCTTCAGAGGCTAATGACTCAATCTCACCTGCTTTTTCAAAAAAAGAAAGTTCGTCTCTCATCCACTGAACCGTTGTACCAGCATTAAATATACTTCCTTCCAACGCATACATTTTATTAGCACTTGTTTGAAAGGCAGTTGTAGATAAAAGTTTATGTTGAGATTTGTAAACTTTATCGCCAGTATTCATTAGCATAAAACACCCTGTTCCATAAGTAGACTTAATCATGCCTTTCTTGGTACACAGCTGTCCAAATGCAGCGGCTTGTTGGTCTCCAGCTACACCAGAGATAGGAATTTCAGAGCCAAAAAAGTCTTTACTAATTTCTCCAAAATTATCCATTGAATTTTTGACTTCTGGAAGAATTTGCCGAGGAATATTGAATAGTCTTAATAACTCTTTATCCCAACAGTCATCAATTATGTTGTAGATCATAGTTCTTGATGCATTTGTTACATCCGTAAAATGATTTTGTTTATTTGATAAATTCCAAATAAGCCATGAATCAATGGTTCCAACGAGCAAATTATTATTCACCATCAAACTTTTTGCTCTATCAACATTTTCTAAAATCCATTTAATTTTTGAAGCGGAAAAATATGGATCTATTAGCAGGCCAGTTTTTGTTTGGATTAAGTCTTCAATACTTTTTTCTCTAAGGGGCTTACATATTTCTTCTGTTCTTCGGTCTTGCCAAACTATCGCATTATATACTGGTTCACCTGAGATTTTATCCCATGCAACAACTGTTTCCCTTTGATTAGTAATACCGGCAGTTATGATATCTTCTGGGCTGATATTGCTCTCCTGAATTATATGTTTTATACAATCAATAGTTGATGAGAGAATATCACGAGGGTCATGTTCGACCCATCCATTATTTGGAAAATGCTGTTTAAATTCTATATTTTTTTGAGAGACAATATTTCCTTCCTCTGAGATCAATGCGGCCCTTGAGCTGGTTGTGCCCTGATCAATAGATAAAATATAGCCATTTTTAGACATATTTATTGTATTTAGAAATTATTGTTTCAAATCAATTCTATTTTAGGGTAAACAATATTTTTTTATAGATATTTAATCATGAAATTTACTAAACCTCATTTTATTGCTTCAGTCAGCGATGAAGCACAAGAACAAAAAAAGTTGTTAATTTCAAAATATGGTGATTTTGATGCAAATAACTCTGATATTTTTATTGTGTTAGGTGGTGATGGTTTCATGCTTCAAGCCATAAAAGATTACATGGACAAAAAAAATCCATTCTTTGGAATAAATTATGGAAGTATCGGCTTTTTGATGAATTCAGTATCTAATAACGACTTATTGGCTCGATTAGAAAAAACTCAATCAGTACAATTATCTCCACTAATCATGACGGCATATGATCAAGATGATAAATTTTATTCTGCTAAAGCAATTAATGAAGTTTCACTTTTAAGGCAAACTCATCAAGCGGCAAAATTAAAGGTATCTATTGATGATCAAGTTAGACTTGCTGAATTAATTTGTGATGGAATACTTCTTGCAACACCCTCGGGAAGCACAGCATATAATCTTTCTGCTCATGGTCCAATCTTGTCCATAGAGTCAAACGACTTAGCCCTTACTCCAATTAGTGCTTTTCGACCTAGAAGATGGAAAGGTGCAATACTAAACAATAAATCAGTTGTAAAATTAGAAATTCTTGAAAATAATAAGAGACCTGTTAGTGCTTCTGCCGATAATTTAGAGGTTAGAAATGTTAAATCAATTTCTATACAACAAGACCTTTCATCAAAAATAATTCTTCTCTATGACTCTGATCATTCTTTTGAAGATCGTATCCTAAACGAACAGTTTAAATATTAAACTCAGATAATAAATTGGTGGCCTCACCCGGACTCGAACCGGGACGCCCACAAGGAGCACGAGATTTTAAGTCTCGGTTGTCTACCAATTCCAACATGAGGCCACTAACGTAGAGTTTATATCGATTAATTATCTTTGCTACCAGAACTTTTAATGAATGAAATAATTTTATTTTTTGCAAAATCTGTTGCTTCTTTATTATAAACAATGCCTCTCCTTATATAAAATTCACTATCAAAAACATGAGTGCTGTTCTCCATAAGATAAAAATCGACATGTCTTTCTTTTTTATTCATGGTCTCAAATAAATCAATACAATCTCTTGGCTGCGTTGCGAGACCAAAGCCATCTTGATCTGCAAGAAATACTAGAGACGGTGTTTTTGTTCGCCAGTCATGCTTTTGAGACAAGTTTAATATTCCACAGTGAGGATAAAAAGTAATCTTGCCCTTGATTTTAGGAATATTTTTTTCCTCAAAGTCTATTATATTTGATGGGACAAGTTCGTTAGTCATTGTCATAAAATCCATTAAGGTGTAAGCACCATGAGACCAGCCAGCTAAAAAAAGGTTGTCATTATCAATCCAAGAAAATTGATCGAGACTTGTTAAAACACTATACACATCCCCAGCTCTTTCTTGACCCTGGAGGTCAACTCCTGAGCAGATAGTTCTTATTGCTGTTCGACGAGACATTCCTCTAGGACCAGCACTGTCAACTTGAATAGATGCAATACCGTTGTCGCTAAAAAATTTTTGCCAACTATCCAAGTAAGGGTAAGGACCACCACAGGCATGGAACATTATTATTGTTGGAAATTTGTTACCTGATGATGGCTTCACTACTTCAAAATGAGACTTTAAAAAGTTGAAATGATCTGAAGCATACACTTGCTCAACATTCAATCGATAGTATCCTGCAAAAACTTTTGAAAAATAGTTTCCAATGATTAAGAAAATCAAACTGAATAAAATTATAAAAAACCACTTAATAGTTTTAAAAATAAAAATCATTCTGATGTTATACCATAAAAAAAAGGGGCCCGTAGGCCCCTTTTAATAAGTTATTTAACTTTGTTTAGCTATCAGATTTAGCAGCTACATAAATAGCCATACCGAAAGCAATTTTGTTAACAAAGTCAGCTAGGTTGTAAATTAGGTTTAGATTACCAGCGTCTACTCCGCCGCCAAAATACCCAATTGCATATCCTAGAGGATAGATCGCCCAACCGATTGTCACTATCAGACATAGTGCTCTAAACGCTTGTTGACCTGCTGCGTTTCCACTGCCAGCATTTGCTTTACTAGCTTCACCAGCAAAGATCTCATATAGGATGTACAACCAGCCAGCCATTGCAATAATGAATGCAGGCATTGTACCCATCATTCCTGCTTCACCCAAATAACCGAAAATTAGCATTACTAAAGAAGCAACTAATAATCTCCAGAATAGAGCAGCTGCAACAGTAGTAACAGCAGCAAGAATTACGTAAAATTCAATAATTTGAAGTGGTACTGTAATAAGCCAATCAATATATCTTAGAACAGTTGGAGAATCTCCAGTTGAGATCCATACACCTCTCATATAGAAATAGTGCCATGCAGCTACACCAGTAACTAGCCCAGCAATTGTCATCGATGTTTTCCACTTTGCAGCTACATTGTCTCTTTCTAAAAAGAAAAATGCAGTCGAAGCGACCATAGCCATTGAAATTAGCCAGAATGATATACCAACGTTATCACTTGTGCTAAGCATCAACGGAGCTGCAAAAGCTTTTGTAGTGCCTACAATTAGGAACATCCCGATCGTAGTCATTACTAAGTTTTTTATTTTTAGTAGCATTAATTTAATACTCCCCTTAATTTTTAAAAATTAGAAAAAAGATTAGTTTTTTTTAAAAAACAAGTAAAGGTCAAAAATATTTAAAAAAAAATGAAAAAATCAATAATATCAATGGCTTATATATTTTGTGAATAAAAATATATATAAATATTATACTAATTTACTAATCATGAGTTCCATTTGAGACTTACAATCAGCTAATTTTGTTGCATCTGAAGATCTAATAACAAGACTCGTTCCATACTTTCCGTCCTTAACAAATGGATAGCTTCCAATCTCAACATCTTGAAACCTATCTTGAAGGTCTGATAGCTCTTCAGCAATAAAACTTTCAGGCATATAAACATCGATTGCTTCAGATTTTACAGGTTCGCCACCTTTCAGGTGGACCTTAGCACCCTCGAGCATGCCCTGCATTATTTTTGGGATGCCAGCCATGACAAATACATTTTCTATTTTAAAACCAGGAGCTTTGCTTACTGGGTTTTCGACTAATTCAGCACCTTTTGGAATTTTTGTCATTTTCATTCGGGCTTCGGTAAGTTCTGAGTCCTTATAGTACTCTCTTAATATACCCAATGCATGCTGATTAACCTCTAAATCGACATTAAAAGCTTTAGCTATACTTTCTGAAGTAATATCATCATGGGTGGGACCTATTCCTCCGGTAGTAAAAACGTAATCATGCTTCTTTCTTAATAAATTGACTGTATCAATAATTTCTTTCTCTTCATCACGAATGACTCTAACCTCAGTTAATTGGATACCAATTTCATTCAACCAAGTGGCAAGATATGATAAGTTTTTGTCTTGAGTACGACCTGACAGTATTTCGTTACCTATAATAATGAGTGAGGCTTTCATAAGTGAATAATTCAGTAAAATTTATAACAGGCCAATTAATAAAAAGATATAAGAGATTTTTTGCCGATGTCAAACTTGATACAGGTGAAATCGTTACTGCACACTGCCCTAATACTGGATCAATGATGGGGCTATTAGATAAGGGTAATATTGTTTTTCTATCAAAAACCGATAATGCGAAAAGAAAGCTAAAATACACTCTTGAAATAATAAAAGTACTTGATGCTAATATTGGAGTAAATACACATAAGGCAAACAGAATCGTTGAAAATGCAATTGTTGAAAAAAAAATTTCCTCATTAGGGAAGCATTATGAGTTTAAAAGAGAAGTCAAATATGGAGCTAATAGTCGAATAGATTTTCTTATTACAAACAATAAAAAAGAGAAAATATATCTAGAAGTCAAAAATGTTACTTTATCAAAAACAAAAAAAACAGCAGAGTTTCCAGATGCAATAACTGAACGTGGAAGCAAACATTTACTTGAATTGATACAGGTTGTTAAAAAAAATAATAGGGCAATAATGTTATTTCTAATCCAAAGAGATGACTGTATAAAATTCAGAATTGCTGAAGAAATTGACCCTATGTACAAAAAAAATATTCTAAAAGCTATACAAGCTGGAGTTGAAATACTGTGTTATACTTGTTCTTTTAGTAAAAATAATATTCAGCTTGATAAAAAAATAAAATTTATTCATAAATAAAATATGAAAACCTTGCACAAACCTGAAGATTTTGAAGGTATGAGAAAAGCTGGAAACCTAGCTGCGAAAACTTTAGATCTATTAGCAAGTTATGTAAAACCAGGAATTTCAACCTCAGAAATAGATCGTATTGCTTTTGATTTTATAGAGACGAATAACGGTCTTGTTGCTCCACTATTTTATAAAGGCTTTCCAAAATCAATCTGTACATCTCTCAACCATGTTATTTGTCATGGTATTCCCTCTAATAGAATTTTGGAGAGTGGAGATATAGTAAATATTGATGTGACGGTCATTGTTGATGGTTGGCATGGTGATACAAGTCGTATGTTTCCAGTTGGGAAAATTAATAATAAGGCTCAAAAGTTAATTGATTGTACTTATGAAGCAATGATGGAGGGAATTGAAGCTGTTTCTCCCACTGCATATTTAGGTGACATTGGTGCTAGAATTCAATCTATTGCTGAAGATCAAAACTATAGTGTTGTTAGGGATTTCTGTGGTCACGGTTTAGGAAAGGTTTTTCATGAATATCCCAACATACTCCATTATGGACAGTCAGGAGAAGGCGATATGATTGAGATGGGGATGTTTTTTACGGTTGAGCCAATGATTAACATTGGAAAATATGACGTCAGAATGCTGAATGATGGATGGACAGCGGTTACAAAAGATAAGACACTTTCTGCACAATTTGAGCATAGTATTGGCGTTACACAAGATGGATATGAGATTTTTACGAAATCACCGGCAGGTCTTGATAAACCATAAATAAAGGCATAAAAGTTCTATTATGATCCCACGTTATTCAAGAGCTCCTATGAAAGAAGTGTGGAGTTCAGAAACTAAATTTAAAATTTGGCTTGATATTGAACTTTATGCTTGTGAAGCCATGGAAAAGCTAGGAACAGTTCCTAAAGGAACATCCAAAAAAATAAGAGCTAAGGCTAAAATTAATGAAAAGAGAATAGATAAAATAGAAAGTGAAGTTAAGCATGATGTAATTGCCTTTTTAACTTCAATTGCTGAGTATGCAGGTAGTCCAGCAAGATTTCTACATCAAGGATTAACATCGTCTGACATATTAGATACAGCATTTAATGTTCAGCTAATGAAATCTGCAAAAATAATCAATAATGAATTAAATAATTTACTAAAAGCTCTAAAAAAAATATCAATAAAACATAAAAATACTCCGTGTATTGGTAGAAGCCATGGAATTCATGCTGAGCCAACAACATTTGGCATTAAAATGGTCTCTTTTTATAAAGAATTTGAGCGCAATAAGGCACGATTTGAATTAGCTACAAAAGAAATCTCATTTTGTGCAATATCAGGTGCTGTTGGAAATTATGCAAACATAGATCCACGTGTTGAACAATATGTTGCAAAAAAGCTTGGGATGAGTCGAGAGCCAATTTCTACCCAAATTATCCCACGCGATCGTCATGCAGTTTATTTTTCAACACTCGGAATCATCGCAAGCTCTATCGAGAGGCTTGCTACAGAAATTAGACACCTTCAAAGAACAGAAGTTCTTGAAGTTGAAGAATTCTTTTCTAAGGGTCAAAAAGGTTCTTCAGCAATGCCTCATAAAAGAAACCCTGTTCTCTCAGAAAACCTTACTGGAATTGCAAGGTTGATAAGAAGTTATGTAATTCCTTCTATGGAGAATGTTACTCTATGGCATGAAAGAGATATATCTCATTCAAGCGTTGAACGGATGATGGCCCCTGATGCAAATGTGCTCACAGATTTTAGCCTTGCAAGAATGACGAGTATTATTTCTAACCTTATTGTTTATCCTAAAAATATGCTTAATAATCTTAATAAGTTGAATAAGCTTCCTATGTCTGAAGGTTTGATGCTTGCTTTAACTCAAAAAGGACTGCCAAGAGAAAAAGCTTATAAAATGATTCAAAGAAATGCTATGAAGGTATGGAAAACTGGGGAAGATTTTTCAGCGCTACTAATTAAAGACAAAGAGGTAAGTCAGCATCTGAGTGTAAAAGAGATCAATCAAATCTTAGATATCAACCATTCAATTAAAAAAACTAATCAAATTTTTAAAAAGATTTTTAAGCAATAGAAAGCATTGATACAGCAATTAGAACTAATGCTGCTATCATTGCAATAATTTCAATTTTATCAGCGTTGGTTAATAAAGGCTTCTTGCTTATTAAATTTTTTTTAACTTTTTTTGACTTTTTTTTCGAACTTTTACTAGTAATACTTTTTTTTGCAATTTTCTTCTTAGTTATTACTTTTCTACGATTTATATTTTTTTTAACTGCAGTAGATTTTGTCATTTTAGAAGATTTTTTCTTTTTTTTAGAGGTGCTCATTTTATATAATCTATTATCTAAATACTATCTTTACCAATAATTTCTTCTTTAGCTTGAAGCAAAAACTGGTCCATATATTGACGTAATTCATCATCGGAAATTTGAATACTTTTATCATCAAGGTCTTGTCTAACTTTTCGAAAAACATCCATATCACCAGCTTCTTCTAAATCTGATTTAACAACCTCATTGCAGTAATCTTGAACCGAAGGACCAGAAAGGCCAAGTTTTTCTGCGGCCCATACACCTAAATACTTATTTCTTCTCGCTAAGATCTTAAATTCTAATTCTTGATCTCTAGCAAATTTACCCTCGTATCCCTTTTTTCTTTCATCAAGTTTTTTCATAATAATAGTTATTATAAATTATTTAATTTTTGTTATATTAACTTTATCTCAACTTTAATAAAAGTCATTAAATAAAATATGCCTACAAAGAAAATTCTCTACGAAGGAAAAGCTAAGCAATTAATAAAAGGTCCCAAAAAAGATACTCTTATTCAAATTTTTAAAGATGATGCTACTGCATATAATAAAAAAAAACATGAGATATTCAAAAGTAAAGGAGTTTTAAATAATAAGATATCGGAGCATATTATGCTTCTTTTGGCTTCCAAAAAAATTCCTACTCACTTTATAAAAAGAATAGATGATCGTAAGCAGTTAATAAAAAAATGTGATATAATTC
>JAYNZW010000001.1:221026-228706 GCA_038103905.1 Candidatus Pelagibacteraceae bacterium | reverse complement strand
CAATAATATCTTCTAGTTTATCCATCATTGAGTCAAAAGCACTTTCATATGGCATGAACATAATCACGGCATCAAGTGATTTAATTTCATATATTTTTTGATAATTGGCTTCACTCAATTTTTTAATGTGAGAACGAATAGATGTAATATGTCTTTTGTGCGCTTCAGTTTTTTCATCTTCCGTTTCTGCCTCACAATAATCTTTCCATGCTGTTAGCGAAACTTTACTATCAATAATAAGATCTCTGTCATCTGGTAAATGAACAATGACATCAGGATATTTTCTCTTTAACTCACCATCAACCTCATCATCAAATTTCTTTTGTAATTCAAAATCTTTACCTTCACGCAACCCTGCTTGGTTTAAAATATTATTTAATAAGATCTCTCCCATTATGCCTTGCTTCTTAGTCCCACCAGTAAACGCGGTTGTAATCTTATTGATCACATCATAGCGTTCATCATCTTTACCATCACGCGCTGCAATTTGATTAGTTAGATTTTGAACTAGTGCTTTGACATCATCCAAGTCGTTTGGCAACTGAGTATCAGAAGAAGTCTTTCGATTAAAAATAAAGAAGGCAGCCACGAACCCAGTCACAATTCCAACCAACAACATAATTAAAGACATAGACTCAAACATTACGCTTATCCATTCAATTTACTTTTATGATAATCTTCAAGCTCTTGGATGTAATCATCAATCTCTTGAAGACGATCGAGATCATATTGATCTTCTTTTTCCCTTAAATCATCAATTTCTTTTTGCGCTTCAGCAATAGTATTCCACTTGCATTTATCCATTGAGAGTACACGCTCAGCGACCTCACGATCACGTCGCGAAAGCTCATTTTTTGGCAAAATTTCAGGTTTTTCATTATATATCACTCGCTTTGCAAACTCTTTAATTCTCATATCACTGATCTTTTCAGCGATATCATATTTTTTATCCCAAGCTGCTGCATGAAAGTCCTTCATTAAATAGTTATCTTTATTATCTGGAAACCCATTATAGATTTGCTCTTCAACTGGCTTTTCACTTTGATCATCTGAATATGATTTCTCTTCACTCATATCAAGAATTAGGTTTTCAAATCGTTCGATAAAGTTTTTATTGCCACGAATTTTTTTCATTCTCTCCTGAATTTCTTCAGGTTTTTCATCCTTATATTCTTCAGTCTGATACAGAAATTCCTCATCCAATAAGATTGGTTGCTCGTTTGCTTTAACTAAATGAAAACATTTATTTTTACCCTTAAACATTTTCTTTAATTCAGCGCGATCTAATGAACAGACCATATCTGGATCAAATTTAAGATCAAAACAGTAAATTTGATTTTCATAGCTTGGATTTTTTGTGATGTACGCTAAGCCATGAGTGTATTCTTTGCCTCTAAAAAACCGACTGACACAAAATACCTTATCTTGATTAATATATTCAAAGACATCTTGTTTTGAAACCGTGCGCAATGAACTATCCCAGACGCTGCCACACCGTTCTTTAATCAATTTACACACACCAAGTGTTGCCTCCACATCTGATAAGGCATCGTGGGCCTTACTATGTAAAATACCATTTGAGCTTGCAAACTTTTCTAACTGAAAGGTAATCTTTCCCGTATCATCATTTAAGGGTCGAACGAAAGCATTTGGAAATACTGCCGCGGCCGAATGCAATAACTTCATAGCATCCCCTCGTTTGTTTCCATTTGTATTTGTTAAGTATGGAGGCAACGCTGATTGATACAACGCTTGACGCAGAAAGTGTTCATCGAACGCAATACTATTATAACCAATAAAAGTCAGTTCACCCCACGATAATAATGTTTGTTGTATTTCACTGATCAAACCAAAATTTGTATTATCATGATTGCGTAATTGATCAATCGTACATCCATTGACAATTAATGCCTTTGGATGAGGTACAGGATATTCTTTTTTCATCTGTCCACGAAGATCAAACTGATCAATAATATTAAAATTTTCATCAGTGCAAATCGCAGCTGCTTGAACAATCGAGTCAAATGCTGAACTTAACCCAGTGGTTTCAAAGTCGTAAAATACGTATTTCATAAATTTAAAATAGAATCACTTGATTATACCACTTTAGTGTATTTTTTCTGATGATTTAAAAAACATAGCCATGTCAATAAATTCAACTCTTTGTCTTCTTTGAATTCTGACGGGTAATACAGGTGGGATGAGGTTTTTAAATCGTACTTTTATTTTGAAAATATCTCTTTGCTTCTTCATAAGATTTGCGGCCATATATTTTAGCTAAACCATGGAAAAACAAGTCTATTGGTGTTCCGATAACAATCTCTGCGAATCCACTGTTCATAGCAAAATCATATCAGCTGATACAAAATTGATAAACAATTATTCAAAAAAGTGATAAGATTTATTAATAAAATGAAGTTTAATCGTAAAATATTACCGACTGCTCATAGCACTCCAAGCTTTATAACTAAAAAAAGACTTTATGAAGATGATATCAATTTTGATGAATTGAGAGCTTATCGATTAGAACGAGTAAAAAAAGAACTAGTCAAAAATAATCTGGAGGCATGTATTTTGTTTGACCCCGTCAACGTTCGGTACGCATTAGATACAGTAAATATGAGTGTCTACAATATGCACAATTTAACGCGTTATTGTTTTGTCCCTGTTGATGGTCCTACAATTTTATATGAGTATTTCAACTGTGAGCATTTATCAGATCATTTGAACTTAATTGATGAGATCCGACCTGTAATTGCATGGGACTATTTTAGCCAAGGTGACCAAGCTGAGTCTCAATTACAAAAGTGGATTAAGGAAGTTCAAGATTTAACTAATTCATATTGTAAAAATACAAAAAAAATTGCAATCGATGTCATTAATGGGCCTGCAGTTGAAGAACTGAACAAAGTTGGGCTCACAGTTATAGATGCCAAATTGATTTTAGAGCAGGCAAGAGTTATTAAATCGTCAGATGAATTAACATGTCTTAAAGCTGCTGTTGAAGTTGCTGAGATTGGTGTTTCAAAAATGAGAGATGAGCTTCAACCAGGAATGACAGAAGATGAGCTATGGTCAATATTACATAAAACAAATATTGAGCATGGAGGGGAATGGATTGAGTGCCGAATTTTATCCTCTGGAGAGAGAACAAATCCATGGATGAGAGAGAGTTGTAATAAAATTATCCAACAAAATGAAATTGTTGCATTTGATACAGATATGGTTGGCCCCTATGGATATTGTGCCGACATATCAAGAACGTTTGTAACAGGAAATAAATTCAATAATGAGCAAGCAGGCCTCTATCGTATGGCCGTTGAGCAGATTGAATACAATGAAAATTTAATTAAAGCAGGAACATCTTTTCAGGAATTTACTGAAAAATCATGGGTCTTACCTGAAGAATATTATCCAAATCGATATTCTGTAATGGTACATGGAATAGGACTGTGTGATGAGTGGCCAGCTATTCGATACCCAACTGACGGCGGTGACAGAAGTGGTATCTTCGAAGAAAATATGACCATCACCATTGAAAGCTATATCGGGAAACTTGGTGGCAAAGAAGGTGTCAAACTAGAACAGCAATATATTGTAAAAGAAAATGGTCTTGAGTTGATGTCTAAGCATCCTTTGGAAGACATTTAATTTAATCGATGCATTGCGTATTGTTCTAAATCTTCTAATTTTACAAACTCCAATGCTTTTTGATGACAGCTTTCTAAAAAAACACGTGGAGCAACTCCCGCTTCAAACGCTTCCTGCCATCTCATCGCACATAGACACCAACGATCTCCTTCTTTTAAACCTGGGAAATTAAATTCAGGACGAGGAGTTGATAGGTCATTTCCTCTTTCTTTACTGAACTTTAGAAATGCCTCAGTTACTTCACAGCAAACAACATGACTTCCATGATCGAAATCATCTGTATTGCAATAACCATCACGCCTCCATCCAGTTAAAGGGTCAAAACAACAGGCTTCCATTTCTTCTCCAAAAATGTTTAATACTTTTTCTGTCATTATCTTATTTTGAAAGGATCTTCTGTAACTCTTGAGTTTGAAGTCCATATTGTTTTCTTAATTTGCATATCGGAAATTGCATCAGCTCCACTTTCACGACCATAACCACTATTCTTGCGTCCACCAAAACTTGCAGCATATGAAATAAATCGATAACAATTCTTAAAGCATATGCCAGCATCCAGAGCCTTACTCACTCTGTCACATTTTTCAGGATCTTCTGAAAATACTCCTGATGACAGGCCATAATCATTATCATTGGCGATCTGAAGGGCTTCCTCTTCAGTTTTGAATTTAATCACTGAAAGCACTGGACCAAAGAGTTCGTTTTTGGCAGTTTTTATTGACCGATCAGGACACTCGATGATTGTCGGTAAAAAATAGCATCCCTCAGAAAATTCAGGAGCCTTTGTTCCCCCACAAATAACTTTTGCGCCTTGTTCAACAGATTGTTTAATATTTTTTTCAATGAACTCGACTTGTTTGTCATTGTTCAACGGGCCCATTTGTGAGTCTTCATCTAATGGTGAACCTAATTTTATTTTCTTTGCACGTTCAGTTAATTGATCAAGGAACGTATCGTAAATAGTATCTTGTAAAATCAGAACTGATCCTGCAATACAGCTACATCCGTTACCAGAAAAGATTGCCGTAGTAATATTATTCAAAGCATTCTCAACATCTGCATCATCAAAAACAACTACTGGAGATTTTCCTCCTAATTCTAATGTCAGTGATGCGTAGTTTTCTGCTGAGTTTCTAATCACATGTGAAGCAGTGGAAGTTCCACCCGTAAATAAAATTTTACCTATATCTTTATGAGATGTTAATAATCGTCCGACTTCTGCGCCACCACTAATAACATTAATCACTCCACTTGGAATTCCAGCATCATGCACAAGTTTTGCAAATTCAATTAAAGGTGCTGGAGCCAGTTCAGATGATTTTATAACAACTGTATTTCCTGCAGCTAAAGCAGGAGCAACTTTTGTTGCCATTAAAAACATTTGAGAATTCCATGGAATGATGCATGCAATGACGCCGATTGGCTCCCGAACTTCGACAACCTCCATATTGGGCTTATCAATGTTTGGTACTGGCATTTCATTATTCATACTTTCTGCAAGATCAGCATAATAATAAAAATATTCCTTCATATATTCAGACTGAAACTTTGTTTCTTTGAGTAACTTTCCGCTGTCAATAGATTCAGTTTTGCCAAGCAGCTCAGCGTTTTCAAACATCTTATCACCGATGGCTCTTAAATATTTTGCACGTTCACCAACTGAAGTCTTTGACCAATGATTTTTAAAGGCAATCTTTGCTGATTGTACTGAACGTTCAACATCATTTTCTGACGCATCAGGAAATGTCGCCCATGGTTTATTATTTTCGGGATTTAAACTTTCAAATCGCTGATTATGTTCAGCTCCAACAAAGTTACCATCAATATACATATCGTATTCAGTTAAGCTCATTAGTTTCCCTCAATGAAATTACTAAACACTTTATTCACTTCCTCAGCACATTCAATTCCAACCATATGTTTACCGTGATCAAAAATAACAACCTTACTCTTTTCAATAACATTGCCCAATTGATTGGACATTTCGGGCGTAGATCCTACATCACCATAAGCTGTACAAACAAGAGTTTCAGCTTCTATTTGATTAAAATCAATCAATTTATCCTCAAAATGCGCGAATAATTTATATGACTTTAAAAAGTCCTCATGATTGTTACTAGATAAAATATCAGTAATTTTTTTAACTATTTCCGTGTTAGACGATAAGTAATCTTGATTAAACCAGCGATCCAATTGCTTAGGTGCGTTTAAATAAGTTTCTTTGACATCAATAAAACGTTTAGCGGCATTTTCTTTCTGTCCTTCAGTCCGATTAAAAATAGTTCCAAATAAAATTGTTTTCAAAACATAGTTTTTTCTCGTTGATGAAAAATGAGCCGCAATAAGTCCACCAAGACTAAATCCAATTACTATAACTTTTTGAATTTTTAAAATTTGTAACAATCCTTCAATTTGATTTGAAAAATCTTCAAAGGTTACTTCGTTTAGAGTACACGTTGATAGCCCATGTCCAATTAGATCATATGTAATTGTTGTTTGCTCTTTAAAAAATTTTATTTGTGGTTCCCAAATACTATGGTCAAGTCCGACCCCATGTATAAATAAGATTGGTGTTGTTCCCTCTACTGTATTTATTTGATAATACGTTCCTTGATCATCAAGGCCTTCACGAAATGACATGAATTACTTCAGACCCATTTCCTTTTCATCTTCATAACGATTACCGATACGATGATGGGCTTGAGGAGTTGTACTTGCACCAATTGCGATAACCAATTCAGCAGGGCCTGGTGCATCATGAATTGTAAACTCATGTGTTAAATAAAATTGTCTTAAGCCAGGGTCAGTTTTATGCATCATTGGAATTGACATCTTTGAAGCTGCAAGTCCTCTTACATTAGTAAATGAAAGATAAGATGTTCCGCCAACAGCATCTCTGAACTTGTTACCAAAATGTAATGTATGTATGAGCGCACTTGCGTGCTGAATACTTCCACGCATACCAGTCATACTCGCTTTACCATATGCAAGAACTTTATCTGGTGAGCCAATTTCATTTAATAATTCACCAACTAAAAAGTCACCAAGCTTTGGAGCACTATCTAAGATCGCTGGTTTTAAATCTTCAACATAGCCTTGGTCAACCCAAGGATTTGTAATGACCGCTGCAACAGAAATAAGTTCTACTGGCTCTTCACATTTTTTAAAGTCTTCGATGTATGTTGTATCAACAAACTTACACATCTTTCTGATTTCAAGCGTCATATGATTATCCTACTGTTTTACTTTGTGTTTAAATGAATCCTGTCTAAAAGAATATAATGCATCAGGCGAGCATTGAACATCGATTACTGTTGGACATTCAGCTTCTATTCCAGCTTGGATTGCATCCCCAATATCTCCAGCTTTTTCAACCTTTATTCCTTTACATCCATACAACTCAGCGGCCTTGTCAAACTCAGGAGTTGTAATATGAGCTCCTATAAATCGGCCCTCAAAAAAGTCTTTTTGATATGCCGCTTCCGCGCCCCATGTTCCATTATTCATAACAACACAAACTGTATTGATATTATTTTCAACTGCTGTTGAAAGCTCAGGAAGCACCATCGACATACCACCATCTCCATGGAATGACACAACTGGTCTTTCTGGCGCTGCCAATTTAATTCCTAAACCAGCTGGGTAAGAAAATCCTACCAATCCAAAATCAAGTGGAGAAAATAAACTCTTTGGCTGACGATAATGTAGCGCATCAGTTAATTGAAGACACATTGTACCAGCATCTAATGTTACAATGCTATCATTTGGTAATGCATTTCTTAATCCTTTAAACAATCCTGATGGTAAAATTGGAACGCTGTTCATATCAGCATCAGCATCTCTTTGTTCAATGTATTTTTTTTTATTACTTTTAAATTGATCAGCCCATGCTTCTACTTCTTGTTTAGCTTTATGTTTCTCTAGAAGAATACATAATTGATCTGCGACTGTTTTGGCATCTGCATGAATACCTACTTCAACTGTAAAGTACCGACCGATAGAATTTTGATCAATTTCACATTGTATAAT
>JAYNZW010000001.1:93220-221016 GCA_038103905.1 Candidatus Pelagibacteraceae bacterium | reverse complement strand
ATGTTGAAGAATATAATGGTGGAAGAAATGAACAAGAATTAGAAACATATATTAATAATACTTGTGGAGGAAATTAAATATTTTAAGAATTATCTTTATTTAAGTTATCATCTTTATTTAAGTTATCATATGAATAAAAAGTTGTATTAAATCCTAAGCGACTCCCTAAGACTAAAATAACATCAGCTTCTCTTAAAAGTTGAGTTCCCAGTCCAGAACCACGTGGTCCAGCTGATCCAGCATTTAATGGATGACCATATGGAATTGCATCTCCGTGTCCTGGAGATGTTGTACAAGGTGAATTTAATATCTCTGCTAATTTCAAAACGCTCTCTGAAGCATTCAATCCATAATTTTTAATTCCAGCACCGACTAAAATTACAGGCTTTTGCGCTTCGCTTAAAAGTTTAACTGCTTTTTGTAAATTTTCGTCATTTGCAGTAGGGGCATCAATTGATTGAAACTTTGTTGGTTCATTAAAGTCAGCTGTTTGCCCGAGGACATCTCTTGGCATATCAACGTGTACAGGTCCCGAGCGAGGAGTTAATGCTGTTTGCATTGCCTCGTTTAAAATATTTGGAATTGTTTCCACATCTTTAACTTCAAAAACTTTTTTTGACACCGCCTGCATCAAACTAACTTGATCAATCTCTTGGAAAGCATCTTTGCCTTTATGATCAGATGCAATTGCGCCCGCTAGATTGACGACAGGAGAAAAGGCAGCTTTCGCCTGTGCCATTGCTGTTACTGTATTGCTTACGCCGGGTCCTGCTTGACCACTTAAAAAAACACCATTTTTTGAGGTATATCTTGCATAAGCATCCATCATGATCATGCCATTACTCTCATGCCTGCAACCAACATAACGAACTTTATCAGCATGATTATAAAGGCCATCCAGTATCTCAAGCGTAGATGAGCCAATCAATCCTGTTACTAATTTTACATCATTAGCAATTAAAGTTTCGACGACAGCTTCGCCGCCAGTCATTTTTTTTGAGGACACTAAGAAACTTTCTTTATTAAATTGTCATCACTAAAATGTGGCGCAACCTTTTCATTAAATAATTTTAATGATTTCATAGCTGCATCATGAGGCATTCCTGGTGGGTTAGACCAAATTGCTAAATGCTGAAGATTTAATTCAGATTTTAACTCATGAATTTTATCAATAACAAATTCAGCTGTACCAACAAGTTGATTCCTTGGATGAATCCAATCATATGTTAAAAGATCAATTGGATTATCTGTTTTTGGAAACTCTTCGCCTGGATTGGCAAAAATACTTACTCCTCTTCCGCCGCCACAAACTGAAATTAAGTAACGTAAAAAATGTTCACCAGCTAATTCTTTAGCTTCTTCCATAGTATCTGCAATGAAACAGTCACGTACAAGAGCAATACCCTCGCCCATTGGAACATCACGTTGTTCAACTTCTGATTTTGCATTTGCATAAATTTCAAACCGTGATTTTAAAGATGCAATTGTTGGTAGC
This sequence comes from Candidatus Pelagibacteraceae bacterium, assembly GCA_038103905.1. Classification (GTDB taxonomy): domain Bacteria; phylum Pseudomonadota; class Alphaproteobacteria; order Pelagibacterales; family AG-422-B15; genus CABYIR01. The sequence goes on along the minus strand of JAYNZW010000001.1, from coordinate 219,521 downwards.
CACATTAAACAGTTAAGACCATTCTTTGCAGCAAACTCAATTGAACTTGGACTATCAACCACTTGCCATAGTGGAAGTTCTTTTTGAAATGGCTTTGGAACAATACTAATTTTTTTTAAAACATTAGTTTCTGGATCTACTACATCTGATGTTTCGTTTAATAATGGATTGGAGTATTTAAAATCAGGAGCAGGATACTCGTAGAATTCACCTTTGTGAGAAAAATAATCTTGAGTCCATGCTTTTTTTAATATTTCCAATGTTTCAACAAATAGCCTGAAATTTTTTGGCTGATCTTTTAAATCAGCTTCAATATTCATATGAATAGCTTCTTTTCCAAAAACTCCTCGACCAAGCCCGACATCAAGTCTACCTGATGCTAAATTATCTAAAAGTGCAACATCTTCTGCTAGCCTCAAAGGATTCCAAAAAGTTGCAATGGCCGCTGCTAAACCTATACGAATATTTTTTGTGCGAGATGCAAGATCTGCACCAAGTAATATTGGATTTGGAACACATTCCATTGTCCAATTATTTGTTGTTTGTAAATGATGTTCACTCAACCACACTTGTTTAAAGTCACTGTTCTGGTCTAGATAATCAGTTATGTCGCGAACCTCATCTAAAATTTCAGTGTAAGGACGCTTATGCCAATTCGTTGCGTTTAAGAATTTAGAAAAAATCATTGTTACCCCTTTTATTAAATTATCAATAAAATGGCGCCGATCCCGCTTCCTATATATGGTGAGTTATGTACGCTTAAGAGAAAATGATAACAGAATATTGATTCTTTTTCAATTCACTCACTTGATAATTTCATTAGAGTAAACACCAAATAAGTTCTTTTTTTCAACCCAGAAGTCAATTTCTTCATTATTAAGAGTCATTTCCAAGTGACACCATTTTGAGTCACAGTTTCGGATAGTAGTATGTACTCCAGAATCCAGTTTCACTAAAATTTGATTTTTTTTCGTATTATCGTAACCATAAGAGAAAGGTTCTGTCTTTGAAATGGCATAACGTTTACCTGAAAATAAGTAAGACCTCATCCATCCCTCAACACCATCTTGTGGGTCTTTAACATATCGCCAACCATCTGTTTCTCTTAAAATTTCCATTGGATAGCCTTTGAGCTGATAACGATAAATAATATTTGCATCCGTCGTAGGCCCATATCTTAAATTGGCATCACCTTTTAGAGAAACCCACCTTGGAATTGGCAGCCCTGTTTCGGATCCTTTATCTAAAGCGGAGGCACTGACACTGAATACAAAAAATAATAGAAATAATAGTCTAATCATCGATAAATTCTTTTTTTTCAATAACATTCTGCGGATCAACATGCAATAAAACTACAGAATCTGGAAATTTTTCTAAAATACTATCTTCAACTTGATCGGCAATATTATGTGATTCTTGTAAGCTCACATGCTCTGATACTTCAATATGCATTTGAATAAAAAACTTACCTTTGCTGGAACCACTTTGCCTCGTTCGCACATCATGAAACCCTAATACTTTATTGTGGGATTGAACAATTTCAAAAATTTCTTTTTTTAATTCATCATCTATTTCCCTATCAATAAGAACGGCAACTGACTTTTTAAAAATTTCAAAAGTTGTATAAATTAAGTAAATAGATATAAGAGCGGCAATAATAGGATCAGCTTTTGTAAAATTAAAATTTGCTACAAGCACAAGCCCAATAAGAGCGGCAAAGTTTGTTAGCAAATCACTCATGTAATGTAATTTTTCAGACTCAAGACTTAACGACTCAGTCTCCTTCATTACTTTAGTTTGATATCTGACTAATAGAAATGTCGTGATAAAGGATACTATCATAACTCCAGTTGCAATATTTACGTATTCCATTGATGTGTCAGGTTGTTGATACTTTTGAAATGCTAAAATCAAAATTGATAGAGAAATTAAAAGAATAACAAGACCCTCAATGAATGCTGCTAGTGCCTCAGCTTTTCCATAACCAAAACGGTACTCTGATGTCTGTTGCTGTAGTGATATTCGGACTAAAACTAAACTAGTAAGAGATATAATGAGATCAAAAATACTATCCGCTAAAACTGACAGGATTATAATTGAGCCAGTTAAAAAATAAGCTATTAGCTTGATAATAATTAAAAAGGCAACAACACTGATCGTTATTAAAGAAGAGCGTTTTACTTTTTCACTATACTCAGACTGAGTAACATGAAAGGAGGGCATTACGGATAAAGCCTCTCAATTGTCCAGTCATTACCATTCTTAGAGAAAACAATTCGATCATGTAAGCGAGTTGTGTACTCTCCGTGATGTTGCCAAAATTCAACTCTTACGGGCTTAATATAGATACCGGTCCAATTGGCTGGTCTTGGAATCTCTTTTCCATCATAAAACTTTTTAAAATCTTCCCACTCTTGTTCCATTTGATCTCTTGAAGCTAGAGATTGACTTTGCTTAGAAATAGAGGCACTCACTTGCGCCTCAACACTCCTACTTTTCCAATACTGATCTGCAATAACATCAGATACCTGTTCTACTTCACCTTGTACACGAACACTTTTCCCCTGTTTACGTGACCACCATGTAATGGCTCCTTTTTTATTTGTAAAAAGTTCTTTTCCTTTTGTGGAGTCTAAGTTTGTATAAAATAGGAATCCTATTTCAGTCACTTCTTTCAATAAAACAAATCGACCATTAGGCATACCTTGATCATCTACCGAGCTAACGCATATTGCGTTTGGATCTTCAGGTTCAATTTCTTTTTCTGGACCATAATAAATGTCCCAAGCTTCTAGCCATGTTTTACAAGTTGATATATCTTTGGTCATATCGAGAATATAGTATATTTTGTATTAAAAACTAGTGAATAGGTCGCTATTAATAAGCATTATCAAAGAATAATATAATTATGTTTCAGGTACTTAAAAAAATATTTTGGTTACAGTGGAGATTTGTGAAACAGTTTTTACAAACAGGTGTCTATCCTCCTTTGATTAGAAATAGAAAAAGAAATGTTTGGAAAAAAAAATAATTTATTTTTCTGAGTCTTTATTTTCAAGGTTAACAACAACCTCTGTTACTCTCTGCATTTGAGACTCTATTCTCACCGAATGATCTTTGAAATCTTGTCTAATTAAATAGACTAAATAAGCGACAACTATGAGCGTCAATAAAATTAAGAATTCCATAAAATAATTATACCTTGAATTGAGTTTTGGAAAATAACTAAAAAAAACACTTTAATCAGTAAAAACCTAACTTTCACCTCTCATTTTTAGTATTTGTTGATACGCATCGTTAATATTTTGAAAATTTTCTTTGGCTTTTTTAATTAAACTAGGGTCAGTAATACCTGATGAGCGAAGACTGTCAGGATGATTTTTGCGTGCTAGATTACGATAAATTTTTTTGATTTCAGCAGTTGATTGTGATTTTTTTGCTCCAAGAACTTTGTAAGGGTCTTCTTTATTAAATTCCGGTCTGGAATTTCTTAATCGATTAAACGTTTGTTGATCAATCCCAAAAATTTGACTTACTTTTTTGATATATCGTAACTCAGGATTTGATAAATCGTGATCAGCGTAACCAATTTCAAATAATCCAAGAATAATTTGCTCCAACATTTGAGGCGATCTTCTAAATGTAGCACTTAATTGCTCTGCGTAAGGTTCAAAACCTGCTGAACTTTGAGCAGCTTCATTCCAGATTGCTCCAACATCTTTCATATTTTCTTTTGGAATTCTAAAAATTTTTTTAAACTTAGCAATTTCATCTTTAGTAACTCGACCATCAGCTTTAGCAAGCTTGGCACACAATACAACAAGCCCAATTGCATATATTCCTTGTTGTTTATTAAATGCTGCTCCAGGATTTCTAAAATTACTTTTTTTTCCAAGAAAAAAAGCGCCTGCTGTAAACGCTAAAGCGCCTAAAGGGCCAGCTATCATATTTCCAAGAGAGGCAGCGAGTAAATATTTCCAAACGTTCATGGTTTTATGTTAGTCTAATTATTAATCTTTGTAATCTCAATCTTAGATCGATATGGATAATGGATAATAACATAAAAATTGGTGCATTTTTCATGTTCATTAGTGTGACTGGTTTTGCACTCATGGATCTTGCTGTCAAATGGACAACAGAAGATTACAGTGTTGGATACGTTGTCTTTTGGAGAATGATCGGAGGATTAATACCACTGATTTTTACTATTCCACGAGATCGATGGGCACATTTACTATCAACAAAGAAACCGGGGTTACATTTTGTAAGAGCATTTGCTGGGACAACAGCTTTATTCTGTGTTTATACAAGCTTGCATTACTTGCCTTTAGCTACAACTGTATCTCTTACTTTTGCGTCACCAATTTTTAGTACCCTTTTATCAATTTTCATACTTGGAGAGATAGTTGGCAGTAGACGGTGGACTGCAATTGCAATTGGTTTCATTGGTGTATTAGTTATTGTAAATCCAGGTTCATCAGAATTTAATTTATATATGATATTTCCTATTTTATTTTGTATATTTTTCTCTGTTGTCGCTATTTCAATTCGTAAATTAAGTGAGACAGAGCCGACTTATTTAATTGCTTTATATTTTACTATCTTTGCCATGATCGCCTCATTGTTTACAATTCCATTTGGTGGATGGTATTGGTGGCCTTTGTCATTATTTGATTTTGGAATGCTAGCTCTTGTTGGCATTAGTGGTGGAATAGGAAATCTTGCATTAACTCAAGCTTATAAAAACGCCGAAGTATCTATTGTAACTCCTCTAAAATACTTAAGTTTAATTTATGGAATCATTTTTGGTTATTTCATTTGGAATGAAATTCCTGCATGGAATACATATATTGGAGCATTCTTTATAATTGTCTCGTCTTTAATTATTTTAAGACGTGAAAAAGTTTTAAAAAAAGAAATTGTCCCTGAAAAATATATAATTAGACGTTAATCGTTTGACCAATTCGGATCTCTTTTTTCAAGAAAAGAAGTGATCCCTTCATTGCCATCATTTAAAGTTAAATTTCTAACCATTTCAGCACTCGTAAAATCATAAGCATCGGTTAATGGCATCTCGCTCTGACGATAAAAACTTCTTTTACCCATCGCTATTACCGCTGCAGATTTATTGCAAATATCATTACATGATTTTTCAACAGCACTTTCTAACTCAGAACTGTCAACGGCGGCATTGATTAGCCCAATATGCGCTGCACGCTCTGATGAAATTGGCTCACCACTCAACAGCATTTCCATCATTGGTTTTCGCCCAATTGTTCTTGAAACAGCGACTTGTGGAGTATGACAAAATAGTCCTATGTTTACTCCTGGAGTAGCATATTTTGAATCCAAGGAACCATATGCTAAATCGCATGAAGCAACTAATTGAGCTCCAGCTGCAGTTGCAATACCTCTGACTTGAGCGATAACCGGCTTACTTAAAGCTTGAATTTGTTTCATCATAGATGAACATGTTGAAAATAATTCAATTTGAGATTCTGTGTCATTAGTGTCCATGTAACTTTTCACTTCTTTAAGATTATGCCCCGAAGAAAATATTTTATCACTTTCAGATTTAATAATTACTACTCGTATAGAGTCATCTCTATCAATAGAGCTTAATTGATTCTGAATTGCACCCATCATAGGCATACTTAAACTATTTGCTGGAAGATCATTTAAGCTTAGAGTAGCAACTGAGTCTTTATCATTTCTAATAAGAATATCTGTCATTGTTTAAAACGTATATTAACTCTTCTATTTCTTTTACCTTTATTTTCAATTTTTCCAATCTCTAATCCTTCTATCTCACCAGTTGATTTCACATGAGTGCCACCACACGCCTGTATATCTAAAATTTTATCATCACCTATTTGTACAATTTGAACTTTATTATTGATCACTGGAGGGCTCACAGCCGCTCCTTTAGCTAAATGAGGATTATCTCTAAATTCATCGCCGGATATTTGTTTTGTGAATACAGGAAGATTACTTTTAATGATTTCTTCTATTTGTTGGTTCATTGCTTCTTTATCAAGTAAGGCTGGATCGACATCAAAATCAACTCGACTTTTCTGAGCACCAACGGACGCACCTGTAATTAATGCATCTATTAAACTACACAATATATGACATGAAGTGTGCATTTTCATATGACTTTGTCGTAAAGCCCAGTCGATACTTAATTCACATTTTTTACCAATAATTGATTGATCAATTTCACCATCAATTAAATGTATAATTTCATAAGGAGAATTACCTTTTTGAGTATCAATGACTTTGTATGATTGACCACTTAACCTAATTTCACCTTGATCACCTGGCTGCCCACCAGACTCGGCATAAAAAATAGTTCGATCTAATTGGATAGAGTTTTGATTAACATGAGTAATAACAGCTTCGGTCTTTTTAAGATAGGCATCATCGTTAAAAAGTAATTCTGTCACTTATAAATAAAGATCGTATTCTTCTCTTGGAACAAAACTAGATTCAATAAAATCAGCTTCACCTTGTTTTGCCGCAGTGTAAAGATCTAAATATTCTTTTCCAAGATATTTTTTTAACAGTTCAGAAGATTTAAAACGTAATAAAGCCTGATCCATATTTTTTGGCATATTGATGTCAGCTTCTTTGTCTGCACCTTCAGTGTTATCAAAATCAACTTGATTTTTTGGCTTTAACTCATTCGTCAAACCGTTATGCAGTCCAGCTAATAAACATGCTAAAACAAGATATGGATTTGCATCTGCTGAAGCAACACGATGTTCAATCCTTTTAGCATCATCTGATCCAGCAGGAATTCTTAATGATACGTCTCTTCGATTCCAAGACCAGCTGGTATTTACAGGAACAAAATTTTTAGTTTGTATACGTCTATATCCATTTCGATTTGGAATGAATATTGGAAAACTGTCATAGAATGTAGACTGAAAGCCAGCAATTGCACTTTTAAGTTTCTTATTTCCATATCTGCTGGATGTAGCAAATATATTTTTTCCATTCTCATCATAAACTGACAAATGAAGATGCATTCCATTTCCAGTTTCTTCTAGAAATGGTTTTGCCATGAACGTTGCTTCATATCCATGCCTTTCACTCGTTTCTTTGATGATTCTTCTTAACATTGCAGCGTCATCTGCAGCTTTTAACAATTTATCTGTATGCTTTAGATTGATTTCATACTGTCCTGCTGCAAATTCACTTGATGCAGTAGTTGCAGGAATATCTTGTATTTTACAATTTTTATTAATGTCATCAAATAATTGCCCAAAAAGGTCTAAGTCTGGAATACCATAAACATGGGTTTTATTTGCGCCTCCAGCAGGGACAGGTTTTCCATACTCATCTCTATTCTTATCTAAAAGATAAAATTCTAATTCAAAAGCAACAACAGGCTTCAGCCCTAAATGATCAAAGTGTGCCATTACCTTTTTTAATATATTTCTAGGATCAACGTCTGATGGGTCTTTTATTACGCCCCAATTTTCTTGTTCTTTTCTCATTGTGATCAAAACTTGCAAGAAGCGCTCATCCCAAGGAACAGGCTTAATACTATCTTTCACTGGAACTAAGACTCCATCAGGATCACCATCTGTCCATCCTAAATTTAGAGTATTAGTAACACCTCCTAAGACATCTAGATAAAAAGCTGAAAATGGAAGAAGAACTCCCTCTGAAAAAATCTTATTTGCTTCTAAAACTGGAAAACGTTTTCCTCTTACGTAGCCACATAGGTCTGTAAAGATTGCATCAACGTATTGAACATTATTATGCTGACTTAATATTTCATCAAATTCAGCTTGTGTTGCTATATCCATTTGTTACTTCTGAACTAAGTCAGTTCGTTTATATGATTTTGTAAATGATTTAAATAAAACTTTTGATATTGCACAAGACTCGTCTCTAAATCTCCATATTTTCCTGGTTGATAAGCTCGACTCTCAATTCCCTTCTGATTCATTTCACATAATTGAGAATCTTCTGTCGATGTTTGATCCCATAAAAATATCATTTTATCAATATCAACATTAGCATCTTTATGCGTTACCCAATATTGAGTAACAATTGTTTTACTCTGACTTACGGGTGAAAATAAAAAAAGAATTACAAATTCATTGTTTGCCACAAAACTATTAAATGGACTGAAACCAATTGCAGTATAGCCATGATCTGGTCCTATAGATTTAAAATCGCCCATCAATGAAGAGCACGAATAACTACCATCCATAGTCTCAGACATGATACCTTCTGGTAACGGAGTTCGCTCAGCAATTCTAAAATATTTATCAGTATCTTCGCTGTATTCGCCAACAAACAAACCTTTATTCTTTGTTTCCAATGTCCAATCTTTAATACGCTGATTAAATTCAGGAGATTCAATTCCAGATCCAACCCCAGCACCATAAGAGTTGCAATATGCCTCTCCATGAACACTTAAATAATCTTTATGAGTAAATTCTCCTCCCCAACAATGCGCACATTCTTTGAAATTATGAATAGTTGCTAGATGAGATGCGTTAAAAATAAAATCTTTCTGAAATGCAATCTTCCCGTCATTAAGTCCATGCATCTTGATGTACGGCTCTAAGGGTTTTATAAATTCATCAAAAGAGTGAGGATTTTCTGAAAAATTTACAAAAACTAAGCTTTCATATATTTTTAAATGACAGTGATCATTAGATTTTGAAGATGAAATACTGAGAGTGCTATCTTCAAGTTTTTTAATTTCAATAAATCCATTATTTATTTGATAAGTAAAAATCTTATTGTCATTGAAGTAAGAATAATGAGTTAAAAATACCCACTGTTTTTTAAAAATAGCTTCATAACTGAGATCAAAGACCGCTTTATCAGTAAAAAATAGTTGATCCATCCCAACACTTGGGTCTTGGCTTTGAATAATTTCTTTTATATTTTTATCAATCATAGCGTGATTTCAATATATTTTATTAATTAATAAATTAAAATAAAATAATAAGATGAGTAATTTAGACCTTGATATTTGTTATCTATCAGCTTCAGAAGCCCTAGAAAAATTCAAGAATAAATCCTTATCTCCAGTTGAACTTTTAACAGAAACAATAAAAAGAACTGAAGAAGTAAATCCTAAAATAAATGCATTTAATTTTTTTCGATTTGATGAAGCTTTAGAAGAGGCAAAAAAATCAGAATTAAAATATGTTAAAGGTGATATTTCATTGCCTTTAGAGGGGATTCCTCTCGCAATAAAAGACGAGGTTAACATCAAGGGTCAACCCAATAAGAATGGAAGTTTGATTTTTAAGGACACAATAGCGGAAAGTACAGATATCGATGTAGAGTCATTAGTCAATTCTGGAGCAATAATTCATGCAAGAGCTACAAATCCAGAATTCTCATTAACATCATTTTGTCACTCTCGAGTTAACGGGGTTACAAGAAATCCCTGGAACGTAGATATGACTCCAGGTGGATCTAGTGGAGGAAGTGCCGCTGCTCTTGCTGCAGGTTGTACGACACTGGCGACTGGAAGTGATATTGGTGGTTCAATTCGTATCCCAGCTGGGGCATGTGGAGTTGTTGGATACAAACCTCCCTATGGAAGAAACCCAATGGGCTATCCGTATAATCATGACCCATATTGTGTTGTCGGACCACTATCAAGGACAGTTAGTGACTGCGCTATCATGCAAAATGTTATGTGTGGTCCACACGATAATGACATTGCATCACTTAGACCTAAAAAAATTATACCAACAACTTATGAAAGTATTAAGAACTGGAAAATTGCTTATTCACTTGATCTTGGTTTTTTTGAAGTTGATAGTGAGGTTGAAAAAAATACCTTAGAGGCTATTAAAAAATTTGAATCGCTGGGTGCAACTGTTACCGAAATAAAACTAAATTGGAAACAAGATGAAGTTAATTCAGTTTGTTTTAGTCACTATGCAAATTCTTTTTATGGATTAATTTCAAAACTTTCGGATTCTGAAAAAGAACAATTAACAAGTTATGCTCAAATGTTTGCCGAAGTACCTGAACTGCATATGAAAGCAATTCAAAATAATCAAAAGCTTTATCACGAAAAAATTGGGGCTTATGTTGGCTATGATGTCGTTGAGAGCGCTGAAATTACTGGAAAGATGTATTCAGATCTTGGACCCATATTAAACCAATATGACTTATTTATATGTCCTACAAATGCCTCACCAGCAATCAAAGCTGACATTGATATTGTGAATGATGATGTCATTATTAATGATAAGGTTCAGCAGTGTGCCGATTTCTCCTGGGTCATGTCTCACCCATTTAATATGTTAGGGAAGTTACCAGTGCTCTCTGTTCCATCGGGTTTTAGTTCAAGTGGAGTACCCACTGGAATTCAAATCATTGCTCGCTCTTACTCTGACGAATTAGTGTTTCAGGGTGGGTATAACTACGAAATGTTAGATCCATGGTTAAATTCTAACAAAAATCGCCCCTCAATAAGCCTATAATATATTGACCAACACATCCATACGTGTACAATTTTTCTAGTTTAATAAGAAAAAAAAGGATTAATAACTATGCCGAAATACTATGAAACTAAAAGCTTCTTAGTAAGAGCCCTAAGTGTGGCAATCATGACAGTTTTTATGACTGTATCATTTACCACATCAAAAGTTTTTGCTGATGAGCCTGGAAGTGTTTTTCTATGGGGCGGATATGACGATGATGGATTATTCGGAACATACGCAGAAGAACATGGCTCACCTGAATATTCAACATTCGGTGATGCTGAAGAAGGATTACAAAAATTAAAAGCTGGTTTTGAAGTTGACTTAGCTTGGCCTTGCCAAGGTGAGATCGCTCGTTGGGTGAGAGCTGGAGTGCTTCAGCCGCTTGATACTTCTAGAATTGACAACTGGGACGATATGTTCCCTGAAGTCAGAGACTTACCAAGTGGTATCGTTAATGGCCAAAATTATTTTGCACCAATCGATTGGGGTGACACAACTTTGTTTTATATGCCTGATCGAGTTACTTGGATGAATGCAGATAACGAAAGCTTTGATCTAATGGAAGATCCAAGAGTTAAAGGTAAAGTTGGAATACTTGACTCAGCTGCTGACTCATTATTTTTGATGATGCATCACCTTGGAATTGATATTAGAGAAAAAGATCAGTTAACAAAAGCTGCTATTGATAAAGCAATCAACAAGTTCCGTGAAATGAGAGACAACGGACAAATCCGTGCTTTCTTTGGAGATACATCTTCAATGGTAGAAGCATTGGGTAATGAAGAAATAGACGTAGCTCTTGGATGGAACGAAATTGCATGGAATGCTGGAGCAAAAATGATGCAGCCTGCTAATGGTACAATGACGTGGGCATGCGGACTTGCGATTGTTAAAGGTGCAGACCTTGATAAAGCATATGCAATGATTAATGGAGCTACTAGTGCTGAAACTTCAGCTTACTTATTAAGTGAGTGGGGTTATGGTCATTCGAATAGAAAAGGCTTTAGCACTATTACTGCTGATGAACTTGCTGAACGTGGAGTAGCATCAAATCCTGCAGAACACCTTTCAAATGGAATGTTCTCAGTTATGCCTTCAGACGAAGTAACAGACTACATGGAAGCTCAGTGGGCTGAAATGGTTGCTGGCGGTTGATCAGAGATTAAAATAAAATCTCAAAATAGCCTGTTCTTTTTTGGGGGCAGGCTATTTTTTATTTAATAGAGAAATATCTTCTAAACTCATACTTATAAAGCATTCGTTATTTTCAAAGGATTGATTATCGAAATGCTGTGAAGAAACAGTGATGATCTTATCAATTCCTTTTGCTTCTACATAAAATCTAGTCATCTCACCTAAATATGAAGTCTGTTTAATTTTAGCATCAAGACAAATATCCCAGTCTGATTTTACTTTAGAAATCATCATTGATTCCGGGCGAACGCTACATACAACATCTGTAGAATTTGCTGAAATATTTAAATTATTTTTAATTTTGAACTCACCTAATTCTTCAATTGAAACACTGATAAATTCACCATCACTTAATTTCGTTTCAGCTTTAAGAAAATTCGTTTCACCAATAAAATCACTTACAAATATATTTTCTGGATTCTTATAAAGATCATTTGGTGCCGATAGTTGTTGAATTTTTCCATTATTCATTACTGCTACTCTATCCGACATACTGATAGCTTCTTGTTGATCATGAGTTACAAATACAAAAGTAATTCCAATATTTTTCTGTAGAGTTCTTAATTCTAGCTGCATTTCGTCTCTTAACTTTTTATCTAATGCACCAAGAGGCTCGTCTAATAAAAGTACTTTTGGTTGCCTTACTAGAGCTCTTGCAAGCGCGACACGCTGTCTTTGACCTCCAGATAATTGATTACTAAATCTTTCCTCATATCCTTCAAGCTTCACGAGAGATAAAACATCTTTTACTCTTTTCTCTATTTCATCGCTACTTAAGCCAAGTTTTCTCAATCCAAATTGAATATTTTTTTCAACATTCAAATGAGGAAAAATAGCATAATTCTGAAAAACCATATTTGTAGGTCTTTTATCTGGAGGTAGCGCAGTAATATCTATTCCATCAATTAATAAATTACCAGAAGTTGGGTATTCAAATCCTGCTAAGAGTCGTAACAAAGTTGTTTTTCCACAACCAGAGGGTCCCAAAAGTGAAAAGAATTCACCTTCTTTAATTTCAAATGAAACATCATCAACTGCCTTAACATCTGCAAAATGTTTTGAAATATTATTAATTTGTATAAATGAGTTGTTCATAATCTTTTATATTTTTATAGCTATATCTTTCTTTCCTTTTCCTTGGCCAACATTTCTCAACCAGAATGCTAACAAAACAATCAAAGTAGTAAACACAATTATTACTGCTCCTAATGCCAGCACATGTGGTAATTTTTGGACAAATCTCATTTGACCCCACATATACATAGGCAGTGTCGCATCACTACCTGTCAAGAAGAATGCAAGAATAAACTCATCAAATGAAATTATAAAACTCAGAAGAAGAGCTGCAACTATCCCGGGTAAATATAGCGGAAGTGATACCCTATAAAATGTACCCCATGCATTTTCTCCTAGATCTCTTGAAGCTTCCTCAAGAGAAAAGTCAAATCCTTCAATACGAGCTATTAATATTAACATTGCAAATGGCGTACAAAATAAAGTATGTCCAATTGTCACTGGTACTAGGCCTAATTTAAAGCCAAGATTGACCCAGATGATTAATATAGCTACAGCTAAAATGATCTCAGGAATTAAAAATGGCATCATAATTGCACCATAAGAAATCTTCTGTCCTCTAAACTTATAACGAGCAAAGGCCTTTGCAGCGAAAAGAGCGATAGTTGTACTAACTACACTTGCAACAACTCCAACTTTTATACTAGCCCATAAGGCTTTGTGAAGATTTCTTTTTGACCACATCTCTTCATAATGTTCTGTTGTAAATCCAGCTAGTGGAAATGACATATAATTTGCATCATTAAAACTAAATATAGGCAAGAATAAAACTGGCACATATAAAAAACCAAAATAAAGAAGAGTATATATCAGTAGTGTATTATTTTTTTCGTTCATCTTTACGTTAGCCTTTGTGTCAGTCTCTTTGTTACATTTGAAACAATAATTGTTATAATAGCAACAGTTGCTAGCATTATAGTTGCCGATGCTGCTCCAAGAGGAATGTTATTTATTTTCCCAAAGTAAGCCTGGATCATATTAGATAACATACGACCATCAGTTCCGCCAAGTAAAGCTGGGGTGACATAATCACCTACTGTTGGGATAAATATAATTAAAATTGCACCAATCACTCCAGGCAATGATAATGGAAAAGTAATTTTCCAGAAAACTTCAAATCGAGATAAGCCAAGATCTCTTCCAGCTTCAATAAGAGAAAAATCAATTTTTTCTAGTGAAACATACAATGGTAATAATGCAAAGGCTGCCCATGCATGAGTCAAAGTAATAACTACTGCAGTCTCTGAATACATTAGAAATGTAAGGGGTTCACTAAGGATTCCAGCGTTCATTAGTGAAGAGTTTATTACTCCTTTTGTTCCAAGAATAATCTTCCAAGAAAATACTCTTAATAAGTAAGATGTCCAAAATGGTAGAGTAAGTAAAACAAGCCACAGCATTTTATTTTTTTTAACATAAAAAGCGATGTAATAACAAACAGGGTATGCTGTTACGAGAGTGATAAGAGTTACAAGAAATGATATTTTAATTGATTTAATTAAAAGTGTGACCAATAAATTTTTTTGAAAAAAATCAATATATCTTTGAAATGTAAAAGTATAATCGATTTCCATCATGCTGACTTGAGTAAACATGCTAAAACTCAACATAAGTCCCATAGGAACAGCCATGGCTAAAATAACAAGAACTAAAGCTGGTGAAAGAAGTGAATAAGCTCTGATAATTTCACTTTTTACATATAATTTTCGCCACAAGTTCAACATACAAAAAATTCTAATTTATAAAAATAACAGATGCAATTTAAATCTCTTTTTTGCTTTTATCTGTAAATCTAGAGTACCAGAGATAAATTCTGAGATACCATAATCTAAGAAAGCCAAAAGGAATTTTTGGAGATAGGCCTTGATATACTTTTGAAATATTTGTTTCACCACTATTCGATTCATAAATCATCTCAGCTAATTTTTTTCCACAGTAAACAGTTGTATTATTTCCATTTGCTTGATAGCCATATGAAAAAAATACGGTCTTATCATTTTCAAGGCTACCAAAGGCAGGAACAAGATCGCGAGTCATAACCACTGTTCCTCTCCAATAATGCTCAATATCAATTTCATTCCAATTGGGAAATACTCCTCTAAATTGTTTTGTCATAATTTCTCTCATTTTAAGAGCACTTCTTTCATCGCCAAATGTGTCACCTCGGGTTCCAAAAAGCATTCTATTAGACGGCATCCTGCGGTAATAATATAAAATCTCTCTAGAGTTACAGATTGGATTCAAAGTTTTATAATTTTGCATTTTAAACTCATCCTCACTCATCTCTCTAGTAACAATAATATTTGATAGAACTGGAACCATCCTATTTGCAAAACTTGAATGTAAAGACTCATCTGTATAACCGTTTGTAGCAACTACAACTTTATCACAAGTCAATGAACCATCTTCAGTTATTAGTTTGTGCTTTCCATTTCTCTCCCATTTTTTGACTCTCGAATGCGCATGTAGTTTAGCGCCAATATTGACTGCGGCATGAGCAAATCCATCCAAAAATGCCATTGGATTCATTGCAAATCCAGCTTCTGTAAACACTGCACCAAATTGTTCTGTTGATTGATGCCCTGTCTCATCAAACTCTTCTTTTGGAATCCATCGCGTATTAATTCCAAAATAATTTTTTAAATCATTTCCCCACTCTTTTAATTCTTCACTACTATCTGGATGATGAGCCACATCAAGATTTCCTGTACCAACTTTTTCACACTCAATATTATTATCAGCGATTAATGATGCTAAAAGATCGACTCCTTCAATTTGAGAAGCAAAAAACTTTTTAGTTTCATCCATTCCAAACTTTTTAATCAATTGGCTAATTGATAATTTTGTTGCTGGAAGGCAGCAAAATCCTGCGTTCCTTCCACTACTTGCAAATCCAAAATGTCCAGCCTCAAGAAGCCTAACATCCCCTCCATAATTTTTTGCTATATGATATGCTGTACTTATTCCAGTGAAGCCGCCACCAATAACACATACATCACAAGATTGGTCACCAACTAATTTTGGAAATTGACTCTGATCAAAATGACTTATTTCTTCCCAGTAGCTCTTAATTGGCGTACTAAAATCATATATTGCTTTATCATACAATTGCTTCATGAAGGTGCTCTAAGATTATGGTAGCTGCATATTGGTAAAATACCAATTATAAAAATATGTAACTGCTGACTCGTTCTGAGATAGTACACCTGGTGTAAAAGATTGTGAAAGAACACCTTTTTGATTGTTTTCAATTATTGTTGTGTCTTCTTGTGTTGTTATATCCCAAATATATGTAACATCGTCTGTATTATAATCTCGACCCTCTTTAGCATCTTCACTAACGAGCCAAATTAATTCTACTTCTGATTTTAAGATTGAATTAGGTTTAAAAACAAACATGATGCCAAAATCATTAGTGAGATAACAACAACTAAATGGGTTGAAGCTGACTTGTGATAATCCTCCATCAAAATCCTTAAATTTTCCCATAATTTTTGAAGCTGGTTTGCCATTTTTCGTTTGTGATAGATGTCCATTCCCAATCGGAGTGCGGTCAACATAACGATTTAAACCTCTTTTAAGACCTTCTTCAGTTTCTAAATAAGTTTCAGATGGTGTTCCTTGTTTTTTACATTCTTCAATCCAAGGACCTATTTTTTTTAAATATTCATCTGTATCTTTTTGAGGCGCTGTACCCAGTCCGGCTCCCATTGTATAGACCCAATCTTTTTCATGAACTGAACTAAGTTCTGGATGCGCATTGCCACAATGATAGCATTCTTGAAAATTTTCTAAAACTAATTTGAAGTTAGCGTCTGTTGGATATTTTTTTCGAGCAGCAATTTTAGACTTTCCCGTACCATGAAAACTGACTAACTCCTTTAATGGTGACATAAAATCATCAAAATCCATTGGATCGTCAAGAGAGAGATTTATAAAAATTAATCCTTCATATATTTTGATATGGCACTTCTTTAGTCCATGTTCCTCGAGCTTAAAATCATCTGGCATATATCGGGCAGCTTTTAACTCGCCCTCTGCAGAAAAGCTCCACGCATGATAAGGACACACTAAGAGTTTTTTTGAACCTTCTTCGTCAAGGCAAATTCTCGAGCCTCGGTGAGTGCAGACATTATAAAAGGCCCTAATCACATTATCTCTTCCACGAATTACAATTATTGATTCTTTCTCGGCTTCAAAAACAAAATAATTACCTGGGTTAGGAATACGGCTAACATGGTCGACCATTAGCCATTGTTTAAAATAAATTTGCTTCATTTCTTCAGAAAAAATACTCTCATCAGTATAAAAATCTTGAGGAAGTGTTTTGCCTTCTTGATAGCTTTTTTTGTATTGATTGAATGAGCTCATTAATTCGCAGATGATGACCAAAGACCTTCTTTTTTGATATCATCAGTTGCAAGCTCAATTCCTCTTCTCAAAATAGTAACAAGCTCATCAACCTGTTCCTTTGTAATGATAAGTGATGGTGACATCACACAAGTGCTGAATAAAGGTCTAACAATTAATCCTAATTGCTGACAATGCTCATTTATTCTTGAAACTATTTCATATGACAAATTAAGTGGGTATTTTTTATCTTTATTTCAAACGCATTCTACTGCTGACATTAATACTTCTCCCCTTACTTCGCCAACAATTGGAAGGTCGGTTAATTCTCTTAGTTTACTTTGAAAATATGGACCTACTTCCTTCACATGGTCTAATAAGTTGGTTTTCTCCATGTAATCTAAAGTTGCAGTAGCCGCGGCCATACTCACTGGATGGCCGGAGTCAGTGAATCCATTAGAAAATATAACTTTCTCTTTGTTATCTAATTGTGACATTAGCTTTTCTGAAATAACAACAGCACCACATGGAACATAGCCAGATGTAATTCCCTTTGCGAGGAGAATAATGTCTGGAGTAAAATCAAAATAATTTTCTGATGCAAATATATGGCCTAATCTTCCAAAACCCGTCACAATCTCATCAGAGATGTAAAGTACATCATACTTTTTACAAACTGCGTGTGTCTTTTTTTGATAACCTTTAGGTGGAACAATTACACCACCTGATGCTAAAATTGGTTCAGCAATAAAAGCTGCAACCTTATCAGGTCCTATCTCTAAAATCTTATCCTCCAATTCTTTAACCTTTAAATCACAAAATTCTTCATCAGTTAAATCATCAGGTTTACGGAAAGGGTTAGGTGATGAAATATGGTGAACTATATTTGTCGCAAAATCAAAATTATTTTTGTCGCGTTCTTTACCAGAGCAAGAGGCTCCTAAAAAAGTACTACCGTGATAGGCATCATGCCTTGAGATAATTTGTTTTTTTTCTCTACGTCCACATACATTGTTATAAAACATGACAAAACGTAAGGCTGAGTCAACAGCAGATGATCCTCCAGAAGTGAAAAAAACTCTTTTTAAATCACCAGGAGCATATTTTACAAGCCTAGAAGCATAATTGTGAGCTATTTCTGTAGACTCAGTAAACGGACTAGCGTAAGGCATCTTAGTAATCTGCTCATAAACAGCATCAGCTATTTCTTTAACACCGTGACCAACATTTACATTCCACATCCCCCCTGGCCCATCGATAAGTTTTTTTCCTGTTTTATCGTAAAGATAAATTCCATTAGACTTATCAATGAATGTTCGATCATCCTCGCCTCGATATTCTAAATATTGCCATGGGTGCAATATTCGATCATCGAGAGTGTTGAGCAATTCTTTCGTCGGCGTTTGTGGTGTTGATTTTGGCATGAGTCATTATACCTCAAATTGAATGGCTGTTCAATAATTGAATTAGGCTAAAAATTATAATTTTTGGCTATTCATATAGGTCTGCGGGGACCTTATTTCTTCTTTCAGGGTTGTAAAATTGTCTCTTTACAACCTTACATTTAGCCCAAATTTTACGATATTCAATTTCTTCAGGATGATAGATTTCTGCAAATATATTATCTTTAATTTTAATGCCGTAGGGACGCTTTAATGAAGCTAAAGCAATATTTCTCTTCATTGTCGGACTCCACATTGCAGCAGTCACGATTCCAATATCTTCTTTTTTTTCATTATAGATAACAGAGCCATGTGCTGGCTTGTCTCCGTCTATATCGAGACCCACTAGACACCTCTCAGTTGTACTTTTTTCTTTTTCTAACTTAAGTGCTTTTTTACCAACAAAATAATTTTTCTTTTTAAAATGGACCAGCCACCCCATTCCAATTTCATATGGTGATCTCATTCTTACTGGTCTTAATGCATCCTCTGCAGCCATGAAATCAGTATTGGTTTGAATAAATCCTGCTTCAATCCTTGTCATATCTAAAGCATGCATTCCAAATGGCCTGATTTTAAGTTGCTTACCAGCTTCAAAAATACTATCCCAAGCTGACTCGGCGTTTTCAGGATCAGTCCATATTTCATATCCTAGATCTCCTGTGAAACCAGTACGAGAAATTAAAACGTTGTATCCATCTATAGTGAATTGTTTCATTTCAAATGGAGCTAGTGTTTCTAAATCATGTGCTCCATAGTTTTTAAGAGTTGAACAAGATGTCGGACCTTGCAAAGAAAGAGCGGCAATTGTATCTGTTACATCTTTGATTCCTACATCAAATCCCTCTGCAGAATCATTTAACCAATTAAAAATTTTTACAGCACAACAAAGCATAAATTTTTTTGATGAGTATTTAAATATTGTTCCATCATCAAGAACTTTTCCATCTTCATTGCACCATATAATATATGCAACTGTATTATCTTTCATCTCAGACAAATCCCTTGTAACTAAATAATCAACAAAAAGATGTGCATCATCTCCTGTTATTTCGTACTTACCCATAGGAGTTAAGTCCATTACAGAAGTTCCATTCCTAGCAGCAGTGTACTCAAGTTCTACAGTCGAATATTCTGTAGGGACAGTGAAACCATTCCACGTGTACCATTTATTTGTTCGCGAAGCTAAGCTCGTTCTTGAATGAAATGGCGTTTTCTTTAAAGCTGAAAATCTTAAATCACTATTCATTTATAGATCTCCCAGAACAACTTTGGCAGCATTTTTCCCAGAAATTCCATGCATTCCTCCACCTGGATGAGCTCCAGCACCGCACAAATAAAGACCATCTAAATGAGTCCTATACTGTGCTGCCCCAGGAATAGGTCTAAGCATAAATAGTTGATCAATTTGAATTTCTCCATGATGCCAATGTCCCCCTGAAACATGATAATTTTGTTCTATATCATCTGGAGTGATAAATGTTTTACTTTCAATACAGCTTTCAATGTTTGAAGAGTACTTTGATAAAATTTTTATAATTGAGTTTACATAGTCTTCTTTAATATTTTCCCAACCACCATGAGCTCTGTAGGGAGCATATTGAACCTGAATATCCAAAGAAGGATTGCTGTCTTTATCTTTTTTTAAACAGATCTCAAGAACTGGCTCAGATGATAATTTATCAAATTTGCTTGGGTTAAAATTTTCCTCAATATAATCAATAGAAGGAGAAACCACCATTCTGCTGTTTAGATCTTCAATGTCACAATCATTAAATTCTGGCATTTGTTTTAGTTCAAGTGAAAGCTTTGCGACACGCCCTTTTGACCGGTGATGTTTAATTCTTCTCTTAACATCCGTATCAAGATTTTGAGCACCAAGTAAACAAAGATATGTTGATCTAGGATCAGCATTTGAAATTACTGTTTTTCCAAAAAATTTTTCGCCATTATGTAATTCAACACCAACTGCTTTATCATCTTCAATTAAACAATTTTTTACAGATGCAGATGTTTTTATTTCAACGCTATTTCTATTACATTTTTCTAAAAGAGCAGAAATAAATGACTCAGATCCACCTTCCATTTCGTAGATACCACCAAAAAGTGAGTTGCCATGAACAGCCATTCTATACAATAAGTTAATCAATGAACCAGGTGATCTTGCTCCTAAGTTTGAACCTAAAACAGAATCATGAGCAATAAGTCCTTGAAGCAGAGTACTCTCAAAATTATCCTCAAGTTCATCAGCTATATTTAAACCGATCATTCTTGCAAACTCGTTAAATCTTTTTTTGCCAAGCATTCTCACGTTCAAACCTAGCTTGAATAATTTTGCATAATCTGAAAAATTATTATTCATAATTCTTGGAGGTGAATCCAACATGAATTTGCCAAGCGTTTTTGAGAACTGAGACATCTTGTCATGAAACTCAAGGTATCGATCAGCGTCTTGCGTTGAGAACTTCGCGATCGTAGCATGGTCCAAGTGTAAATTTCCAATAAGTCGAATGTGTTTACCAGATTCTGAGAGAGCAATAGTGCCTTTTGGAATATACTTAAGATTTAATCCACCAATTGATTGGCTTACGCTATTTGGAACAGATGGAACATAATTGATAATTTCATGATTAACCATGCCCCCACAATTTTCACGGGCTTCACAAACTAAAACTTTTTTATTTTTTTTACCAAGAATATTTGCGCAAACAAGTCCGTTATGACCTCCGCCAATTATAATGGCATCATATTGCATATCAGACATTAGTAGTAATTTCCTTTTTGAGGCATTTTCATATCAAGAAGAACTTCACGCGCTGCATTTGCACCAGGTGCTCCCATTACGCCACCTCCAGGATGAGTAGATGAGCTACAAATATACATATTTTTTAATGGAGTACGATATTGTGCGTAACCAGGAACAGGGCGATTGAACATGAGTTGGTCCATTGTTAATTCACCTTGAAAGATATTTCCTTCAGTTAATCCAACCTCACTGTCTAAGTCCATTGGAGTTCTCACTTCATAGTGATTAATTAAATCTTTAAAGTTTGGAGAAAACTCAGATATGCAATCAACAATATGTCTTCCAAATTCTTGCTTTCTTTCTTCATTCCATCCTCCATTTGCCAAATTGAATGGTACATATTGAATAAATACTGACATGTAATGTTTACCTGGAGCAGCCATCGTAGGATCACTTTTTGATGGTATACACATATCTACATAAGGATTTCTTGACCATTGACCTCTTTTCCAGTCGTCATAAGCTCCTTCCATTTCCTCAATGGACTCAGTGAAATGCATATCTCCACCGCCTCCTGGATCACCTTCAGGAATACAAGGAAAATCTGGAAGTCCGTCTAGAGCAATATTTAGTTTTCCTGAGGATCCTCTAATTTTAAAATTTTTAATTCTTTCAACAAAGTCTTCTGGAAGAGATTTTTCTTCAGTTATCTTTAAGAAGGTTCTTTTTGCATCTAAATTAGATACAATTTTTTTTGCGTAATACTCATCACCATTTTTAGTAGCAACACCGATTGCTCTACCATTTTTAACAATAACATTTGTGACTTCACTACTTGGCTTAACCTCACCTCCATGATCATTTAAGCAGCCCATCATCGCTTTTGTTATAGAACCCATTCCACCTCTCGAGTAACCCCATGATCCAACTGATCCATCAACCTCACCCATATAATGATGCAGTAGAACATAAGCAGAGCCCGGTGAACATGGCCCTAAAGCAGTACCAATAATTGCACTACCTGCTAAGTGGGCTTTTGTAATATCACTTTCGAAATACTCATCGAGATAATCCCGAATACTCATTGTATAGAATCTTATCGTATCATAAATTTCTTTTTCACCTAGACCACCTAGTTCATCTTTTGCCGCAAAGTGTTTAGCAAATTCTAATGCTCCAAAAAGATCTTTTGGTTTAAATGAAGTTAGGTCGGGAGGTGTCATCTTTAACAAAGGTTTGATAATTTTACATTGTCTAAGTACATCCCTACTATATCGCTCATACGCTTCTGCATCCTTATGAGAATGACGTCTTATAGAATTAATTGTCATATCATGATCGTGATAGTGAGCATAATAATCGCCATTCCTCATCATTGTTGCACTTCCTTCATAAGGAATAATTTGTAACCCGTACTTATACAGTTCAAGATCTCTCATGATTTCTGGCCTTAACAAACTACAAACATAAGAACAGTTTGAATACTTCCATCCTGGAAATAATTCTCGGCTTACAGCGGCTCCGCCAATCCATTCATTTTTCTCAAGAACAAGAACATCGAGGCCAGCTTTTGCCATATAGCTAGCTGCAGTTAGCCCGTTATGACCTGCCCCAACAACAATAATATCATGCGTATTTTTTGGCATAAAACTTACAAAAATTTATATATATGATAACAATATTGAATGATTATTCAATACAAAACTATCCTTGAGAGAGATCTTTGTATATTCTTTAAATTGTCATGATTGCAGTAAGTCAAAAACAAACAGAAACATCAAATGAAAAAAGTAGTGAAATTTCTATAAATCATCAGAAACTTATTGATGCGACAATTGAAACAATTGCTAAAAGAGGCCTTGGGGACACAACAATCTCACATGTTGCCAAAAAAGCCAAAGTGTCACAGGGATATGCAAATTTTAGATTTAAATCAAAAGAAAATTTATTACTGAGCTCTCTTCAGTTTCTATCTGATGAATATAAAAAATCTTGGCAAAAAATATTTGAGGATGAGAATTTAGATCCCATTGAAAGGTTGCTTAAAATTTGTGAGAATGATTTTAGTAAAAAAATTGCTAATCGGAACAAAATATCAGTTTGGATCGCATTTTATAGTGAAGTAAAATTTAGGCCATCATATCTATCCATATGTCAAAAACAAGATGAAATATATCTTCATCAAATGGAAAAACTTATTGATAAGATAAATTCTAAAACAAATCAAAATTCTTTAAGCGCAATTGAAATTAGTGAAACATATCATTCAATGGTCGACGGATTATGGCAAAGAATCTTGTTTGATCCAAAAATATATACTAATGAATTTTGTAGGAACTTAATCATTAAATATTTCAGAAATATCTATCCAAATGAAGAAAAGTTCCAATGACATCTGTAGTTCAATCATATTTAGGAAACCAATATAAAACATATCTTGTTCTTTTTTTATGTGCCCTCATAATAGGAATAAAGCTTGGAACATTAATACCACTGCTTTCACTAATTCTTGAATCACGAGGATATTCAAATACAGAAATTGGTTTAAACGTTGTTGCACAACCGCTGGCTGTTATTTTATTTGTAAGAATAACGCCAATCATCATTCATAAAATTGGATTAGCGCGATCCATCGTCATAGCTCAAATATTTACAATACTTCTATATTTCACATTTCCTATTTTTGAAAGTTTAACATCTTGGTTCCTAATTCGATTTTTGATTGGATTTGCTGGAGCATTAGCTTGGAATGCATTTGATACATGGATGCTATCTATGGCTAATGATAGTAACAGAGGTAAGATAGTAACAATTTATAATACTGTTTTTGTAATTGGTTTTGCAATTGGACCAATGGTAATTTCACTCACTGGTATTGAGGGATGGTTCCCTTTTGTTGTGATTTCAGCCCTATCTTTCCTTGCAATAATACCACTAATTACAATTAAAATTGATGATCCTAAATTGCCTGAAAAAAAATCTCTTCCTGTATTTGCTGCAATAATTGCTGCACCTACAATATTTGGAGCAGCTATTTTATGTGGCTTAGATGATGTTATGTTTGTTTCATTTTTTCCGATCTTCATGATTAAAAGTAATTTTTCTCAAGATCTAGCTTTGCAATATGTGACCATCACTTTGGTAGGAGGTGTAATTTGCCAGCCCATCATTGGTGTGTTACTCGATAAAATGAATAAGAGACTTCTCATGAATACTGCTGTTTTAATCACTTTTATATGCCCAATCATATTTGCGCTGTTTATTAATAATTTTTATATAATGGCAATTAGTTGTTTTATGTGGGGTGGCGCAGCAAGTGGAATTTTTGCTATTTCGCTTACAATGTTAGGTGAGCGCTACAGCGCTTCACAGGTTGCAGGAGCAACAGCGATTCTAGTAATGGTTTTTGAGGTCGGCTCGTTAATTGGACCTCTTATTGGTGGCAGAGTAATGGATATAGTTGGTCCAATGGGCTTTATATACACAATTACCTCTTTCACATTTATTTTTTTAGTAATTTCTATTTACAGAACATTCAGGAGGTAAAAGATGTCTGAAAATATAAAACGTGCAAATGTAAATGATGCAAAGATTATAGGAGAAGTTTTCGATCTATATAGAGTTTTTTATAAACAAGAATCTAATATTAGTGTTGCTCAAAAATATATAACTGAAAGGCTTTCAAACAATGAATCAGTAATCTTTTTTGCAGAAGAAAAAGAAAGATGTATTGGATTCACTCAACTATATTCAACTTTTGATTCAGTAAATGTTAGACAGAAGATCGTTCTCTATGATTTATTTGTCAGAGAAGAGTATAGAAGAAGAGGTTTTGCTAAACTACTTATGAATGCCGCTAAACAATATGCAACTGAAAATAATTTTGGTTCTATTGAATTATCAACAGCAAAGACAAATACTCCTGGACAGTCACTCTACGAGTCTCTTGGTTACTTAAGAGATAATGAGTATTACACTTATGATTTAGAAATATGAGCATGCGTCTGGTCTAGAGATTTTTTAAGCTTTTCAACTAACTCATCTATATGATTATTATTAAAAATAAGAGGTGGGCAAAAAATCATTCCATCTCTTACTGCTCTCATAACTAGTCCATTTTCAATACAGTAATCTCTACAAATTCCACCAACTACACCAGTTTCTTCAAACATTATTCTCTTATCTTTATCTTTCACTAACTCAACTGCTCCTATAAAACTTTTCATTCTAACTTCACCAACTAGTGGATGTTCAGCGATTTCATTCATTCGCTCTTTCAGATAAACTGAAGTTTTTCTTGAGTTTTCAATGAGATTTTCTTCTCTAATTATTTTCAAATTTTCAATAGCAACAGCACAAGCAACTGGATGACCTGAATATGTATATCCATGATAGAATTCTCCTCCTTCATCAATTAATGTTTCAGTTACTCTATCACCAACCATAATTCCAGAAAGAGGGATGTAGCCCGAACTAATACCTTTTGCCATAGTAATAATATCTGGTTTGATATTGTAAGCATTACTTCCAAACCACTCGCCGGTTCTTCCAAACCCACAAATAACCTCATCAACAACTAATAAAATATCATACTGATTACATATCTCTTGGACTCGTGGCCAATATGAGTCGGGTGGAATAATTACACCTCCAGCGCCTTGAATTGGTTCACCAATAAATGCAGCAACGTTTTCAGGTCCAATTTCATTTATTTTTTCTTCAATTTTATTGGCAGTAAATAATCCAAACTCTTCTGGTGACATATCTGCACCGTACTTATACCAATAAGGCGGCATTACATGATCAAATCCAGGCATCATTCCACCTTGTGCATGCATAGCGGTCATTCCACCTAAGCTTACACCAGTCATTGTACTGCCGTGATATGCGTACTCTCTACTAATGAAAGTTTTCTTGTTTGGCTTGCCTTTTAGATCCCAATATCTTCTGACCATTCTTACTACAGTATCATTTGCTTCAGAGCCACTTGATGAGAAAAACGCATGATTCAAATCGTTTGGAGCAATCTCTGCTAATTGTTGTGCTAGTTCAATGGATGGAGCTGTAGCTGTTTTAAAAAAAGAATTATAATATGGAAGCTCTTGCATTTGCTTATAAGCAACATCAGCTAAATTTTTTCTACCATATCCAACATTCACACACCACAGACCAGACATCGCATCTAAAAATTGCTTATCGTCTGTATTTGTTAAATGAGCTCCGTCAGCTTTAACAATTATATTGCTTCCCTCTTTTGCCAATGACTTATAATCAGTGAAAGGGTGAAGATGATGAGCGGTATCTATGTCTTGCCACTGTTTTGTGGTCCTATTTAAGTATGCCATATTATTTAAATGCCTGTATTCCTGTTAAATTTCTTCCCATTATTAATGTATGAACATCATGTGTGCCTTCATAAGTTTTAACCGTTTCAAGATTAATCATGTGTCTCATTACATGATATTCATCTGAAATTCCATTACCTCCTAGAATATCTCTAGCAACTCTGGCTACGTCAAGACTTTTTCCAACATTATTTCTTTTTATAAGGCTAACCATATTTGCATCAGATTCATTATTATCCATCAATCTTCCAACTCTCAATGCAGCCTGAAATCCAAGAGCAATTTCTGTTTGCATATCAACTAACTTTGATTGAACTAGTTGAGTAGCTGCAATTGGTTTCCCAAACATTATTCTGTCGAGCGCATATTGTCTCGCAGTCTCAAAACAAAATTCTGCAGCACCTAATGCTCCCCATGAAATTCCATAACGAGCAGAGTTTAAGCATGCAAAAGGAGCTGAAAGTCCTGATGCGTTAGGAAGCATTTGCTCTTCACTGCAAAAAACATCTTCCATCACTATTTGTCCTGTGGTTGAAGCACGCAATGATAACTTTCCTTCTATTTTTGGAGTGCTAAGGCCTTTACTATCTCTCTCTACAATAAATCCTTTAATAATATTCTCATCATCTTTTGCCCAAACAACCATAATATCTGCAACTGGTGAATTACTAATCCAAGTTTTAGTCCCACTTAATTGATAGCCATTTGAAACTTTTTTTGCTCTTGTCTTCATGGCGTTTGGATCACTTCCCGCATCAGGTTCAGTAAGACCAAAACTGCCAATTAACTCTCCGGTTGCCAATTTAGGTAAATATTTTTCTTTTTGAGATTCTGTGCCAAATTGGAAAATTGGAAACATTACTAAGCTGGTTTGAACTGACATCAAAGATCTATAAGCGCTATCAACTCTCTCAATTTCTCTAGCAATTAATCCATAACTAACATAGTTTGCGCCTGCACAGCCATAGCCATTTAGATATGACCCTAATAAACCCTGTTCCCCCATTTCAAAGAGAATTTCTCTTGAGAAGTGTTCATTGCGGTTGTCATTTACTATTCTTGGCATTAGCTTGTCTTCACAAAAGGCTCTTACAGAAGATTGAGTTATTTGCTCATCCGATGAAAGTTGATCATTTAGAGCTAATACGTCTTGCCACGAACTTTGAGTGCTAGTTTTACTATTTTTATTTTCAATATTGATGACCATACATAAAGTAATATATGCTAAATATTAATAACGACAATAATATTTAATCAAATATGTATAGGCAAAATAAACCATTAGTAGCTATTTTTGCAGATGTATTTACTCGTGAAGATGTAAAACGAACATACCATGCAACAGGTGCAAACTACGTTAACGCATTAATAAACAGTACTGATTGTACACCTGTAATCTTACCCGCAACCGCTGATACTGAAAACTATAAGGTTATTCTAAATAGATTTGATGGCGTTCTTCTCACTGGAAATTTATCAAATGTGTATCCTGAGTTTTACAATAAAGATAAGGTTGTTGAGCCGTTAGATCTAAATCGAGATAAAACTGTATTACCGCTGATTGAACATATTTTTTATAAAAAAATTCCTTTGCTTGGAATTTGTAGAGGCTTTCAAGAAGTTAATGTAGCTTTAGGTGGATCTTTACATGCAGATATTCATAATGTACCTGGAAGAATGGATCATCGTGCACCTAAATCAGATGATCCAGAGATTCAGTTTGGGAAACAGCATGAAGTTTACTTAACTGAAGATGGCGGTCTTCATAAATTAGCTGGATGTGATTCAATTGAAGTAAATTCTCTTCACACCCAAGGAGTTGATAAACTTGCTGACTCTCTTGTGATTGAGGGAATTGCAAAAGATGAAACTGTCGAAGCAATTAGTTTGAAAGATTATGATGGTTATTTTTATGGAGTTCAGTGGCATCCTGAAACTTCTTCAACTACTGATGAATTTTCAAAAAAACTATTCGGATCGTTTAATGATGCTGTTCAAACCTTTAGTATTGAAAAATAAAAATTTAAATCTTTGCAGCATAATTAATTGCTGAGACTAAGCTTCTTTCACTTGCAACTGACTTATTAGCTATATCATATCCTGTTCCATGATCTGGACTTGTTCTTACAAAAGATAGGCCCAGTGTATAATTAACTGTGTTTTCAAAATCAATTGTCTTAATTGGTATCAAAGCCTGGTCATGATACATACATAAAAAGGCGTCGTATGATTTTAAATTTTTTTTCTGAAAAGCTGAGTCCGGTGATAAGGGGCCTGATATTGATATTCCAGTCTTCCTAGTTTTTTTTATAACTGGTAATATTATTTTTTGCTCTTCCTTGCCTAGAAGTCCTCCATCTCCTGAATGAGGATTAAGGCCAGTAACTGCTATTTTTGGTTTTTTAATATTAAAATTCTTTTTCAAAGAGCTATTCAATAGCTTTATAACACTTTCTAATGGTTTTGATTTTATATACTTATGAACATTTTTTAATGGAATATGTGTTGTAAATGGAACAACCTTTAATTCCTTGTTTAGTAACATCATTCCAAAGTTTTTTTTCTTATCTAGTTTTGCCAAGTACTCTGTATGACCTGTAAAGTTTTTTTTAAATTTAGATAATATTTCTTTAGAAATAGGGCTTGTGACTATTCCTGAAACTTTTTTCTTCTTAGCAAGTTTAACTGCAAGATCAATCGAATGAAAAATATTTTTTGAATTATTATAATTTGGTTTACCTAACTTAGTGCTTTTATCAATTTCAATTGGTAAAACTGGTAGATAGTTTTTGAAGGCGCCATGGGCCTCTTCTGGATTAGATATAACTTTAATTTTTACTTTTAATTTTAGTTTATTAGCAACTTTCAAAATATAATCAGGATCGTGTATTACAAAAAAATTGTGGGCAGTTTTTTTCCATGACTTGATAATAATTTCAGTTGAAATACCCGACGGATCTCCCATTGTAACTGCAATTAATTTCTTATTATTATTTTTCATTAAAAAATACCCAGAAACTTCTTATTAAAATCACTTTCACAATCACTTAATTGAGACTCATATCTGTCAGCTCTTACCTTGACCTTTCGTGCAACCTCAATCAACCATTCTTTACTTTTATATGTTCCTTTTTTATATCCACCATGACCCTCATGGTAAGCTAGATATTGATTATATGCATCGTCTTTACTAATCTTATTAATTGATGAAGTCTTATTTATATACCATCCAGTAAAATCTACAGCATCAGCAAAATTTACCCTTGAAGCTAGCGGTTTATTATTTTCTTTCTTATACCAATCCCATGTGCCATCAATTGCTTGGGTATAACCAAGTGCACTTGATTTTCGTTTCCACGGGATGACACCAAATAACATTTCGCGTTCAGGTTTTACTCTATTTTGAAAAGAAGATTCTTGTCTTAAAATAGACATTTGAATATGAATTGGAGCACCCCACTTTTCCTCTGATTTATTGACTAATCTATACCACGATGATTTTTCTTTAAATATTTTACAGATATTCTGCTGATTATCTGGGGGCTTACTTGCACAGCTTGTAAGCATCGACAATAAAGCAATAAAAATGAATAAAGTTCGCATAGATTAATACATTTACATTCGAGATATACAATAATACTCTCCTCCGACTTAAATGAAACAAATAAATCAAACAAGCTTTATCAGTTGGATATTTTTGCTTTCCCTTGCAACGATTTGGGGGGTTAATTTTCTATTTATCAAACTTGCTGTTGAGGAAATTGGTCCAATAACAAATGTTTTTTTAAGACTTTTGATGGCATCAATAATTTTATATGTGGTCATGATACTACAAAAGCAAAAACTTATTCTGAAACCGAAACTTATCCTTTTTTATTTTGTACTCGGTGCTTTTGGTTTAGCAATTCCTTTTTCATTAATTTCTTCTGCAGAGATATATATAAATGCCGGTTTAGCCGGTGTATTAATGTCCCCTATGCCATTACTGACTTTAGCATTGAGTGCGATTATCTTAAAAAATGAAATAATAAACTTCAAAAAAGTATTAAGTTTTATAATTGCATTTTGCGGATTATTAATACTTTTTGGTTTTGATACTCTTACACAGGTGGGTAAAGGAAATTCAATTGAAGTGATAAGTCAGTTGATAGTTCTATTAGCTGCTGCCTGCTATGGCTTAAATGCTGTTTTAACCAAACTTGTACCTGATATAAACTTTATTTCTCTTGCTACTGGAGTAACGATAGCGAGTGTCATATGGATCTTTCCATTTGCATTATTCCTTGAGCCTTTTTGGCTTAATGAATTTAATTCAAAAGCTATATTAGCAGTTTCAATGCAAGGGATATTTGCTACTGCAATTGCTAATCTTTTATTTTTTAAGATAATTGAAACTACTGGACCTGTTTTTTTATCTTTAATCAATTTTCTTATACCCCTAATAGCTTATTTTTCAGGTGCAATTTTCTTAAATGAAGCAATTGAAATTAATGTCCTGTTGTCTTTAGGCCTTATTTTATTTGCCCTTTATTTAAATCAAACATCAAATGATAATAAGTAATTGCTCCAAAGTTATCACTAGCGTATTGTTAAAAAATGCTTGAAATAAAGAATCTTAGTAAACAATTTGGTGGTATTCATGCTGTAGATAGTGTGTCATTAGAAATTGAACAAGGCTCAATAACGGGACTAATCGGGCCAAATGGTGCGGGTAAAACAACTCTATTCAACGTAATATGTGGAAGCATTGAACCATCAAGTGGAACGATACACTTTAAAAAAAAGAATATTACTGGACTGCCATCTCATCAATTATTCTATGAAGGAATATTAAGAACATTTCAAATCGCACATGAATTTTCAAAATTAACAGTTCTTGAAAATCTAATGGTTGTTCCTGGATTTCAATCTGGTGAAAAATTAATGAATGCGTGGATAAATAGAAAAAAAATAAAAGAAGAAGAAGAAAAAATAAAAGAAAAGGCTATTGAGGTCATTGAATTTCTGAATTTATCACATCTTACTTATGAACTGGCTGGTAACCTATCAGGTGGTCAAAAAAAATTATTAGAACTTGGAAGAACAATGATGGTTGATGCAAATATTGTTTTACTGGATGAGGTTGGAGCAGGCGTTAACAGGACTCTGCTAAACGAGATTGCTGAAGTTATATTAAAACTCAATCAAGAAAAAGGTTATACATTTTGTATGATTGAGCATGACATTGAATTCATTAGCAAGCTTTGTAGTAAAGTCATAGTAATGTCAGAAGGCAAGATTCTAACAGAAGGCAAGATTGAAGATATCAAAAAAAATGAAGAAGTAATTTCTGCTTATCTTGGAAGAAGTGGCGCAGTATGAGTGATTTTTTTTGTTCCCAAAACTTAGTCGGTGGATATGGTGGTGAAAATATTCTTAACGACTGTAGTGTTTCCGTTAATAAAGGAGAAATTTCGGTAATTGTGGGACCCAATGGAGCTGGAAAGTCAACAGCAATGAAAGCAATGTT
The DNA here is from genome assembly GCA_038103905.1 of Candidatus Pelagibacteraceae bacterium. Taxonomy (GTDB): domain Bacteria; phylum Pseudomonadota; class Alphaproteobacteria; order Pelagibacterales; family AG-422-B15; genus CABYIR01. The sequence goes on along the minus strand of JAYNZW010000001.1, from coordinate 187,383 downwards.
AGGCATGTTACAATTAAGTGAAGGTAAAGTATTTTTAGATGGGAAAAACATTTCTAATCTATCGCCTCAAGATCGAGTTGCCTCAGGGATATCATTTGTCCCTCAAACAATGAATATATTTAATGAATTAACTGTTAAAGAAAATTTAGAAATGGGCGCCTATCTAAGAGATGATGATCTCAGCGAAACCTTTGAAGAAATGTATTCACTTTTTCCTATTCTTGATGAAAAGAAGGAGCAACTTGCTGGAGAATTATCTGGCGGTCAGCGACAACAAGTAGCTGTCGGAAGAGCATTGATGACGCGTCCAAACGTTTTGATGCTTGATGAGCCGACCGCTGGGGTTTCACCTGTCGTGATGGATGAACTTTTTGATAAGATTATCGATATTAAAAAGACAGGGGTTGCAATAATAATTGTTGAACAAAATGCTAAACAGGCTCTGAATATTGCTGATTATGGGTATGTTTTAGTTGCTGGAAAAAACAAGTTCACAGGTAAAGGCTCAGAACTTTTAAATGACACTGAAGTTAGAAAAGCATTTTTAGGCGGATAAGTATGGAAAATTATGACTTAATTAATGCATTAATTCTCTTATCAAATTTTGTAATTGTTCCAGCTTTATCATATGGCTCGCAGTTAGCGCTAGCGGCACTTGGCATAACACTTGTATATGCAGTTCTTAGATTTTCAAATTTTGCTCACGGTGACCTAATGGCATTTGGAACAATGATAGCCATACTTATAACATGGTTATTTCAGTCATGGGGCATAACAGCTGGTGTGCTTCCAACGGCTCTGATTGCATTACCTTTTGCTATGGGACTAACTGCTGCTTTTTGTTTAATTACAGATAAAATTGTTTATAAATTTTATCGAGAACAAAAAAGCCAGCCGGTTGTATTCATGATTGTGTCTGTAGGCGTCATGTTTATTATGAATGCAATTGTTAGATTCATAATAGGTCCAAAAGATAGAACTTTTTTTGACGGTGAGAAGTTTATTATTAAGGCCGTAGAGTTTAAAGCATACACTGGTCTTTCTGAAGGACTTAGCATTAAGTCAACTCAAGTTTTAACCATTGTGATAGCGTTAATTACCATGGTGATATTATTTTATTTCCTACAAAAAACAAAAATGGGCAAGTCAATGAGGGCTTATTCTAATAATGAAGATCTTGCACTTTTATCAGGTATAAATCCTAACAAAGTGGTTATGATTACATGGATAATTGTTGGTATGCTAGCTACTATTGCGGGTGTCTTGTATGGCCTGGATAAAAGCTTTAAACCATTTACATATTTTCAGTTATTGCTTCCAATGTTTGCTGCAGCAATCGTAGGGGGAATAGGTAATCCATTAGGTGCTGTAGCTGGTGGTTATATTATAGCCTTTTCAGAAGTTATGCTCACTTATGCGTATAAAAAGTTTTTTATGTATTTACTACCAAGTAATTTAGAACCAAGTGGATTAATGCAATTCCTATCAACTGATTATAAATTTGCGATTTCATTCATAATATTAGTTATAGTTTTAGTTATTCGCCCTACTGGACTGTTTAGAGGTAAGACACTGTGATACAAAAATATAGAACCCAGCTTGCTTTTTTAATCATGGCACTGTTACTCATCATTGTTGGAGTTGCTCAATCGTGGTCCTTATCAATCGGGATATTTAACTTATGCATTGTTTCAGCAATAATGGCTATGGGCGTTAATTTACAGTGGGGCTACGCTGGATTATTCAATGCTGGAGTCATGGGTTTCACGGCTTTAGGTGGGCTTGTTGCTGTTCTTATTTCTCATCAACCAATTTATGAAGCTTGGTCAGTAGCTGGAACAGGTATGCTTATTAGCTTATTGATAGTTATTGCTGCAGCAATTTTTATTTTTTATGTCACTAAATATATAGGCTCTATTTTCAAAAGGAGATTCTTAATAGTTTTTATAATTTTATTAGCTGCAATTGGACTAGGTAATTTTTATGCCCCTTCAATAGATTTAATTGAAGATATTAATCCAGCAAAAACTGGTTTTCTCGGTGGGCTTGGAATGCCAATTATTTTTTCTTGGGTAATTGCGGCATTTGCAGCTGCATTTCTCGCATGGATTATTGGTAAAGTTACATTAGGACTACGCTCAGATTATTTGGCTATAGCTACTCTTGGAATTTCTGAGATTGTGATTGCCGTTTTAAAACACGAAGAATGGCTATCACGAGGTGTAAAAAATGTTACTGGTCTTCCAAGGCCTGTGCCTTATGAAATTCGATTACAAGAGTCAGAGTGGTTTATTAAACTAATCGAATGGGTTAATACATCTAAACTATCTGCTATTGAAACAGCATCTAATAAACAAGACTTATTAAATAAATTAGTAATTGAAGGGTCAAGTATTTATGTGAAACTTTGTTATGCCAGCTTGTTTATTAGTGTACTAATTATTTTATTTTTCTTAAGTCAGCTTGCTTTAAATTCTCCTTGGGGAAGAATGTTGAGAGCAATCAGAGACAATGAAGTTGCTGCAAGTGCTATGGGTAAAAATATTGTTGGACAACATTTACAAGTTTTTATCCTAGGTTCAGCAATTATTGGAATAGCAGGTGCAATGCTTACAACATTAGATGGGCAATTTACACCAGGAACCTACCAACCTCTGAGATTCACTTTTATAATTTGGGTCATGGTGATAGTGGGAGGAAGTGGAAACAACTTAGGGTCAATATTTGGTGGATTCTTTATATGGTTTATGTGGATCGAAGCAGAACCTATTTCAATTGCATTTATTAGTTTTATTACAAGTGGATTGGATTATGGAGATCCAATTAAAACACATTTGATTGCAAGTGCTCCACACATGAGATTATTCATTATGGGGGCCATTTTATTAATAACTTTGAGATTTATGCCTAGAGGTGTAATACCTGAAAAGGTTGTAAGGCCTAGCTGAACTAGGCCTTACAGGCAAAATTATCTAACTTGAATTGTGTTGAACTTACCAGAACCTATTTCAAGTTCTTTATAAGATCCTGATGCTTCACCAACATCAGAAAACTCAACATTAGTTGCGCCTTGATAGTTTACTTCTTTACCATCTTTAAGAAGGTTTATTGCTTTAGCTAGCTCACCTGGAAGAATTTCTGTACCAGGGGCATTAGCAACTCCCATCACATTTTTTGCGATAGTAGCTCTATCAGCAGATCCACCAGCTTGCATTGCAAGAACAATTAATGCAGCAGCATCGTATGACTCTTGTTCAAATGGTCCATCACCTGGAATACCATTTGCGCTTGCCATTTTGATAAACATTGCTGCACCGTCAGACTCATTTCCTGGCAAAGTTCCAAATGTACCAGTCAAATCACCATCGACATTATCAATTAAGCTTTGACCAATCATTCCATCAGCTAAAATGAATCTTGAGAAGGCTCCTGTATCAAGAGAATTTTGGATAATACCTTTTCCTCCCTGATCAACATAACCTAAAACTGCAAGCTCTTCTGCACCAGAAGCTGACAAAGTGCTTACCTCAGCAGAATAATCAGCTTTACCATCCTCGTGAGGTACTTCAATAGTCACTTCACCGCCCATAGCTGTAAATGCTCCAACAAAACTATCAGATAAACCTTTTCCGTAGTCATTGTTTGTGTAAGTCACAGCAAGTTTTTTAATTCCTCTATCCATAACAACTTGAGCAAGAACTTGTCCTTGACGAGCATCAGATGGAGCTGTTCTGAAGAAAAATCCTTTATCTTCTATTGTTGTTAATGCAGGTGACGTTGCAGATGGTGAAATTATTGTAACACCATTTGGGACAGCGACATTATTTGCAATAGCTGTTGTCACACCTGAACAATCTGCGCCCATAATTGCTGCTACATTATCAGCTGTCACTAATCTTTCAGCAGCAGATGTTGCCGCAGCTGCATCGATACAAGTCGAGTCAGCTCTAACAGGATTTAGAGTTGAACCATTAAGTATACCAGCGTCAGTTGCTTCTTTGAATGCAAGCTCAGCAGATGAAGCCATTGTTGGCGTCAAAGACTCAATAGGTCCTGTAAAACCTAAAATAATTCCTACATTTATATCACTCGCGGCTACCTCTTCTTTTTGCTGAGAACAGCCTGCTACGAGCGCTATTAGAGAAGCGCCTAATAGAACTGTAAATATTGATTTTTTCATTATTTATTACCTTCTTTATTTTTATTATAAGGCAATTATGCTAACAAAATGAAGGTTACGAAGCAACTTAAATTAAGCCGGAGATTCTGCAAAAAATGAATATGTCTTATCAACTTTTACTTACTATTTTAGCAATAGGCGCAGTTTTTATCTCTGTTATCTACTTGTTTCTATATCGTGAAAACGGGAACCTTTCTCAGTTTCAAAAGTCTTCAGATTATAAATTTATAGAACTTACAAACGGACTAACAGCGTATAAAGAGTTTGGTTCAAATAATAATACACCAATAATAATGATACATGGTGGAACTGTTCCTTCTGAGGGCTATACTGATTTCTGCAAAAATTTAAGTCAACGTGGTTATTGGGTTATATGTTACGACCAATTTGGAAGAGGTTATTCAGACCGGCCAAAAATTAAATACTCAATGAATATATATCAACAGCAACTTGATGAACTTCTTGATCATTTAAATATTGATCAGTTTATTCTATATGGTGTTTCAATGGGAGCGCCAATCGCTATTGAATTTGCAAATAATAATATTAATCGTTCTTTGGCAGTTGGAATCCAAGTTCCTGTTGTTAATATTGATAATTTTATTTTTAAAATTCTTCGTATTCCTTTTCTTGGCGAGATCACTATGCGTTTTTTTGGACTCCCTCTTATCAAAAAAAGAGCTTTGGAATGGGGAAATGAAGTTTCATTATCTGAGGAGTTGATTAATGGATATATTAATCAACTAATCTTACCTGGAAGTGAATATTCTCTCCTCTCTTCATCTAGATATCTTTTTCCTAAAAACTATTTTTCTACTTACGAAGTTTTTTCAAAAAGTAATATTCCATTACATATAGCTTATGCAAATGATGATACTGAAGTTTCACCTCAATCAGTTGAGTCGATAATTTCATTAAATAAGGATGCTGATGTTTTTGTTTTCTCAGGTGGTCACGCTGGGAGCTCAAAGATTCCAGATAAAATTACCAATGTATTTTTAGATTTTTTATCAAGTAATTTAAACTAATAAAACTTTATCAAGCTGAGTTGTGTAGCTTTGAGTACAATTTTTTCTTTTCTGTTTCCATTTTCCTGTTTGACACTCTGTGGCTATTTGAATTGTATCGCTTCCATAACGCTGATTGATTTGGTCAACCGCATACATTAAATTAGGAGATCTGTATTTTGACTCAGAAAATAAATCTTTAGTTTCAGTTCCTTTTTTATAAAATCCACTAAGTAAAACTCCAGCCTTCTTATAGTTATAATCTTTACGAAAAATTTTTTTTGTTATGTCTAGAGCTGCTTTCACTATATGCACTGTATCATATGTTGGATAACTCAATGTTATTGTTGAACTATTTGAATAATAGTTATTTTTTTTATCAAAAGGGTTAGTTCGTAAAAAAACAGAAACCATAGAAGCAGTTAAATCTTCACCTCTTATTCTTTCTGTCGCACGACGAGCAAAAGTAGTAACTGCCTGCTCTATATCTTCAAGATTAACCAGAGGTCTCCCAAAAGATCTTGTGGTACAACAGCTTTTTCTAGTAGCTGATGTTTCTTCTAAGTCTAAGCAAGATATTTCTCTCAATTCAGAGACTGTTTTTAATCCATTAATACTCATCATTTTCCTTATCCATGTATCTTCAGAGTTTTTTAAAAGTTTTGCGTTAAAGACTCCACTTGTGATTAGTTTTTTAGATAGCTGTCTACCCACTCCCCATATATCACTAACATGAGTATCTTCTAACACTCTATCTAAATTTTTGTGATCAACCAGTGAACATACACCATTTAAACTTTCATTATCTTTTGCAATGTGATTAGCTACCTTTGTCAAAGTTTTTGTTGATGCAATTCCAATACTCACTGGGATACCTGTATACTGTAAGATTGTCTGTCTCAATTTATGAGCATAGAATTCATAGTCTACTTTTACACCTGTCAACTCGATGAATGCCTCATCAATTGAGTAAACTTCAATACTTGGAGAAAATTCAGATATTATATTCATAACTCGTCTCGACATATCTGCGTACAAAGTATAATTTGATGAAAATACGATAACATTCTCTCTTTCGATAATATCTTTAACTTTAAAAAGTGGGACACCCATTTTAATTCCAAGAGCTTTTGCTTCTTTAGATCTAGCTATGATACATCCATCATTATTAGATAAGGCTACAACTGGTCTATTGTTTAGTTTTGGATTAAAGACTCTCTCACAAGAAACATAAAAAGCATTACAATCTATTAATGCAAAAACTTTTTTTTTCATAAAGGATAGTTAATCTTCTTAAGATCATGAACCACATATGTGCAGACGCCCCAAATCATAAAGTCCATTTCTTCTGAAACATAAACATCCTCATAATTTTTATTTGCTGATTTTAGTATGATGTCGTTTTTACTTTTTATACTTAGAATCTTGATACTCAGTTCACCGTCTAACACTGCAACAATAACAGATCCATGACGAGGCTTTAAACTTCGATCAACAATAATTAGGTCACCGGGTGATATGCCTGCATCCATCATTGAATGGCCGCGTGCTCTCACAACAAAAGTTGCATTGGGATGATGAATCAACTCTTCATTCAAATCTATGGAGCTCTCAGTAAAATCCCTAGCTGGAGACGGAAATCCACATTCCACGCCTTCTTTGTAAAAGGTTAATAACATTGATTAAATACTAATTTGTTCTTGTTTTGTTCTTATTATTGCACTGCTGGATATTAGAGTCAATAAATTTAGACTCTAAAAATTACGAATTTAGAAATTCTTTTTTAAAGAAAGAGACAACATCTTTATGTGACTGTCTTCTCGCCTCCCAATCACAGCCCGCATGAGCCCCCATGATATTAGGAACTGCTTTAATTAAATTCATGCGACCTTCAGCATCATCGCAAGGAATTATCGTTCCATCATCTAGGGTGAATGAAAGATTGGTATTTTTGTCAATAATAGCAAATTTCTCAGTAAGCTTAATTGCATAAGGAATAAATTCGATTGGATCGATTGAATCAAAAGAATGATGGGCGTTGGGATAAGTAATTAATTCTATATTTGATTTAACAGGCTTCATATAATCTAGAATATTTTTAACCAAACTAGTTGGAGTATAATCATCAGCATCACCACATAGAATTCTCATGGGTGCATCAGTCCATTCATTGATTTCAGGTTTAATATGTGTACCAGGATAAAGTGGAAGATGAGCAGAGAATTTTTCATCTCCTACTGTCAAAGCTTTCACAATTGGAGACCATGCCGAGTAGAAAGATGTACTTCCTCCAAGGCTCCAGCCCATAATTCCAATTTTATTTGGATCTATATCTGGATGCTGAGATAATAAAGAGAGTGCACGGAATGAGTCTGTTATCATTGTAGCTAAAGTTACTCTCATTTGATCTTCAATAATTGAAATTAAACCTCTTGCTTCAAAGCTATGGATCCTAAAAACAGCAATACCAGCTTCCAAAAGGTTAACAATATGGTCATGGTGATTTCCTCTTAATCCTGCACTACCGTGAACAGCAATTACTGCAGGACATGGATGCTTTACATTTTCAGGAAAAATAAGGGAACCATAAATTTCTTCTTTAGGCTCAATATCAATACCGTTCAAAATATGGTGAAATTCGAAAGGACTTGATGATTTAAAAAAGAATACCCCAGCTTTCTTTTTTTCAAATTTATGTGAATGATTTTCCATTAAAGAAAGACTGTATTAGGAAAAAATAAAAATTCAAAATAAAAAACAGTCCTGCAAAATAATTTAGGGGAGTTAAATTGCAGAACTGTTTAAGGTCAGGAGGAAATTAGTCTCTGATAGCGTAAGCTGTTACACCAGTCTCAGCTATATCAGTTCCTTCTTTTTCGGCTTCTTCACTTATTCTTATGCCCACCGTAGATTTCATAATTGACCAAATTATGAATGAAACTACAAAAACAAAAGCACAGATTGAAGCTGTACCAAGTAATTGCGCACCAAAGCTGGTACCACTATTTGTCAATGGAACAGCAAGCGTACCCCAAATTCCGGCAAATAAGTGTACTGGAATAGCTCCAACAACATCGTCAATTTTGAACCTTGTTAGAACCTCGGTACCAACAATTACAATTATTCCACCAATAGAACCAATAATGATCGCCATAAGCGGTGTAGGTGTAAGCGGCTCAGCAGTAATTGCCACTAATCCACCAAGTGCACCATTTAACATCATGATTACATCAGTTTTACCATTTACTAGTCTTGTAATCACTGCACAAGTCATGACACCGGCACAAGCAGCAAGGTTAGTATTAATATAGATTGTAGCAACGGCTGTCGCATTTTCAAAACCAGCTAATGCTAATTGAGATCCACCATTAAAACCAAACCATCCAAACCATAGTATGAATGTTCCAAGTGTAGCTAACGGAATAGATGAGCTTGCAAATGGCACTAATTTACCATTATTAAATCTACCAAGTCGTGGACCAAGCACAATTGCTCCTGCTAATGCAGCTGCACCACCAGCAGCATGAACTAAAGTTGAACCAGCAAAATCTGAGAATCCAGCAGCTGATAACCAGCCGCCTCCCCATTGCCAGCCCATTTCAATTGGATAAATAATTCCAGTTAAAATTGCAGCAAATAGAAAGAAAGGCCAAATTTTAATTCTTTCAGCTAAAGTACCAGATACAATTGAAACTGTTGTCGCACAAAAAACCATCTGGAAGAACCAATCAGATCCATCTGAATAGCCTGTATCAATTGCAGATGCGTCACTCCATGGAGTAAAGGATCCAATGTATCCCCCTTCCGGTATACCGTAAGCAACATTATAACCTATTACCCAGAACATCAGTCCTGCAATAGAATAAAGTCCAATATTTTTTGCAGCAATTGTTGACACACTTTTAGATGTAACCATTCCTGATTCAAGCATACAGAAACCTGCAGCCATTAACATTACTAGGAATCCACTTACTAAAAATAATAAAGTATTTAGAGCATAAGCAGTTTCATCATCTGTACCTGCATAAGCACTAACACTTAATAAAGAAGTGAATAGTAATGAGTACATAACTATTCTTTTAATCATTTTAATTTTCTCCCATTAATAAAAATTTAAGATTGTTCAATATCATTTGAATGTAACTAAGAAACAACTTGACTCATCTGCCATCATGTCATGAAACTTTTTGCCAGAATGGCAGCAAAGAAAAAAAATATAAAAAAAACCTCCCAGTCAATTAAGACTGGGAGGCTATTTTTTAAAAGTTAAGGATTAATCTCTAATTGAGTAAGCTACAACTCCAACTTCAGACTTGTCGGTGCCTAATTTTTCAGCTTCTTCACTAATTCTTAAACCTATTGTGTTTTTGATAATTAAAAGAACTATATAGGAAACGATAAAAACAAAGGCAATTACAGAGGCAACACCTATGAATTGTGTAACATATGAAGTATCAGGATTTGATAGTGGCACAATCATTGTCCCCCATATGCCTGCAAACATATGAACTGGTATAGCCCCTACAACATCATCAAGTTTCATGCTGTTTAGAAAATTAGTACCTACATACATAATAATTCCACCGACCGCTCCAATAATAATTGCTAAAATTGGAGAAGGCATTAATGGTTCAGCTGTAATTGATACAAGACCTGCTAAACAACCATTCAACATCATTACAACATCAGTCTTACCACCAACAAGACGAGTAACTACAGCTGCAGCTAAACAACCTCCGCATGCTGCTAATTGAGTATTTATAAATATCGTAGACATTGCAGTAGCATCTTCATAAGAACCAAGTGCAAGTTGTGATCCGCCATTAAAACCGAACCAGCCCATCCATAGTATGAAAGTTCCAAGAGCAACTAGTGGTATTGAAGAGGCTGCAAACGGTTCCATCGACTGAACTTCACCTTTTGTGCTGTATCTTCCAATTCGAGGACCCAACAACATTACACCAGCAAGTGCCGCTGCTCCTCCACATGCATGAACTAATGTTGATCCAGCGAAATCAGCAAAGCCTAGCGCATCAAGCCAGCCTCCACCCCATTCCCAACCCATTTGAATTGGATAGATAAATCCACCAAGTATGGCAGAGAATAAAAAGAATGGCCAAATTTTAATTCTTTCAGCAACTGCACCTGAAACTATTGAACAAGTTGCACATACAAATAATGTTTGAAAGAACCAATCAGATGCGTCGGAATACCCTGTTTCAATAGAAGATGAGTCTGTCCACGTAGAGAATGTTCCAATATAACCACCTTCAGGAATTCCGTACCCTAAATTGTATCCAACAAGGTAAAAAACTACTGAAACGATTGCAAATTTTCCAATATTCTTCGCAGCAATAGTAGAAACACTTCGGGTTGTAACTAGCCCAGACTCTAACATACAAAAGCCAGCAGCCATCCACATAACTAAAAAGCCACAAACTAAAAAAGAAAAAGTATTAAAAATATATGCTACTTCTTGATCAACACCTGCATAAGCTGATGAAGAAACCAAAGTAGCAATCACGCTATAAAAGATTAAGTTTTTAAACATTTGAGATATCCCCCTAAATTATGTTTTTGTAATACCACCCTAAATATGGCTCTCAACAATACTTGAATGCCAAATTGTCAAGTAAATGAATTAGTTAATTTTTATAATTAACTAATTGATATTAAATATCTATTTATGATTTGTAATTTAAGTAGATGGGAGATGACCAAGCTCTTGGTTCATCAATACTTGTGCAGGCGTCTAAATCTCTTGGATTCTTCCAATCTTGAGTACAAATTTTAAACTCTGAACAATTGCCCTCGTCATCATAAATGCAGTGAGCACCTTTTACATTTATTATCGGCGATGGTTCTTCTATAGCTCTTGCATAATAACTGACATCTGATTGCATAGTAGAGAAGTCTGGATCCATAAAAGTAAACTTGCAACCGGCACTATTTGTATCGCAGTTGTGAACAAGCCAAGTGTCTTCTATTCTATCGTCTATTGGTTGATTAACATATTCTTGAGGCCAAACTCTAATAATCTCAATTCTTGTAATTTTTTTACGCTCATCAGTAGGATTATAGCATTCGTTGTAGCAAAGCTCGTTTACTCGGTCTTCGCCAAGTGCTGCATAAGCATCCTCAGGGCATCCACTTTTTTGTACATATGATCCCATTGCTTTAACTTCAAACTCAGGATTATTATTCATTTCAACAAGTGAACCCATTGGTGACTTACCATTAGGACTATTCTCATTATTCACAAGATCAAACCATAGTAATATTCTTGGTCCACTAGTTGCATATGTCTCATGTCTTTTGAAAGCATTCCATATTTCTTCTTTTGATCTTCCTTCAGAATGAACTGCTGCTAAACCACCAGTCTGAAAGAATGATCTTTGACGTTCCCATTCAATCGAATTAAACCCTAAGTTCAGTTTTGTGAGATCAAAATCAATAGGTTGGTCATCAGATAAATATGCGTCTTTAAGAGGATTTAAGTTTTCAGCACCTATCGTATAAGGCTCCATATGTAAAAATTTATCAAATAATTCTGTTGGCGGACCAACGCCATCAACACTTGAATGAAATAATTCCTTATAACCTGAACCAGGAGCAGCTTGATGATTATCACTAGATGAAATAAATCCGTATTTAAATCGATGTTTTGAACCATCATCATTAAACTTTGTTAGTGCCATTCCATACTGGGCACTTCCACCAGGCACATAATTCATTGCAGGAGAAAAGCAATCACGACACTGACCGGAGTCTAATTTATCTCTCTCTGATAAATTTGAAACAGCATTTATCCCTGTTCGACCTCGGTCTACAACGATCTGCTGAGTCTTAATTTTACGCGCTTCACATTCTTGTTCATTTACGCCAGCTTCAATACATCGTTCATAAATGATTTCTCCCAACTTCCAACATTGAGGCGTGTAATTATCTGATGGCTTTGGGCATGTTTGGGTTCCAAAATCGATAGATCTTTCTTTTCCATCTACTGTAGCAATTAAAGTTCCTGTTTTAAAGTCTAACTCAGTCACATCTCGTACATTGATCATTGTATCGACAACAACTTCCGACTCTCTTGTCACAGTACTTGCTCGCCAAGATCTATACTCTTCACTGTTACCATGTCCTGAGTGCATCTCTAATAAATCAAATTGATGAGGATACTGTTTAGAAAGTTCCAACCCTTTATCTAATGTATAGCCTTTAGGTGTATAAAGACCCCAGGTTTGTCCATGTGGAATAATTATATAATCACTATCATATTCGTTAACTTTATTGGCTAAAGTAAGAGGGGTTAATGCATCTTCACTACAATTTGGCGGCAGGCTTTTCGAAGGAACTCCTCTTTCACATATTGGTGTATCCAAAATTTCAGTAACATAATTATTAAAATCAAGATACCTTTTGAAGTTTTTCATATCAATAAATGCATAGGATACATTAGGCCAATCAGGTGCATTGCCTAAAACTTGACGTGCAATACTTTGCGATGCAATTGGTCTCGTTGGAACTAAGTCTTCCTCTTCTTCGGCTAAGATAACATTATGGTGCCCCCAATGTGTACCACGATTTGCTCCAACTTGTGTCCATTCCCAACCAAGGAATGCTACACAGTCTGGGTTTTGCTTATCAACATTGAGTTGATTACATTGTCGAATTGTTTCTTTTGTTTCTTTCCATCTCTTGGGTGTAAGACTTTCTGCATGATCATTTATTGACCAAAAATCAAGTGCCGAACAATGTCTTGCAAAATCACATGCATCTGCAACTGGGTGTACGCCAACTCCCCCAACAATTGGTAAGCTCATTTGATGTGCATCCAATGAAAAAGTAGAATGAACATGAAGATCACCAAATAAAATTTGTTTTTCACCACTAACGCTAAGCGATTGTGCTGCATTTTTGTAATTTTCTGTTTTACTATAGACAAACTCTGGGGTGTTTATTTTTCCTTGGATTTCTCCAGGTCCTAAAGACTCAGAAAAAAAACCTCTGTCCAGTATGACAACCCCTGTTGAAACAAATAAAAAAACAGCAACGATTAGATATAAAAAGTATTTAATAAATGTCATATATTTTCTTTGAAACACTTGAATAATGAATAAAAATTGATGATAGTGCAAGAATTATGTTTCGTTTCATAAACAACATTAATTACCTTTTTATCAGCGCATTAATTATTGGGGTCTTACTTGTTTCCCAAGAATTATTTCAAAATAAATCATCAAATCAGTATTTAAGACAACAAAATGCAGTTGCTTTGGTGAACGATATGGTTATATCCGAGGATCAATACATTAAGTATATCAGCACTCTCGGAATTGACTCAATCGATGAAAATGATGAGGAATTACTAGAGATTGTTCTTGAAAAAATGATTGAGGAAGAGCTTCTTTTGCAAAAAGGAATCGATCTTGAGTTACATAAATTTGATATTCAAATTAGAAAAGCCATTATTCAACAAGTTATTGATTCTGTCCTGCTGCAGAATGATGAAGAAATATCTGAGAAAGAATTAAAAGAATATTATGAAAAAAATAAAAATAAGTATCAATTAAATAAATTAATTCAATTAAATCTAATATTTTTAAATTCTCAAAAAAAAGAAGACGCCGATTTGGTACTTGAAACAATTATTAATTCTGGGTTTGAGTCGGCAAAAAATCAATTTCATCAAAATCTTTTCTTTTCAATTCCAAATCGTCTCATAAGTCAGAAAGATTGTAATCAATTACTTGGTGTTTCTTTTTGTAAAGAAATTTTTGATTTAGATCTTAATGAAATTTCGAAACCAATAAAATATGAAAGTGGAGTATTGATTGCCCAAATAAAAAATACAAATATTAATATTTTAGACGAAAATTTATTTCATAGATTATATGATAAAATTTTATTTGATTATAAAAACTCAAACGATGACAAATATTTTAGAGACTACATTAAGTTTCTAAAAGAAAATGCTAAAATTAAAAGATACGATTTAGATGTTAAAGCTAATTAAATGTTTAACATTCATAACCTTTGCCTCAATTTTTTCTGCTAATGCACATTATTTCAGTGAATCACACTCTAAATGGGTTGTGAATGGAGTTAATATTGAAGGTACTTTCAATATATTTGAATTAGAAGCAACTCGAGTTTTAAAATTACCGGAGATAGAAAAATTTCTTTATGAACAAAAATTGAGTGAAAGTGAAGCATTCATAAAATATTTAGAAAAGCGTATTCAAGTCACGTCCGACAACATTTTATGTACTCAATCTACACCAATGAGTCTACTTAGTTCAAGAGAGGGTTCATTAAATATTGCAATGAAATTTCAATGTGAACAGCAACAATCAATAAAAATAATTAATAATGCATTTTTTGACATCATTCCAAGTCATATTCATATTGCAAGGGTATATAAGGAAGACAGTATAATACTAGAAAAAGCCCTCTTCTTTAATGATCAATCGATCAACTTAGAAAAAAAAGAAAGCGAAGATAAAAATAATAATTATTTATCAAGTATTTTTAACTTCATAAAAATTGGTATTGAACACATACTAAATGGCTACGACCATCTCTTATTTATTGCAGGATTAGTATTACTTCTTTCAAGTATAAAAAAACTTTTAATAGTAGTTACGGGCTTCACCTTAGGTCATAGTATTACACTTATTTTTTCGACTCTCGGTTATGCAACCCCAAATATGATGCTTGTCGAATCTCTTATTGGCTTTACAATATTTTTTCTTGGTCTTGAATATTTCATAGAAAAAACAAAGAAATTTAAGGAAATCTTTTTTTTATTAACAGCCACATTAATTTTATTACTATTTTTCAGCCTTAATAATTCAATTTTAGTATCTCAGACTACATTGGTAGGAATTATCATATTTTCAATTAGCTATTTTGGTTTATACAAAAACTTACAAAATAAGAGCATTCTTATATACATTGTTACAGTTTTATTTGGGTTAATACATGGTTATGGGTTTGGATCATTCCTTCTTAAAACAGAAATTGAAAATTATAATTTAGTTTATGGCTTAGCAGGCTTTAATATTGGTGTTGAAATAGGACAGATAATTTTTGTTTCAATAATTCTACTTGTACTGAAATTAATGAGATTTTTAAAATTAGATAATGTTGAAATATTATTTAAAAATTTAATTTTTGTTTTTGTAATTAGCTTCGGAATATATTGGTTTATATCAAGAATAATTTCTTAATTTATATAAAAAAACATCAAGATTGAAATTATTATAACAGCACTCGTTAATGGAACTCTTATATTGAGAAACCAGTATGGTGTAGCTTTTGTATTATACAAATAATAATCATGGGCCAAAGCCAATATAAATGAAATAACAATTATGATTAATGAATAGAAAAGATTAGTGACAAATATTAAAGCTGACCATCCCATTAGTGCAGGTATAGTTGAAATTAATAATGGCAAAAACACACTATAAATTCGGTCAGCTGATGCAGTAATTAGGCCCCATTGTATACCTCCTAAAAAAGAAGAAATAATTGCTGCATAAGAAACAAATAGATAAATTAATAAATCGTATACTTCTTGATCAGCAGGGGTTATGAGACAACAAACAAAGATGGCCACAAATGGTATTAATCCTAATATACCTACAGTTAGTGATGATCTGTAACCCATTTAACCTTGGAAAAGAGATAAAAATTTTAAAAATTCTATTTTTCCACCTTCAACTTCAATCTCGTTTTTAGCCAACATCAAAGAAATACTAGGAACACTTTTTAATCCAGCAAAAACTTCTTTGAGTGATTGTTGATCTGTTTTGATTACTAACTCCTCATCATCTTGAGACGCAAAAGTTAATTCAGCAACTCCTCTTCTAATATGTATCCTAAAAACTTGATCTAAATCAGTAAATGTAAATAAAACTTTTTTATCTACTTCTAGTGACTTCTCAGCATTCAAATTTACGGGGATTGAATTAAAAATAGATTTCATTGGAGTACTATAAAGTTGAGCGGGAGTTACTTTATTGCTATTTGTATAAACATCAATTTCTCCACGCAATTCTCCTGCTACAGTTTGATAATAATAGTAATCATTTGAAGCTGTTTGAGTGTAAGAAAAATTTTCTGCAGCTTGTGCTTTTATTTTCTTTGAATTTTCATCATCTGGATTAAGAGCTATTAAAATATCGGCTAGTTCCATTGCCCACTGAAATTCTCCATTCTCAAGCGCATTTTTTGCAGCATCATTTAGAGAAACACTGTTTTCAGCAAGCTCTCTTATCTTTTGAGCTTTTACAGTATTATCTAAAGGGTGTAACTCAGTTATATTTCCACTAAACCATCCGATATATCCTGAAAAGACTGATCTTACGTAAGAGCTAATTGAGCCATAAAATTCTTGAAGGTAAGGTGAGCTAGCTAAATGAGGTGGAAGTTTGACTAATTTTGCAATTTCATCAGGCATTAGTCCTTTATTAATATGCCTTATCGTTTGATCATGAACAAACTGAATACCATCTCTATAGTCTTGTAATGCTTTAGCAATATTTTCTTTACCTACAATTGGCCTACTATGACTTGGAATTAAATATTCAGCATCTAACTCTCTTATTTTATCAATACTATGGACCCACTCCATCGGGTTTCTAAATTTTGTTCCTCTAATTGCATATAGGTTCGCAAATGTTCTATAAAAATTGTCACCTACCATTACAGCTTTCTTATCAGGTAGCCATACATACAAATGATCGTCAGTTTCTCCAGGGACATGCGCAAGCTCTATTTCAAGATCATCAATTTTTAAATCTAATTTATCATTAAAGGTTATCGTTGGTCTTAGTAATCCAATAGTGGAACCAGCATTAATTTCTAAAAATCCTCCAATTCCCTGATGTACAATTTGATCTTCAGAAAGAGGAATTCCAAACTGTCTAGCAGAACGTTCAAAAATTATTGGTCTAATCGTTGTTGATATATTGTCTATGTTATAGAGAATATTTTCCTGCGCATAAATTTCTGGCTCTGCTCCTTGAGCAAAAATTGTAGTGCCTCCAATATGATCTAAATGGTTATGAGTATAAATTATTCCCTTGATCGGTTTAGATGAAATTTTTCTAAACTCTTCTAATACCTCGGTTGCTCGTTCTTCAGAACCAAGAGTATCTACAATAACTAATCCATCACTTGTTTCAATCATGATTGAATTAGCCAAACCAAAACCTATTGCAGAATAAACGCCCTCTGTTACCTCAATAATATCACGTCTGAATTCATTTCTATGTTCTTCGCTAAGGCCTTCATTTATACCAGAGTTTGAGACATTTATTTCGCCCTGCTCATCACATGAAACAAAAAATAAAATAATAATAAAAATTGATAATAATTTCATTTGTATTTACTCCCCAAAAATCAATCATATAATGAATTAGAAAATGATGAATTACAATAAAGAAAAAATTGGTGCCCTTTGTCTGATTGGAGCAGGAATATTTTTAAGCTTTGGTGGGACACTAATTAAATATATGGAGTCTGCAACTCCACTTGAAATTACAGCTTTTCGCTCGATTGGTTTTTCATCAATCATGATGGTTTATATTCTTGTCAAATTTAAAAGTAAAACACCAAAGGCTTTTAAAAATATTGGTTATAGTGGGCTACTGATTGCATTTATTGTTGGCATAAGCAACATACTTTATGTATTTGGAATGAGTAAAACCTCTGTTGCAAATGGAGGTTTTTTATTAAGTACTTCACCACTTTTTGCAATGGTTGCTAGTTATTTTTTCCTCAAAAAAACAATCAGCGTAAAAACACTTATTGCAATTGGTGGTTCAATGCTTGGCGTATTTATAATGTTCTCAGGAGGAATAGAGGCTGATCATGCAGTAGGCAATTTAATAATGTTGGGAGTTCCAGTTTGCTTTGCTTTTCAGTTAACTCTTATAAATAAATCTCCTGAAATTGATTTTATGCCCGCTACTTTTCTTGCAGGAATAGTTGCATTGGTTATCAGTCTATCAATAATTTCTGAATATAATATTAATACACACGATTTACTTCTATCAATATTTATTGGAGCCTTTCAAGTTGGAATAGGGTTTTTGCTTATAACTATAGGTTCTCGATATATTCCACCTCATAGGGCTGCATTATTTATTTTAACTGAACCTATTCTTACTCCAATTTGGGCATGGATTGTATTAGGTGAACAGCCGCCAACCTTGGAGCTTATAGGCGGTTTAATTGTTTTTATATTTGTTGCCTACAGAATTATTGATCAGTTTTATGAAAATGAAAATGAGAAAATAAATGACAACTAAAAAAAAATTAAATAACTTTTGATTATGAATGTTGATTTAGTTTCAGGAGCTCTTGGCGCTGAAGTAAATAATTTTGATCTTAATTCGCTTAGTAATAAAAATTTTGAAGAAATTAACAATCTCTTATTAGAACATAAAGTCATTTTTTTTCGTAACCAAAATTTAACTTTAGAAAAGTACATTGAAATTGCATCTATGTTTGGTCCAATTGAAGAACATGCTTATGTCAAAGGAATCGAAAAATATCCTCAAATAACAAGAATCATTAAAGCTGCAGATGAAAAAAATCAATGGGGTGAAGGTTGGCATAGTGATGTGAGTTATGATCTCACGCCAAGTAAAGTAATTATGCTTAAATCTTTAAAAATACCTCCAATAGGTGGTGATACAGTTTTTTCAAATATGGAATTAGCTTTAGAGACTCTTGATGAAGAGATTAAAAAAATTATTCAAAATAAAAAGGCAATTCATACTTCTAATGGTTCAAAATTTTTTGTGGAAAACTATTCAAAAATGGAAAGTAATGGAAAAATTGGAGAACGATATTCAAATGAACATCCAATTATAAGAACTCACCCTGAAACAGGAAAGAAAATTTTATACGTAAACCCTACCTATACAAAAAAAATAGTTGGCCTTCCTGAAAATGAAAGCAATGCTTTGTTAAATCATATTTTTAAACACCAAGAGCGACTTGATTTGTCATGTCGATTTAAATGGACTGAGGGAGCTGTAGCAATACTAGATAATAGAAATACTCAACATTATGCGATTGCAGATTTTTATCCAGGAAGAGGTCTCGGTCATGAAAGAGTAATGGACAGGATTTCGATTGTGGGCGATCAACCCTTTTAAAAAAACTATTGTTGCATATTTTTCTGAATAAAAAATACTTGAGAAAATATAAATATGAATGTTAAACCCATAATACCAAATAGTTTAAAATTAACCCAAAATGCATCTGAAAAATTTCTATAAACGATTTCATTACAAATAGCCAAGAATAAAAAAAACACAGCCCATCTTTTACTTAAAATAAACCAACTTTCATCATTCATTTTAAGAGAACCGCTCATTAAATTTTTAAGAAGAGGCTTCTTAAATAAAATTCCAATATATAGTATGCCTGCAAAGATAAGATTAACTATTGTTACTTTAATTTTAATAAAAAAAGGATCATTAAAATAAATAGTTAAAGATCCAAATACAAAAATTAATAATGTACTAAATACTAGCATTTGATTAACTTTTTTTTCAATGAGTAAAGAAGCGACGATAGCTATGCCAGCTGCAACCATCAGAGGAAGAATCGCTGACTGAATTTCACCAGTCTTGATGAAGAAATAAAAGAAAACTGCTACAGGACCAAATTCAATGATTGGTTTTGCTAAACTTTTCATTAAAATTAATTATGTTTACTACGCGTAATATATTTACCATCTTTTATGCCGTTAAATAACTCATCAATTAGTGGGTGTGCCAATGGTCCGGGTGCATCATCTCTAAGTAGATTTTGTTGCGATACATAAGCGACGTAAGAAGGTTGTCCTGGTGCTTCCGCTAATAAGTGATAGAAGGGTTGCTCTTTAATGGGCCTGACTTGTAGGGGAATAGAGTTATACCATTCCTCTGTATTATTAAATTCAGGATCAACGTCAAAAATAACTCCCCTAAAGTCAAAGTATCTATGCTTTACAATCTCACCTATTTCAAATTTAGCTTTTTGGATCATAATTTTAAGATATTTATGTTTTTAATATATTTCAAGCCTAGATATTCAAATAATACTTTTGAAATAGCTATTTTAAGATAGAAATTAAATTTTCATATTTTAGATACCCAGGGCTTAAATTATCATTGATGATTAAAGCAGGTGTACCTCTTATATTAAGACTTAGAGCTAAAGATCTATTCTTCTTAATAATTTCATTATCTTTATTCTTTTCTGCCTCTTCAAAAATTATCTCCCCATTGAGATTAAATTGGTTAAGTATATCAATAATACTATCCTTTTTCATTCTTGGACCTAAATTCATAAATTGATTATGAATGTCAAAGTATAAATCAGGTTTTGTATTCCATACACTCAACGCAATTCTTGCTGCAGTATCAGAAATACCGCCAAAAATAGGAAATTCTAAATAAATGATCTTGATATTATCTTTTTCTTCTAAAATTCTTGCAAGATCATTTGCTTGTTTTGAACAATATCCACAACGATAGTCAAAAAATTCTACAATAGTATATTCAGCTTCAGTGTTTCCAACTGTTGGCAATTCTCCTTGATTATAATTGCGAATGATAAAGTTCGCCAAATTATCATTTGAATATACAAATTCAGGAATAAAGAGAAAAAATATAAAAATAAAAAATTTAATTTTTTTCATTATTTACTTTTTCTACCATCTTAGGTGTTCCAATATGTTTTATTTGATGTTCGAGAATAAATCCATATAAAGATTTTGATTTAATTGCAATGTCCCAGGCTTTATTTACTGAAAAAACTCTCTCACTTAATGAAGTTACTAAATCTTTTTTGATTATTTGAATACCACTGTATACATATGGATTTGTATTTCCATATTTGTACCTTTTTATTGATTGATCATTTGTAAAACAAAAATCACCAGCCCCATCATATCCTTCAAGACTATTAATATGAGACAGACCTAAGAAAGCTCCCATAGCATCTGCCTGAAATTTCTCTGACATATTTTTAATTTGATTTGAGAGTCTATTATTCCATAAGTTATCACTATTAAACACAAATGAATAATCCTCATCTAAATAATTGAAAGCCTTTTTTATACCTCCTCCTGTTTCAAGTAACTCATTAGTCTCATCTGAAATGATAATTTTCTTACTTTCAATTGATTGAAGGTAATCAACTAATAGCTCAGATTTATAATGAACATTCACACATATTTTTTGAATTCCTATATCATCTAATAAGTCAATAAGGTGTCTTATCATTGGTTTTCCCTTAATTTCTATCATTGGTTTAGGCATATCATTGGTTAAGGGAAGCATCCTTTTTCCAAGTCCAGCCGCAAGTATAATCGCGCTCTTAATCATGATTTATTTTTCATTATTGTATCAATCCAATCATTAAGGTCATTATATTCAGGCTTTTTAAGATGATAATTTATAAAGCCCCATGCTACTTCAATCATGGAAAAATAATTCATTTTGTTATCTCGATATTTCAAACGTGAAAATATACCAATAATTTTTAAATTCCGTTGAATTGAGTAAAAACTTATTTCTCTTTCCAATTCCTTTTGATCTAAAAATATTAATTTACTATAAGTTTCAATTAGAAAATTTTTAAGTTCTTCTTTGATTGGACGTCTTACATCTTCAACTAAAGAAATAAAATCGTATGCAGTTGAACCAAGCAATGCATCCTGATAGTCAATTAATCCAAGCTGATTAATTCCATTTCTTTTTCTTAAATATATTAAATTATCTACATGAAAATCCCTTAATACAAGAGTATCATGTTTAGGAGAAAGAGATTTAAAATTCTTTTCCAAAATATTACGAAATTCTTCTCTTTCAGGACTACTTAAGTTTAACTTAAGGTGCTTTTCTAAATACCATTCAATGAACAACTCACTTTCATTAATTAAAATATCACAGGTGTATCTTTCTATATTAGAGATTTCTAAGTCTGAATGGTTATGAATATATGATAACAATTGAATAGATTTCAGGTAGAAATCTTTTTCATTATTGTTATCTAATATCTTGGAAAAAACTTCATTTCCAAAATCTTCTATTAGCATTAAGTCATTTTCATAATCTATATCATAGATATTAGAAACACTGAGATTAATTGAAGATAGAATTTTATTGATCTTTTCAAAATTAATAAACGACTCTCCTTTTTCTTTTGGCGCATACATAACTAAAAGGTTTTTACCTGAAACTCTGTAATACTCTCTAAATGACGCATCTGATTTGATCTGTTCTAACTTATAATCAGAAATTTTATTTCTAAGTAAAAAAGATTTAATACTGATTTCATTTATAGCCATTGAAAAAAATCTTTTTTAAATTTTCCTGAAAAATTAAATTTAAGCTTTCGAGAATTTTCAGAAATGATTTCAAAATCTATTTCTACTCTATCTACTGGAAGTGCTTTTTTAAACTTATTGGCCCACTCAATTATACAAATATTATTTCTCAGTGATTCTGAAAAATTTAATTCAAAGAGCTCTTCTATTTTGTCTAACCGATAAAAGTCATAATGATATATCTGCCCTAATTGATAGTCATAAATTTGAAGAAGCGTGAATGTTGGACTAGGAATTTCATTGGCAAATTTATCATTTTGAAGATTACGAATTAGATGTCTTGTAAAAGTTGTTTTGCCTGCTCCTAAGTCACCATTCAGACATAAAACAAGATTAGTGCCATTGATACTATTGGCAATTTTATTTGCAATATTTTGTGTGTCCTTCTCGTTAGAGACAATCATCTTTAAATGATAACACTTATTTCTGGATTAGTATCTATATGCTTCGGGCTTGTATGGGCCTTCTTGTGTTACACTGATATAGTCTGCCTTATCTTTTGAAAGTTTAGTCAATTTAGCTCCAACCTTCTCTAAATGTAGTCTGGCAACCTTTTCATCAAGGTGCTTTGGAAGAACATATAACTTTTTTTCATAATTTTCAGAGTTATTCCACAGCTCCATTTGAGCCGTCACCTGATTAGTGAATGAAGCGCTCATAACAAAGCTTGGGTGACCAGTGGCACAACCAAGGTTAACGAGACGTCCCTCTGCTAATAAAATAATTCTTTTTCCGTCAGGAAGTGTGATCTCATGAACTTGAGGCTTAATTTCATCCCATTTATAATTTCTGAGTGCATCAACTTGTATCTCATTATCAAAATGACCAATGTTACAAAGTATAGCTCTATCTTTCATGTCTCTGACGTGATCTGCGGTTACAATATCTTTATTGCCTGTCGCTGTTACAACAATATCTGCTTCTTTGATCATTTCATCCATTAAAACAACCTCATAGCCTTCCATCGCTGCTTGTAGAGCACAAATAGGATCGGTTTCTGTAACCATAACTCTTGCTCCACTTTGTCTTAAAGATGCTGCACTTCCTTTTCCTACATCCCCAAACCCAGCAACTATTGCAACTTTTCCAGACATCATAACATCTGTGGCTCTTTTAATTCCATCAACTAAACTTTCTCTACAGCCGTAAAGATTATCAAATTTTGATTTTGTAACTGAGTCATTAACATTGATTGCTGGTACTAGAAGAGTTCCATCTGATTCCATTTTTTTAAGAGCAAGAACTCCTGTAGTTGTTTCCTCAGACAAACCCTTAACATCATTTAGTAATTCTTTATATTCTTTATGCATCAATGCTGTTAAGTCACCACCATCATCTAGTATCATATTTGGTCGCCAGCCGTCTTTACCTTCAATAGTTTGTCTTACACACCACCAATACTCTTCCTCTGTTTCACCTTTCCACGCAAAAACAGGTATACCTGCTTTGGCTATGGCGGCTGCAGCATGATCTTGTGTAGAAAAGATATTACACGACGACCATCTAACATCAGCACCCAATTCAACTAATGTTTCAATTAAGACCGCTGTCTGAATAGTCATATGAAGACATCCAACAATTCGGGCTCCCTTTAGCGGTTTCTCCTTACCGTATTCACTTCTGAGTGCCATTAGTCCTGGCATCTCAGTTTCAGCAAGAGATATTTCTTTCCTTCCAAATTCTGCCAATTCAATATCAGCTACTTTATAATCATTAGTTTCAGTCATAATTTATATATTAATTAAATTTAAATAATTTTTTAACAGTTATAGCTTATTTAGCAATAGGTAAATTAATGATAAATCTTGCTCCTATTATTCTATCATTATCAAGTAAGTTATTTGCTGAAATATAACCTTGATGAGAGTCCACAATTTGTTTTGCTATATTTAATCCAAGGCCTGAATGAATTTGAAGATTATCATCATTATCTCTCAGAGAATAAAATCTCTCAAAAATTTTCTCAAAAATTGGCTCTTTAATTCCAGGTCCATTATCAGAAATTGATAAACTTATATAATTGCTTGTTGAAGATAAATTTAATGTAATTTGATCGCCATTATTAGAGAATGAGATTGCGTTATCAATTATATTTTGAATAGCCTGACGCAAAAAAGATGATTGACCTTTTATATTAAATTTATCATCTGTACTATTATCAGAAATAGTAGCAAATCCTATGTTATTAATATTTAATTTTTCGTATTCATTTATAATCTCTCCCATCAATTCTTTAATATTAAAAACTTTTGATTCGCTCGTTGATAATCTAGCCTCATCCTTAATCATTGCTGAGTAATCTGTAATTATATTTTCTATCCTCATTATATCTGCTTCAATCATCTCAATGAACTTTTGATAATCTTGATCAGTTTTGTCATATATAACTTCACTTGCCATTTTTATTGAAGCTAGAGGGTTTCTTATCTCATGCATTAAATCAGCAGAATACTTCTCAGTGTCATTTATTTTTTCATATAAATTTTCTAGCATTTCATTTAAAGTTTTTGATAAATCACCTATTTCATCTTGTCTTTTTCCAAGTTCGTCAATTTTTGGTTTTGATTTTAAGTTTTTTCCAATATCTGCTGCTGATTGGGCTAATATTTTTATTGGCTGCAGAATGAAAAAATTTAAAAAAACTGAAAAGATCATTAATGATAAAATAATGGCCAAAAAGCTTAAAAAGATATTAAGTCTAACCTGTTCATTAATTACATTAATCTCTGAGTTATCTTCATAGGCAACAATAAATAAATTTTCATCAAAGGCTTCAAATGGAAATATCGAAAATAATAACAGCCGATTGTTATCTAGAGTAATTGAAAATTTAGATTTTGAACCGTCATAAGATTTCTTAAAAAAACTCTCAAATTCTTTATTTACTAAGAAGTTTCTTCCTAAATCAAGACCTTCTTTTTCAAGTTCATTATCTATGATATTAACTTCTTCGCCAATAGACACTTTCTTTTCTGAAATAAATCCTTCTTTTGCTAAATCATACCCCTTTGAATCAAAAAAAATATTTTTATCCTTATCAATTATGATTATAGATAAATTTTTTAATTCAAGATTTGCATAAAGTTCTTCTTTAGAGAGATTTTCAATATTTACTTTTTGAAAATTAATTGAGTTAATATAGTTGTATGAAATTAATGCTTGAGTCTGAATAAGAGATAATCTCTTATTTAATTGATAATTATTTGATAGAATAATTATAAGAATTGATAAGATACCTAAAAGAAGAAATCCTAAAATATTATAAAATAAAAATTTTTTAAATAAGCTATTCAAGATACATAATATTAATGAAAATTATATTTATTTCCATTGATATCCTGAACCATATAAAGTGTTAATAGACTGAAATTCTGGATCAATTTTTTTGAATTTTTTTCTTATTCTCTTTACATGGCTATCTATAGTCCTATCATCGACATATAAATCATCTTTATAAGCGATATCCATTAATCGATCTCGAGTTTTGACTATACCAGGCTTAATTACAAGTTCTTTAATGATCTTAAACTCCGTAGTTGTTAATGGATCCAATAAGGGTTTATTTTTCCATTCACATTCTTGCTTTGCGCAATCCATTCTCAAATCCTTATAAACAATAATATCATTACTATTTTGCTGATCAGATTCAATTTTAATACGGTTGAGGGTATTCTTTATTGTCTCAACCAATATTTGCTTAGAAAAATTTCCACCTTTTGTTACATAATTATCAGCGCCATGCATCAGTCCTTTTAAACGATCAACCTCTTTATCTTTTGATGTAAGGAAAATTACCGGAATCTTAAGTTTCTCTCTAATCTTTCTGAATAACTCATAGCCATCCATTTTTGGCATTTTAATATCAATAACTGCAATATCTGGGGGAATTCGATACATTCCTTTTAATGCCGAATCCCCGTCAGAGTAACTTTGAATTGAAAAATTTTCTTTTTTTAGAATTTCTTCGAGTGATATCAAAATATTACGATCATCATCAACTAGTGCTACGGTATGCTTCATAAGACATATTGTAAGTTTATTTGTGTCATTAAAATGGCCTAAATCATCAAAAATATCTATTCACTTATCCCCATAATATATCAAAATTTAAACTTAACATAGATTGTGAAATATGTTTTATTGGCCATCACTTATGGAAAATAGCTTAAATTCAATCTTTATAAATAATGCCTCAAAAGTACATAGAAATCTAAGCTCTGATGAATTATATAAAATCTCATCAGAAACTAATGAAGGTCGTTTATCAAAATATGGCGCACTTGTAGTCAAGACAGGAAAACACACCGGTCGATCAGCAAATGATAAATTTTTTGTAAAAGATAAAATTCATGGATCCAAAATAGATTTTGGCGAAACGAATGTTGAAATATCTGAAGATCACTTTGATAAAATTTTAGATACATTTTCAGAGTATTCGAAAGATAAAGTAATATATGTTCATGATCTTTTAGGGGGGGCTGATAGAAAAAATTCATTACCTGTAACAATTATTACTGAATATGCATGGCATGGTCTTTTTGCACGACACCTATTGGTAAGACCTACATCAGACGAACTCCAAAACTACAATAGTGAGTTTACAATTATAAATTTCCCTAATCTAAAAATGATTCCTAAGATACATGGTACGAATAGTGAAACGGTAATAGCGATAAATCTAGAAAAAAAAATAATTTTAATCGGCGGTACTGAGTATGCTGGCGAAACTAAAAAATCTGTTTTTACTCTGTTAAATTTTTTTCTACCTGAAAAAAGTATTATGCCTATGCATTGTTCTGTTAATACTGGCCCTGACGGAGACTCAGCAATATTTTTTGGTCTTTCGGGAACTGGAAAAACCACTTTAAGTGCAGATCCTGGAAGATCCTTGCTTGGTGATGATGAACATGGCTGGTCTGATGAAGGCCTATTTAATTTTGAAGGTGGCTGTTATGCCAAGTTAATTAGACTATCGCAGGAAGCTGAACCAGAAATATATGCAACTACGCAGAAAAAGTTAACGGTAATTGAAAACGCAGTTCTTAAATCTGATGGGGATCTCGATCTAGATGACAATTCATTAACTGAAAATACAAGAGGTGCATACCCTTTAGATTTTATCCCAAATGTAACACTTAGTGGAAAAACATCTCATCCAAAAAATATAATCATGTTAACTGCGGATGCGTTTGGTGTATTGCCTCCAATTTCAAAATTATCTCCCTCTCAAGCGATGTACCATTTTTTATCAGGCTATACTGCAAAAGTTGCTGGAACAGAAATGGGCTTGGGCAATGAGCCTCAAGCAACTTTTTCAACATGCTTTGGTGGACCGTTTATGCCAAGAAATCCTATTGAGTACGGTGATCTTTTGAAAAAGAAAATTTCTGAATTTGATGTAGATTGCTGGCTCGTCAATACAGGATGGATTGGTGGAGTTTATGGTGTTGGAAAACGAATAAGCATTAAAGATACGAGAACTTTACTTAATGCAGCACTTTCAGGTGAACTAGCTAATACTGAAATGAGAAAAGATGAAAACTTTGGCTTTGAAGTTCCACTTCATGTAAGTAATGTGAATTCTAAAATACTTAATCCAAAAAATTCATGGAATGATCCTAAGGCTTACGACTTACAAGCAAAAAAACTTGTATCCATGTTTATTGAAAACTTTGTAAAGTTTGAGGGTAATGTCGATGATAATGTAAGGTCTTCTGGTCCAGTAAAAGCTTAACTTAACTGAGCTTTTTTAATATCTTCATCATATGTTTTTCTTGCTAAGTGATAGCAGAGAAGAGATAAAAAGGTAAATGCAGCCATTAAGGATGTAGACCATGATAATGGATCTTTGAAATCAGCAAAAATTGTATCAGATAAATAGCCTGTAAAAAAGCTACCTATGCCCATACCTACGATATTTACTGCTAAAATCCAAATTGCAAGAATTGATGTTCTTACCTTATATGGAGACAAAGATTGAACAGCGGCAAATGTAGGTCCATAAAAAACTGTAACTTGAAAAGTAATTAAGAAGAGAGCAACATAAAAATAGATACTATCAGGAGAAGCAAATCTATAATAAATACTCATTGGAATTAAAAACATGTAAATAACAATTAGAGCCAACATAGCTCCTGCCTTGTATCTCTTTGCAAAATAATCACCAACAAAACCTCCAAAAATAGCTCCTATTGAGCCTCCGATAACAAAGAAGAGGCCAAATATTGCAGTGTATTCTTCTTCTTTAAATCCACGTTCCTGCACAGCCCACACAGTATCAAAGCCTCCCACGCCCAGGGGTATATGACCTATCACGCCACCCAACATTATCAGCCAGAGAGATCTTGAGCTCGTAATTGATTTAAAGGCGAGTTTAATAATATCACTTATTTTTGATTGTTCTGTATTTGCATCATCTTTTTTATCAAATGCTCCTCGTGCAGGTTCAGTTAGAAAATAAATTAAGAAACCAACTATGACTCCAATAACCCCAAGAGAAATAAAAATATTTCTCCAGCCAAAAATAGGACCAAAGATACTTGCTATCAGAAACCCAATCCCAACTCCTAGAGGTATTCCTAAATAGTAAATAGCAGTTGCAAGTCCTCTTCTTTCCTGAGAATAAACGTCACTTAACATAGACATAGCATTGGGCGAAAGTGAAGACTCACCAACTCCAATTAGTGCTCTTGATAAAAATAAAGTTGAAATATTTTTTGCAAGGCCTGTTAGAGCTGTCATCGCACTCCAAAACATAATACCTATTCCAATAATTTTAGTTCTACTAAATCTATCACCTAAAACACCGATAAAAACTGAGGCAACAGAATATGAAAATAAAAAAACTAAGCCTGTGAGAAGGCCCCATTGAGTATTTGTTAGAGCAAACTCTGTTTTAATTGTGTCACCAAAAGCAAAGAGTATATTTCTATCAACAAAGTTAATTATATTTAAAAATAGAAATATAATTAAGTAATATTTTGGTGATAAAGTTTTCATTAATTATGACCTATTATAATCATCTTCAAATCTCTTAATATCATCTTCACCAAAATAAGATCCTGTTTGTATTTCAATTATACTAAGGGGCTTATCTAATTGATTTTCAAGTCGATGCACTGACCCTGCAGGAATAAATGTTGACTCATTCTTTTTTAATAAAAAAGTTTTTGTGTCTATTGTGACTAATGCTTCACCTTTAATTACTGTCCAAACCTCTGATCTTTTACTATGCGATTGTAAACTTAATCTAGATTTTGGATTTACTAGTATTTCCTTTACTTTGTGGTCATCAGAGTCATCAATAACTCGATACCACCCCCATGGTTTAATCTCTTTTGTGCCATTCCAATTTTTAAGAATCCAACTTGATGAATTTTTTTTATAATCTCCACCTACTCCAAACTCAAAGAATACATTAGGATGATCACTAAATTCATTCATCTCTGGAATATTTTTATCATTTCGATCTCCACCATTTGCAAATATTATCTTATGATTAGGATATTTTTGAAGAACCTTATGAATTGCACCACTTGCAGAATTAAATTTATCATCTTCAAATTCAATAGCTTCATCAACTACTGATAAATTTGAAATTATATTAATCCTTTCATCTATAGGCATAAAGGGGCTTCCTTTTTTATTTATCAACCATTGATCAGAATTAACTCCTACGATGAGTTTATCACCAAGTTTTTTTGCATCTTTCAAATATAAAATATGGCCACTATGAATAGGATCAAAACCACCTGTAACTAGAACTATTACTTCACTCATTAATGCGCCTCATTCCAATTTTTACCAGAGTTGCTATCAACTATCAAAGGTATACTTAATTTAGTATGAGGCTCTAGAGCATTTTGCATTTCATTTATTATTAAATTAGAATATTTTTCAATTTTACTCTTTTGAATTTCAAAAATTAATTCATCGTGTACTTGTAAAATCATTTTACAATCTTCATTATTATTCAACTTCTTATCTATTTTTATCATAGCATATTTAATTATATCTGCTGCAGTTCCTTGAATTGGAGCATTTATTGCAGCTCTTTCTTGAAAAGATCGTAAAGCAAAATTTTTATCTTTTATTCGAGGGAAAAAACATTTTCGTCCACATAATGTCTCAACATAACCGTTTTGACGGCATAACTCCTTTGTATTTTCCATAAAATCTTTTATTCCACTAAATTTATTAAAATATTTTTTTATAAAATCTGAAGCCTCAAAATTGGATATACTGAGTTGTTTAGCCAATCCATATGCTGAAATTCCATAAATAATTCCAAAGTTCACTGCTTTAGCTTGTCTCCTCAGATCATTGGTGACATTTTTCATTTTAACATTAAATATTTCTGAAGCTGTCATCTTATGAATATCATCATTATTATTAAAAGCTTCTTTGAGCTGATCAACATTAGCTATGTGTGCAAGAACTCTTAATTCAATTTGACTATAGTCAGCAGAAAATATTGTTTTATTTTTTTCAGCAATAAAGGCTTTACGAATTGATCTACCTTCATCAGTTCTAATAGGTATATTTTGAAGATTAGGATCTGATGAAGCCAGTCTCCCAGTATTTGTTGACGCCATTGAAAAAGAAGTATGAATTCTACCTGTTTCGTTAGAAATATGGCCTTGAAGAGCTTCAGAATAAGTACTTCGTAATTTTGAAATTTGCCTCCAGTCGATAATATGCTCCGCAATCTTATTTCCTTCATACGCAAGATCCTCTAGAACTTCGATACCAGTTGATCTTTCACCAGATTTTGTTTTTTTGGGGGGATTTAATTTTAGAAAATCAAATAAAATTTCCGATAACTGTTTAGGTGATCCAATATTAAATTCTTTTCCTGCAAGCTTAAAAATCTTTTTTTCAACATTTTTAATCCTGAGCTCAAATTCATTAGATAAATTTTTCAGATAATTATTATCAACCTTCATTCCATTAGTTTCCATCTTCAAAATAGAGTTTATTAGGGGTCTTTCAATTTCATAATAAACAGATGCGTTTCTCTCGTTGAGTATTCTTTTCTTAAATAATTTATAAAGTCTGAATGTAATTTCTGAATCTTCTGCAGCATAATTTATAGCCTCAGAAATTTTGACTTGGTCAAATGTTAATTGAGATTTACCTGAGCCAACTACATCTTTGAATTTGATTGTTTCACGATTAAGATGAATTTTTGCCAAATCATCCATATTATGACGATTTATTCCAGCATCACATACTAGAGACATTAACATCGTATCATCAATACTATTTACCTGAATTTCATACTTTTGAAGAATAGCAATGTCAAATTTAATATTATGCCCAACCTTAATGATTGATTCAGATTTAAAAAGTGGAGCTAATTTATTTTTAATCTGACTAATTTCTAATTGTTTGGTATCCTCTTGATGACCAATTGGAATGTAAAAAGAATTTTCTAAATTAAAACAAACAGAGATTCCAACTAATTTTGCTTTTTGTATATCTAATGAGTCTGTTTCAACATCAAATACAAACATATCTTGTTTTGAGATTTGATTTATAATTTCTTCAAGTTTACTTTCATCATTTATCATTGAATAATTTGTTTTCTGATTGCCAGTTTGATCGATATTTTTTTTAATGGTTGGTTTTTTCTCAAAATTTGAAATTGACGCCTTATTTTTATTTTTACTAATTGAAAGATCAACGTTAGGATTTTTTTTCTTTATTCTGTCAGCTAGTTTATTTAACTCTAGATCAGTTAAAAATGGAATTAGTTCGTTTACATTAGCTTTAGTACTTTTAAGTTGTTCAATTGTAGGAATATCACTAACATTGTTTTTAAGCGTAACTAACTTCTTGCTTATTAAAATTTGTTCTTGAAAATTCTCTAATGTCTCTCGTCTTTTGTTCTGCTTTATTTGATGACAGTTTTTAAGTAAGTTTTCTAGATTTCCAAATTCATTTATTAATGTTGCTGCTGTTTTAATTCCTATACCTGGTGCTCCTGGAACATTATCTGAACTGTCACCTGCCAAAGCTTGAACATCTATAACTTTTTTCGGTTCAACTCCAAATTTTTCTATAACTTCATCTGGTCCAATTGATTTATTTTTCATTGTATCAATAAGTGAAATATTTCTGTCTACAATCTGCATAAGGTCTTTATCTGAAGAAACAATTGAAACTTGCCAACCCTTTTCATTTCCAATTCGTGCATATGTAGCAATAATATCATCGGCCTCAAATCCAGGTAATTCGATGGATTGAATACCAAAAGCTTTCACAGAGTCTTTTATTATTTGAAACTGTGGAATTAAATCTTCAGGAGGCTCTCCTCGATTTGCTTTATAATCTTTATAAATATCATTTCTAAATGTCTTTCTTGCACTATCAAATATTACAGCTATATGTGATGGTTTCACATCACGATTTGTATCTTCTACTAGTTTATAAATCATATTACAGAAACCGTTTACAGCTCCTGTTGGAAGGCCGTCACTTTTTCGGTACAAAGGAGGTAGAGCATAGTAAGCTCTAAAGATATATCCAGAGCCATCAATTAAAAATAGATGGTTTTTTTTAGTCATAAACTAAAGTTTAAGAATAAAATTTTTACTACAGTAAGGACAGATAATTTGATTTTCTTTTCCCATATCAAGATATATTTTTGGATGTCCTAAGACACCTCCACCTCCATCACAACTAACCTTTTTACTGTGAACAATTTCAGAAACTTGATAGTGTGAATCTTTTTTATCTGGTGAGCTCATAAGTTTATATGATACAAGAAATTAAAATAAAAACTATTAATTGTACAAAATAGTTATGAGTGAAAACATTGCAATAAAAATTAATAATTTATCAAAGATTTATAAAAATCAAAAAACCTACTCCTTAGATAACATTTCGCTAGAAATTAAATCTGGAATTATATTTGGTTTATTGGGACCTAATGGTGCTGGCAAATCTACCATAATTAATATCCTCGCTGACCTAGTTTACAAAACTTCGGGTAGTATCGAGGTTCTTGGAAAAGATTATTCAAAAGAGCTAAATGAAATAAAGCCACGTATTGGTATAGTTCCTCAAGAATTGAATATGGATCCTTTTTTTACTCCTTTTGAGTTATTAGAACTACAAGCAGGACTCTATGGCGTTCCAAAAGAAAAAAGGCAAACAAAAAAAATTCTTAAATTATTAGCTTTAGAAGATAAAGCTGATGCTTATGCCAGAACTCTTTCTGGTGGAATGAAAAGAAGATTACTTATTGCTAAAGCCATGGTTCATGACCCCGAGATACTCATTCTTGATGAGCCAACAGCTGGCGTGGATGTAGAGTTAAGGCAAACATTATGGGATAATATAAGATCATTAAAAACTCAGGGTAAAACAATAATTATAACAACTCATTATTTACATGAAGCTGAAAACTTATGTGATGAAATAGCAATCATTAATAAAGGTAAGCTTTTAGTTTTAGATGAAACAAAAAAAATAAAATCTAAGATGAATTACAAAAAAATTACTATCGAACATGATGACTCAAATGTAATAGATACAGACATTTTCAAAGATCTAAAAATTTCATTCATTAAGGGTATTAATAGTTTAACAATAGAATACGATCCAAAATTAGTTACTCATCAAGAGTTACTACAAAAATTAGCTGGTCTGCAAATTAATATTAAAGATATAAATATTGAGGATAATGATTTTGAAGAATTATTTATTAAACTTATTAATAAGTAATTAAATAAAAAATAGAGCGATAATAACAAGTGAGATTGCTACTAAATATGCAACACCAGATTGGCCACCTACAAATTTAAATATACTATCATTTTTTCTTGGAAAAACTTTATCTAAGACAACAGCTAATGCTGGTAACGTAGTCATTGCACATACCATATTAATAAGAAACATGAATGTCAGTAGCATTCCCATATCTGCCTGAAACTTAAGAGCTGAGAAAGACCAAGTCGATACACCAATTGCAAGAGTTAAAGCAGTAAACACAACAGCAGCACCTGTATTAGCGAAAGTTTGTTCGAAAGCCTGAGAAATTTCCATGCCCTCTTTCAGATATGTCTGAAGTCGGTTGTAAATATAGAAAGCATAATCAACGCCTATACCAACGGCTAAAACCATGACAGGTAAAGTTGAAACTTTTAAACCTATCTGCATAATATCCATAAATGCATATCCCAACATCGTTGCAAATGTAAGTGGTACCGTGCAACAAATAGTTGCTCTCCAATCCAAATATGTTCCAAAAACTAGTAAAAAGATAACGGCATACACAATCATCATCATCGGTATTTCAGACTCTTCAATAATTTCATTTGTAGCATGTTGTATTCCCACAGTCCCACTGGCTAAACGAAAGTTTATTTCTTCCATATCATAAACAATTGCTGGTACATCTGGATTTTCATTAAAAAATGTCTTGATAGCGATATCTGCTTTTCTAATTTCTCTTACTGCAGGTTCTAATTTTTCATCATATTGATCTATATCTCTAAAATAGCTAGTAAGTTTATTAGTCCATAAATCTCTGACATTGAAATTATTTTCATGGCCAAATAAAATCCATTCATCAGAATTAAAATATTCATGTTCATTTATATTCCAATCTTTTAATTCACCAGCATAAAAACCACTTACTACGTTTGCTTCAGAAATGAAATCAGTACCCTCGCTTGGTCTTTTAATGAATGACTTCATGGTATATGTGGCGTCTGATTTTAAAAACTGATCTTTGTAATTTTCAATTTCCTCAATAATGTGAGAGATTGTTGTTGCTTTGTGGTCTTCCGTAAAAATATAGATTGGCATGATCGAACAGCTCTCATTCATTAAACCTGATTCTGGGCCAACAACACTAGAAGCAAAAGACAAAGCTCTGTCATTCCTTGGTAAATAAGACCATTTTAAATTGCCTTCTGCGTAACCACTCATTCCTCTCTTAGCAATACTGGAGAGAGATATTACAGAAACAACTCCATCAATATTTTCTGCATACCAATGAAAATTATCTTGGGCCTGCATCATATCAATTGTTCTACAAGCAGGTAGCCCAAGAGTTGTTGCTAAACTCTCAAAAATAACAACTAAAACATCCGTAGTAACATTGTACCTATTAGTTATTTCTGAAATGTCTTGATTGTACCTTGCCTCGGGTCTGAGTTCAGGCGCACCAGCATGTAAATCACCGACATGTCTGTCTGATGCCATAAAAATTGCACCAGCAAATAATATTGCACTTACTGTAAGTGTAATGCCAGCTGCTCGAGGCTTTGCCATCTGTCCAAATATAGCTACTCTTTTTCTTCTATATGCGATAGCTGATGATGCTGATTTAACAAAATTATCGTTATATCTTGCATAGGATGCAGCCAATGGAAGCATAATTAAATTTGTTATAATTTTAAATGCAACTCCAATTGAAGCTGTAATACCTAATTCTTGGATCATTCCAATTGGCAATAAAATAAGTGTTCCAAAACCAACGAGATCAGTAACTAAAGCCATACTGCCAGGAACTAATAATCTTGAAAAACTAGCTCTTGCAGCATATTCGGCTGACCGTCCATCAATAACTTCTTTTGTGATTTGATTCACCTGTTGAATTCCATGTGAAACTCCAATAGCAAAAACTAAGAAAGGAACGAGAATTGCAAGTGGATCAAGTCCAAAACCGAGAACCTTTAACATTCCGAACTGCCAAACCAAAGAAGTAAGCGAACAAACTAAAGGAAGGAAAGTTAAAGTCCATGACCTTGAATACCAATAAACTGCTAGAATTGTTAAAATAAAAGCAAGAGCAAAAAATATAACAACATTATAAGCCTCACTTGCAATATCAGAAATCATTTTTGCAAATCCAGTTATTTCGACTTTATAATTTCCTTGCTCATATTCATCACGTATAGATTCAATTTCTCTTCCAAGCTGTAAATAGTCTAATTTTTCTCCTGTACGAGGATCAAATTCGGTAAGTTCAACTCTAATTAAAGAAGCTGAAAAGTCATTGGCAACTAAACTTCCAACATGGCCACCAGTCAAAACTCTATCTCTGATATTTTTTATTTCAGCATCATTTAATTCTGAAGGAGTTATATTGCCTGGTATAACTGTAGTAGCTTCAAAGCCCTCCTCGGTAACCCTCATCACTCTGGTGTTAGGAGTCCACAAAGACTTCATACTTGCTTGATTAACTCCAGGAAGATATCTTACAGTTTCTGAAAGTTCGTAGAGCTTAGAAAGATAGTCTTTTTCAAATATTTCCCCATCTGTTGTTCTAAGAGAGATCGTAATACTATTAGTACCACTAAGAGCATCTTGATATTGAAAATATGTATGTATAAATTCGTGATTTGATGGCAACTGCTTATAGAATCCTGCATCCATTCTTATTTGGAGCGCAAAATAACCCATAACAATTGTTAATAAAACAAATATGCCTAATATTG
Organism: Candidatus Pelagibacteraceae bacterium; assembly: GCA_038103905.1. GTDB lineage: Bacteria > Pseudomonadota > Alphaproteobacteria > Pelagibacterales > AG-422-B15 > CABYIR01. The sequence goes on along the minus strand of JAYNZW010000001.1, from coordinate 150,342 downwards.
ACAACTTGAACTTAAAAACAAAATCTTCAATTTTCTGCAACATAAATAGTTAGTTTATTTTTTTTGAAAGCCCGTTTTTGATTGGCTAAAATTATTGGAAAATTGTGTTAAAGTACACAAAAAACAATAATCTTTTTAAAATAAATTTTATGATTAATTTTTATAAGATATTGATTAAATTGATTTTTTTTTATTAAATAAATTTGACTGTTTGTCACATTGATATATCTAGATATTTAATAGTATGTTTACTTCTATATTTTTTTAAATTAAATTCTGCATATGGTTGAATTATCTCAGAAAATACAAATTGCTAAAATAATTGCAAAAGACAAAGTATATAAAGTCCAAGAAAAGTGGCAAACATCTAATACTGGTAAGAACTCACTAACAAAAGATCCTGCGTATAATGCTGCTAACCCTAGACACTTTATTCCAATGATGGATGAAGACCGATACAGTGATCGATCTGATGCCTTTGATAAAATTATAAGCGCGACTCACAAACATTTTTGGGATCCTAATGACAAAAAATACATCGATTTTGATATACCGTTTGATATTGATAATGAAAATATAGTTGACCCTGATGGTCCTTTTGGAATTGAATTACAAATACCAAGCATCAGAGATAAATTATCTGAAAAACAACTAATTAAGTTAAATAATGAAAGTTTTAGATTTGTATTATCGCAAATACTGCATGGTGAGCAAGCTGCGCTGTCTTTAAGTGCTAGTCTTTGTCATGTTTTAAGGGATCCTGGTGCACAAGAATACGCTGCAAATCAAACGAGAGAAGAAGCTAGGCATGTGGCAGGTTTCACAAAATATATTCAAGCAAGATGGGGAGCGCCATATAAGGTTGGCCCAACACTTGGAAGAGTTGCTAATGACATTGTATCATCAGATGTTGTCTATAAGAAAATCGTTGGAATGCAGATGATGATTGAGGGATTAGCAATGGGCGCTTTTGCAATGGCTTACGAAAATACAAATGATCCCGTTCTAAAAACGTTGTTGAAGTACACAATGAGTGACGAGGCTTTTCATCATAAGTTTGGTAAAATTTGGGCAGACAGAACTATTCCTAAGTTATCAAAAAGTGAGCACATAAAAGTTGAAGATTGGGCTGAAAAAATATTTGTTGAACTTTTATTTAATCTTGTAAATCCAACTGAAAAGAAACATGTATATTCTTGTGTTGGCTTAGATTATAAATGGGTTGATCAAGAATTTCATAAATATATTGATCAGGGTGAAGTTATTAAAGATGAAATGAAAAACCAAAATAATATATTCAGGGTTTTGGTTAAAACTTTACTTAAAGCGCATATTATTACTGACAGAACTAAAGCAACATATGCTGAGTTCGTAAATATGGATGAACTAGATTCTGAAAATGATACTGTTGCAGGTCAAGAGATTGCTGACCAAGGTGTAAGTACTCTGAGTGAAATCAATAATTTAAAGAAATCAGCATAATCTTATTTTATCGTGGGGACTTTTTTTGAAGAATTCTTTGAAGGGTTCTTCTATGCATTTTAAGTCTACGAGCAGTTTCTGATACATTCCTATTGCATTGCTCATATACTCTAAGAATATGCTCCCATTTAACCCGATCTGCAGACATCGGATTAATCGGTGGATCAGGCATTTTCTCGTATGGAGATCTAAGAGCGGCCTCAATATCGTCGGCGTCAGCTGGTTTTGATAAATAATCACAAGCCCCTTCCTTAACCGCAGCAACAGCAGTTGGAATATTTCCATATCCAGTTAAAATTATGATCTTACTATCTTTTCTTTGTTTTGAAATTATTGATACAACTTCAAGTCCATTACCATCACCTAATCTCAAATCGATTACAGCGTATTTTGGTATAGAATTTTTAAGTAATTCTTTTGCTTCTTTGATTGAATAGGCTCCATATGAGTCAAAACCTTTTCTACTCATTGCCGTTTGTAATCGCTTACAAAAGATTTCATCATCATCTAAGATTAAAAGTGAATTATCTTCATTCATAAAACTAGCTAATATTTAATTCTTTCTTGTTTAAATAAATTCTTACACATGCTCCGTTTGGCTTCTGATTTAAAAACTCAATATCACCGTAAGTCTTACCAATTAAATTTTTTGATATGAATAAGCCCAAGCCTAATCCTTTATCTTCCTTATCAATACTCCTTCGAACATAAGGTTCTCCCAATAATGAATAAATTTCAGGGGAAAAGCCTTTTCCATCATCTATTATCTCAACAATTATGTACTTTTCTGCATATTTCAAATTAATAATAATTTTATTTTCTGCATATTTAAAAGCATTATCCACTATATTTGATAAAGACTGAATAATCTCAGGAACTCTTGAAAAAGTTATGTTCTTTTCAGCAAAAATATCATCAGCATTAATTGAAACTTCAATTTTTTCATTAGAATAATCTTCTAGTACTTCATTTATGAGACTTGTAAATGTAAATTCATTTAGAAACTCATCACTGCCAGTCACAAAATTACTTGTTCGAAGTCTCTTTAATATTTCTGCACACCTTTTGACTTGTGTTTGTATCAAGAGTAAATCTTCATAATTTGAGTCATTTTTATTTAGATTTCCAACAAGCTCTTTTGAGACCACTGAAATAGTAGAGAGTGGAGTGCCTAGTTCATGAACCGCAGCAGCTGTAAGACTCATAAGTGCAGATACTTTTTCCTCATTTGATAATGCCATTTGAGTTTCACGTAGGGCTTCACCTGCCTTGCGAGACTCACTTGCAGTTCTAAAGCAATAAGCAGAAATAAAAATAAGTGTTATAATTAATGCTCCCCATATTGAAAAAATTTCAACTTCAGAGAAGCTGCTACTATTAAAATTGATTAAATCACTACTTATTGGAACATAGAAAAAAAGTAAAATACTTAGAGAAATAATTGATGCTAAACAAATAAATATTGTTCGATTCAAATCAAGATAAGTAGAAGAAATTACTATGGGAACTAGAATAAGGATACAAAAAGGGTTTGTGAGACCACCTGTAAGATATAGTAAAGAAATAAGCTGGAAGAGATCAAATAACAGATAGATTGTAATTTCGTTAAAACTTAGAGTCTTAGTTACTGGATACCTTAAGGTTAAAAAAATATTTAATAATAATAAGATTAAAATTAAAGATATTGTTGCGTAGAGGTTGAACTCAACATCAATAAGTGAGTATGAAACAAAAACTGCTAAAGATTGACCAATAATTGCAATCCAATTGAAAAAGATAAGAGTTCTAAGTTTTAGAGAAATATTATCTTGTTTTGTTAAATTACCTTGTCTCAAAAGTTTTTCTCTTCTTTTTTAAATTCAAAAATTAATTATATTAATTAATATGACTTTAATAAAAAAGCATCGAAAAAATTTAATAAAAAAATTTGAGTTTATACACAAAAAAGAGATCATTTTAATTAAGGTAAAAAAAAATAAATTATCAAAAAGCTATAAACTCTCACTTGATAAGAAGGATTTAAATGGACTTGTTTCAATACCTCATCATGTAAAATATGATGAAGGCGCAGAATTTGCTAAAGAAAATCTTGATTGGCTACATGAAGAAATTAAAAAATTTAAACCAATAATAAGAATAAATGATGGACTTCAAATAAATTTTTTTGATCGTATTTTTGAAATAAAATATATTTCTTCCACAAGAAATAAAGTCTATCTAAAGAATCACACTATTGAAATATTATCCAATAAAAGACATTCCAGTGTTCTCTTAAAGTGGATGAAAGATGAAGTAAAAAATAAATCTAAAGAAATAATTAATGACTTCTCACAAATGTTAGGTGTTAAAGTCTCACAAGTGAAGGTATCAAATTCTTTTTCTTACTGGGGTTCTTGCAATTCAAAAAATGAAATAAGTATAAATTGGAGATTAATTTTTTGTCCTCAATATATATTGAAATATATAATTGCTCATGAATTAAGCCATTTAATAGAATTTAATCATAGCAAAAATTTCTGGAACTTAGTTGACAGACTAATTCCTAATAGAAAAGATGCTCAGAAATGGCTTAAACAGAATGAAGACTATATGTATAGATTGCGCTTCGATTAAATATCAAGATTTACAACTGTTGAGGCGCCTTCTTCAATAAACTTTCTACGAGGTGCTACATCGTCACCCATCAAATTTTCAAAAATTTGTTGTGACCCTACTTGATCATCTATTTTAACTTGTAGCAATGATCTATTCTTTGGATCTAATGTAGTTTCCCAGAGTTGTTCTGGATTCATTTCACCTAAACCTTTATATCTCTGAAGTGAGAGTCCTTTTTTTCCTTCATTATTTATAATTTCTAATAATTGAGATGGAGAGTAAATTGTCTCAGCATAATCATTATTACCAATTAGTTTTCCTGGAGCCTGAAACATTGCATAGAGAGAGTCATAGTTTTTCGATAGAGTTTCAATAGCTTGTGATTTAATTAAATCCATGTCAATAATAGAAATATCGTCAACTCCTCTTATTTTTCTCGTAAAAGTGAAACCTTTATCATACTCAAAAGAAGTTTCCCATCCTCTTTCATAGTCAGGCGTAATCATATCCACTCTTTGGGATAAATACTTACAGGCTTCTGCTGAAGCTTTAGAATTATCTTTAAGCTTAGATACATCTAGACATCCAGCAATTGCAATTTGTTCAAGAAACTTTTTATCATATCGATCAGGGACTCGATTTAAAATACTTTCTGCAACTGAAATATTTCTCAACTCATTTTCTAAATCTTTATTTTTAAATATCGTTCCTTGAGATGTTTGAAATTCATAATCTTTACTTCCATAGTTTATCAAAGCATGACTTAATTCTTGATCATCCATTAAATATAATTCATCTTTTCCTTTTTTAATTTTATACAAAGGTGGTCTGGCTATATACAAGTGTCCATTTTGAATTAGCTCTCGCATTTCTTTGAAGAAAAAAGTTAGAAGCAATGTACGGATATGAGAGCCATCAACATCAGCATCGGTCATTATTACAACTTTATGATACCGGAGTTTTTCAGGATCAAACTCATTCTTTCCAATGCCAACTCCTAATGCTGTAATTAAGGTACCAATCTCAGTAGATCCGAGTATTTTATCAATTCTTGATTTCCAAGTATTTAGTATTTTTCCCCTTAAAGGTAAAATGGCTTGAAACTTTCGATCTCTTCCCTGTTTTGCAGAGCCTCCAGCAGAATCTCCCTCGACAATAAATATTTCTGATAGCTTAGGATCTTTTTCTTGGCAATCCGCAAGTTTGCCTGGGAGGTTACTTACTTCTAAAGAGCTTTTTCTTCGAGTTAAATCTCTAGCTTTTCTTGCAGCCTCTCTTGCTTCGGCAGCTTTTTGTATTTTCAATAATATTACTTTAACTGCTTGGGGATTTTGTTCGAACCAAATGGTAAGTTTCTCACTAATCAGACTTTCTACGACAGGTCTAACTTCTGATGAGACGAGCTTATCTTTTGTTTGAGAAGAAAACTTTGGATCTTGAACTTTAACAGATAATACACTAGTAATGCCCTCCCTTATGTCATCACTACTTGTGGAAACTTGGTTTTTTTTACTTACTGAGTCATCGTAAAAATTATTTACAACTCTTGTAACTGCGGATCTAAAACCTGATAGATGTGTGCCTCCATCTTTTTGTCTTATATTATTTGTAAATGCTAATATTTGTTCATAATAACTATCATTCCACCAAAGTGCACAAGAAAACTCTATATTGTTTTTTTTGCCTTCGATGAAAACTGGCTCATCAATAAGAGGTTTTTTAGATTTATCTAGAAATTTTACAAATTCATTAATACCACCCTCATAATGAAATTTACTTTCTTTGATATCAGCTTCTCTTCTATCAAAAAAATTAATTGAAATTAATGGATTTAAAAATGCCATTTCACGAAATCTCTGAGTGAGAATTTTTGAACTGAAGTCAACATTTGTAAACGTATCTTTATCAGGTTTAAATGTTATTTGAGTACCTTGTTTATCATCTATCTTGCCTAAGTCTTTAAGTGCCTCTACTGCAACACCCTTATTAAAGTTTATTTCATAATTATGACCATCTCTGTAAATTTTTAGATTCAGAACAGAAGAGAGCGCATTCACAACTGAAACACCTACACCATGTAATCCACCAGAAACTTTATATGAGTCTTGATCAAATTTTCCACCAGCATGTAATTGTGTCATTATTACCTCAGCCGCAGAAATTTTCTCTTCAGGATGTATCTCTGTTGGGATACCTCTTCCATTATCTTCAACGGTTACTGAGCCATCGGCATTCAACCAAATATTAATTTCGTCACAGTGTCCCGCCAATGCTTCATCAATTGAATTATCAACAACCTCAAACACCATATGATGTAAACCTGTGCCATCATCGGTATCTCCAATATACATTCCAGGTCTTTTTCTTACTGCATCAAGACCCTTTAATACTTTAATAGATTCAGCGCCGTAATTAGCACTTGCGTTTTTATTCATATGTAAATTATATATTATTTTTCACTTCAAAGAAAATAGTTTGGCCCGATATACTTTTGAAAAGTTCTTTTGATACACCTGTATACCATACCTGTGAATTCAATTGAACAAGTTCATCAAATAATTTTTCTCTATGCTTAGCATCAAAGTGAGCCATTGCCTCATCAATTAAAACTATAAGAGTTAAATCTTTATTTAAATCTTTAATTATTTTACAAACAGAAATAATAACTGATATTAGCATTGATTTTTGCTCACCTGTTGAGCAGTCTTTTGCCTCAATAGTGAGGTCTTTTGACTTAAAGATATTGAAATCGACACTATTTATATTGACCGATGTTCTTGATATTTCTCTATCAATTGATCTATTTTTACTCAAAATATTTGAATATTTCTCTTTGAACTCATTTTTCTTCAAATGAAAAAAATCCTTTTCAAGTTTGTGCGAAAGTTGAACATTACATGAAGTAAATGGTTTTGTAATTTTTGATAAATAATCGTTTAACAGCTTAACATTCTTTTTTCTTTCATCTAAAATATCAAATGAAACATCTGATATCTTATTCTCAATAATTGAAATCCATTCTTTATTAGAAGTATACTGATCAAGGAGCTTTAATCTTTCTTTCAAAAGCTTTTCTAGTTTTCTACAATTTTTTAAGTGAATTTGGTTTATGTTAAAAATCATTCTATCAAAAAATTTTCTTTTTTCAGAATAGCTTTGAAGCATTACTTTTTCCATCACAGGTGTAACCCAAATTATCCTCAAATAATTTAGTAAATCATTTGATGTAACTTTTTCTTCATCAACAAAATAACTTATTTGTTGCTTACCTGAATCAGTTTTAAACTTTTTATGAATGTGTAAATCACCATGATTATATTTGAGTAACATTTTAATTTCAAAACTTTTAATTTTTGAGTCTTTGTTGACCATATTTTCATGTTTAGTATTTCTCATACCTTTGCCCGGAGAAAACATTGATATGGCATCTAAGATATTTGTTTTTCCCGCTCCATTTTCTCCAAATAGCACGACATTACTTTTATCTGAAACAATAAGAAGTTCTTGATGAGATCTAAAATTTAAGATTGATATTTTTTTTATTATTCCATTGGAATACATGTATATCTATATTCGCATTGGCATTAATACAAAGAATAGATTTTCGTCTGTATTATCTAAAATAATTGCAGGAGAAGTTGAATTTAAAAATTTGAGGTTAATCTTATCACCATCAATCTCATTACATATATCAATTAAATACCTTGAATTAAAACCAATCTCAACCTTTTCACTATTATATTCTAAGTCAATTTCTTCAATTGCAGAACCTCTTGATGTTGAGTCGACGCTTAAGGATATTTTATTTGACTCAATAATCAATTTTATAGCCTTTGATTTAGTTTCTTCGTTAATTGCAACTGCAGAAACTCTATCAATTGCTTTTTTTAATTCGTCATTATTGGTGGTAATTGATTTATCATTAGATTGGGGAATAACTTTAGTATAGTCAGGAAAAGTTCCATCAATAACTTTTGAAATAATTTGCATGTTATTAAATGAGAATTTAATTTTATTTTCATTTAACTGTATATTGATATCACCGTTAGCATCATCTAAAACTCGTCTTAACTCTTGAATCATTTTTTTTGGTATAATTATTCCGTTCATATCCTTAGCACCCTGCGGTAGAGGAATATCGTATTGAGCTAATCGGTGCCCATCAGTAGCAACTGCCCTCAGAATATCTATTGAGTTTTTCTGAGTTTGGTGAAGAAAAACACCATTTAAATAATATCTTGTTTCCTCGTTAGATATTGCAAATTTAGTCTTATCTATCATTCTTTTAAGCTCTGTTGCACTTAAGACAAATTGGATATTTAAATCATCATGAGAGATCTTCGGGAAATCATCTGGTGATATAGTGGTAAGATTAAATTTTGATCTCCCACACTTTAATACCAATGTTGAGTCTTCTTCTGATAATGATGCATGAATTTCAGATCCACTCGGAAGCCTTTTAACTATCTCGTAAAAAGTTGAAGCTGATACTGAAGTAGATCCATTTTGACCAACTTCAGCTTCTAAGTCATCAGAGCAGAAAATATCTAAATTAGTTGAAGATAGTGATAAAGAGTTATCATTAGTTGTAATAATTATGTTTGATAATATTGGAAGAGTGTGACGCACCTCTACAATACCATGTATATGCGATAATGCTTTAAGAAGATCTGTACTGTTAACTCTAAAATCCATATGAATATATAATTACTATTCTACAATCTTATTATCAATAGTTAAAGATTTGAGTATTCAAAAGATACTATGAAGATGTGATTATTTGAGTAAGTACACTTACATCCTCATCAAATTTTTCATTCTCAGATTTTAATTGGTCTATTTTTTTAACTGCATGTATGACCGTTGTATGATCCCTACCTCCAAACTTTCTACCAATCTCAGGCAATGACCTTGAGGTTAGTTTTTTTGAAAGGTACATTGCTACCTGTCTTGGCCTTGCAAAGGATCTAAGTCTTCTACTTGAAATAAGATCATCAACATTAATATTATAATAATTTGAAACTTTATTTTGAATTTCATCAATAGTGATTCTCTTATTGTTTGATCTAAGTAAATCTTTCAATACAGTTTTAGTTAATTCTACATCAATTTTCTTATTCATTATATTTGAGAAAGTTACTACTTTATTAAGCGCTCCTTCTAACTCTCTAACATTACTCACAATTGTCTTAGCTAAGAAAATTAGAACTGAATCATCAAGTGTATGATGGTTATTATTAGTCTTGAAAAGCTCAGCTGATTTCTTTTTGAGAATTTCATATCGAAGTTCGAAAGAGGCGGGTAAAATATCGGCAACAAGACCCCAGGATAATCTAGATTTTATTCTTTCATCAAAACCCTCAAGATCGCTTGGAGCTCTGTCAGAAGATAAAATTACTTTCTTATTAAGATCAAGTAATGAGTTAAATGTGTGAAAAAACTCTTCTTGAGTAGAATTTTTACCAACCATAAACTGAATATCATCTAAAATTAGAACATCTACAGATCTAAATTTTTGCTTGAAACTCATGGTATCTTTTTGTCTTAAAGATTTAATAAACTGAAACATAAATCGTTCCGCAGAAAGATATAATACTTTAGCATTTGGATTTTTGCTTGAAATTTCCCAGGCAATGGCATGCATAAGATGAGTTTTACCCAGACCAACACCACCATATAAAAACAGTGGATTAAAATCAAATTTTTCTGATTGAGCTATTCTTTTTGCAGACGCAAAAGCTAACTCGTTAGAAGGACCAGTTATAAATTTATCAAAAGTGAATCTTTCATCTAGAGGCCAATCATCAGACTGACTTAAATTTGAAGATCGATTCTGATATTTAATTGTTTCAGAACTACTTTCTTCTAGGTTTTCATGATTTGCTGATAACATGTTATCAATTGATATTTTAACGCGCCTAATATTTGGATTTTCAGCGTTTAAGAAAAAAATAATTTTATCTAAATAGTGAGACGTAATCCAGTCACGTATAAATCTTGTTGGAACTGAGAAATATAAGATGTCGTCATCAATAGATTTGACTTTTATATTCTTTATCCAGCTATTGAATATTTCATTTCCAAATTCATTATTTAATTTTTTGAGAACTATATGCCATAGATCTTTAACATTTATTTCAATAGGGCTGATTTGATTAAGATCCTGTGCCATAAAATTTAATTGCCCTCAAATATATAAAAATTCTATCTAAATAATCCAAAAAATAAAAATGAATTTTACATTTTTATGACTAAATTAAATCTGGCAATAATAAGCCCATAATTTTTTCAAAAAAAATAATTTCAAAAAATTTTTTGGAAAACTAAACACAGATTTTGTGTTCAATTTGATTTTAACTTAGCCTTTAAAAAAATGAATCGCAATGAGAAAAGAAAAAAAATGTAAATAAATTTTAATATTAAATTTGCAGTCCAAAAATAAATCAATTTAGAGCATTAACTTTTTAAAGTACTTACATAACAAGATGTAAGTGTTAGATTCTAATAGAAAAATTATTTTAGAGATTTTATTTTATTTGAAAGTCTAGATATTTTTCTTGATGCAGTATTCAAATGAAGAATTTTTTTCGAAACAGCAGACATAATTTCAGATTCTGCAATTTTTAGAGAAGCTTGGGCTTCTTTTTTATCACCCTTCACTATATTTAGTTCAACTTTTTTTAAAAAGGTACGATATCTATTTTTTATAGACTTATTAAACTCAGTCTTGTTCTGAATTTCTCTAACTTTAGCCTTTGCAGATTTTGTATTAGCCATTTTCTTTTATTCAATTTTTTTGACAACGCGAACAATAATAGGTAGATCGCTGCGATATTACTATTCTTAATATTCGACCATTACAAGTTTTTTTTATGCAATTTTTACCTTCTCTTTCATAGACTTTTAGCTCGTTTTGAAAGTACCCAAGCATCCCATTGACCATTGAATAGTCATTTATACTTGTTCCTCCAAGTTTGATAGCTCTATTCAAGATAAATTTAATATTTCTGACTAGTTCATTACATTCATCAAAAGTTATAAGTAATGCTTTTTTACCTGGATTTATACCTGAACGGAATAGTGACTCTGATGCATAAATATTTCCTACACCCACGACAACCGATTGGTTCATAATTATTGACTTAATTGTAGTCTTTTTATTTTGACATGATCTTTGCAGATAAAGTGGATTAAAGTTTCTGCTCAATGGCTCAGGACCTAGGTGTTTAAATAATTTGTTTTGAAAAATATCCTTAGTATCAATAACAAGAAGGCAACCAAATCTTCTAGGGTCAATGAATTTGGCTACTATATTATTTTTAAAATACAAGGTCATGTGAGTATGTTTGAATTTTAAGTTTTTATTGTTTGAAGAAAGAATAATTCTTCCTGACATTCCAAGGTGAATGATGATTGTTTTATCATTATTTAAATTAATGAGAATATATTTCGCTCTTCTAGAAATATTTATAACTTTTGTAAAAAGAATACTTTTTTTGAAGTTTCTAGTTAACGGATATCTCAGTTTTTTTGAACTTAACTCACATTTATTAATAGTTTGGTTCAATAACCTAGTTCTAATTCCTCTTATAACTGTTTCAACTTCTGGCAATTCAGGCATATAAATATATATTAAACTTTCTATTAAGTATGAATACGAGTATTTGATGTAGATTTAGTTTTTATGAAAACAACTGAAGTATTTAATAAAGTAGCAAGCAATTACGACTTGATGAATGATATCATGTCAGTAGGTGCTCACAGATATTGGAAAGAGTGTCTTATTGATTGGTTAAAACCAACATTGGGAATGAATATAATTGATGTAGCGGGTGGAACTGGAGATATTGCTAGGAGATTTCTAGACAGAATAAATGGTGAAGGATTTGTAACAGTTTGCGATCCTAATATCAATATGACAAAATTTGGAAAACAAAAAAAATATAAGTTTGATAACAAAATTACTTGGATTAATGCTGCAGCTGAAAATTTACCTTTTGAGGATAATACTTTTGATGCTTATTTAGTTTCTTTTGGAGCTAGAAATTTTACGGATATTAATCAATCCTTAAGTGAAGCAAGAAGAGTTTTAAAAAGTAATGGAAGACTTATGTGTTTAGAATTTTCAAAAGTTCAGAATATTAATCTCGCCAAAATGTATTCAATATACTCAAGAGTAATTCCAGTAATCGGAAAAATTATTGTTGGTGATGAAAAGCCATACAAATATTTAACTGACACAATTGAAAAATTTCCTTCTCAAGATTCTTTTCAGTCTATTATACAAAATAATAACTTTTCTGATGTTGAGTATAGAAATATTTTTAATGGAATTGTAGCCATACATTCTGCATGGAAAAAAAATGATAAATAATTTTTTCTTCTTTATTAAAATTATCCGAGTATTTAAAGAATATAATATTCTTATATTAATAAGAAAAAATATTAAATTTAAAATTCTTTTTGATATCTTTACATTTATTATTTCATTTGGGAAAATAAAATCAAATGAATACAAAAACTCTCCCGATGGTATACGTATTGCACAAGCACTCAACAAACTAGGGCCATCATTTATTAAATTAGGACAACTCATATCAACACGACCTGATATTATTGGAAATGTTATAGCGGAGGATATGGCATTATTAAGAGATAGTCTTCCGCCATTTTCAAAAAATGAAGCAATTACAATTATTGAAAAAGAATTTCAAAAAAATATTGATGAAATTTTTAGAGACTTTAGTGAGCCAATTGCAGCTGCATCCATTGCTCAAGTTCATTTTGCTAAAATTTCAAATGAGAATCGGGATGTCGAAGTAGCTATAAAAATTTTAAGACCGAATATCAAAGAAATAATTGAAGATGAAATGAAAAGACTTGAGTGGCTAACTAAATTTCTTGAAAACTTTCAAGAATTTAGAAGATTACAAGCTGGCTCAATCGTGAAAAAAGCAAGAGAAGTCATTAAGTTTGAACTTGACCTTAGATATGAAGCAGCTGCTGCATCTGAACTATCAGAGAATACTAAATATGATGATAACTTCAAAGTGCCAAATGTATTTTGGGATAAGATAACTCAAAAAGTACTTACAATTGAAAAAGTAAATGGATTACCAATTGATAAAATCGATGACTCTAAGATTGACAAGAAATTAGCAGCGAAAAATCTGATAATTACATTTTTAAGACAGTCTATACGTGATGGTTACTTTCACGCAGATCTTCATCAAGGTAACTTATTTATTGATGATGCCAGTAATTTAATCGCTGTAGATTTTGGAATTATGGGAAGATTAGACAAACAAAATAGGCGTTATCTCGCCGAAATCATATATGGATTCATCAAGCAAGATTACCACGACATTGCAAAAATTCACAAAGAAGCAGGATTAATAAATAAAAATGAGTCCATTGAGGATTTTTCTCAAGCACTTCGATCCATAGGAGAACCAATAATTAATCAAAAAGCAAAGAATATCTCCATGGGGAACGTATTGGTTCAACTATTTGAAATAACAAAACAGTTTAATATGTCACTACAACCTCAACTTTTATTACTTCAAAAGACAATGATAATTGTTGAGGGCGTTGCAAGAAATTTAGATCCCAATATTAATTTTTGGGAGGTTTCAAAACCTGAAATTGAAGAATGGCTAAGAGATGAATTAGGGATTAAAAATAGACTCAAAGAAACCCAAGAAACATTGAAATCTTTGGCAAGAAGAGTTCCTGACCTTCCTGATTTCTTATCTAGAGCTGAAAATGCGATTGACACAATTAATGAAATTACAAAAGAAAAAGAGCCAAGTTCAAATTATATTTTTAAAGGTGGGGCGATAATCTTAATTATATTAGGGATTATCGCATTGATATAAAACAATAATTTTTAAAAAAGATGTCTTTCATTTATTCAGTAAAGTAAATATATTTCAAAATGATGATGAAAAAAAAAATACTACTGATAATAACAGGTGGAATTGCAGCCTATAAATCTCTTGATTTAATCAGAAAATTTAGAGAACAAGAATGCGATATTACATGTATTCTCACAAAAGCAGGATCAGAATTTGTTACTCCACTATCAGTAGAAAGTTTGTCTGAGAATAAAGTTTATACTGATCTATTTAATTTAACTGATGAACATCAAATGGGGCATATTCAACTTTCGAGAATGGCTGATGTTGTATTAGTTTCACCAGCAACAGCAAATATTATTTCAAAAGTAGCTCATGGAATATCTGATGATCTAGCTTCTACAGTTTTAAAAGCAACAAATAAACCAGTAATTATTGCTCCAGCAATGAATGTTCAAATGTGGCTTAATGAATCAACTCAAAGAAATATTAAAATCCTTAAAAAGGATGGTATAACTTTTATTGGTCCTGAAAATGGATCAATGGCCTGCGGTGAATATGGTGAAGGTAGGCTAAGTGAAACTGATAAAATTGTTGAGGAAACTCTCGATTTTACTGAAACATATTATTCACAACCTCTTAAAGATTTGTCTGCAATAGTTACAGCTGGTCCAACACAAGAAATGATTGATCCAATTCGTTTTATTTCAAATGAGTCATCAGGAAAACAGGGTTATGTAATTGCTAGTCGTTTGTCACAGTTGGGCGCAAAAACAACTTTAATATCTGGTCCAACTCATATTGAGCCTCCTGCAAATTGTAATTTAATAAAAGTAAGATCAGCAAATGAAATGCTTAATGCGTGTGAAAATAATTTGCCTTCTGATATAGCTGTTTGTGCAGCAGCTGTCGGCGATTTCAAAGTTGATAAATTTAATAATGAAAAAATTAAAAAAACGGGAGATAATTTAAATTTAGAATTGAGTGAAAACGTTGACATTCTAAAATCAATTGGCACTAGAAATTCTAAAAGACCAAAATTAGTTATTGGATTTGCAGCCGAAACAAATAATTTAATTGATAATGCAACAAAAAAACTTAACTCTAAGGGCTCTGATTGGATTGTTGCTAATGATGTATCAGGTGGAAAAGTAATAGGAAAAAATCATAATGAAATATGTCTAATATCTAATCGAGGTATTGAAAATTGGCCAAAAATGACTAAATCAGATGTAGCAAAAAAACTATCTCAAAGAATTGTGAATTACTTTTCTCATTAAATAATTAGATGAATACAAATAATGTTTTAATTAAAAAGCTAGATACTAATAGCTTTGAACTTCCTAAATACCAAACTGAAGGGTCAGTTGGCATGGACTTATCAGCTTTCATAGGAGCTGACGTTGTAATTAAACCCAATGAAAGAGAACTAATCCCTACTGGAATAGCGATAAGCTTACCTCAAAATATTGAAGGACAAGTGAGACCCAGATCTGGTCTTGCATTAAAATATGGCATTACAGTATTAAATACTCCAGGAACTATTGATTCAGACTATCGTGGAGAAATAAAAGTAATACTTATCAATCATGGAAAAGAAGATTTTTTAGTTAAAAATAATGATCGAATAGCTCAGTTAGTTTTCAGTGAAGTAGTCAAAGTCTCTCTTAATGAAGTTGATGATTTAGATCAAACTTTAAGAGATCAAAAAGGCTTTGGCTCTACAGGCAAATAATATCAAATATAAATGTTTCTCATTTTAGGCGATCAACTATTCCCACTAAAGTATTTACAAGAATATAAAAAAGATTTTTTTTATATGGCTGAAGATATTGGTCTTTGCACTCATGAAAAGTACCATAAACATAAGCTAATACTTTTCCTTAGCGCTATGCGATCTTATCGTGATGAGCTTATTAGCAATGAATTTAATGTCATTTACAATGACATTAATCAAAATAAAAATTTATCATACTCAAATAAAATAGAAAAAATAATAAAAAGTAAAAAAGTAGAAAAAATAATTACTTATAAAATTTCAGATCATTTTTTTGATCGTATTTTAAAAAAAATTTGTAAAAAATTAAATGTTGATCTTGTGTTAATACCCAACCCAATGTTTCTAACAAAGCAAGATTTAAAAGAAAAGTTTTTTGAAAAAAATAGTAAACCTTTTATGGGAAATTTTTATAAACAGCAAAGATCTGAATTAAATATACTTATGAAAGGAAAAAATCCTGAAGGAAACCAATGGTCTTATGATGAGTTAAATAGAAAAAAATTACCAAATAAAATTTTAATTCCAAAGATTAAAAAAGTTTCAGAGACTGTAAATACAAAACAAACAAAAATAACAATTTCTAAACTTTTTCATGACCACCCAGGATCTATAGAGAACTTTAATATTCCAACCACAAGAAAACAGGCATTATCTTGGCTTGATGATTTCTTAAAAAATAAATTTTCTCTTTTTGGTGACTATGAAGACGCAATATCAAAAAAGGGACATGTTTTATTTCATAGTTTACTAAGTCCTCTTCTAAATATTGGACTTGTAACTCCAGGTGAAGTGGTAACTAAGGCAATTAAATTTGCTAAAGCTGAAAAAATAAAAATAAACAATGTCGAGGGCTTTGTAAGGCAAATTATTGGTTGGAGGGAATTTATTAAAAATGTCTATGATTACCACGGAAATGATATGAAAAAATCAAACTTTTGGAAACATAAGTTAAAAATGAAAAAAAGCTGGTATGATGGCAGTACAGGGATAGAACCTCTTGATCATGCTATAAAAGAAATAAATACGCATGGATATGCTCACCACATTATTCGATTAATGCTGATTTCAAATATAATGAATCTATCAGGCATTGATCCCAAAGAAATATTTAAATGGTTCATGGAAATGTTTATTGACTCAAGTGATTGGGTGATGACACCAAATGTTTTTGGCATGGGAACATTCAGTGATGGGGGAATTTTTGCAACTAAACCCTATATTTGTGGATCAAACTATTTATTAAAAATGAGTGATTATAAAAAAGGTGATTGGTGTGAGGTCGTCGATGGTCTATATTGGCAATTTATAGAAAGGAATAAAAAATATATTAAAAGTAACCATAGATTATCAATGATGGCACATTCTTTAGCAAAGATTGACCCTGAAAGAAAGAAAAGAATATTTTCTAAAGCAAATAAATTTATAAAAGAAAATACTTATTAATTAATCTAAATCTTCAATGAGAGATAACCTTGTTTCAGATGACATAACTGTAGTATGCAGATACTCCTGGTGATCAGTGCCCAATTCAACTTTTGTATCACTTTTTTTAAAATCATTAATCTGACTCTCATTCATATGAAAATGAAGGAAATGAACTGATGAAGTTTTTCCATATGAATCAGTTCTTTCAGTATCGCCTTCAGGTGTAGCGAAAACTTTTTCACCATTGATAGAAATAAAAATTAAATTTTCAACACCGCCTAGCTGACTAAGTACATTTTTTCGAGTGATTGGGCTATCAATTTCAAACATAAATGTAGCAACAATTTCTTTACCTTGAGGAATAAGTGGATTGTAAGCCTCCATTTCATCTTTTAATTGTTCCTCTCCTCCTTTTTCAATATAAAGCATTTCTTGGATTTGAGCCTTCATGGTATAATAATTTTCAAAGTAAAATGTTGCATGAGGCCCCAAACTTACGCGCCTATTTTTTTTAATTGCTACTAAATTTTTTCTTAAAGATTTACGTTCTGCTGTATACTGCTCAATAGATATTATATCTGTTGGTTCTATTCTCTTATTTTTATATGACATAGTCTCTCCAAGAATTTGATTATAGATTATAAGATTTTGATAAAATTTCGATTGGATGCATTGATATAATTTCTTCTTCTGTATTTTCATTCAAAAGACCATCAAGGTGCTTGCTTGCTAAAGGACACTCAGACACAACATACTTGGTTTTCTTATTCTTTATTTGTCTTGCCGTTGTTCTTCCATATTTTACTGCTGCTTTTCTGGTATCTTTCATTACTCCAAATGTACCACCATGGCCTGCACACCTTTCAACTACGTCGACTTTTGTTTCTGGTAAATTTTTCAACATTTCTAAAGCTTTGTTTCCCATATTTTGGGCTCTGGCATGACAAGAGTTGTGTACTGTTATACCTCCATCAACTTGACTTAAACCTTTTGTTAGACCCTCTTTTTTTGATATGTCAGAAATATACTGATCAATGTCATAAGTATGCTTGGATAATTTTTTTATTTTTTCATTTTCAGGATTTAATAAAGGCCATTCAAATTTCAGCATTAAACCACAACTTGCTGTCAAAGTAACAATGTCATAACCATCATCAATTAATTTACATAACTCATTTGAAACAAGCTCTGACTGTTTAACAACTTTTTCATGCTGTGCCTGCTCTAAGTAAGGCATACCACAACAACCAGGATATACAGGTTTAACCTCAACACCATTATGTAGTAGAACCTTTTCAGCAGCGATGCCTACTGATGTATTGTTATAATTTACATAGCAAGTTGAATAAATTGCAACTTTTCTGCCGAATGCTGGCGCATTTTTATTTATATCTTTTGTAATATCTTTAGATTTTTGAATATAAGTTTTTTTTTCAAACTTAGGGAGTTCTGCGTTTTGATCAATACCTGTTAAAGTCTGAAGAGGTTTTCTAGTGATTAAATTTTTTTTATCTGAACCCCAGTTAGCAATAGTGGGTGCAATACCAGCAATTTTTGCGTTTCGATCAATCTTGGCAAGTTCTTGCGGTATCTTATTAAGTTGACCCTTCGTCTTTTGAAGAGTTCTATATCTCAACATTAGATGAGGAAAATCAATATTAAATTCATGAGGTGGCACATATGGACACTTAGTCATAAAGCACATGTCGCATAACGTGCACTTATCAACCACTTTTGAAAATTCTTTGGAGTCTACACTTTCTAAATCCTCATTTTTTGACTCGTCAATCAGGTCAAATAAAGTTGGAAAAGACTCACACAAATTAAAGCACCTTCTGCAGCTATGACATACTTCAAATTGTCTTCGCATTTCAGCATCAAGTGCTTCTTCATTTAAATACTCGGGATTTTTCCAGTCTACAATATCTCGTGTAGGAGCTGAGAGACTTCCCTCTTTATTATCTATCATGTAGTTAAATTGAGAGGTTGAAAACTCAACCTCTCAGTTAAAAAAATTATTCGATAGAGTCTAAAGTTTTTTGAAATTTACCTGCATGAGATTTTTCAGCTTTAGCTAGCGTCTCAAACCAATCAGCAATTTCATCAAAACCTTCTTCTCTAGCTGTCTTAGCCATTCCAGGATACATATCAGTATATTCATGAGTTTCACCAGCAATAGCAGCTTTAAGGTTATCTTCTGTTGATCCAATTGGTTCACCAGTTGCAGGATCACCAACCTCTTCCATGAATTCTAGATGGCCATGAGCATGACCTGTCTCACCTTCTGCAGTAGATCTAAATACAGCGGCTACATCATTATGACCTTCAACATCAGCTTTTTGAGCAAAATAAAGGTATCTTCTGTTAGCTTGACTTTCACCTGCAAAAGCAGCTTTTAGATTATCAAGAGTTTTACTTTCTTTTAATGAAGTCATTTTTAGTCTCCTAAATTAATTATAGTACACATATATAAATTTAAAATAGAATGTCAATAGATTAGAATAATTCTAAACTGAGATTGATAACTATTATCAATAACTTAGTTATCTTCTAAGTGAGCAATGAGCTCTACATCTTTGATTTGCTTACCTTTAGGAGCCTTAGGCAATCCATGAATTTTTATTTTATCTTTTGGAATATCGATTAATAATTTTTCATTGTCAGAATAGAAATGATGGTGCGGGTTAGTATTTGTATCAAAATAAACCTTTTCACTATCAACAGTAACTTTTTTAAGCAATTTTTTCTCACAGAAATCATGCAACGTATTGTAAACAGTTGCTAAAGAAATTTTTTGCTTAGTCCTTTGAAGTTCACGATATAAAGACTCAGCTGTTACATGCTTGTCCAAGCCATTAAATAGCAGCTCGCCAATCATCATTCTTTGCTTTGTAGGTCTTAAAAAACTGTTTCTTAAAATATCTTTTACCGAATTCATAGTAATTTGTTTAATAAATAATTATATATTTTACAATAATAATACCTTACTCTAGTAAGAAATCTAACTAAAACAATGAGATAAATATTGCCAATGGAAAAAAAATCAAGCTTTACTAAAGAAGAATTATTAGAATGTGGCCATGGGAAGATGTTTGGTATTGGAAATGCTCGACTACCTCTACCTCCAATGCTTATGTTTGATCGTATCACAAAAATAACTGATAAAGGTGGATTATTTGATAAGGGTGAGATCGTTGCTGAATTTGATATTAATCCTTCACTTTGGTTTTTTGATTGTCATTTCGAAATGGATCCAGTAATGCCTGGGTGTCTTGGGCTTGATGCAATGTGGCAGTTAGTAGGGTTTTATCTAGGTTGGATTGGAGAACCTGGCAGAGGACGAGCTTTAGGCTCTGGAAATGTGAAGTTTGCAGGTGAAATTTTGCAAGACTCAAAATTGGTCACCTATCATATTAATATGAAGAAAGTTATTAAAAGAGGTGTTGTTGTAGGTGTAGGGGATGGTACAGTTACTGTAGATGAAAAAAAAATATATACAGCTGAGGGATTAAAAGTAGGATTAATCAAATAAAATGAGAAGAGTAGTAGTTACTGGCTTAGGTATAATTTCTCCGATTGGGAATAATGCTTCTGAAGTTACAGAGTCACTAAAACAAACAAAGTCAGGTATATCTTTTGATCAATCTCATAAAGATATGGGGTTTCGAAGCCACGTAAGTGGCCAAATTAAAATAAACCTTCAAGAATCAATTGATAGAAAATTTTTAAGATTCATGGGTGATGGAGCTAGCTATAATTATTTAGCAATGCTTGAAGCTATTGCAGACTCAAACTTAGAAGAAGATCATATATCTAATCCAATGACAGGCCTAGTCATGGGTTCAGGAGGACCTTCAACTAAAAACTTATTAAGAGCTTTTGATATTACTAGAGAAACAGGTCCAAAAAAAATAGGACCCACAAGCGTACCAAAAGTAATGTGCAGTACAAATTCGGCTACCTTATCTACTTTTTTCAAGATCAAGGGCATGAATTATTCAATAAGCTCTGCTTGTGCTACAAGTGCTCACTGCATTGGCCATGGATCAGAATTAATTCAAATGGGAAAACAAAATATAGTTTTTGCTGGTGGTGGTGAGGAATTAGACTGGTCACTATCAGCACTTTTTGATGCTATGACCGCTTTATCATCTAAATATAATGAAACTCCAGAAACTGCATCTAGAGCATTTGATGCTTCTAGAGATGGATTTGTAATAGCAGGAGGTGGGGGAGTTCTTGTTTTAGAAGAACTTGAGCATGCAAAGTCTAGAGGTGCAAAGATTTATGCTGAATTAGTTGGATACGGTGCTACTTCAGATGGTCACGATATGGTTCAACCATCCGGTGAAGGGGCTGAACGATGTATGATGATGGCAATAAAAAGTTTAAACGAAAAAGTTGATTACATTAATGCTCATGGTACTTCAACACCAGTAGGTGATAACGCTGAACTTGGAGCTGTCAAGAAGGTGTTTGGAGATGACGCTCCTTATATTAGTTCAACTAAATCTCTAACAGGTCACTCATTAGGTGCTGCCGGAGTTCAAGAAGCGATATATTCTTTATTAATGCTTAATAATAATTTTATGAGTGAGTCTGCGCATATTCAAAATTTAGATGAAGCTGCAAAAGATATGAATATATTGACAAGTGTAAAAGAAGGAATTTTTGATACTGTGATGAGTAATAGTTTTGGATTTGGTGGAACAAATGCCTCGTTAGTATTTAGGAGATACAATTAATATGGGAATTCTTGATGGCAAAAGAGGTGTCGTTATGGGTGTTGCAAACGATCATTCAATAGCATGGGGTATTGCACAAAAACTTGCAGATCAAGGTGCTGATTTATGTTTTACATATCAAGGGGAAGCTCTGCTAAGGAGAATAAAGCCTTTAGCTGAATCAATTAATAATAATTTTATTTTAGAATGTGATGTTTTAGATAGTGACTCCATTAAAAATACCTTTTCTCAAATTAAAGATAAATGGAAGACTATTGACTTTGTTCTTCATTCAATCGCATTTTCAGATAAAAATGAATTAAAAGGCAAATATATAAATTCAACAAGAGAAAATTTTTCAAATACAATGCTTATTTCATGCTTTTCTTTTACAGAAATAGCAAGAGAAGCATATCCTCTGATGAGCAATGGTGGGTCTATGGTTACTTTAACATATGATGGATCTCAAAGAGCGGTACCTAATTATAATGTAATGGGGGTAGCCAAAGCCGCCCTTGAGTCTAGTGTTCGTTACTTAGCGGCAGATTTAGGTGAACATGGAATAAGAGTAAATTCACTGTCTGCTGGTGTCATGAAGACATTAGCTATGGCAGGTATTTCAGGTGGTAAGGATATGATGAAGTGGTCAGAAAAGAATTCATTAATGAAAAGGAATATTACTTTAGATGAAGTAGGAAATTCTGGTTTATATCTTCTAAGTGATTTGTCTTCTGGCGTCACAGGCGAAACACATTATGTCGATTGCGGCTATAATAAAGTTGGTGTTCCAAAAGAAATTTAGCTCTTCTCAGTCAAAAGAGAATATTGCTTTGAAACATTCCCCTGCTCCATATCAACTAAAGGAGTTGGGTATTCACCTGTGAAACAATGATCCGTAAATTGTGGGCAATTACTATCTCTTTCCTCACATCCCATTGCTCGATAAGTTCCATTTAAACTTAAAAAAAATAAAGATTTTGTTCCAATCATTGATGACATTTCATCAATATTTTTATTTGATGCAATTAACTCGTCATAATTTGGAGTATCAATTCCATAAAAATCAGGATGAGTAATGGGTGGACATGAAACTCCTAGATGAACCTCTTTTGCTCCAGCTTCATAAACCATTTTTACTATTTTTTTTGCAGTTGTGCCTCTTACTATTGAATCATCAATTAAAATCACTTTCTTATTTTTAATATATGAAACATTAACACTGTGCTTTAACTTGACTCCAAATTGACGAATACTTTGTGTTGGCTCAATAAAGGTTCTACCAACATAATGATTTCTGATTAAACCTAATTCGAATGGAATACCAGAAGTTTGAGAAAATCCTAAAGCTGCGGGAACACCAGAGTCTGGGATAGGGACAACAACGTCGGCATCTATGTCATATTCTTTTGCTAGCTCAGATCCTAAATTTTTTCGGTAAGAATAAACTGACCGACCATCGATGATGCTATCAGGTCTTGAAAAATAGATTCTTTCAAAAATACATGGGCGCTCATTTACACTTGGGAATGGTTTTATGCTTTCAATTTTATTTTCTGTGATAACAATTATCTCTCCATTTTCAACATCTCTTACGTATTTTGCACCAATTATATCTAACGCACACGTTTCAGAAGCAAGTACTGGTGCACCTTTTAAATCGCCTAAGACTAAAGGTCTAATTCCAAAAGGATCTCTAACGCCTATAAGTTTTTTATTTGTTAAAACTACTAAAGCATACGCACCTTGAATTTGAAATAATGCATCAATGAGTTTATCAGTAATGTATTCACGTTTAGATCTTGCTACTAACTGTAAAATTGTTTCTGTATCAGATGTCGATTGAAATATTGCTCCGTCATTAACTAAGTTCTGCCTGAGCATTGAAGCATTTGTAAGGTTTCCATTATGAGCACAAGCAAATCCGCCAGATGATAAGTCAGCATAAAAAGGTTGTATATTTTTAACAATGGAATCGCCTGTAGTTGAATAGCGTACGTGACCTATAGCGTTACTGCCAACAAGTTTCTTGATTACATTTTCTCTTGTAAAAAAATCTGATACCAGTCCAGGACGTCTTGTGCCATGAAAAGATACACCATCGAATGTTACGATCCCAGCACCTTCTTGGCCGCGATGTTGCAGTGCATGAAGACCTAAAGTAGTTAATGTGGCAGCATCAGGACTTCCAAATATGCCGAAGACACCACATTCCTCGTGCAGTTTGTCTTCTTGGAAGTCAATATTTACCATTTAAAAATTGTTAGTTAAGCATCAACATCTTTTATTGAAAGCTTAACTTTGCCTTTATCAAAACCAATTACTTTCACTTTTACTGTATCACCTTCGTTAATTACGTCAGTAACTTTTTCAACTCTTTCTTCGGATAATTGAGAAATATGAACCAATCCATCTTTTTTACCAAAGAAATTAACCAAAGCGCCAAATTCCATAATCTTGACTACTTTTCCTTCATATATTTGCCCAACTTCAGGTTCTTCAATAATAGAATTAATTAGATCAATTGCTTTTTGAATAGAGTCTTTACTAGTTCCAGCAATTTTGACTGTGCCATTATCACTAATATCAACACTTGCGCCCGACTGTTCAATGATGTCTTTAATAGTTGCTCCACCTTTACCTATTATTTCTCCAATATTATCTTTCTTAACTTTAATCATTTCAACTCTTGGAGTGTATGGGCCTAATTCAGTTCTAGGAGCATCGATAGCTTTATTCATTTCATCTAAAATGTGAAGTCTTCCGCCCTTTGCTTGATTAAGAGCTTGTTCCATGATTTCAGTTGTTATTCCGGTAATTTTTATATCCATTTGTAAGGAAGTAATACCTTCTTTGGTTCCTGCAACTTTGAAATCCATATCACCCAAATGATCTTCATCACCCAAAATATCAGATAAAACAGCAAAGCTATCACCCTCTTTAATCAAACCCATTGCAATACCTGAAACTGAATTTTTTATTGGAACGCCAGCGTCCATCAATGCGAGAGAGGAGCCACAAACAGTGGCCATAGACGATGAGCCGTTAGACTCAGTGATATCTGAAACTAACCTAATTGTATAATCAAAATCATCTTTACTTGGCAAGACAGCTTTTAAAGCTCTCCATGCTAGTTTTCCATGTCCGATTTCTCTTCTTCCTGTTGCTCCAATTCTACCCACTTCTCCAACTGAATAAGGGGGGAAGTTATAATGAAGCATAAAATTTTCTTTATAAGATCCCTGTAATGCCTCAATTCGTTGCTCATCTACTCCAAATCCAAGAGTAGTAACAACTATTGCTTGCGTTTCTCCACGAGTGAAAAGAGCAGAACCATGTGTTCTTGGGAGCCATGAAACTTCAGAAGAAATATTTCTTACTTCATCTAAATTTCTTCCATCAATTCGTTTTTTATCACTAAGTATTTGAGATCTTACAATATCTTTCTCAACCTTTTTAAAATAAGAAAGAGCTTCATTAGGGCTTGTATTTTCATCCTCAGAATATTGCTCTACTAATTTATCTTTAATTTCAGATAGAGCCGACTGCCTCTCCATTTTATCAACTATTGAATATGCATTTTTAATGTCATCGTTGTAATTTGATTTAATAACTTCTAATAAATCTTCATTTTCACTGTACTCAAATACCCATGGATCATTAGCACATTCTTCTGCAAGATTAATGATTAAATCTATTACTTTTTTAGACTCTTCATGACCAAAACTTACAGCGTTAAGCATTACCTCTTCTGATAACTCATTAGCCTCAGATTCAACCATTAATACAGCTTCACTTGTTCCTGCAACAACTAAATCTAAGTCTGAATCTTCGTTAATTTTTGGATTTAAAGAAAAATCTTTACCATCATATCCAACCCTACATCCTGCAATAGGTCCCATAAAAGGAATTCCTGATAGCGTAAGTGCACTAGATGCAGCAATCATTGCAACTATATCTGGATTAGTTTCACCGTCATGCGAAAGGACTGTTAGAATAACTTGAGTTTCATTCTTAAAGCCTTCAGGAAAAAGTGGTCTGATTGGTCTATCTATTAATCTTGAAGTTAATGTTTCAAATTCTGTCGGCCTTCCTTCTCTTTTAAAAAATCCACCAGGTATTTTTCCAGCTGCATAAAATTTTTCTTGATAGTTTACTGTTAGTGGAAAAAAATCTATATCTGGTTTTGCTTGCTTAGCCGCAGTAACATTAGCCATTACAACAGTATCTCCATACCTGACAATTGTTGATGCCGTTGCTTGCTTAGCCACTTTTCCTGTTTCAATTGATAATACTTGATTACCCCACTTTATTTCTCTTGAGATTACCTCGTTCATATTTACCTTCTCTGTAATTTATTTTAATTTATTTTCGGATGCCTAGTTTTTGTATGAGTGAGTCATACGAGTCTTTATTGGTTTTTTTCAAATAAGCTAAAAGACTCCTTCTTTGATTAATAAGTCTCATTAATCCTGTCCTAGAATGATTATCTTTTTTATGAGTTTGAAAATGATTTGTTAAACTAGAAATTCTTTCAGAAAGAATAGCTATTTGTACTTCAGGAGAACCAGTGTCACCACCTGATCTAGAATACTCATTTATAATTTCAGTTTTTTTTTCTTTATTTATCGACATCTCTCTTTCCTATTAAATTAAAAATCCTAATTGGACTTATTTTATTATTATTTATTTTACCAACACCCAATGGACTAGTTTCTGATAAAAATAAAACATTCTTAGAACCTACAATTTTAATATCAAAGTCCAAACTTACACCATTTTGAAATTTACGTGCATCTTCATAGTTTAGAAGTACCGCTGGGATGTCGTCCAGTACATCTTGAATTGAATGCACATAATCAAAATGATCGCCAATATGTACTAATTCTTTAAATTTTTCTAGTGAAATTAAATTTTTTTCATTAATTTTTCCAATATTAGTTCTTCTCAAACTTGAAACATGAGCAAAATAACCCATTTTTTTAGCCATATCTCTTGCTAATGATCTAATGTATGTTCCTGAAGAGCACCTTACTTTAAATACAAATGTGTTTTCACTCGATCCTTCCAGACATTGTAATCGATAAATTTCTATTTTTTTCGATTTAAGTTCAAAATTTTTACCGTTTCTTGCAAGTTTATATGCTCTTTCGCCGTTAACTTTTACTGCCGAATAGATTGGTGGTACTTGATCTATTGTACCAATAAATGTTGGTATGCAATTTTTAATTTCATCTAGAGATGGATATTGATTATTACTCCGAACAACTTTTCCAGTAATATCATCAGTATCTCTTGTTTCGCCAAATGTAACACTAAACTCATACTCTTTTATTGAAGATATAAACTGAATACTTTTAGTTGCCTCACCAAATGCTAATGCAAGAATACCAGATGCAAATGGATCAAGAGTTCCTGAATGTCCAATTTTTTTTATTTTAGTAAAATTTCTTACTTTTCTGATTACATCAAAAGAGGTTATTCCCTCTGGCTTGTCTATAAATACCCAACCATTCAAAGATTTTTCAAAACTCACGTTCTATTTCTTTAGATCTTCTTGAACTTTATGAGAATTAAGAAGCTCATTTATTTTATCATGGCTAGAAACTTGTTTATCATTTCTAAAAACTAATTTTGGCATAAATTTTAAATCGATCAATAAATTCATCCTAGAAGATATATGTTTTTTACATAACTCTAGTCTTCTAATAATTTCATCGTCATCAATCAACTCATGAGTAGAAATATAAATATAAGCTATTCGAAGATCACTACTTAAATCAACAGAGACAACACTTAGAGGAAATTCAAAATTAGGATTGAGCGGTAAATCATTTTTTAACAAAATCTGACTAATTGATTTTCTTATTACTTCCGCAACTTTTAGAGATCTATTAGATTTGCTTTTTTGTCTTTTGAGTATCACAACGTTTGGGAAACTTCAGTGACATTAAATATCTCAATAATATCACCTTCTTTATAATCTTGATAATCAACAATTCCAATTCCACATTCAGTACCAGCCTTAACCTCATTGGCTTCATTTTTTTCTCTCATTAAGCTTCCAATATCTCCAGTAAAAATAGTTTCATCATTTCGTATAACTTTTGCTTTAGCTTTTTTATCAACCACTCCATCTGATACAATACATCCTGCTATTGATCCAATTTTTGATACTTTAAATACTTTTAAAATCTCAGCTCTTCCAAGATAGTTTTCCTCAAATTTAGGCTTTAATTTTCCTGTAGCAAAATCAGATACATATTCAATTAACTCATAAATAATTTGAAAACTGGAAATGTTTAACTTATTTAGCCTTGCTTTCTCTTTGGCCTCTTTAGTAGCAGACGTATTGAAAACCAAAAGTAATGCATTTGATGCCATTGCAAGCGAAATATCGCTTTCATTCATTAGCCCGACTCCAGAGTGAATAACTTTAATCACAACTTTCTCGCTAACAATATCCTCAAGCTGTGAAACAATCGCTTCTGTTGACCCTCTCGTATCAGACTTTAAAACAACTTCAACTAACTCTTTTGAGGCATTAGTATCACCAAAGGCAAAATCACCATCAACAAACTTAACTTTTTTAGATTGTGATTTATTTTTTTGTATTTGACTTCTTAATTCACATAATTCTCGAGCCTTATCTTCGTTTTCAACGACTATGAATCCATCGCCAGCCTCTGGTACACTTCCTAAACCTAGGACTTGAACAGGTGTTGAAGGGTAGGCTTCTTTTATATTATCTCCCTTATCATTTAATATTGCTCTAACTTTACCCATTTCACTTCCAGCAACAACATTATTGCCAACCTTTAAAAGACCATTTGTGAGGACTATGTTGCATACCGGCCCTCTTCCTTTATCAACATTTGCCTCAATCACAACTCCCTCAGCATGAGTGGTTTCATTGGCTTTCAACTCAGATAGCTCAGCTTGGAGTAAAATAGACTCCAATAACTTATCTATATTTTGACCACTCTGAGCAGATACTTCAATACACTGAATATCTCCCGATAATTCCTCAACAATAATTTCTTCAGAAAGTAATTGCTCCTTTATCTTTTGAGGATTTGACTCGGGTTTATCACATTTATTTATAGCAACAATAATTGGAACATTTGCAGATTTTGCATGAGATATAGCCTCTTTTGTCTGGGGCATTACTCCATCATCTGCTGCTACGATTAAAATTACAATATCAGTTACATTTGCACCTCGAGCTCGCATTTCTGTAAAAGCTGCATGACCAGGTGTATCAATAAATGTAATTTTTTTATTATCATGAATAACCTGATAGGCACCAATATGTTGAGTAATGCCACCACTTTCACCAGAAACTACATTTGATTTACGAATATAATCAAGTAATGAAGTTTTTCCATGATCAACATGACCCATTATAGTAACAATAGGTGGTCTTACTTTATCTTTTATAGCTTGTTGATCGCTTGCAATAAGGTCTTTTTCGACATCTTCAATATTTTCTCGGACAAATTTATGACCAAACTCAGTTACAAGTAGTTCCGCTGTATCAGCATCTAAACTTTCATTTATCGTTGCCATCATTCCCATTTTCATAAGTGATTTAATTACATCGCCAGATTTTTCACTCATTCTATTAGCAAGCTCTTTAACAGTAATATATTCAGGAATATTTACTTCCCTTATTATTTTTGCTTGTGGCTCAACATTATCAGTATTTTTTTTGAGTTTCTGTTTGGCTCTTTTATAGGCTGCCAAACTTCTTGTTCTTTCGTCTACGCCAGAAAGAGCTGTAACTATAGTGACTTTTCTTTCTCTAAATTTCTTTCTGCCAAATGATTGGGGTGGGGATTTTTTTTCTTCTTCTGGTTCTTTTTTCTTAAAATTAATACTTTTTTTTGAAAATGATTCTTTTTTTTCTTCCTGATTATCTAAATTAATTTCAGGAGCATTATTTTTATTAACCTCATTAGTAGTTTCAGTATTAGACTCTGTCGAAGCTTCTTTCTCTGATTCTCTTATTTTTTTGATCGCGTCATTTTGCTCTTTTTCTGATTTTGCTTTTAGTAAAGCTTTTTGCTGATCTTTAGATAATGGCTTTAAAACTGTTCTCGATTTTTTTATACCCTCATCAACTGATTTGGTTTCATTATCATTGCTCTTAGTATTACTTTTAGCATCGGGCTTATCTGATGTACTTGCCTGATTTTCAGTATTGATAGTTTTTCTAACTCTTTTTTTTGCGACAACAACTGTTCTGCCTGCCTCAATTGAAGTAGAAGGTGGGATTGAGGGTTTAGCTCCAAGCTTTAAACTTAATGTTTTTTTCTTTTTTATATCTTTTGCGTCAGACATTTTTAACCACTCTTTTTAATTATCAAGCCATATTTTTCTAGCTTCTAAGATTAATTGATCACCCTCATCTTTAGTGAGGTTAAATTCTTCAAGCATACCCTGGACTTTAGAATTCTTATCATGTTTGTCTTCGTAATAACCTAAAAGGTCATCAGTAGTAAGGCCGGCAAAATCATCAAGGGTTTTTATTTCGTTTTGTGCAAGCTTCACAAGCATTGACTTATTTAAGTAGCTGAAGTTCATAAGAGATTCATCAACGTTTAAATTATTTAAAATTTCAATATTTTCCTTCTCAACTCTTTCAATAGATTTTTCTGATCTTTCAATTAATTCTGAAACAATATCTTCATCAAAGCCTTCTATCGACATTAATTCATCTTTGTCTGCTTCTACAATTTCTTCAACTGAGCTAAAACCTTCACTAACTAAAAGTTGTGATAAAGTTTCATCAACATCCAATAGATCAACAAAATTTTTTGTTTTCTCATTAAAATCTTGCTGTCTTTTTGATGAATCTTCATCTTCTGTTAGAATATCAATTTCCCATCCTGTTAATTCAGTTGCAAGCTTTACGTTTTGACCTCTTCTCCCAATAGCTAAACTTAAATGAGGTTCAGAAACAACCACTTCAATTTTGTTCTGGTCTTCATCCATAACAACTTTTAAAACTTCTGCTGGAGAAAGTGATGAAATTGCGAGATTAGCAATGTCTGGTGACCATTTAATTATGTCAATTTTTTCACCTTGTAATTCATTTACAACTGCTTGAACACGACTTCCTCTCATACCTACACAAGCCCCGACTGGATCTATAGCTCCATCTTCAGTGTGAACAGCAATTTTTGCGCGGCTACCTGCATCTCTAGCGACACTTTTAATTTTTATTATACCATCATAAATCTCAGGTACTTCTTGGGTGAATAGCTTTGCCATAAACTGAGGATGAGATCTTGAGAGGAATATTTGAGGACCTTTAACTTCAGATCTAACATCGTATATGTATGCTTTTACTCTGTCTCCATTTCTAAGATTTTCTCTTGGAATGGTTTGATCTTTTCGTATAACTCCCTCAGCCTTACCCAGATCTAAAATAATATTGCCAAACTCGGACCTTTTAACTATTCCATTTACTACTTCACCTATTCTATCTTTATATTCTGAATATTGTCTTTCTCTTTCAGCTTCCCTTACTTTTGATGTTATCACTTGTTTTGCCGATTGTGCTGCGACTCTTCCAAAATCTAATGGGGGAAGTGGATCTAAAAGCTCATCATCTACCTCTGCGGCAGCATTGATTTTTTTTGCTGATTTTAAATCTATTTCAAGAAATTTATTTTTAACTTCTTTAACTACCAACAGCTTTCTAGATAATAGAATTTCACCAGTTTCTGGGTTGATTTCAGCAATTACTTCATTTTCTTCTCCGTAGCTTGTTTTTGCAGCTTTAACAATTGCCTCTTCTAAAGCAGCTAAAACAATGCCTTTATCAATCATTTTTTCTTGAGCAACTGTTTCTGCTATTCTTAAAATTTCAATTTTATTTGCACTTACCATCAAATTGCCTTTTGAGTAAAAAAAAAGTGGGTTTAACCCACTTTTGTTTGGTTAACAATAATTTACATGTTCTATACACCTTAGGGTTTGATAAATCAAGCATACAAAAAATATATATTTTTCAATGATTTATTATTTGAATATCTCGACTTTATAGATTTTGTTATTTTTGTTTATTGCTTTTCTTTGATATGCAGAAACACCATATAGTGAGTCAGAATTAGCAAGTTCACCATATTCTATTTTATTCCAAATTGGATTTTTATTCTCTGACATTGAAATAATATATTCATAATAATCTGGAGAATCAGTCGTAATTATAATACTGCAATTTTTTTTTAATTTTGGAACTAATAAATTAAGGTTATCAATATTAATTACTCTTCTTTTATTGTGCCTAACTTTAGGCCATGGATCAGGATTTAAAAAATAAACCTTATCAATATATGAGTCTTTCAATACCTGAATCAAGTAAACAAAGTTTATACTACATACTTTTATATTATTAATTTTATTTTCATAAATTTTATTTAGTACCTTGCTAAAGCCATTCAAATAGACTTCACAGCCTATAAACATAGTTTCTTTATTTTGATTAGATTGCTCTAGTAAAAATTCACCATTTCCAAAACCTACTTCTAAAATCACTTTTTTGAACTTTTTATCAAAATCAATTGATTTTTTATCATTAAAACAATTGATAACTTCTTCATCAAGTGAATCATTATTAAAATATTTTTCAATTGATTGTATTGATTGTTGAGAGAGTTTTTTAGCTACTCTCCTTCCATAAAATCTATAAAAATCTGGATATCTAGTTTTTAAGTCTAACAATTATAGATTTTTTAATTGATCAACCAAATCTGTTCTTTCCCATGAAAAAGATCCATCATCACCGGGCTCCCTACCAAAGTGCCCATAGGCTGCTGAAGCTTTGTAAATTGGCTTATGCAGATTTAGATGATCTCTTATTCCACTTGGAGTTAAATCCACAATGCTATTAATTTTTTTTATTAAAGTTTCACTATCAACTTTTCCTGTTTCGTGAGTGTTAATATAAAAAGATAAAGGTCGAGATACTCCAATTGCATACGCAAGTTGAATCGTACATTTTTCAGCCAAGTCAGCAGCTACAATATTTTTAGCAATATATCTTGTAATGTATGCAGCAGACCGATCTACTTTAGTTGGATCTTTGCCTGAAAAAGCTCCACCTCCATGTGGAGACGCTCCTCCATAAGTATCAACAATTATTTTTCTTCCAGTTAGGCCTGAGTCTCCATCTGGTCCCCCAATTACAAAATTTCCAGTAGGATTAATATGATAAATAGTATTCTTAAGCCACTCTTCTGGAAGTACATCTTTAATGAATGGCATAACTATATTTGATACATCTTCAACTGACATTCCGTCATCATGTTGAGTGGAAACAACCACTTCTGTGCATTCAACTGGCTTTTCATTTTCATATCTTAGCGTTACTTGACTTTTCGAGTCGGGCTGTATTCCATTTATTGATTTATCTTTTCTAGCATTAGCTAAATCATGAAGAATTTTATGTGAATAATAAATTGGGGCGGGCATCAAGCTAGGTGTTTCTTTACAAGCATAACCAAACATAATTCCTTGATCTCCAGCTCCTTGGTCTTTTTCTTCTCCTGAGTCAACACCCATGGCTATATCAGCTGACTGACTATGAACATATGGAGTAAAATTAAAATGCTTCCAGTGAAAATTGTCTTGTTCGTATCCAATCTCTTTGACTGCATTACGAGCTAATTTTTCATAATCACATTCGTATCCTTCAGGACCTCGAACTTCCCCCGCAACAACGACTTGGTTTGTTGTAACTAAAGTCTCTAGAGCTACTCGAGAGTTTTCAGGATTTTTTTGAGAAAGAAAATCATCTACAATATAATCTGAAATTATATCACAAACTTTATCAGGATGACCTTCAGAAACAGACTCACTCGTAAAAAGATAATTTTTATTCATTTTTTGACTTTCTGGAAATATTTTTATCTCTAAAAATATATAAAAGAATTAATAAGAAAGCTATTAATATTATAACTGGCCAATCTTTATATTTTGCATAAATTGTTAAATCTAATCTATCAGGTATTTGAAATTCAATAAAATTTAACTCATTTCGAGGAATATTCTCTGTAATTTGTCCTATAGGGTTTATTAAAACTGAGTATCCTTTATTGGTTGATCTTATCAGTGGTAATCCAGTTTCAACAGTACGGTATCTTACATGAGTTAAATGTTGAAGGGGTCCAGCATGATTTCCAAACCATGCATCATTTGATATATTTATTATTGCAAGATTATTAGCTGATAATTTTGATATTGTTTTTAAAGGAAATATTCCTTCATAGCATATTAAAGGTAAAAAATTATTATTTGCAAAGTTATTGCTTTCTCCACTAGAAAAGAAGTTTTTTGGAACAAGATTAAAAATATCAATTGATCTAAAAAAATTTTCAAAAGGCAAAAATTCTGTAAAGGGAACTAATTTTTGTTTATCATAAAATGTATTACTATATTGCACTGAGTTATAATATTTTTCATTTTCTTTTCTTATAGTTCCCGCAATCCAATTCGAGGGTATTTTTTTTGTGAAACCAATTGAAGTTTCAGGGAATATACTAATCTTATCTTTTGAACCTAAACTTAATATTTTATTAATTGACTTCTCTGACCATTTAATATTTTGATCAAAATTACTACTAATCAATCTTACTTCATTAGATACAGAATATATTTCTTCATAATTCTTTATACGTAAATGTCCATAAGCTAATATGATAAAAAAAGTTAGTATTGAAATAAAAATCAATAAAAAATAATTTTTTTTAAAATAAAATGAAAATAAAGATGCAGATATTAAAATTGTAAAAAAGCATAATCCATAAATGCCAAATATAGATAATGCTTGCATAATAGATAGTGACCAAGTCCAACTATATGCAATTACATTCCATGGTAAGCCACTAAAAAAAGAACCTCTTATTATTTCAAACACTGTCCAGAATATGGAAAAGTATATAATTCTAAAAATACTTGATGACCAAAATATAGAGTTAAATAATTGCATTACTCCATAAAAAATACTTAAAATTAATGGTAATCCGATAAGAGGAATAGGGATTAGATAATACAATTCAGGATAAACAAGAACAGAGTTTGTAACCCAATACATACTTGATACAAAAAAAGAAAACCCAAAAGAAATGCCTGTTAAAAAAAATAAGTAATAATTTTTATTGTGATTAAAATAGATAAAATCATTTAATAAAAAAAATATTCCAACTGTTAAAATAGAAATAAATGGGATGTTATAAGGGTCAAAACCAAGAGATAAAATTATACCCAAAATAAAAAAGATAATTATTAAATTTGACTTCTTGTTGAGAAATAAAGTCATCTATTTTTACTATTAAGATATAAATATTTTTAATGTTTTTATTTTTCTTGGATCAGCATCTAATATTTCAAAAACCAAACCACTTTCATGTTTAATTATTTCTCCTCTTTGAGGAACTCTTCCTACCAGAGAAAAAATTAATCCTCCTAAAGTGTCAATTTCATCATCATCTATTAAATGAAGATTAATTAGTTTTTCAAACTCTTTAACTTGTACTCTAGCGCTTGCTTCAAATGACTTCTGTCCAGTTCTAATAAGCATTGGTATATTTTGTTGGTCATGCTCATCTTCAATTTCTCCTGTTATCTCTTCAATTACATCTTCAATTGTTAATAGTCCATCACTTCCACCATATTCATCTATAACAACAGCCATGTGAATTCTTGTTAACTGCATTTTCATTAATAAATCTAATACTGGCATTGAAGGAGGTACTTTAAGTATTTCTCTCTTAATATTTTGAAGAAAAATACTTTTGTCACTACCATTCTTTATTTTATATTTTAATAAATCCTTAATATGGACCATACCAATTATATTATCTAAATTTTTTTCATATACAGGCGCTCTAGAATGAGCTTCTTTTAAAAATATATCTAAAACTGAATCTAACGTATCATTTGTCTCTACCGCTGAAATATTTGCTCTAGGTATCATTATATCACGTGCAGTGATTTCATTAATCTTTAAAACATTTCTAAGCATTAATCTTTCCTGTTTAGAAATATTTTCAGCGTCACTTTTATTGTCTAGGACATTTGCAATATTCTCTCTTACAGACTCTTTATCGTCTATATTTTTAGATAAAAACTGCTTAAATATTTTACTAATGAAATTCACTTTTATATAATTTTTTTGAATACTTCTTTTTCAATCTTATTCATTTCATGAAAATCATGATCCTTTATATGATCATACCCTAAAAGATGAAGAAGCCCATGAATAATCATCTTACATAAGTATTTTCTTCTAGAAATTTTGTATTTTTTTGCCTCATACGTAATTGCCTCTAAAGAGATAACGATATCGCCAAGCAGTTTTTTATTTTCCAAAATTTCATCATTCATCGGAAAAGCTAGTACATTTGTCATTTTGTTTATTCTTCTATATTTTTTATTTAATTTCTTTATTTCTTTGCTTGAAGTCAAAAGAATACTTAATTCATAATCAGGGTTTGCTTTTTTTAAAACACTTTTGAAAGTTTTTTTAATTGCCTGCCTTATGTTTTCATTGAACTTAGGAATGCTTTTTCTCCACTCGTTATACTCAACATTAATTTCTATTTTAAGCATTGAGATGGCTATTCACTGGTACTAAATAGGTCGCTTATATGTTGATCATGATTATCATAGGCTTCAATTATTTTTGTAACCATCTCATCTCTAACGATATCACTCCTATCAAAATTAATAATTTCTATTTCTTTTATATTTTCCAGGATTTTTATTGATTTAAGTAATCCAGAGTCACTTTTTTTAGATAAATCTGTCTGTGAGGGATCTCCTGTAACAACCATCCTAGAATTTTTTCCACACCTTGTAAGAAACATTTTAATTTGAGTATGAGTTGCATTCTGAGCTTCATCTAAAATTACAAATGAATTATTAAGTGTTCTTCCTCTCATAAATGCTAGAGGAGCTATTTCTATTTCTGAGGATTGCATTTTTCTAATCACAACATCACCTGGCATTAGATCATTAAGGGAATCATATAAAGGACGAAGATATGGATCTACTTTTTCTTTCAAATCACCAGGAAGAAATCCTAATTTTTCTCCAGCTTCAACTGCAGGTCTCGATAAAATTATTCTATCAAATTGACCATCTAATAACTGTGATACTGCAGCAGCTACAGCTAAAAAAGTTTTACCAGTTCCAGCGGGTCCAACAGCAAATATAATTTGTTTTTTTTGTAATATTTCTAAATAGTCATTTTGGTTTTTACTTTTACCTGTAATGTCACACTTAGTAGTTTTTGCTACTGCAAATTTTTTTATATTTTCTGACTCATTAATTAATGACATCTTAATATTCTCCTGCATAAGATTATATTCTAATTTAATTTTTTTATTTTTAATTTCTTCAAGTGTTTGAAAAATAGTATTACGTAATAAGTTTCGAAATTTTTTTTCACCCTTAATGTGAAGTTGGTTGCCTTTTTGAAATAATTTCAACGGTAATTTTTGTTCTATAAAATCTAAATTTTCATTGTTAATACCAAATATATCTAGCGCATAATTATTTTCGATATTAAGGACGGTTGAGTCTTTGGTGTGCTCTAATGAACGATCAGTTGAGGATTTAATTTTTGTAGTTTTCAAGTTTATTATGCCTAATTAAAAATTAGCATATAAGCTCTTGTGGTTGCAAGAATTTATTTGAACATCTATTTCATTTCCTGGATTCAGTTGTTTAGATTTAATATATACTGATTGCATATATGGTGACCTTCCAAAGAAATATTCAGGATTACTTGTACTTTTATTTTCTACGAGAACTTTTACATATTGGTCTTGAAAAGTCTGATTATAACTAAATTGTATACTTTGAAGTTGTGATTGTAGTATTTTTAGCCTCTCTGTTTTTTCTTGAGATGACACTTTATCATTAATAGAAGCTGCTTTAGTCCCTGGTCTTTCACTATATATAAACGAATAAGATTGTGTAAATTTGATTTCTTCAACTAATTTTAAGGTTTCTTCAAACTCTTTATTGGTTTCTTCAGGAAAACCTACAATAAAATCGGATGAAATTTGAATATTATTCTTTGCCTCTTTTAATTTTGAAATGACTTCTTTATAAAATTCAACTGAATATTTTCTATTCATTTTTTTTAAAATAGTGTTGGAACCTGACTGTACAGGCAAATGTAAAAAAGGCATTAATTTATCGTTTTCCTTATGACACCTAATTAAGTCATCAGTCATATTAATTGGATGAGATGTTGTATACCTTATTCTCTTTAGATCTTTTATTTCACTTAATTCATAAATTAGATCACTTAATCTATTGTTATTTTCACTTATTACTGAATGATAAGCATTTACATTTTGTCCGAGTAAAATAATTTCTTTAGCTCCTTGTTTGGTTAATTGTGAAACCTCTGATTTAATATCATCAATACCTCTTGAATACTCAGGTCCTCTTGTAAATGGCACAACGCAAAATGCACAAAACTTATCACACCCTTCTTGAATTGTTACAAAAGATGAAATTCCCTTAATTTTTCTTTCTTCACTTAAATAATCAAATTTTTCATTAATAATAAAATCTGTATTTAATTGTTTTAAATTGGGCTTAATATCCTTAATCATTTTAGGTAGCAAATGATAGCTCTGGGGACCTAAGATAATGTCAATGTCACTACTTCTGTTGAACATTTCAGAATTCTCTGCTTGTGCTACGCACCCTACAACAGCTATAACTTTTTCATTATTTTTTTTTGCAACCCTACCAATATCAGAATAGACTTTTTGAGCGGCTTTTTCTCTGATATTGCAAGTATTAAAGATAACGATATCGGCAGAGTAAATATCATTATTTTCAATCATTCCCTCTTTTGTCAAAAAAGACGTAATTTTCTCACTATCGTAGACATTCATTTGACATCCATAGGACTTTACATGAAATGATTGCTCTTTCATTATGCCATCAGCTCTTTTGTAATAGTCTTTTGAATTATATTTTGACAATATTTTGAAAGTTCTTTTCTATTTTTAAAGTCAGACAAGTTTACGGCTTTATGAATTATAACATCAATTGAAACTGGACCTGATAATAAAAAAATTTTCATGAGCCTTAATAGTGGATAATCTCCTTGCCAAGCGACATACCTTCGATAAAAAATTCCCATTGGTAAATTATTCTTATCCCGATAACATAGAGAAATAGGACAAACATCAATAAATTGATTTTGTTTATCATTATAATATTTAGGTAAGTTTGTTGACTCAAAAAAAGTTGATTTAAATATTTTTACTGTGTTTCCATCTGAAGTAGTTCCCTCAGGAAATAAAATTAAATTTTGTTTTTTTAATAATTTTTCTTGTATGACATTGTTATAAGAAAAAGACTTTTTTTGACTCGTATTATCGATAAAAAAAGTATGATTTAGCTTAGCTAAAATTCCAAATAGTCCCATTTCACCAACTTCTTTTTTTGCAATAAATTGCGCATCTAATAAGGATCCAAGACAAAGAATATCCATCCATGAAACATGGTTTGAAACATATAAAATTCCATATTTGCTAATATTTTCATTTTTATATTTAATTGATTTTATCCTTAAGCCAATGACATAACTAACAATTTTCATAAATAATTTTGGGACTTTATACTTAATCTTGAAAATAGTTAAGTTTATGAAAATTTGAATTGGAAGAATTAAAACAATAAGAAAACTAATAATACAAATTAGAAATATAAATCTTATAATTCCCATTTATTTTTTGATTTTTTTTCCATATAACTCTAGTCGATGATCAACTAATTTGTATCCAAGTTTTTTTGCCATAATCATTTGCAATTCTTCAATTTCATCATTTGAAAACTCTATGATCTCGCCTGAGTCAATATCTATTAGGTGGTCATGATGAATATCAGTAACTGTTTCATATCTCGCTTTTCCGTCTTTAAAATCATGTTTTTCAATTGCGCCATACTCCTCAAATAACTTAACCGTTCGGTAAACTGTAGCTATACTAATATTTTTGTCTTTTTCAAAAGCCTTGAGATATATCTGGTTCACATCAGGATGCCCATCTAAAGATGCTTCAGAAATAGTATCTGCGATAATATTTCTTTGATCAGTCATTCTTAGACCTCTTTCCTTGCAGATTTTTTTTAAATCGATCATTAATTAATATTAGTATTAAAAGAAATTTTTAACATATATTGGTTGTGGAATATATTTTTTTTGAAAATAAAATTGATCTAATTCCATGATATTTTCCAATTTATAGTCGAAAATGCTTTTGGTTTCATATTTTTTAATAATTTTTTTAATTTTTGGATTATCAAAAAATAGTTCATTATCGCTTATAATTAAGTCATTTTTATAATTATCAAAATTATACTTACTAATATTTAAAATTTCAGGTTTTGAAATACACTTATTATTTTCATAACGTGTATAAAAGAAATCTTCCCCTTGGTAATAAAGAAATATACTTTTTTTAATATTTTTATTTTTTGATTTAGAATTTAAAAAAAAATTTACTAACTCAAATTTTGTGTATCCATAAATTGGAATTGATAGACTAATTTTCATCATTTTCGCAAATGTCACAGAACATCTTATGCCTGTAAAACTACCAGGACCATTAATAATTATTATTTTAGAAATATTATTATAATTTTTTTTTATTTTTTTTAGACTATTTTCAACTTTAGTTACGAGAACCTCAGATGTATTGGTAATTTTATTATTTTTATATTTGTAAAATATTTTTTTCTTATCAAAAAAAATTAAATTTAAACCTTCTGAACAATCTATTCCTAATATCATTATTTAAACTATTAAATGCAATAGAATTTATAATTATTGAATGATATAATCTAGTAAATAATTATGATTTATAAACCAAATTTTTTATATATTTTTTTTATATCTTTATTTCTCTTATTACCAAATGAATTTGTAATTGCTGAAGATAATGGGGTTTCAGTTTTTATGTATCATCGAGTTGGAGACAATAAATATCCATCTACAAATGTAAATACTAAACAATTAGAGTCTCAACTTCTAGAGGTAAAAAATAATAATTACAATATTTTGAGAGCGTCAGATGTTATTAAATTTATAAATGAAGGAATTGAATTCAAAAAAAACTCTGTCGCATTTACAATTGATGATGCTTACGTATCTTTTTATGAAAATGGTTGGCCATTA
Organism: Candidatus Pelagibacteraceae bacterium; assembly: GCA_038103905.1. Taxonomy (GTDB): domain Bacteria; phylum Pseudomonadota; class Alphaproteobacteria; order Pelagibacterales; family AG-422-B15; genus CABYIR01. Next base: position 109,266 of record JAYNZW010000001.1, on the reverse strand, counting down.
TTCAGAGATAACAATATACCGGCTACACTTTTTGTATCAACTGATATGACTGATTTTTCTATACCAGGGTATATGAGCTGGGATCAAATAAGAAAATTTATTGCTGAAGGAGGTATAGTAGGTCAACATACAGCTTCTCATATGAGCCTCCCACTCAATGATCCTGATAAAATAAAAAAGGATATACTTAGATCACAAAAAAGATTTGAGGAGGAAATAGGATTTATCCCTGAATTATTTGCATTTCCATTTGGAGAAGCTAGTGAAGAAGTAATTAAGATTATTAAAGATCTTAATATCAAAAGTGCATTTGGACAACATTCTGGTCCAATAGCCCATCAGTCAAATATTTATTACTTACCAAGATTTTCTATTAATGAAAATTTTGGGGATATAAATCGATTTATTTTTTCATCTTCATTAAAGCCATTAGTAATAAAAAATTTGAAACCCAACAATATGTTTATTGAAGATCTGAACTCACTTGAGTTCAGCTTTGAAGTTGAAAATCAGAGCCTTGTGATAGGATTACAATGCTTTGGTAATATTACAGGTGAATGGGAGTCAGTTGAATTAATAAAGAATGAAAGTAAGATTTCATTTAGTAAGAATGTGAAATTTAGTGAGGGACGAAAAAGAATTAATTGTACATCAAAATTTAAAGACGATTGGTACTGGTTTGGATATCAAATTCTTATTAAGTAAGATTTAGTAAAGAAGGATGAGTATTCAAGAATTGGATTTCAACACTTTCAAGTTCATCAAATTTATTAATATCTATGATTTTTTTCAACGTATCTGAATAATTACTATCAACAGCATACTTATCTAAATACTTATAGAGATAAGATCCTGAAATCGGAATATTATGCTCTCTTAATAAACTTCTATTTATTCTAAAGTTTTTATAGTTTGGATGTGAATTTAAATTTTTCATATATGAAGCAACAGAGTTACTTAAACTTAAAAATGATTTTATTTCATAAATTTCATTTTTATCTCTTTCTTTAGGAACGATACCACTACCAGCCTTCCAGCTCCATTGACCATAAAGAGCATTACCTTCCATGGCAAATCTTGATGTTCCCCATCCAGACTCAATAGCTGCTTGACCTAACGCGATTGATACAGGTATAACATCTACTTTAACAAGTAGATCATCAATACTATTTGTGTTTACTCTATAACTAGCTAACATTTCATTAAGCCATAAAGCTTGATTACGGTTTATTTTTTCGAAATTCTTATTAAGAATTTTAATTTTTTTACTTAATGTTTCAATTTTGTTATTTTCTTTGATAATTAATGGAAGTATGGACCTTATAAATAAAGATTTTTTCTTAGATGAAGATGTTATTTTCCCAAAATCTTCTGGTAGGCTTGAAATATAAAGGCTTGGTACTTTTTTATATCTTAACAATGATTCATAATTATAATTATTTTCATTAAATACCTTTACAAGGTCACTCGTTAAAAATTTTTTTTCATCAAAAGCGTATAACTTAGTAACTTTATTTACTTCATTATCATCATTAACAATTTTTATATAGGGATTATCTGAGATAATAGAATTATTAACCATATCATTGTTAGATGGGTTCATAAAGATTAATGCAATTGTGATGTAAAACCAAAAAAGTGAGATTGCGAAAAATTTAAATTGAGAAGTATTAACTGAAGCGTTAGGCATTATATTGTTCAACTCCTATTACATCTCTTACATAGTGTTTTAAAAGATTTTCAATACCATTTTTTAAAGTAATTGATGAACTTGGACAACCAGCACAACTGCCTTGTAAATTTAAATAAACAACACCATCTTTAAATTTTTTAAAATCTACATCTCCGCCATCTTTTGCTACAGCAGGCTTAACTTTAGCATTTAAAACATCACAAATTTGATCAACTATAATCTTGTCTTTTTGATCAAATTCAATGCTCTCAGTATTATTTTTTTGTTCTGCATTAGTGATAATTTTTTTACCTGACGATAAATACTCTGAAATAATTGTTAGAATAGGTGCTTTTAATTGATCCCAATCATAATTTTTTTTATTAATCGAAATAAAATTTTGACCAAAAAAAACTTTTTCAATTCCATTTATCTGGAAAAGAAGTTTAGCTAAGTCTGAATTTCCACATTCCTCAATACTTGAGAATTCAAATGATTGATTATCTAAATCTAAATCTAGCAAGAACTTGAGAGAATTTGGGTTAGGCGTTGACTCAGTTTGTATGAACATAATAATTTCTTTATATATTTGGATTAAAGAAAATTTAAAGTTTTGATATTTTTTTTTAATTAAATATATGAAATATTTGTTCTTTTTTAATCAGCTCTTGAAGCTAAATCATCAATCGAATCATTGGTTATACCAGATGGAATAACTACAACAGGTACTGGTAACACACCAGATTTTTTACCTGCTAGTAAGGAAACAAGAGGGCCAGGATTTTCTCCAACAGCAGCAGCAAGAACTAAAAACCTTATTTGTTCATCTTCTTGAAGGTAGCTAATTATTTGTTCGCTAGCAACGCCTTCCTTAATGACAATTTCAGGCACAATCCCTGTCATATCATTTATAATATTTGACCATTTTTTTAATTTTTCTTCAGCCTCATTACGCGCTTCTTGAATAATAATGTCTTCAACTGATTGCCATTGTTGTGGATCAGAATGCTCTATAATATTTAAGAGAACTACTCGCCCTTTAGTGCTGAGTGCTCTTTTTGCAGCAAATCTTATTGCTGCACCTAATTCTTCTGTGCCATCAACGATAACTAAAAATTTTGATCTATGATTCATACCCTAATAAATCCAATAATATCGTATAACTCTGACATAGTCTTTTCTGCTTTCAACTTAGCTTTTTCATTACCTATACTCAATACATTATCTAAGTATTTTTTATCATTCATTAATCTTTTGATTTCTTCGCCAATTGGTGAAATTTTATCAACTATTGCATCAGCAAGATCCGATTTAAATCCAGAAAAATTCTGTCCTTTATAGAAATTGATTAGTTCATTTTTATTTTTGTCGGTAACGCCAATAAATAAATTAAATAAATTTTTTACTTCAGGAAATTTCTCTAATTCTTCAACACTTGATGGCATTAAGGTATCTGCAGTTTTTGATTTTTTGATTTTTTTTATAATTAAATCTTTATCATCTTGTATATTTATTCTTGAATAATCAGATATATCAGATTTGCTCATTTTAGATAATCCATCTCGCAACGACATAATTCTCGAAATATCTTGATCAATAAATGGCTCTGGCAAGGGGAAAAAGTTTTTGACATTAAAATCATTATTAAATTTTTGAGCAATATCTCTTGTTAATTCAAGGTGTTGTTTTTGATCGTTTCCTACAGGAACATGTGTAGCCTTATAAAGCAATATATCTGAAGCCATTAATATTGGGTAAGTATATAATCCAGCACTCGCTTTTTCCTTATCCTTGCCTGCCTTTTCTTTAAATTGAGTCATTCTATTTAACCAGCCAATTCGACAAACACAACTTAAGATCCATGATAACTCAGCATGATAAGAAACTTGGCTCTGATTAAAAATGATACTTTCATTATGATCAATGCCTGATGCTAAATATGAGGCAACAATCTCATAAGTATTATTTTTAAGTTCTTTTGGATCTTGAAAAACAGTTATTGCGTGTAAATCAACAACACAGAATAAGCAATCATAATCTTTTTGCATTGTTACAAAATTTTTAATTGCCCCTAAATAGTTTCCTAAATGAAGATTACCTGTTGGTTGAACACCCGATAAAACAGTATTAATTTTACTCATTACTAAAAATTTGTTTTTTTAAATTAACATAATTAAACGGTTTATAAAAACTTATCATAGTAAAAAATATTACGAAGCCTGAAACCAAAATTACAATAAAAAATACTATATCATAGATAAAATTAGAAAAATCTAGAGATAAATAAACATTTTTAATGACATACAAATAAATCCCCAACAATGCAGAAACAAGTAAAATTACTAAGATCGGCAAATAAAAATCCGAAGAATGAACAAAATATTCTTTATTAAATAAGTAGAAATATAGCAATAAAACATTTAACCAACTTGATATAACGGTTGCAGCCGCAATACCGATAAAACCAAAATTAAGAAACAAAAGAATACTCAAAATGGTATTTATTAAAACAATGATTATTGAAAATTTTAAGGGAAGTTTTGCATTCTCATTTGCAAAGAAAACAGGAGTTAAAATTTTGACCAAAATAAAGGCTACTAATCCTAAAGAAAATACCTTGAGTGCGTTAGAGGTGTTATAAGTAGAAATTGAGTCAAACGCACCTCTTTCGAATAAAAAGAATATTATTAAATCTGGTAACACAAATAAAGCGACCGAAGCCGGTAAAGCTAGAAGCATCGAATAAATAATTGCTTTTTCAATAGTTTTTTGAGTACTCGACTTTTTATTTTCTTTTATCTGCTTAGAAATATTTGGCAACAAAACTATTCCGATTGCGATACCAATTAATGCAAGTGGCAATTGATAGATACGATCTGCATAGTATAGAAAAGATACAGCTCCAACTTCAAACGATGCAATAATCGTACCAATTAAAATATTGATTTGTAAAATACCTGAAGATAAAAAACTTGGGATAAAAAGTCTATAAAATCTCTTAAGAGGTTCACTTAAATACATCTTTGAAAATTTGATAATTATTTTGCTTCTTCGCAAAGCAAATATGAGAAAGATAATTTGAGTTAAACCAGAGAAAATAACAGCCCACGACATCCATAAAAGATAATTTTGATTAGATGCGGCAGCACAGAATACAGAAACAGATAAAATAATATTTAATATTACTGGTAAAGCTGCAGATAAAGCAAATTTACCATGAGAATTCAAGATTGAAGAAAGAATTGAAACAATGCTTACCAAAACTAAAAAAGGGAAAATAATCCTTGAAGATGAAATTAACATTGAGAATTTATTTTGGTCTTGATAAAAACCTGGAGCTAATATTCTTAAAATTGATGGCATAAAAAGTTCAATTACGAGAACTAGTAAAACTGTTGATATAAGTAAAATAAGTAATGAATTGCCAGCGAACTCATTTGCTTCTTCGTTCTTTCTATCACTAAGTAGTTTTGAATATATTGGGACAAAAGCTGAATGGAATGCTCCTTCTGAAAAAATCCGTCTAAATGTATTTGGAAATCTGAAGGCGACATAAAATACATCAGCCATAACACCAGAGCCAAGGTAATTAGCAAATATAATATCCCTTATAAAACCAGCGATTCTACTTATCATTGTAAATGCTGAGTAAGTGAAGGATGATCTAAAAATTTTCATTTATTTGCTGATATTAAAAAAAAAATTAAGAAAATCATAATTTCATTACATTATATAGGTTTTGAATTTGAATAGCAGGCAAAAACCTATATAAGTATCCAAAATTAAGATTATGACTAAAAATAATAAAGAAAATCACTTTACCGAGAAGGAAGCTCTACTTTTTCATTCTGAGGGAAAACCAGGTAAAATTGAAATTAAAGCAACAAAATCTCTTGAAACTCAAAGAGATTTATCGCTTGCCTATTCACCAGGTGTGGCATCACCTGTTAATGCGATTGCTGAGGATAAAGATACAATTTTTGATTATACAAGCAGAGGCAATTTGGTGGGTGTTATTTCTAATGGAACAGCAATTTTGGGACTTGGAAATTTAGGAGCACATGCATCAAAACCTGTAATGGAAGGCAAGGCTGTACTTTTCAAAAGATTTGCAGATATAGACTCTATTGACTTAGAAATTGATACAGAAGATGCAGATGAATTTATAAATTCTGTAAAATACTTAGGACCAACATTTGGTGGTATTAATCTTGAGGATATAAAAGCACCTGAATGTTTTATTATTGAAGATACATTAAGAGAATTAATGGATATTCCAATATTTCATGATGATCAACATGGAACGGCAATTATTTCAGCTGCGGCTTTAATTAACGCACTTGATCTCGTTGGTAAAGACCTCAAGACTGCAAAAATTGTAGTTAATGGTGCTGGAGCTGCAGGAATTGCATGCTTAGAGCTTTTAAAAGCAATGGGAATGCCAAATGAAAATGCAATACTTTGCGATACTAAAGGAGTTATTCATACAGATAGAAAAGAGAATCTAAATCAATGGAAGTCAGCTCATGCAATTAAAACCAAATTAAGAACATTGGAAGAGGCATTAATAGGATCAGATATATTCTTTGGTTTATCAAAAGGAGGTATTGTCTCTCAGAAAATGGTTGAGTCTATGAATGACAAGCCAATTATTTTTGCAATGGCGAATCCAGAGCCTGAAATTCTTCCAGAAGCTGTTCGGGAGGTTCGTCCTGATGCAATCATTGCAACTGGAAGGTCTGATTATCCTAATCAGGTAAATAATGTATTAGGTTTCCCATATATATTTAGAGGTGCACTTGATGTGAGAGCAACAACAATTAATTTAGAAATGAAAATTGCAGCTGCTCAGGCAATAGCATCGCTTGCAAAAGAAGATGTTCCTGATGAAGTAGCTAATGCTTATCCTGGTAAGAGACCACAATATGGACCAGATTATATAATACCCTCAACTTTTGACCCAAGACTCATCAGCAAAGTGCCTCCAGCAGTTGCAAAAGCGGCTATGGATTCTGGCGTAGCTAGAAAGGCTATAGTAGATATGGAGTCTTACACAAATAGATTATCAGCGAGGTTAAACCCATCCGCCGGCTTACTACAAAGTATATTCCAAGATGTTAAAGAAAATCCAAAAAGGGTGATTTTTGCAGAAGGTGAAGAAGAAGATATGATTAGGGCTGCTACAATATTCTTAAATAATGGAATGGGAACACCAATTTTAATTGGTAGAGAAGAAATCATAAAAGAAAAAATGAATAGTATTGGTCTTGATTTTTATGATCAAATGGAAATTCATAATACAAGAAATAAGTCTAGTCATGACAGATACGCAGATCACATATATCAAAGACTTCAACGTAAAGGATTTCTTAAAAAGGACTGTTTAGATTTATTGAAAAAAGAAAGAAATGTCTTTGGAGCTTGCATGGTATCTCTAAAAGATGCCGATGCAATGATTTGTGGGCTCAACAGGAGTTATGCTCTATCTCTAGAAAGTATCGAATATGTTTTAGATCCAATCCCTAATAAAACAATACTAGGGCTTACAGTAATGTTGTGCAATGGCCGTACAATTTTTGTAGCTGACACAAATGTTCATGATATGCCAAATGCTCAAGAACTTGCTGATATAACTCATCAAAGTGCTGAGGTTGTTAAAGAAGTTTTTGGAATTGAACCAAGGGCTGCTTTATTATCTTATTCTAATTTTGGAAAACCTTTCACTGAAAGATCAGCTTACATAAGAGATGCAATAAAAATTTTAGACAGCAGAGAAGTTAACTTTGAATATGATGGAGAAATGGGTGCAAATGTTGCTGTTAACGAAAACTTATTAAGTCTCTACCCATTTTGCAAGTTATCTGGCCCTGCAAATCTATTAATCATGCCAGCAATTCATAGTGCTAGTATATCTACTAAATTACTTCAGGAGTTGGGTGGGGGAAATTTAGTTGGCCCTTACTTAGTAGGTTTCAACGAACCAATACAAATTGCTCCTCTTGGATCTAATGTTGCTGATGTTGTAAATTTAGCTGCATTAGCGGCATTTAAAAGTTAGACTATTTACTAACAAAATCACCAATCTCTCTAATTGCTTGTTTTGTTTCAGGTAAAAATCCAAATATCTGCCACACATGTGGTACATTATTATAAATACTCAGTGTAACTTTATTTTGATTTGCTTTCATTTTTTTTTCAAGATCAACAGAGTCACTCAGTAATATTTCAATGTCACTGACTTGAATGAGTGTTTCAGGAAAAGAGGTATATTCTGCAAATAAAGGTGAAATAAATTTATCTTTTATATTTTGCTCTGGTGCGTACCAAGTTTCAGCTACTTTTTGCATTGATTGTTTTGTTAACTGAGAGTTATTATATGATAAATAAGGATCATGAACTGAATTTGAGGAAATGCTCTCTCCAGATGCAGTTAAGTCTGTCCACGGAGATAATAAAAATAATTTTGAGGGTAATTCAATCAGGTCCTCTTGCAGTTTGAGGGTGCAAACTAATGATAAATTTCCTCCTGCTGAGTCTCCACCTATGATTATGTTTTTTGCTTTATAACCCAAATCTCTTAGCGCATTGTAACTTCGTACAGCTTCATTAAGAGCTAATGGAAACTTGTTTTCAGGTGAAAGTGAGTAATCAACAGCAAATATTGTAATTTTAGCACTTTTATATATTTCTTTTAATAGGTTTAGATGAGTTTCTGGAGAGCCTGCTACATATCCACCGCCATGAAAATACAAAATACACTTGTCTTTATGGTTGTCACTTCTTGTAATTTTAAGGGTTCTAATATTATCTAAAAGAACTTCTGAAGTTTCAATATTGGATTTTTTATTTGCAAAAGTTGATCTGATTATTAATTTTTCAAAAAAATTTTTGTCTCCCATTTCAAAGCTATCATTCATCAAATCCCTCATGTCTTCATAAGAATAAAGATCTGGTGATGGCTTTGTATTTTTTATAAATTTTTTGAGAAAAAAATTAAGAATTGATGATTGAAAACTCATTATAAATTATGCAACAAGTTCATCCCAGATTACTTTAGCCACATCCACGTTATTAAGTTTTTTTACTTCTTGTATACATGTTGGAGAAGTAACATTAATTTCAGTTAAATAATTACCAATTATATCAATACCGACAAAGAAAAGCTTGTTTTCTATTAATTGATCTCTAATTGTTTCACAGATTTTTAAATCAGTCTTAGTAAGTTTAGTTTTTATTACTTTTCCTCCGACATGAATGTTTGATCTAATGTCATTTTTTTTTGGTATACGTTGAACTGCAGCTATAGGTTTTCCATTAACAATTAATACACGCTTATCACCATTTTTTACTTGTGGAATAAATTTCTGAATTATAAATGGTTCAGAACTCTTGTTTAAAAAATTTTCAATTATTTGATTATAGTTTTTATCTTTTTTTGTAAGTAAAAAAACACTATCACCACCATTTCCATACAAAGGCTTAATAATTAAAGAGTCATATTTTTTTGAGAATTTCTCTATTTCATTAGTTGATCTAGTGATTAATGTTGGTGGAATTATTTTTGGAAATTTCAACATCAATATTTTTTCAGGAGCATTTCTAATTCCTATTGGATCATTTACTACTCTTACTTTCTTTCCAAGGAGTTCAAGTAAATGTAATGACGTAATATAAGCCATATCAAAGGGTGGGTCTTGACGTATAAATAAAAAACTACAATTGTTTAACTTTAAAACTTTTTCATTTGCAAGAATAAAGCTATTGAGTGATTGAGATTTAAATTTTATTTGATTAGCGTAGGCAAATATTCCTCTTTCATTCATAAAGACATTATGAGGTTGAAAGACATAATTCTTCAATCCTCTATTTTGAGATTCAAGTATAATTGGTAAAGAACTATCGGTTCTATAATTTAGAGTTTTAGGATGATCAATTTGAAAACTAGCCAGCATTTTGTATTGTGTCTTCTTTTAGCCTAACGTAATTTATAATTTCTTTAACACCATACACACTGTCAATAATATCCATGACACTTTCTAATTCGTTTTTGTTTTGAGCAATACCAATCACATAAACAATTTTATTAACTGTATCAATATTATAATTTAAATTATTTATTTCTTTTTTGAGGAGAAGCTTTGCATTAATTTTTGTTGTAATTACTAAATCGTCGGCATAATCCAATATATTATCATTATCTGAAATTTGTATCTCATTTATTACAGTCGCTACATCATTTACGCCCCATGCTAATTTTGTAGCCTCAATACGAATATCACTCGTCTCAACAGTACCCGTTAATAGTACTCGCCCTTCATTAACTTCAACATCAACATTGAAAAATATTTTTTCATTTTGATTAAAGTATAAATTTTTTAATTTTGCAGCGATTATAGAGTCATCAATAAAAGTGCCTACAGTTCTTTCTTCTTTTGCGACTAATACACTTTTTGAAATACCCCCAACTGCTACTTGGGCACATCCTGTATAAATAATTAGTAAACAAAGTGATAAATAAACTTTTAGCATAATCTAAATATATAGCAGTTCTTAAAAACTAAATAGATTTAAAATTTGTCTTTTAAGGAAAGACATAACTGATAAACCCGCCTTTTTGATACATTATTTTTTTCTGCAATTTCTGCAGATATTTGAGATAATGGTCTACTTTTATTCAACTCTTTCACAATTAGTTTTTTCAAGAAAACGTCATCTATTTTCTTTGTAATCTTAGGCGCTGACTCAACAATTATTGTCAACTCTCCCTTTATATGGTTTTTTGAATTTAAAATTTCACAAACCTCTGAAATATCACCACTTATTATTTCTTCATTTTTTTTTGTTAGTTCCCTTACAATGGAGATTTTTCTATTCTTAATAAATTCACTCAGCAAACTTACTGAAGACCTAACTCTTTTTGGTGACTCAAAAAAGATTGTTGTAGTTTTTGCTAAACTTACTTTTTCAAAAAAATTATTTTGATCTTTTTTTATTCGAGGTATGAATCCTAGAAATGTAAAATCATCTATAGTTATGCCAGAAGCAACTAGTGAGGCTATTACTGATGTTGGTCCCGGAATTGAATAAAATTTAATATTTCTTTCTATGCACTTATCTATTAAATCATTACCAGGATCGGAAATAAGAGGTGTTCCTGCGTCAGATATGAGTGAAATTATTTCATTATTTTCTAGTTTTTTAATAATTTCAGGTATTAAGGATTTTGAATTAAACTTATGAAATGGTTTTAACACACAATTTATGCCATATTTTGTAGTTAATTTTTTACTTACACGTGTATCTTCACAATAAACCATCTTTGATAAGGATAAGATATTGAGAGCCCTGATCGTAATGTCTGACAAATTTCCTATAGGTGTTGCAATAATATATAATCCTGCTTCAATACTTGAATTAGTTAAAAGCTCATGAATATATTTGAAATTAAATTTTTCTTTCATAAAAAAAAACAAATAGCGAAAACACTTTGCATCATAATTTTGAGCTCTTTATTTGCATTAAGTTGTCAAACAACTCAATCTACAACAAAAGTTGTAAAAAATAACTCTAATGTTGAAACAACATTAAGTGATTCGCCTATTATCGAAACAGAATTTCAGGAAAACAGGGAAATTAGAGTGGGATTATTACTTCCCTTAAAAGGACAGAATTATCGAATTGGCAAATCTTTATTAAATGCAATACATCTCGCACTTTATAAAACACAAAATAAAAATATTAAAATATTTGTCAGAGATACATCCCCAATTGAAGGCGTAACAAGGGCTTATTATGAGTTTTTAGATTTGAATGTAGACATTATTCTTGGGCCAGTTTTTTCTGATAAAGTAAATGAACTAAAATCTCTTTCTTCAGATAATAAAATTCAGACGATAACTTTTTCAAATAATTTAAATGTCGCAGAAGATGGTATTTTTATTAGCGGCTTAACAATGAAAGATGAGATAGAAACAATAATCAATTATTCAGAAAAAAATAACTTAACAAAATTTGCTATTATAGCCCCAGAAAATATTTATGGTAATGCTGTCATTAAGCTATTGGAAAGTGCTATATTAAATAAAGATATTACTATTTTCTCTAAAATTCTTTTTGAATCTGAAAATCCTGATTTTTATGAAGTTGCAAAACAAGTATCTGACTATGAAAATAGAAGCAAAAATTTATTAGAGAAAATAGAATCACTAAAGCAAGATAATTCTGAAAAAGCAAAAAAAGAAATTAAACTTTTACAACAAAAAGACACTTATGGAGAATTACAATTTGATTCACTTTATATTGCAGTGGAGAATTTTCAGCAGTTATCACTTTTAAGCTCAACACTTCCATATTATGACGTTGACCCAAAAAAAATTCAGTACTTTGGAACATCACTATGGAATAAAGAGGCAATAATAAAAGAGCCTGGTTTAAACAATTCTATTTTTGTTGCATTGGATAAAGATAAGTCAGAGGTATTTTATGATCTTTATCAAAGCTTTTATAATGAAGTACCACATTCAATAGCTATATATGGATTTGATGCTATTGGTATAATCTCCAGCTTAAATAATCAAAATCTAGAAATAAATGAAAAAAATATTGTTAATGAAATAGGTTTTAGTGGCTTAACCGGAACGTTTCAATTTAAAAATGATGGAATTGTAGAGAGAGACCTCACATTATATAGAATTAAAAATGAAAAAATTATAAAAATTAAAGACTAAAGTTTAGATATGAAGTTTTGTAATTTTCTAAATGCTACATGTCTATGACTTATTCTTTCCTTAAAAGAATATTTCATTTCTCCAAATGTTTTTTTATATCCATTGGGAATAAATATGGGGTCATATCCAAAACCATTTTCTCCTTTTGGTGGAAACTGTAATCTTCCAAATACTTTTCCCTCAAATGATTTGATAGTTCCATCAGGCAGAGCAATAGTTAACGCACAACAAAAAAAAGCCTTAAACAATTTTTTTTTACTTTTATTGATTTCAAATAATTTTTTTTCTATTTTTTTTGCTGCCAAAATAAAATTTTTTTCTTTACCTGCCCATCTTGCAGAATAAATACCTGGATCGTTATCCAATGCTGGAACACATAACCCACTATCATCCGATATTGAGGGTAGGCCAGTAATTTTCATGGCGTTTACAGCTTTAATGATAGAGTTTTCAATAAAGGTTTTTCCATCTTCTTTTGGTTCAATTTTTGTGAATTTTTTTAATGAATGAACTTTAAATTTATATTTTTTTAAAAGACCTCTTATTTCTTCTACTTTTCCTTCATTATGTGAGGCTATTACAATTTCTTTCATATTTGAAAATTAAAAAGTATCTCTTTTTGTTTAGCAATTAACTGACTTATTCCAGCTTTAGCCATAGATAACATTTGTTGGAAATTTTCTTCACTACAAAGCTTTTCTTCAGAAGTCATTTGTATTTCAACTAGTTTTCCATTTTCTGTAATAACAAAATTTGCGTCTACTTCAGCACCCTGATCCTCACTATAGTCAAGATCAAGGTAAGTTTGATTTTCAATTACACCACAACTTATAGCAGCTAAGTTTTCAATAATTGGATTAGACTTTATTTTTTTTTCTTGAATCAGTTTTTCAACACATAATTTTAAAGCAACAAAAGAACCAGTAATAGCCGCAGTGCGTGTTCCTCCATCAGCTTGCAAAACATCACAATCAACTATAATTTGATAGTTCTGCAGTTTATAAAGATCAGTAATCGACCTTAATGATCTTCCAATTAACCTCTGAATTTCTTGAGTTCTACCTGATTGCTTACCTAGCTTTGACTCTCTATTCATTCTTTCAAGGGTTGATCTTGGCAACATCCCATATTCAGCAGTAACCCAACCGCGATCCTGTCCTTTTAACCAACGAGGTATATTATCATCGACTGAAGCATTGCAAAGAACGTGTGTTTCTCCACACTTAATTAAACATGATCCTTCAGCATTTGGAGAAAAATTAGGAATTATCTCTATTTTTCTTAATTCATTTATTTTTCTGTTTTTTCTCATTGATTTAACAAAATCATTATTTTCAACTATTGACGAAAATTATATAGATCATTACATGTTAATTAAATTAAAAAATAAAATTTCATTTTATGACTAATAAAAAAAAAGAACACGAGAAAAATAAAAAAGATATTGATGTAGAAAAAACTGACATTAATCACGAAGAAATTATTAATGAAGATGATAGCAATAAAGAAAAACAGAACATAGAACAATCAATTGAAGAAAAACTTGCAGAAGCTCAAGATCAAGTTCTTAGAACTCTTGCAGATAGTGAAAATTTAAGAAGAAGATTAGAACGAGAGAAAGAAGATCTTGGAAACTATATAGTTTCAAATTTTGCTAAAGAAATACTCTCAGTGGTTGATAACTTACAAAGAGCAATAAAATCAATTGAAGATAAAAAAGAAGACGAAGGTGCATTTGATACTTTTGTTGAGGGAATTGAACTTACAGAAAAACAATTAATTACTTCTTTGGAAAAATTTAAAATAAAGAAAATTAATACAGATAATGAGGCATTTGACCCAAATTTGCATCAAGCAATGTTTGAGATTGAAGGCAAGAATTCTGAAGCTGGTAAAATTTCAGAAGTTATACAAGATGGTTATACCATTGGAGACAGGCTTTTAAGACCTGCAATGGTAGGAGTATTCAAATCTAAAAAAAGCTAATTTTTTCAATTAGATAGTATTTTTTTTTTAATTAAATTTTCTTATAATTTTGTATCAAGTGGGGGTTGTAGTGCTGAGACGTACTACCTATATATAAGTCAAACAACTTAAGGAACTATATATGAGTAAGGTTATTGGAATAGATTTAGGTACAACTAACTGTTGTATATCAATAATGGACGGAAAAAATTCGAAAGTAATTGAAAATTCTGAGGGCGCAAGAACAACACCTTCAATTGTCGGGTTTGACGAAAATTCTGAAAAAATGGTTGGTCAACCAGCTAAGAGACAAGCTGTAACTAATCCTGAAAATACTCTATTTGCCATTAAAAGACTGATTGGAAGATCATTCGATGATCCTACAGTACAGAAAGATGCTGAAATGGTTCCTTTTAAAATTATTAAAGCTGAAAGTGGAGATGCCTGGGTTGAAGCAAATGATGAAAAATATTCTCCCTCTCAGATATCGGCTTTTATACTTCAGAAGCTAAAAGAAGACGCAGAACGTTATTTAGGTGAGAAAGTTGAAAAGGCTGTAATTACTGTTCCCGCTTATTTCAATGATGCTCAAAGACAAGCAACTAAAGATGCAGGAAAGATTGCTGGTCTTGAAGTTGAAAGAATAGTCAATGAGCCAACTGCCGCTGCTCTTGCATATGGTCTTGATAAAAAAGATGGTAAAACTATTGCTGTATACGATTTAGGTGGAGGCACTTTTGATGTCTCGATTCTAGAAATAGGTGATGGCGTGTTTGAAGTTAAATCTACAAATGGGGATACTTTTCTAGGAGGTGAAGACTTCGATGCAAGAATATTAGAATATCTTGCAACTGAATTTAAAAAAGAAAATAGTATTGATTTAACTCAGGATAAACTTGCCTTACAAAGGCTTAAAGAAGCAGCTGAAAAGGCTAAGATTGAATTATCTTCAACACCACAAACAGAAATTAACTTACCGTTTATCACAGCTGATCAATCTGGTCCCAAGCATTTAAATATTAAAGTTACGAGATCGAAGCTTGAAACTTTAGTTGATGATTTAGTCCAAAAAACAATTGGTCCATGTGAGGCAGCTTTGAAAGATGCTGGAATGAGTGCAGGTGAAATTGATGAAATTGTACTTGTTGGTGGTATGACAAGGATGCCGAAAGTTATAGAAACTGTGAAAAACTTTTTTGGTAAAGAACCTAATAAAGGAGTAAACCCTGACGAGGTTGTTGCAATGGGAGCTGCAATTCAAGCTGGAATCCTGCAAGGAGATGTGAAAGATGTTTTATTATTAGATGTTACTCCTTTGTCTCTAGGTATTGAAACACTTGGTGGTGTTGCAACTAAATTAATTGATAAAAATACAACAATACCTACAAAGAAAAGCCAAACATTCTCAACTGCGGAAGATAATCAATCTGCAGTTACGATCAGAGTTGTTCAGGGTGAAAGAGAGATGGCAGCTGACAATAAACAGCTCGGTAATTTCAATTTAGAAGGGATACCTTCTGCACCAAGAGGAGTTCCTCAGATTGAAGTAACTTTTGATATTGATGCAAATGGTATTGTGAATGTTTCTGCTAAGGATAAAGGAACTGGTAAGGAGCAAAAAATTACCATTCAAGCTTCTGGAGGTCTCTCAGATGAAGAAATTGAAAAAATGGTGAAAGATG
>JAYNZW010000001.1:45989-93210 GCA_038103905.1 Candidatus Pelagibacteraceae bacterium | reverse complement strand
AGCTAATGCTGAAGCAGACAAGCAAAAACGTGAAGCTATTGATACCAAGAATCAAGCTGACTCAATGATACATTCAGCGGAAAAAAATTTGAAAGAGTTTGGAGACAAAGTTTCGGAAGATGAGAAAACAGCTATAGAAAATGATGTTAAGTCACTTAAAGAAGCAATAGAAAATGATGATTTGGAAAAAATAAAAGCTGGATTAGAAGCATTAACACAATCATCTATGAAGCTTGGTGAAGCTATGTATAAAGCTCAACAAGCTGAGGGGTCACCAGCTGGTAGTGGCTCTGAACAAGCTAGTGAAGACTCTGAAAGTAAAAATGAAAAAGTTGTTGATGCTGAATTCGAGGAAGTAAAAGAAGACGATACAAAGCAAGCTTAGAAACTAATAGCAAATGTCCAAAAGAGATTACTATGAGGTTCTTGGTGTCAATAAGTCTGCAGATGAATCAGAAATAAAAAAAGCTTATAGAAAGCTTGCAATGAAATATCACCCTGACAGAAATCAAGGTGATGCTGAAGCTGAAGCGAAATTTAAAGAAGCTAGTGAAGCTTACTCAATTCTCTACGATAAGGAAAAAAGATCTGCATATGATCAGTTTGGTCATTCGGCTGTTGATGGTAGCGCTCAAGGCGGAGGTTTTGATTTTTCTTCCTCTCAATTCTCTGACATTTTTGAGGATTTTTTTGGAGACTCTTCTTTTTTTGGAGGAGGAGGAAGACGAAGAAAATCTAATAATCGTGGATCAGATTTAAGATACGACATCACTATAAATTTAGAAGAAGCTTATCTTGGCAAGAAATTCAAGGTCAAAATACCAACACAAGTAAAATGTGATGATTGTTCAGGTTCCGGAGCCAATAAAGGAAGTAGCCCAATCACATGTAATGTTTGTGGTGGTGCGGGGCAAGTCAGATCTCAACAAGGTTTTTTCTCAATACAGCAAACTTGCCCACAGTGTCAGGGATCAGGATCAATGATTTCTGATCCGTGTAAAAGTTGTCGTGGCGCTGGCCGAATTCAAAAAACAAAAAGTCTTATGGTGACAATTCCAAAAGGAGTTGATGATGGATCAAGAATTCGTCTTTCTGGCGAAGGTGAAGCTGGACCAAATGGAGGACAGCAAGGCGACCTCTATATTTTTGTAAATGTTAATGAACATGAGATTTTCTCAAGAGAAGAGAATCATCTTTTTGCTGAGATTCCAATTTCAATGATTGATGCAACTATTGGTGGAAGTATTGAATTACCAACAATCGATGGTGGCAAGGCAAGACTTAAAATACCTGAGGGAACTCAGACTGGTGATCAATTCAGACTTAAATCTAAAGGAATGCCAAATGTTCGAAATGGTGGGATAGGTGACTTATATATTCAAGCTAAGGTTGAAACTCCTGTTAATTTGTCAAAAAAACAAATAGAAATATTAAAATCTTTTAAAGAAATTGAAGATGATAAAGACAGCCCTCTCAAAAGTGCTTTTTTTAAAAAAGCAAAAAAGTTTTGGGGTGGTAAATAAATAAAAACAATGAATAAAATTTCAGACCAAGAGTTATTAGAGCTTTATAATAAAAATGAAAATTTTACATCATTATATGAAATGAAATGTGTAGCCCTTAATACTGAAAAAGGAACCGCTGAATTTTTGTTTAATATTGATAAAAAGTTTTGTAATCCAACTGGTGATGTACAAGGAGGATTTTTATCAGGAATGATTGATGATACAATGGCACTAGCATTTATTATGAAAACCCACTTTACAAAAAGACCTCCAACAATAGAAATGAAAACAAATTTTTTGTATCCTACTAAACCTGGTCAAGCACATGGCTACGGAAAGATAGTTAAATTTGGTAAAAATTTAGTTTTTTTAGAGGGTAAATTGGTTCAAAATGAAAAAACTGTAGTAACAGCTACATCAACTGGTGTAATAGTTGATATGCCTGGAGCAAGAACAAATCAATTAACAACAAAAAAATAAGGGGAATTTATGATTAACAAACAATGGATACTTAGAAACTTTCCAAAAGGTGATATTGCAGATACAGATCTTGTTCTTGAAGAGACAAATTTAAGAGAAATAGGTGATAAAGAAATTTTAATCAGAAATATCTATTTATCTTTAGATCCTGCAAATAGGGGATGGATGAGTGGCCAAGCATCTTATGTTGACGCAATGAAAATCGGAGATGTAATGAGAGGTGGAACTATTGGAATAGTTGAACAATCTAATAATGAAAAATTCCAAGTCGGAGACTATGTTAATTCAATGGGAGGTTGGCAAAATTATAGTATTTCTAATGGTAAAGGTGTTCAAATAATTCCAAAAAATACTGGATTTGAACTTACTGCTTTTATGAGTGTGATGGGTATGACTGGCATGACTGCATACTTTGGATTATTAGATATTACCAAACCTCAAGAAGGAGAGACACTTGTTGTTTCAGCTGCTGCAGGGGCTGTAGGTTCAATTGTTTGTCAAATAGGTAAAATAAAAGGGTGTAGAGTAATTGGCATAGCGGGGTCAGATGAAAAATGTGAATGGCTCAAGAACGATTTAAATATTGATGGAGCAATTAATTATAAAACGGAAGATGTTAGAGCAAGATTAAAAGAACTGTGTCCAGATGGTATTGATATATACTTTGAAAATGTTGGAGGAAAAATTACTGAAGCTGTCCTAACCAGAATGAATGTTAAAGGGCGCATTTCTCTCTGTGGGCTAATTTCAGGGTATAACGCCGAAGCTCTAGTTCCAGGTCCAGCATGGGGACACCTTCTTATCAAAAGAATTAAATTACAAGGTTTTATAATCTTTGATTACCAAAAAAGAGCAATGGAAGCTTTTCAAGATATTGGCAAATGGATCCTTGAAGGTAAAATTAAATATAAAAATGATATAGTTCCTGGTTTAGAAAATGCATCAGCTGCAATAAAAAAATTATTCTCTGGAGAAAATCAAGGAAAACTTATAGTAAAATTATCAGAAGAGAAATTATAAGATAACTCTAAATTAAAATAATCTAATTAGAATTAAATCTTATTGATTTTTTTATTAAATTATCTTGCTCATCGAGCATTTCTACTAAATGATTTTTATTTTTTCTTGATTCTTCATTTCCAGCCATATGAATGATACTCACTGGCTCGTATGGTGCATATATATCAATAAACAATTTCATTTCCTTCGACCATCTATAAGAGTCCATATAATTACAAATATCAGGTAAGGGTTCATACTCAAATTTTTCATGATATATTATTATTCCTATCGCTAATTGTGTTATAGAAAAAACTCTTAATCTAAAGTTCAGTAAAAGATTTTTCTGCCAATGTCTTAATCTTTGCCAATGAGGAGATACTCTACTAAGAGCAAATATTCCTGCATTAAGATTAGGTCTTGCAATTAAAGACTCCTTAATATTTTTTTTTAAACCTCCTTTAATTGCAGCTTTATATAAAACATTTCTCAAGATTACTAAGGGTCCAAAAAAATTTTTATAGGCTATGTGATACTCTTGCTTTCTTGAAGCCTGCGAGTAAATTGCAAGCTTATTTTTTCTTGTAATAGAAAGCATTATTTTCAAAGCTGCGTCTGTTTGAAGCCACGCATCGGCATCTATCCAAATTATATGATCCACGTCATTAAAAATCTTATCAAGATTTACTTTTGCAAGTTCTACTTTTAGAAATTCTTTATTTTTTGATCGAATTTTAGAAATTTTATCTGGCCAACCAGGATCAATTATATCAATACCTTTCGAAATAAAGTAATTCTTTTCATCAGCATTTAATCCACCATCTAAAAATGTTATTGAATAGTTATCACTCAATTTCAGATTTTCTATTGAAAGTAAAAGCTCATTAAGTAAATCAAAATAATTGCTATCACCACCTGAAACAATTTTTATTTTTTCATTCAAACTTATAACCGTGCTCCAAACCTTTGAATTATTTGTGAGGCAAGCTTCACACCAAATTTTCCACAAGAGTCAATTTGTTGAGATTTAATGTATTCTGATAAAAATCCTGCAGCAAACAAATCACCTGCTCCAGTAGTGTCAACAAGATTATCAATTATTTCAGGTTCTATCTTAAATATTTCATTCTGTTTGATAATTAGAGCACCTTTGCTTCCAAGAGTAATTGCAAATATTTTATTTTTTTTCATACACTCATTTTTTACATACTCAAGATCATCTGTTTGAAAAAGACTTTTTATTTCACTCTCGTTTGCAAAAATGATATCTGCAAAATCATTTACAATTTCAAAAAATTCTTCTCTGAATCTATCTACACAAAATGCATCCGACATACTAAATGCTACTAATGTTGATGAAGTTTTAGCTTTTAGAATTGATTTTTTAATGGCATTTTTCGCTTCGTCTAAGTCCCACAAGTAGCCCTCTAAATATAATATTGATGAATTTTCGATTACTTTCATATCGATATCATTTTCAGTAAGTTGCTGAGAGATGCCTAAATAAGTATTCATTGTTCTTTCGGCGTCGGATGTAACCAGAATAATACACCTACCAGTATAGTTTTGGCTTGTATCTGGACTATATTTAAATTCTACATTTTCTTCCATTAGTCCTTTTTTGAATTCATTACCTAAATCATCATGATTTACTTTACCAATAAATGCAGTTTTGAGACCTTGTTGTGATATACCTACAATACTATTAGCTACTGAACCACCTGAAATTATTTTAATAATTTCAACTTCGTTTCCAATTTTATTTGCTATTTCAAAATCAATAAGTGACATACTTCCCTTATCAATATTATTTTGACTTAGATATTTATCGTCAACTTCAGCAATGATATCAACTATAGCATTACCGATACCAACTATGTCATAACTCATATTTTTTTTAATTACCATTTTTCTACCCAGGGCCTTAAATCTAATTCATGCGTCCACGCATTTCTAGGTTGATTATGAATCCATAGATAGTTCGAGGCTATATCATCTGGATTCATTAAACCATCAATATCTTTTTTTTGCTTAACAAATTCTGGAAATAATTTGTTAACCCAAGGAGTATCGATTGCTCCATCAATAATTACATGTGCAACATGAATTCCTTTAGGCCCCAACTCTCTAGCCATACTTTGCGCCAATGCCCTTTTTGCATTTTTAGCGCCAGCAAATGCAGAAAAGCCTTCCCCTCCTCTTATACTTGCTGTTGCTCCAGTAAATATGATTGTTCCTCTTTTTCTTTTAATCATATTTTTAGAAACTTCTCGTCCCATTAAAAAGGCACCGAGTGTTGCCATTTCCCATACTTTGAAATATTTTTTTGAAGTAGTTTCAGTTAAATTATATCGTATATTTGCTCCAATATTGTAAACAGCTACTTCAATTTCACCAATTTCATTTTCAACTTTTTTTATGAAATTGATAACGTCATCTTCTTTTCTTGCATCAAGACTAAATGAATTGCATTTACCACCTTTAGAATTAATTTCGTCTTCCAGTGACTTAAGTTTTTCCCCCTCACGCCTTACTGGGACAACAATAAAATTATCATTAGCAAAAACTTTTGTAATTGATGATCCAAGACTTGAACCAGCACCAATAATTAAAGCAACTTTAGTCTTCATATTTCAATCTTATCAGTTACCAGTTTGCTTATAAAGTATATTAATTAAATTGTTTTAGGCTTTTATAGTTTTGATTGATTTTTTTCGATTTGGAAAACATGTTGAACATATTTCACATTCAAGGCCAAAACAGTTTCTGGCAGAACAAAATTCTCTTCCATAATAAATTATTTGAAGGTGCAACTTGTTCCATGAAGTCTCAGGAAATAATCTCTTCAAATCTTTTTCTGTTTGCTTAACATTTTTGCCATTAGTCAACTTCCATCTCTGTGCCAATCGATGTATATGAGTATCAACTGGAAAAGCTGGATACCCAAATCCTTGTGACATTACAACACTTGCTGTTTTATGTCCTACACCTGGTAGTTTTTCTAAGTCCTCATAATTTTGAGGAACTTTACCATTGAATTCTTTGATAAGAATTCTCGATAAATTATAAATTGCTTTAGATTTTTGTGGTGCAAGCCCACAAGGTCTAACTATATTATATATTTGCCTTTCAGATAAACTCAGCATCTTACGGGGATTATTAGCTTTCAAAAAAAGCTTTGGACTAACCATATTAACTCTTTCATCAGTACACTGGGCACTAAGCAAAACCGCAATTAAGAGTTCAAAATTATTTTTATGTTTTAGAGGTATTGGGGTTTTAGGGTAAAGTTTATTAAGAGTCTTCATTATTATTTTGACTCTCTCGATTTTATTCATTCTGAATTTATCTAAAAGTTTAAAACATCAGCCATTGAATAAAGACCAGGTTTTTTATTTATGCCCCATTTCACAGCTTGTAAAGCGCCTGATGCAAAAATATTTCGATCTAAAGCTGTATGACTTAACTTAATAGTCTCATCATTACTAGAAAAAACAACATCGTGACTACCAATAACATTTCCTTTTCTAAATGAAGAAAAAACAATCTTGTCTTTTTTGATTTTTCCTTGAGTATTTATTTTTGATTTATACTTTATCTTATCTAACTTTTTATTTTTACTTTTAGCGATAGCTTGTCCTAACATCAATGCTGTCCCAGATGGTGCATCAATTTTATATTTATGATGAACCTCGTTTATCTGCATTTGAAAATTATCAGAAAGTGACTTACTTATTTCGGATACTAATTTTTCTAAAATATTAATTCCAATACTCATATTTCCAGATTTTATAATTGTTGCATGCTGAGCAGCATATTTTATTTTTTTTAAATCTGGGTTACTAAATCCTGTTGTTCCAATAACATGGACTATTCTTGCTTGAGCAGCATATTTTGAATGTAAAACAGAAGCCTTCGGTAATGAAAAATCAATTACTGCATCAGTCTTTGCAAAAAGAGGAATAAAATCATCTGTGATGATTACCCCAGTTTTTTTTGACTTAATTATATCACCAATATCAAATCCTATGTTTTTATGATTTGGTCTCTCCGTGACTCCAAATAAAGAAAGTTTTTTATCAGATAAAATTTGTTTCACAAGCATTTGCCCCATACGACCAGTGGCACCTGTTACTACAACTTTAATTTTTTTCATACAATTTTACATTTCATTTTACTAGTAAAGGACCCAATGGTTTACCAGCTACTAAGTGGAAATGTAAATGGGGCACTTCTTGATGAGAATCTTTACCCGCATTAGTAATTAATCTATATCCATTTCCTCCCACTTCCTCACTGACTCCCAATTTATCTGCTACAACTGCAATAGATCTGTTAAAATCAATAATTTCTTCATCAGATGCTTTTTTACTAAAATCATTGATATCTTTATATTTTCCACGTGGAATTATAAGAATATGTGATGGAGCCTGAGGTCTAATATCTTCAAATACAATTGTGAATTCACTTTCATGAAGTTTATCACAAGGAATTTCACCGCTGATTATCTTAGCGAAAATATTTTGATCATCATAGCTCATTATTTTCTAATTCCTGTCTTACCCTCTCTGCTTATTAGTTCATCATAAATTTGATCAGGAGTTATTTCAAATTTATTCCAAAGAACAAGTAAATGATAAATTAAGTCAGCTGACTCATAAATAATTTGATTACGATCATTGTGTTCTGCTGCTTCTACAGTTTCGAGTGCCTCTTCTTTTAATTTAGCAATACATTTTTCTTTACCTTCAGAAAGTAGTTGGGCAGTGTAAGAACTTTTAGGATCATCGCTAGAACGATTAATAATAGTCTCAAAAAGTCTTACTAATACCTGAACTTTTGTACTCATATTTATGCACCTTCGACAATTGCAAAAATTCTATCTTTTTCATCTCCTAAGATATTTTTTGCTAAATGATATTCATCACTTTCATAGGCTTGTTTTGCAACTTCATATGAGTCAAATTCTACAACCACATTTCTTTCAAAAACTAATCCTTCCTTATCTAGACTTTGACCACCTCTGACAAGATATTTTCCTCCATATTTCTCAACAGCCTTTGAAGCAAAAGAAGCATATTCTTTTTGTTTTTCTGAATTAATAGTATTTGCTTTTACAATCCAATAACCTTTCATAACTAAATCCTAACTGGAATTTTCCTATCAGCAAGATATCTTTTCACATCTTGAATTCTATATTCACCAAAATGAAAAATAGATGCTGCCAATAAAGCGCTTGCTCCACCCTCAATTACACCCTCATACATATGCTCTAATGTGCCTACACCACCTGATGCAATCACTGGGACACTTATTTTAGATGTAATCTTATTTAATAGTTCATTATCAAACCCAGATTTGGTCCCGTCTTTGTCCATAGAAGTAAGTAAAATTTCACCAGCACCTAATTCAGCCACTTCCATACAATAATCAATTGCATCAATATCGGTTTCATTTCTTCCCCCATGAGTGAAAACCTTCCATTGATTGTGCTTATCTTTTTTTGCATCAACAGCAATAACAATGGTTGAGGAACCAAATTTGTTAGCGGCGCTTTTTACAAAAGACCTATTATTAACAGCTGTTGTATTTATTGAAATTTTATCTGCACCCGAATGAAGAAGTGTTGATATATCATCCAAGGTTCTTACCCCTCCTCCAACTGTAAGAGGTATAAAGCAGTTTTCAGCCGTTTTTTTGACTACATCAAATAGTGTAGATCTATTATCACTTGATGCAGTAATGTCTAGAAAACACAACTCATCTGCACCTTCTTCATTATAAATTATAGCTTGTTCAACAGGATCACCTGCATCTATTAAATTTATAAAATTCACACCTTTAACGACTCTTCCGTTGTTTACATCTAGACATGGTATGATTCTTTTCTTTAACATTTTAACTTAATAATTTTAATGCATCTTCAACTTCAAGGTTTTTATCGTAAATAGCTTTACCTACAATTACACCTTTTACATATTCATAATTTTGTTTTTTGAGCTCTTCAATGTCTGACAGAGACGAAACACCACCAGAAGCAACGAGAGGAATAGATGTGTGTTTCATTACTTCAAGAAGTATCTCATGATTAATACCTTTCTTCATACCATCACGCTCTATATCTGTACAAATGATAGAATTTATTTTCATATTATTTAACGAAGTCAGAAAAGAAATTAAATCTATTTCATGAACTTCACTCCAACCCTGAGTTGCTATCTGTTTATTTTTTATATCTAAAGCTATTGAGATTGATTCTGGATACAAATTTACTGTTTCATCAAAAAACTCTCTATCTTTAAAAACAGCAGTACCAAGAATAAGATTAGATACCCCAAGATCAATTAATAATTTTACTTTTTCCATCGTTCTAATGCCCCCACCAAGTTGAATATTAAGGCTTGTTTCATTAGCGATTTGTTCGATAAATTTAAGATTTTCTGATACTCCATATAAAGCACCATCTAAATCTACACAGTGCAACCACTCGACTCCAAGATCTTCAAATATTTTTGCTTGATCGATCGGAGAAGAATTGTAAACAGTTGATTTATTGAAGTCTCCTTGAGTCAATCTAACACATTTACCATCTTTTAAATCTATTGCTGGAAATAAAATCATTATGGTTTCCAGTTTAAAAAATTCTTAATCACTTTCATACCATTTGAGTGACTCTTTTCTGGGTGAAATTGAGTTCCAAAAATATTATCTTTAATAACTGCGGCAGTTAATTCATTTGGATATTTGGTAGTTGCAAGCAAGTTATTTTTATTTTGTAATTTAAAATAATAACTATGTACAAAGTAAAAATCACTTTTTTGAGAACATTCAGCAAATAAAGGATGGTCGATAAATTCAATTTCATTCCATCCCATATGTGGTATAGGAAAATTTTTATAGGAGTCTAATTTGACAACCTCACCAGGAATCCATTTTAAACCCTCATTAATTTCAAATTCTGATGAATGATCTGCTAGTAATTGCATTCCAACACAAATTCCCATAAATGGAATTTTCTTATTAATTACAACATCTTCCAGTGATGTTAATAGCCCATCATAACTCATTAGCGCATTCTTACATTCCCCAAATGCTCCAACACCTGGTAAGACAATTTTATCAGATTGACTAATCTCATTTGCTCTACTTGAAACTAAAATTTCATATGGATTTCCCAAACTCTGATTTACAGTTTCAAAAGATTTATGAACTGAGTGTAGGTTTCCTGAACCGTAGTTAATTATTGCTAATTTCATCATATCGATTTTAAAAAAGACATTACTTCTGAGACATGGTCTTTAACCTTAACTTTTCTCCACACTTTTAAAACTTTCATATTTTTTTCTAAAACAAAAGTTGATCTTTCAATTCCAAAGAATGTTCGACCATACATGCTTTTTTTCACCCAGACACCAAACTTTTCACATATATCGTTATTTTCATCTGATAACAAATCTAGTGAAATATTAAATTTATCCGAAAAATTTTTTTGACGTTTGATAGAATCTTTAGAAATACCATAAACACAAGCATTTAATTTTTTAATCTTTTTTAAATTTGATTCAAATTCAACTGCTTCCTTTATACAACCGGGAGTGTTTGCTTTAGGATAAAAAAATAATATACTGACTTTTTTATTTGGAAATTTAATAATTTCACCGTTTTGATTTATTAATTTAAAAGGTGAAAGCTTGATACTTTCTTTGACCATTCTTAAAGTTGACCTTTAGTTGAAGGAACAACATTAAATTGTCTATCGTCAATAGAGATAGCCTTTCTTAAACTTCTAGCCAGAGCTTTAAAACAGGACTCAATAATATGATGGTTATTTACTCCATATAAATTTTCAACATGTAGAGTGGTTCCACTTGCTTGTGAAAATGCTTGAAACCATTCTTTAAATAATTCTGTGTCAAAATCTCCTTGTGATGACGTTATTTTGGCAGCAGAAAACTCAACATTCCATATTAAATAAGGACGATTTGATAAATCTAGTGATACTCTTGACAATGTTTCATCCATTGGAATATAAAAATGCGCATATCGAGATATACCCTTTCGATCAGATAGAGCTTTGGCAATACATTCACCAATAGCAATTCCTGTATCTTCAGTTGTATGATGATAATCAATATGCGTGTCACCCTTAGCAATAACTTTCATATCTATCAGCGAGTGCTTTGATAATTGCTCTAGCATATGGTCAAGAAAACCAATGCCAGTGCTTATCTCATATTGGCCTTGGCCGTCGAGATTAATATCCACCGAAATCGATGTTTCTTTTGTAGATCTATTTATTGATGCTTTTCTCATAATCAAACAGGTGATTTCTAACAATAAATAACTGAATTTGCTATATAAAATATATTTAATTACGGCAATAAGGCTCTTGAACTAATTTTTTTAATAGCCACATTATAAACATATGGAAAATCAACAAGATGCATCGTGGCATGGGACAACAATAATTTCTGTAAGGAAAGGTAACCAAGTTGTTATTGCTGGTGATGGCCAAGTAAGTCTAGGTAATACGGTAATTAAATCAACTGCTCAAAAAGTAAGAAAATTGGCAAATAGTAATGTGATTGCTGGATTTGCTGGTGCAACAGCAGATGCATTTACATTATTTGAGCGACTTGAAGAGAAATTAGAGAAACACCCTAATCAGTTAACTCGAGCTTGCGTTGAACTGGCTAAAGATTGGAGAACAGATAAATACCTGAGAAGACTAGAAGCTCTTCTCACTGTTGCAGATTCCAATACTTCACTTCTGATTACTGGAATGGGAGATGTTTTAGAACCTGAGGGAAATATAATTGGAATTGGTAGTGGAGGAAATTATGCATTAGCTGCAGCTAGAGCATTATCAGATACAGAATTAACTGCCGAAGATATTGCAAGAAAATCAATAAAGATTGCCTCTGACATTTGTGTATTTACTAATAATAATTTGACAGTAGAGAAAATAGAATTTTAAAGTGCAATCGTTTTCACCTAGAGAAATAGTTTCAGAACTAGATAGATATATCATCGGACAAGATGAAGCAAAAAAATCTGTCGCTATCGCACTTCGAAATAGATGGCGTCGTCAGCAATTAGATGATGATATGAAAGATGAAGTATTACCAAAGAATATTTTGATGATTGGACCAACTGGTATTGGAAAAACTGAAATATCTAGAAGGTTATCAAAACTTGCGCAAGCACCTTTTTTGAAAGTTGAAGCCACTAAATTTACAGAAGTTGGTTATGTCGGAAGAGATGTTGAACAGATTGTTCGGGATCTAATAGAAATTGCTATAACGATGGTAAGAGAAATAAAACGCAAAGAAGTTAATGCTCAAGCAAAACTATTAGCCGAAGAGAGAGTTCTTGATTGTTTAGTAGGACCTGCTGCTGGGTCATCGACAAGGGATAACTTCAGAAAAAAATTACGTAATAATGAGTTAGATGAAAAAGTAATTGAAATCGATGTTCAAGATACTGGATCTATGCCTACAATCGATCTTCAAGGTGGAGGTGGAGGTGGGATTGGTATGATCAATTTAAATGATATGCTTGGTAAAGCTATGGGATCTAAAACTAAAAAGAAAAAAATAACAGTGGGAGACTCATACGAAATTCTGGTTAATGAAGAGTCAGATAAACTAATCGATAGTGATCAAATAATAAGTGAAGCAAAAAAATCAGTTGAAGAAAATGGAATAGTTTTTTTAGATGAAATTGATAAAGTATGTGCACGATCAGAAAGAGTAGGAGCAGATGTGTCACGAGAAGGGGTGCAAAGAGATTTACTCCCTTTGATTGAAGGAACTGTAGTAAATACGAAACATGGTACAATTAAAACAGACCATATATTGTTTATTGCATCAGGCGCATTTCAATTGGCAAAACCATCTGATTTATTACCAGAACTTCAGGGCAGACTTCCAATTAGAGTTAGTCTCAAACCTTTAGAAAAAGAGGATTTTAAGCGTATTTTAACTGAACCAGAATACAGTCTAATTAAACAATATCAGGCTTTACTTGGCACTGAGGAAGTCAATCTTGAATTCAGTGAAAGTGGCATAGAGTCAATTGCAAGTCTAGCTGTACATATTAATTCTACGATTGAGAATATAGGTGCTAGAAGATTGCACACTATATTAGAAAGAGTTTTAGAGGATATAAGCTTTTCAGCACCTGATAAAGGAGGTGAAAAATTAATAATTGACTCTGAATACGTAAATAGTCATGTTGATGAATTATCAAAAAATACCGACTTATCAAAATTCATTTTATAAATAATGTCGCTCAAAAAAACTAACAAACATGTTCATTCGTTAAAAGTTCGGTACTCTGAAATAGATAGCCAATCAATTGTTTATAACTCTCACTACTTAACTTATTACGATATATCCTTGGCAGACTTATTAGATCAAGCTTTTAATCAAGAAGAGTATATAAATGAAACCCAAAATGAATTTCATACTGTAAACGTTAATATGTCTTATAAAGCGCCAGCAAAATTAAATGATACGCTTGAAATTTATTCTGCAATAAAGAAGATTGGAAATTCAAGCATAACATTTACTCAAGAAATTTACAAAAAAGATTCAGATGATTTATTAAACACAGTTGAAATAATTTGGGTAAATACACACCAGCCAACTCACAAATCAGTTCAAATACCTGATGATATAAGAAAAAAGTTAGAAAAATTTTTAATTAATCAGACGTAGCTGTTAGCAGCCAGTTATCACTTTTAACTTTTTTATTTTTTGTGAAAGTCCAAACATCTGTAATTTTTTGAACCTGGTTCATACTTCCAGAAATTATTTCATCTTTATTATTTCGTATACAAGTAATCATCTCTGAAATAAATCTTACAGTTACTTCCATAGGGTCATTTTTAAGATCCTTATGCACGATTTCTGATGACTCAATACCAATAAAGCTAAATTCTACAGTATGATTATCTCGCTGTCTTTGATCAATAACCTCTGCAAAATTTGAAAGGACTGATTTTTCAAGCAATGGGGTAAGTGCTTTTTTATTTCCATTTTCAAAGTTTGTTACAATCAATTCATAAGCTTTATTTGCACCATTGAGAAAGTCTTTTGAATCAAACCATCTGTCTCCGCTGGAAGTATTTCTATCAACTGATGAAATTTTAATGGACGGCTCTACTTTAGACTCAGTGTTGGTTGCCTCATAATTGAATGAAGAAGTATCGGTTTTTTCATTACCAGTCCTTCGGCCTAAAACACTTCTGAGTCTCAAAAGTACGAGACCTGCAAGAACAGCCAAAATTAGTATGTCTAGATATTGAAAAGCTTCGTTCATATATTTTATTATAGTGTAATATATGTAACTACTAAAATTAAAGTTTCAATAAGAAATAAGTAACAAATGATCTATTTATTGTTAATTTTCATAGTATTACCAATCATTGAAATATCATTATTTATTCAATTTGGAGATGCATTAGGGACTGTAAACACAATATTGTTAATTTTTTTAACTGCGGGAATAGGCGTGTATTTGGTAAGACAGCAAGGATTTAATACTTTACGAAAAATGCAAAAAGAGATCCAAAATCAAGAGTTACCAGTTCGAAGTTTATTCGATGGCTTTGTAATACTGATCTCGGGTATTTTACTATTAATACCTGGTTTTTTTACTGACGCAATTGGGTTCGTGGGATTGATCCCAATTACAAGATTTTTTATTGGCAAAACATTAATAAGCTTATTCATTAAAAATAGATCTAATTTTGCATATAAATCAAAACACGATATAAATAATCCTATTGAAGGCGAATTTGAAGAAGTGGATAACAAGGACGAGAATTAATGGACGTACAAGCAAAAATTATAACCCAGTTTGTTAGAGATTTATCTTTTGAAAATCCCCAAGGTCCCATGTCATTTCGAGCCCAAACTGAGAAACCAGAAATAAAAGCAAACATAGATGTAAAAGCAACTAATCAAAAAGATACTAATGTTTTCGAAATTGAACTAAATATCAACATTGCAGCAATACAAAATGAAAAAAGTGTATATCTAATCGATTTAAAATATGTGGGCATTTTTGAAATTGAAAATCTTACAGATGATATTAGAGAACCGTATTTGTTGGTTGAGTGTCCAAGATTAATTTTTCCATTTGCTAGAAGAATAATCTATGATCTGCATGCAGATGGTGGTTTGCCACCATTGTTACTAGACCCTGTTAACTTTGCAAAATTGTATCAACAAAAAAAAGAGGCAAAAGAAGAGTCAATTAATTAGAATTAATTTTTTTCCAAATAGCTTTTGGACCAAGGGTTTCAACAAAGTCTTTATGCAATTCTTCTTCCTCTTTTGAAAGACGCATTGGTAATTCTCTATTCTTAAATTTTGATACATCAAATTCAGTGTCATTTTCAAAAGTTTTAGTATCAATATTTAAATCTAATGTTGGTTCTTTTTTATCTAGTAATTCAATATAAACTTTTGATAAAAGTTCTGTATCCAATATAGCTGAGTGCTTTTCTCTGGCCGCAATATTAATATTATATCGTTTACACAAAGCATCTAAGGAAACACTCTGTCCAGGAAATTTTTCACGCGCGATTTCTACTGTATCTATAGTTTTATTAGTTAATTTGTCTTTTTCACAATTAGATAATTCATAATTTAAAAACCCTATATCAAAATCTACATTATGCGCAATGATTGGTGAGTCAGAAACAAACTCTAAAAATTCATCAGCTATCTTTCTAAAAATTTTCTTATCGCTTAAAAAATCAATAGTCAAACCATGGATATCTGTTGACTGTTGAGGAACGTCCCTTTCAGGATTTATATATTTATGAAATGTTTTTCCAGTTGGTAAAAAATCTATAATTTCTATAGCCGCAATTTCAATGACTCTATGCCCTTCACTGGGGTTAAGACCTGTGGTTTCAGTATCTAATATGATTTCTCTCATTTGTTATAATAATCATTCCATGCTTTAGGCTCAAGAAGAACTAATTTACCAGCTATGTTTTCAACTTCTTTTCTCGTTGAGTCCATATTATTATTTGTCGAAATAACATAATCTGCTCTTTCACATTTTTCTTGATCAGGCATTTGTTGCGCTAATATTTGCTCAAATAGATCTGCATCTAATCCACGTTCATTTATAACCCTTTGATACTGAGTTTCTTTAGAGGCTGTTACAACAACAGAGACATCAACGTACTTTTCGCCACCAGTTTCAAATAAAAGGGGGATATCTAAAATACATCCTATGCGTTCTTTCTCTATCATTTGTTTTATAAATGATATTTGATATTGACGAGTTGCAGGATGAATAATGGACTCAAGTTCTTTAAATCTCTTTGGGTTTTTGCTTAATTCGTTTTTTAAAACATCCCTACTGACTTTGCCATCAACTTTCGATCCTGGAAACGACTGCTCAATTTTATTTATTATAATCTCATCATTTTCATAAATGTAATGAACTGTGTCATCTGCATTGTAGACAGCAAATTTATAATCTTTAAACATTGATGCGGTTGTTGACTTACCCATACCAATTGAACCAGTTAAACCCACAAGCAACATTATTATTCCAAACTTTTTATTAATTGATCAGAAATTAGTGGCTCAATACCATGCCAGATTTTAAATGATGCTGCGGCTTGAAGAATTAACATTTGTAAACCGTTCTGAACTTGATGACCTTTGTGCTCTGCATCTATTAAAAATTGTGTTCTCTTTGGATTATAAATTAAATCATAAACAAAAGAGTTTTCTTTTAATAAGTTAAAGTCGACAAGAGTATTGTTTGTTCCCCCAATACCAAGGCTGGTTGTATTAACCACGAAATCAATTTCTTTTAATATCGAGGGGATATCTTGTAGTGAACAAATATCAAAGTTGATATTAAGGCTTTTTTTGATTTTTTCACTTTTGTGCTCTGTTCTATTTGCGTTGACAACGCTCGCTCCCATCAACTGTAGTTGATAAATAATAGATCGTGCTGAACCTCCCGCTCCTATCACTAGTACTTTTTTATTTTCAATGTACTTAACTTGATTGTTTGATGATATAGAATTTTTAAAGCCTATTGGATCTGTATTATCTCCGATAATTTTATTTTCACTAAATGTAATGGTGTTTACAGCTTGTAGTTTTTCAGCCATAGGAGAATTTTGATCACACAATTCAAAAGCTAGTTCTTTGTAGGGCACGGTAACATTTAATCCTTTATAGTTTTCGGCCAAACATTTTTCTAGAAAACTTTTCACCTCTTCTTTGTTTAAAGATATTTTTTTATACTCACCAACCTTAATTCTATTTTCTTTAATCCAAAAATTATGAATCTTTGGAGAAATACTATGTTCAATAGGTTGGCCAATAACTGCTGTATGATTACTCATTATTCAAAATCAAGTTATGTTGCCTTAAAAAATTTATTAATGGGGTGACAGATAGTCCTTGTATTGAAAAAAAATCACCGTCTATCTTTTCAAATAATTTTATTCCTTCTTGTTCGATAGCATAAACACCGACTAGACTTAAAATAGATTTATCAACTTCGTTTAAATAGTTGTCTATTTCTTTAGTAGTTAAAGACCTCATCACAAGCGTAGATTTATCAAGGTGTCTCCAAATTATATTTTTATTTTGTGCAACCACCGTTGATGTTATTAGGTGGTGTTTTTTACCACTAAGATCTATTAGCTGAGATTTTGCCTCTGTTAAGTCTCTTGCTTTATTAAACAGCTTTCCCTCCAAATCTAAAACTTGATCTGATCCGATAACAAGGTCTTCCTTGTTTGGGGGGTTGGGTTGGGTTGCTTTTAACTCAGAAAGCTTGACAGCAATTTCTGTTGGTGAATGGCTTTGAAGTGAAATTTTTACTTCATCCTCATCAACGCCGTGATCAATGTGGGAAAATCTAATTTTTGCATTTTTTAGTAGTTTTCCTCTAGTTTCGCTTTTTGATGCAAGATGTATATTCATGTTAATAAGACTATAATATCTTTATATATGTTGTTTGTTTTTCTTTATAAATGTTAATTGTCTTGTTTTTTATATAAATAAACTACCTTTATTAGATGTTTATTATTAGTTATGCACTTGTGAACTTTTCCATATCAATTATCAACAGTTGTGAATATTTTGTTTTTATCTTGTTTTTGTTGAGTTTTTGGGTTTTTTTAGTGTTGATAAAAAATTTAAAAGCGAATTAACCACAAACACACAAGGACAACAACTACTACTACCTTATATATATATTTATGAGTATTTTAATAGATAATCTAAAGGGAAATAAAACCAAAGAAACGCCTGTTTGGTTTATGAGGCAAGCGGGCAGACATCTACCTGAATATCATAAATTAAAATCTAAATATAAGAATTTGCTTGATATGTTTTTATGTAAAGACGCTATTGTTGAAGCTACTTTACAACCTTTGTTACGATATAAAATTGATGCTGCGATAATTTTTTCAGATATATTAATGGTTCCATACATAATGGGCGGAACCCCCAAGTTTGAAAATTCTGGTACAGGCCCTACTGTTAAAATCAACTTTCAAGAAAAGCCAAACCTTAAAAAAACTCAAGTTATTTATGATTCAATACAGGAGGTAAAAAGTAAAAACAGCAAACCACTATTGGGCTTCAGTGGCGGCGCTTGGTCAACGTTGCTTTATTGTTTGTTTGGAGCAAACGAAAGAAAGATTATAAGTCAGAAATTAATTTCAGAAAAAGAAGAGCAAATCAAAAATAATATAAATAAAGTTACAGATGTGATCATATTGCACGCAATAAAACAAGCTGAAAGTGGTATAGACGCTTTTCAAATATTTGAGTCATGGTCCGGACTATTAAATGATGAACAATTTGAAGAGTGGTGTGTTGAGCCTGCAAAAAAAATAACTGAAGAGATAAAGAAATTAAATGTTCAGACCATCGGTTTTCCCAGGGAAACATCTTTAAATAACTATGTTAAATACTCAAACATTGAAACATTGGATTGTATTTCTCTAGATACAAAATTTTCGTTATCAAATATCTCACAACTAAATCAAAATATTTGTTTTCAGGGAAACCTTGATCCTTTAATACTTTTGGGTGGAGGTGAAGAGTTAAAAAATAAAGCAATGGAAATTTTAACAACTTTTAAAAATCATCCCCATATTTTTAACCTTGGCCATGGTGTTTTGCCTGACACAAAAATTGAAAATATTATTACTTTAATTGAGGCGATTAAGAAAAAATGAAAACAGCAGTCGTTTTGTTTAATCTAGGCGGTCCTGACAAAATCAAAAGTGTTCAGCCTTTTTTATTTAATTTATTTAATGATAAAAAAATAATTAACCTCCCAAACCCACTCAGGTTTCTTTTGGCTAAACTAATTTCTAGTAGAAGAAATAAAGAGGCGACAGAAATTTATGAACAAATTGGAGGAAAGTCACCTATTCTTGAAACAACAATGAGGCAAGCAGACGAGCTTGAGAAATGGCTTAATAATAACACCCTCCATGAAAACAAAGTGTTTGTTTGTATGCGCTATTGGCACCCTATGACAAAAGCGGTTGTTCAAAGTGTTAAAAATTACAATCCAGACAACATTTTTTTACTGCCTTTATACCCTCAGTACTCAACCGCAACAACAGAGTCCTCATTAGAAGAGTGGTATAAACAATCGAAGAAATCAAAACTAATTAAAACCACAAGGCACATTTGTTGTTACCCAAGCAACAGAGTTTTTTTAGAATCTCATATTGAACTAATTGAAGAAAAAATCAAAGGACTCAAAAACTATCGAATTCTTTTTTCCGCACACGGCCTTCCTGAAATCACAATTAAAAGAGGAGACCCATACCAATGGCAAGTTGAAAAAACAGTGGATGGAATTGTTCAATTAATGAATGAAAAAAACTATACCATCTGTTATCAAAGTAGAGTGGGTCCATTGAAATGGATCGGACCGTCTACAACCGAGGCTATTGATAAAGCAATCAGTGACAATGTTGAAATAGTCATTGTGCCAATTGCTTTTGTGTCGGATCATTCAGAAACACTTGTAGAGCTGGATATAGAATATAGAGAATATGCGTTGCAAAAAAACTTTAAAAAATATCATGTTGTACCAGCACTTAATATAAATAAGACATTTATTTCATCATTAGGTAACATTGTTAAACAGGGATTGGGTTGTGAGTCCGAGGGAAACGTAATAAACAGAATATGCCCAATTCATTTTAAGAAATGTAAAAACAATAATGCTCTATAATATTTTTTTATCAGTACATATAATCAGCTTTACTGCTTGGATGGCAGGAATGTTTTACTTGCCCAGGCTGTTTGTTTATCATTCGCAAAAAGATGTTGGCACCGATTCCTCTGAAACATTCAAAATAATGGAGAGAAAGCTTCTTAAAATCATTATGAACCCCGCAATGATATCAACCTGGGTATTTGGTTTTTTGTTAATCGGTCATATTGGATTTGAAATTATGTTAGAGCTTTGGTTGCAAATAAAGCTATTGTTAGTTTTGTTTATGTCGGGGTGTCATGGTTTTTTTGCAAAAATAGTTAGAAATTTCGAAAATGATCAAAGGGATCGTTCTGAAAAGTTTTATAGATATATTAATGAACTGCCGACTATTTTATTAATAATTATTATAATAATGGCTATTTTTAAGCCAAATTAAGACTTGCTTTAATTAATTTTTTATTCTAAATAATACCTTCAATTCTAGATTAAATCCCATTTTTTATTTTATTTAAATTTACTCAATCACATTAAATCATATGAATCTCAAATTAAGAGAACTAAAAAGAAAGACCCCAAAAGAACTACTTGAATACGCCGAAGAACTTGGAGTTGAAAATGCCAGCTCTATGCGTACGCAAGACATGTTGTTTTCTATATTAAAAAATCTTGCTGCAGATAAAAAAGAAATTGATGGTGAGGGGGTTTTAGAGGTACTTCAAGATGGCTTTGGATTTTTAAGATCCATGGAGGCGAACTATCTTCCAGGTCCAGATGATATTTATGTAAGTCCAAGTCAAATAAAAAGATTCTCTTTACGGTCTGGAGATACAGTAGAAGGTCCAATACGTGCACCAAAAGATGGAGAGCGATATTTTGCTTTACTTAAAGTAGATAAAATTAATTATGAAAGTAATGAAAAAAGTAAAAATAAAATTAATTTTGACAATTTAACACCACTTTATCCGGATCAACAAATCAAGTTAGAAACTGAAAAACCATCAAAAGATGCCAGTGCAAGGGTTATAGACCTTGTGTCTCCAATAGGAAAAGGCCAAAGAGCACTAATTGTATCTCCTCCTAGAACCGGAAAGACTGTATTACTTCAAAACATTGCTCACTCAATAACTGAAAATCATCCTGAGTGTTATTTAATGGTCTTGCTTATTGATGAAAGACCAGAGGAAGTTACTGACATGCAGCGATCAGTAAAAGGAGAGGTTGTGAGCTCAACTTTTGATGAGCCTGCATCAAGGCATGTTCAAGTTGCTGAGATGGTTATTGAAAAAGCAAAAAGATTAGTTGAGCATAAGAAAGATGTGGTCATATTACTAGATTCAATTACGCGTTTAGGCCGAGCGTATAATACAGTGGTGCCAAGTTCTGGAAAGGTTTTAACTGGTGGTGTGGATGCAAACGCACTTCAACGCCCAAAGAGGTTTTTTGGTGCTGCTAGAAATATTGAGGATGGTGGATCACTAACAATAATATCTACTGCACTGATTGATACGGGAAGTAGAATGGATGAGGTGATTTTTGAAGAATTCAAAGGAACTGGTAATTCAGAAATCATACTTGATAGAAAAGTTGCTGACAAAAGAACATATCCTGCGATTGATATTACAAAGTCAGGTACAAGAAAAGAAGAGATACTACTCGCTCCCGATGATCTTCAAAAAATGTATGTTCTTAGAAGAATTCTGAACCCAATGGGAACAATGGATTCTATCGAATTTTTACTTAGCAAGCTGAAAGATACCAAAAGCAATGCTGAATTTTTTCAATCAATGAATAAATCAAATTAATTTTTACCCGTTAGTATTCAATAGGGTGTGAACTCCATAGTCTTTCTTTAATTTATTCAGCCCGTTAAGATTCTGAAGATTAATAATAAAAAAGAAGCTAATATTTAACGGTTTAAATTTATTGATCAGTTTAGCAGATGCGATTGCAGTACCACCGGTAGCTATTAAGTCATCAACAATTAAAATTTTATCTTTTTTTAAAACTGATCCTTGATGAACCTGAATTTCATCATATCCATATTCTAATTTATACTTTTGGCTGAAAACTCTTCCAGGCAGTTTATTTTTTTTTCTAATTGGTATGAAAGGAATTTTTAATTGCACCGCAGCAGCAGATCCAAATATAAAACCACGTGCCTCAATTCCAGCAATCTTAGTTATTTTATTTTTTTTAGCGTACTTTACTATTTCATTAATAACTTCTGTAAAAAGTTTTTCATCATCTGTTATTGATGTTATATCTTGAAATAAAATTCCTTTCTTTGGAAAATTTTTAATAATTCTAATTCTTTTTTTTAATTTTTCAGAAATCATATCTTGTTTACAATATCATTAATATTTTTAGTAGGAAGTGAGCATGTATTATCTTTACACAAATATATTAAAGACTCGTCTTCGATATTAATTTGACTGATAAATTTACTGTCTGAAAAAATTTCATCTTTATTGTTAATCATTATAATCATTGTATTTGGCTTGTAGTGATCAACTAATTGATTATAAATTTTTCTATTATTAATTGGATTTTTTCCTGCAATGATGATTGACTGATAATTGTTGAAAAAATCTAAGCTGTTCAAAAAGGAACATATACCAAAATATTCTTTGTTAATTCTCGATGTATAATCTTGAATTATATTTTTATTCAATTCAAAATATTGTTTATCACCAGTTAAAAAAAATAATTTCACAAGGTTTTCTATCATAATAGCGTTAGCATTTGGCATTACATTGTCTATTATTTGTTTATTTCTAATAATTATATCTTTTTGAGACTGAGAAGACGTGAAGAACATTCCGTCTCCATCACTGAAATTGTTCATTAATATTTCACAGAGTGTAATAGAAAATTCTAAGTATTGTTTATCATTCGTGATTTCAAAAATCGATATTCCCGCTCTTATGATGTAGGAGTAATCTTCAAGCATTCCCTCATGTTTGTTAATCATATTACAATTTGAGTGATATAGAGTAGATCCATCATACATATCATTTTTGATAAAATTGAATGCTTCGGTTGAAAGATTTAATAATTTCTTATCTTTAAAAATTGATGCTGATTTTGCTAAGCTATCAATTATCAATCCATTCCAATCACATAAAATTTTATTATCGCATGTCGGTTTAGGTCTATTATTTCTATACTGGTATAGAGCCTCTATCAAAATCTTTAATTTTTTGTAAGCACGGTTATTGATATGTAAATTTCCATAACATCCAATAACATTGCTTCCTTCCCAATTTCCATCTTCCTTAATATTAAATATTTTATTAAAGAATAAAAAATCTTTTCCTAAAATATTTTTAACCTCATCATATGACCAAACATAATATTTACCTTCAACACCTTCAGAGTCAGCATCATAAGAAGAATAGAATGCTCCAGAGGAATCTAACATATCTGTTTCTAACCAATTCACTGTTTCATATATTTTATTTTTATATGCTGGCTTCTTCGTTAGTAACCAAAAGTTGTTTAATACATTTATAAGTTGTGCATTGTCATAGAGCATCTTTTCAAAGTGAGGTACAAGCCAATATTGATCAACCGAGTATCGTGATATTCCACCACCAATATGGTCATAAATTCCTCCACTACATATTTGGTCAATTGTTTTAATAGATAAATCATAAAGTAATTGCTCATTATTTTTTTTATATTGTCTCAATAGGTAATCGTATAAAAAAAACTGTGGAAATTTTGGAGCACCTTTAAGTCCTCCATTAGTTTTATCAATGTTTGATATTAATAATTCAGAAATTTTTTTATAAAAAACTTCATCTATTTTATTATCATATTTTTCATTTTGTAATTTCTGAAGAGCATTAAATATTAACGACTTATTTTTATTGATATCATTTTTACTGTTTTGGAATGTATCTGAAACCATATTTAATATACTTTTAAATGCAGGCATGCCTTGACGAGGTATTTTGGGAAAATAAGTTCCTCCCCAAAATGGTTTTTTTGATGAGTCAAGAAACATGGTTAATGGCCATCCGCCTTGTTGTCCAAGAAGTGCAAGAGCAGTTTGATATATACTATCTATATCTGGACGTTCTTCTCGATCGAGTTTGATATTGATAAATTTTTCATTCATGATTTTTGCTGTTTCAATATCTTCGAAACTTTCATGCGCCATAACATGACACCAGTGGCAGGAAGCATATCCTATTGATAAAAGTATCGGTTTATCCTCTTTTTTGGCAATTTTAAAAGGTTCTTCACTCCACCCGTACCAATGAACAGGATTATTTTGATGCTGTAACAGATATGGACTGGTTTCTTCTGATAAGAAATTTTTACTCATTTAATAATCTTTACGTTATGATCTGATTTTATATGAAAAAGAATTAAATATGAAAAAAGTTTCTTTTGATAAACATGTATTTTGTTGCACAAATAAAAGGCCAGATGGTCATAAAAGAGGTTGTTGTGCTGATAAAAAATCAATTCAACTAAGGGCTTATATGAAAAAAAGAACCAAAGAATTGATAGATGGTCAGCAAATAAGAATTAATACTTCAGGCTGTCTTGATCAGTGTGAGTATGGGCCTGTGATGGTTATATATCCTGATAATGTATGGTACGCTTATAATAATGAGGGCGATATTGATCGTATAATTGATAATCATCTTAGATCAGGAAAAATTGTTGCAGATTTAATCTTAAAAAAACCAGAATGACCATCTACGCATTGTCTACTGCAAATGGTGTATCAGGTTTAGCTGTAATTAGAATTTCAGGTCACTTAGCTCTTACAGCTTTGAAGACGTTATCAAGAAAAAGTAATTTTCAATCTCATAAAATGACTCACACTAAAATTTATGATCCTGAAGATGGATCCCATATTGATACTGGGCTTGGGGTTTACTTTGCTAAGCCTAAAAGTTTCACAGGAGAAGACGTTGTTGAGCTTCATATTCATGGTGGGGTTTCAACAGTTAACTTAGTTTTAAATGCACTTGGAAAGATAAACCAATTAAGACTTGCAGAACCTGGAGAGTTTACAAAAAGAGCATTCGTCAATAACAAAATGGATCTCACAGCAATAGAAGCTATGGGTGATTTAATACACGCTCACACAGAAGTACAGCATAAACTTGCACTTAGTCAGATGAGTGGTTCACTAAATAAACTTTATTTATCATGGCGAAAAAAATTAATTGAAATTATTGCATACCTTGAGGCTGGAATTGATTTTGCTGACGAAGATATTCCTGAAGATGTTCTTAACAATATAATGACAAAAATTGATGAATTGATTTCAAGTATTGATCTTCACATCTCTGAGAAAAATCAAGGCGAGATAATCAAAGATGGATTTAGAATAGCTATCATTGGTGAACCCAATGTAGGTAAATCTAGTTTAATAAATTTACTTGCTAAAAGAGATGTGGCTATTGTTTCAGAGGAAGCGGGAACTACTCGTGATGCAATTGAGGTTACATTAAATATTGCCGGATACCCTGTTATATTTACTGATACTGCTGGCATCAGAGAAGCTACAAATACTATAGAAAAAAAAGGAATAGATATTACTCACGAAAAGATTGCTGATAGTCATCTGGTCATAGAGCTGTTTGATGACCAAAGTAAAATAATTCACAAAAAAGGTCGGATTTCAGTTTTAAATAAAATTGACTTGATTGATGAAAGTGAAATTTCAAATTTAGAAACTCATAAAATTTCAATTCAAACAAATCAAGGTATTGAAGACCTGATCAATACTATTTCAAGTCATGTACAAGCAGATGTAAGCAATATATCTGAAACTATTCCTACAAGAACTCGATATATTTTAGGATCGCAAAAAATAATTCAAAGTTTAAAGAACTCAAAGAATATTGATCCATTAAAACAAACAGAATTATTTGTTGAGGAATTAAGGTTGGCCGTAAATGAAATAGGGCGTCTTACAGGCCTCGTTGATGTTGAAGAATACCTCGAAGTTATATTCAAAGATTTTTGTATTGGTAAATAATCAAAAATAATTTAGTTGCATTTCAACTTAGTTAATTTATTTAACTAAGACATGTCTGAAATTGATTTTGACGTAGTTGTAATTGGTGGAGGCCATGCTGGATGTGAAGCCGCAACAACATCTGCGAGGCTCGGAGCTAAAACCCTTCTAATAAGCCATAAATTTGAGACTATTGGAGAGATGTCTTGTAATCCAGCTATTGGAGGACTTGGAAAGGGGCATCTTGTGAGAGAAATTGATGCTCTAGATGGCATAATGGGAAGAATTGCTGATCTTTCAAGTATTCAGTACAGGCTTTTAAATCGAACTAAAGGTCCTGCAGTTAGAGGACCTAGATCCCAATCTGATCGCAAGTTATACAAAAAATTTATGCAAGAAGAAATAAGTGAATACATTAACTTGACCTGTTTATTCGATCCAGCTGAGGACTTACTTTTTGATGATCAAAATAATATAAACGGAATTCTTTGTGAAAGTGGAAAAAAAATATCGACTCAAAAAGTTGTTATTACTACAGGAACATTTTTAAATGGATTAATTCATATTGGAGAAAAAACAATACCAGCAGGTAGACATGGCGATAAACCATCTATTGGATTAGCAAAATCTCTTTATAAAACTGGATTTGATATAG
This sequence comes from Candidatus Pelagibacteraceae bacterium, assembly GCA_038103905.1. Classification (GTDB taxonomy): domain Bacteria; phylum Pseudomonadota; class Alphaproteobacteria; order Pelagibacterales; family AG-422-B15; genus CABYIR01. The sequence continues at coordinate 66,341 of JAYNZW010000001.1, read as the reverse complement.
GCAGACTTAAAACTGGAACTCCGGCACGTCTGAGAAAAGATACTATTGATTATAATAAGCTTGAATTACAAGATGCAGATGAAGAACATGCTTATTTTTCTTTTTTAACAAAAAAAACTTATAATGAGCAAGTTCCCTGCCATATTACTTATACAAATGAAGAAGTTCACAATATAATAGAGAATAATTTAAATAAATCAGCTATTTACTCAGGTCAGATAAAAAGTACAGGTCCTAGATATTGCCCATCGGTTGAAGATAAAATTGTAAGGTTTAGAGAAAAGATTAGACACCAAATATTTCTTGAACCTGAAGGACTTGATAGCAATCTCGTTTATCCAAATGGCATATCAACATCATTGCCAGACTATATACAAAAAGAATTTATCAATAAAATCAATGGTTTAGAGAATGTTGAAATCGTTAGACCTGGGTATGCCATAGAATATGATTTTATTGACCCCAGAGAATTATACCAAACGTTAGAGACAAAAAAAATTAAAGGTCTTTATTTAGCAGGTCAAATTAACGGAACTACAGGATATGAAGAAGCGGCTGCACAGGGTTTAGTTGCTGGAATGAATGCTGCACTATCACTTAAATCCTCTGAATATATTTTTCAGAGAAATAATTCTTATATCGGAGTTATGATAGATGATCTAACTCTTAAAGGTGTAACAGAACCTTATCGAATGTTTACATCAAGAGCAGAATATAGATTAACGTTAAGAGCAGATAACGCTGATTTAAGACTTACCCCTATTGCATTTAAACTTGGCTTGGTAAGTAGGCAAAGAGAAACAGAATTTAATTTAAAAGCTAATGCAATTGATGAATTAGATAAAATTGTTAAAAATCAATATGTTACACCAAAATATCTTGAAAAAATAGGCATTAAGATTAACCAAGATGGTAAAAAAAGATCAGCTTTTGAGCTATTATCTTATGAAAACTTTGATATCAATAGGATTGCTGAAATATTTAATTTACCACAGATTTGTGATTTTAAAGATGAAGTAAAAGAACAAATTGAAATCGAAAGTCATTACAAAGGGTATATAAAGAAACAAAAATCAGAGATTTTAAGTCTTAAAAATGATGAGAAAATTAAAATACCTGATGAATTAGATTATAATCAAATAATCAGTCTTTCTAATGAAATACGGGAAAAATTAAATAAATTAAAGCCTAAAACTTTATCCCAAGCTTCAAGAATTGATGGAATAACACCGTCTTCAATTAATTTGATCTTAACTTATATAAAAAATAGAGCTAAATCTAAAAAATCAGCATAAAGTTAGGCAATGATTGATTCTTCTGATCAACTTCTGACTTTAAACCCCAATGTTTCACGTGAAACAATTGCAAAGCTTGATGAATATAGAAATTTAATAATTAATGCAAAATTTAACTTGATCTCTAAAAATGACAAGGAACACATATGGATCAGGCATTTTCATGATTCTCTGAGGCTCAGTAAATTTATCAAAAAAAATAAGAAAAAGATAAGAATTTTAGATATAGGAAGCGGTGCTGGCTTACCTGGTTTACCTTTAAGCATGGTTCTGGATAGCGATTTATTTGAATTTTCTCTATGTGAAAGTAATACCAAAAAATCAAATTTTATCGCAAATTGTTGTCATAATCTTAGCATTTTTAATGTTCAAATAATTAATGATCGCGTTGAGAATATAAAAAATTGTTCATATGATTACATCATAAGTAGAGCAACAGCAAAAATAAACGAAATATTTTCAATGAGTTATCATCTAAATAAAAATAGCACTGTTTACCTGCTTCATAAAGGTATACATGTAGTTGATGAAATAAATTTAACTACTAAATATTGGAAATTTGATTATAATATATATGAAAATAAACTAAAAAAAGGATCAAATATTTTTGAAGCAGAAAATATAATAAAATCAATAACTTAATGAACAATCAAAAAATTATTGCAATTTCTAATCAAAAAGGTGGAGTTGGTAAAACTACAACAGCTATTAACTTAGCGACTGCATTGGCCGCCTGTGATCAAAAAGTATTAATAATTGATTTGGACCCACAGGGTAATGCAAGCACGGGGCTTGGAATTGATTATTCAGTTCGAAGTAATTCCATTTATGAAGTTCTGTCAGGTGCATTGACAATTGAAAATGCAACTCATCGTACCTCAATTAAAAATTTATTCATTATCCCTTCAACCGTTGAGTTATCTGGAATTGAACCAGAACTTTTGGATCAAAGTAATCGAGCATATGTTTTAAAAAACTTTCTTACTGATGATTTCAAAAATCAATATGATTTTATTTTTATAGATTGTCCTCCCGCATTAAGTTTGCTGACTGTTATGGCAATGACCTCAGCAGACTCAGTGCTTGTCCCATTGCAGTGTGAATTTTTTGCGTTAGAAGGGTTGAGTCAATTAATTAAAACAATTGATAGAGTGAGAAAAAATCTAAACTCAAATTTGAGAATAGATGGAATCGTCTTAACAATGTATGATCAGAGAAATCGATTATCCTCACAAGTGGCTGAAGATGTTCGAACTCATTTAAAAGAAAAAGTTTTTGAAACAGTTATTCCAAGAAATGTTCGTATGTCTGAAGCACCGTCATTTGGTTTACCAGCGCTTATTTACGACCATCGTTCGAAAGGTAGTCAGGCTTATATTAAGCTTGCAAATGAAATATTAAAAAAGACTAAAAACTTAGAAGCAGCTTAATGGATTTTAAACTAAATAAAAAAGGATTAGGAAGAGGACTTTCATCATTAATGGGTGAAGTTAATGAGGATCAAAAAGAAACGGCTAACTTGTCTGAAACTAAAATACCTATCTCGAAACTTAGACCAAGCCCAATTCAGCCAAGAAGAATTTTTGAAAAGGCGAGTATTGCAGAACTTGCAGACTCAATAAAGTCCAAAGGACTAGTGCAACCAATTCTTGTGCGACCATCTGAGTCTAATCCAGGTGAATACGAGATTATAGCCGGTGAAAGAAGATGGAGAGCTGCTCAAGTTGCTCAGCTGCATGAAATTCCTGCAGTTGTTAGAAATTTAGATGATGTAGAGTCGTTAGAAATTGCAATTATTGAAAATGTCCAGAGAGCAGACTTGTCACCTATTGAAGAAGCTACCGGTTATAAAAAACTTATGGAAAATTACGGTCACACACAAGAAGCATTATCTGAAATTGTAGGAAAAAGTAGAAGTCATGTTGCTAACATAATTCGCCTTCTATCTCTTCCTAGTTCTATTCAGGATATGATTTCACAAGGATCAATATCTGCCGGGCATGCAAGAGCTATTATGAATAGCGCTTTTCCAGAACAATTGGCTGATAAAATAATCAGTGAAAATTTATCTGTGAGACAAACGGAAGCACTCGTAAAAAGTAAAAAGCCTGTAATTAAAAAACTTAAGCTTAAAGATCCTGATACATTAGACTTGGAAAAGAGACTGACAGAAAAATTAGGATTAGATGTTTTGATAAACCATTCACAAAAAAGAGGGGGGTCAATTAAAATTAAATATAGATCCTTAGAACAACTTGAATTGATCACTGGCAAGTTAAAGTCTTAATTAGTTGAAAAAAATCTCACCCTTTTTAGCAATTGACAAAATATTTTTTTCACAAATTTCTCTATTAAGTGAGCTTTGAGTTTTACACATAAACTCAGCTTCTAACAATCTTTCTATATAAAGTAAGATATCTTTCGATGGCCATTTTAAACAATGATTTTTAAAATTATCTTTATCCTTCCAAAATACTGGTGGTTTAAGTGGTTTAATAGCTTCATCAAAATTTTTAACTTTTTTTATTTCAATCTGAGTTTTATGAACTCTCACTAAATAATTTAATAGTGATCTAATAATAGCAACAGCATTTGTTCCCTCATCAAATATTTTATATAAGTTTTTTGAAACCTGATTAACTTTACCATACATCACATTTTCATTAATTATGTTTAGTGAATGAGAGGATCCATCATTAAATATATTTTGTATTTCCTCTAAGCTTATCTCTTGATTCTTTTTACCACTTATTACTAAGAGTATTTTTTCAAGCTCATTTTTACTAATAAGCCTATCCGAACTTAAGTTTTGTAATAAATAGTTTTTTACATCACTATCAAGTTTTATTTCATGTTCAGATTGAAATTGACTTAGCAAGTTCATGGATGATCGCTTATCATCTTCATAGCATGGAATAGCAGCAAATATTTTATGTTTCTCAAAAAAATTTCTTATCTTTGAGTTTTTTGTTAGATTATCCGACTTCATAATTACTAAGATTTTATCATTTTCCAATTTCTCAGACTCAAAATATTGTAAGTGCTTATCTTTTAAATTTTCTAAATAAATTATTTTTTGTTCGCTAAACATTGAAAATGATCTTATTTCTTCATTAAGGAGTGTGTGATTTTCATCTAAGCTTTTTCCGTTGATTGTAATTTCATCTGTTTCAATATTTTCTTTGAATGATGAGGATATTTTTAAAATATTCTCTCTTATTAATCCTTCATTCGGCCCAAAAAATAGGATAAATCGTGGATAAGAAGATTTTTTTATTACTTCATTCAATTGAAATTCTTTTATAATCATTCATCCGCTCTTGACTGGAAATTTTGAATTTTTATTGGAATTAGCTGAAGAGAGTTTGTGGTCGCAATTTTTTTAGCTTCTTCTCTTTTTTGTTCAGTATCATAATTATTTGTTTGTGTCTCGTATTGCGCAAATCCTTTGGAATAATCAGAGAATACTTCCTTATCATTTAACTTATCAAATAGAGTAAAGCTTATTGAAATATCAATTCTATATTTAGCAATTGTCCCATCAGAATTTGTAACAATTGGTAAATCTTGTTCTATAATATTTAATTTTAATAGATAATTAGATTGTTTTGACGCATTTTTAAAAACAGAATTAAACGCCTCTTTTACTGCAATTGAGTTATCAGATATTAAAACTGTTTCGTAGTCATTTTCAATAATACTATTTTTCTCTGAATATATGGGTTGGAATCCACATTGTATCAAAAAAAGTACTATGACATAGAATGAAATAATTTTTTTAATCATGAAAATTCAACTAACGATTTTTTTAAATTAGATAATGATTCAGAATAGTTTTTCCATAACCCTAAAGATTTTTTATTAATAGGATTACGAACTTGTCTTATACTTATCGTCCTCACATCTCGTTTTGTTTTATAGAACTCTAAACATTGATCTTCCCATTCAAGACCACAATGATCAAGTAATTTTTCAGTAACCTCTTTTTGTTTTTCTATTAAAGTCTCATTTTTAAGTAGAAAAATTTTTTCACCTAAAACTTTTTTCCAGTGCTTCATGAGTTTAACATGTAAATTATAATGCTTAGAAAGCTTGATCTGATCATAGGAGTAACCATGACCAGAGGTTCCAAATGTATTTTTGTATAGAGAAAAACAATTATTCATAGCGTCGCGGTAACAAAAAACAATCTTTGCTTGAGGTAGCATTTTATGAATTAATCCACACATCATAAAATTATGAGGCATTTTATCGGTAACAAAGCTTTGATGATCTGTGTTTATATTCTTAATTTGATTAATATATCCTTGCCCCTTATCTCTCCATTCAGCATCACTGAAGCTTAATAATTTAGCAATAGTTTTATCTGCACCTTCCTTATCTAGATCATAAATTCGATCGATTCCAAGAGAACTTCTTACATAGTCTAATTCGCCACCCCCATGTACTTTGGAATGACTTGCTAATATTTGTTCAGTTAAGGTTGTTCCAGATCGAGGCATACCCAATATAAAAATTGGTATGGGTTCAGTCTTTTTTATTATTTTAGAGGAGGATTGAATTAATGTCTTTTGATCAAAATTATCAATTAGTTTTTCAATAAAATATTCGTCATTATTAACATCATATTTCAATATTTCATCTCGGTATTGATTTGATTCAACTAAATATTTTCCAGCTAAAGTATAATTTTTTTTTCTATTATTAATTATATATAAACATCGAGCTAAGTGATGTTTCTCTTTGAGCGTTGCTAAATCGTCTTTGCTATATCTATCCTCAATTTTATAATTTAATTCTTTTTCATCAAGTACGTCATTTTCAATTAATTTTGCTAACATCGCATAGTTATTATTATTTAGTTTAAAACTTTCCATTAAATATTTATTTGATTGCTCTATATTTCCACTTACTTCATACATCAACGCTAACTGATTGAATAAATCATCAGTTTTATTTAATTCTTTCAAATCTTCTAAAATGACAATACCTTCATCGATCTTTCCGTTTATGGAAAGTGCTAATGCATGATTTAGTTTACATATATAACCATCAGGCGCTAAATTCAGTGCATGCGAGGATGACTCTAAACATTTTACTCTATCATTCATTTTAAAGTATACTCTAGAAAGATTATTCACTGCTGGTAAATACGAATTATTTATCTGAAAACTTTTTTCAAATAAATTTTTTGCTAATTCTATTTCGTCGTTTACAAAATATACTGACCCTAGATTATTATATGCATCAGGAAGTAATGGCTGAATTTTTATAGCTTTTTCTAGATACTCAATTGCTTTCTGATATTCCCTAATATCATGATATAAAATACCAAGATGTCTTAATGCCTGATAATTATCCTGATTGCTTGAGATAACTTTTAAATATAATTTTTTAGCATTATCAAATTTTTTTTGATTATGAAATTCAATGGCTTCAAGTAACTCATTCTGATTAGGTATAAATTGTGCTGAAATTTTTTTTTGTTTTCTTCTCTCTTTTCTATTCATATTTTAAATAACAATATTAAGAATTTTATTTTTGACGAAGATAATTTTTTTTACTTTACTTAAATCTTTTACAACTTGAATGCTTTCAATATTTTTCAATTTTTCAATAATTTTATCTTGTTCAGAATCATTTTCTATTTCTAAAACTGCTTTCTTTTTTCCATTAACTTGAATTACAATTTGGATCATATCATCTTGGATATACTGCGCATCAAATATAGGCCAAGGCTGCTTACACAATAAATCATTTCCACCAATAATTGACCAACACTCTTCTGCTAAATGAGGTATCATTGGTTCAAGTATGCGAACTAGTATCTCAATACTTTCTTTTAAGGCATCTTTATCATTATTATTCTCAGGTCTGAATGTTGAAATGAAGTTTGTTAACTCATAAATCTTTGCAACTGCGACATTCATTTGAAAAGACTCAATGTTGTTTGTTACATCTTTTAAAATTTTGTGTGTTATTTTTTTAATTTCATTATATTTTTTTGATTTTATTTCAGTAGTTTCAATCTTAGTTTCAAAAAGGTTTTTGTTTTCATTAATTATTGTCCAAACCTTATTTATAAATTTCCATGACCCCCTAACACCTGACTCACTCCAGTTGATATCACGCCCAGGTGGACTATCAGATAGCATAAACCATCTAGCTGTATCAGCGCCGTACATGCTGATGATTGCTTCTGGATCAATCACATTTTTCTTGGATTTTGACATCGATTCTGATGGGCCTTTGATTATTTCTTCATTAGTCTCACGGTGAAAAAAAATATTGTCTTTTTCTTTAATATCGCTTGGAAAAACCCATTCACCTTTCTTAGTTTTATATGTTTCATGGCAAACCATTCCTTGCGTAAAAAGTCCATTAAAAGGTTCACTTATGTTTCCTATACCTGATGACTTTAATGCCTTACTAAAAAATCTTGAGTATAAAAGATGAAGAATGGCATGTTCAACACCTCCTACATACTGATCAACTGACATCCAATAATCTAAATCTTCATTTTTGAAATTACTCATTTTAATATCATCAGAGCAATATTTCATGAAATACCAAGATGAATCAACAAATGTGTCAAGTGTATCTGTTTCTCTAATAGCCTTGAGTCCAGTTTCAGAACACGTTGTATACTTCCACGTAGGGTGCCTTTCAAGAGGATTACCAGGTTTACTAAAATCAACATCATCTGGCAATGTTATTGGTAGCTCGTTATCTGGAACAGTAACGATTTCGCCATCTTCTCTATATATTATTGGAATTGGACAACCCCAATAGCGTTGACGAGAAATTCCCCAATCACGCAACCGATAATTAATTTCTTTTTTTCCTAATTTGAGTTCTTCAAGTTTTGAAATGATGCATTTCTTTGCTTCCTCTACTGACATTCCATTTAAGAAATCAGAATTAATTAATTCACCCTCACCTGTAAAAGCCTCAGTTAATTCTTCATCCATATTTTTATTTTTGATAACTTGTAGAATTTCTAAATCGTATTTTTTTGCAAATTCAAAGTCTCTCTGATCATGAGCTGGAACTCCATAAATAGCTCCTGTTCCATAGTCCATCAAGATGAAATTTGCTATGTAAATAGGTAAAAAGGTATCTTTTTTTAATGGGTGTTCCACAAAGAGATCTGTCTTGAGGCCTTCCTTTTCAGTTCTCGCTATTGACTCTTCATTAACTGCAGATGAACTTTGCGTGTTGATAAAATTTGTAACAGATTCATTAGTCTCAGATATTTTTTTTGCTAAAGGATGCATCGGTGAAATTGCACAAAATGATGCTCCAAAAATTGTATCAGGTCTTGTTGTAAAAATATCTAATTGTTGATTTGTCTTATCTTTATTTGAGTCAAAAATTTCAAAGCATAGGTGACAGCCTTCAGACTTCCCTATCCAATTTTTTTGCATAAGTTTTACTTTTTCAGGCCATTTATCTAAAATATCTAAGTCAGACAAAAGCTCTTCAGCATAATCTTTGATTTTAAAAAACCACTGAGATAATTCTCTTTGCTCAACATCTGCTCCGGATCTCCACCCTTTACCGTCAATTACTTGTTCGTTTGCTAAAACTGTATTATCAACTGGGTCCCAATTTACATATGATTTTTTTTTGTAAACAATATCGTTCTCATAAAGCTTTTTAAAAAGTTTCTGTTGATGGTGATAATAATCTTGATCACAAGTTGCAAATTCTCTCGACCAGTCAATTGATAATCCCATTAATTTTAATTGTGAACGCATTGTCTCTATATTTTCATAGGTCCACTCTGCTGGATGGATATTATTCTGCATAGCAGCATTTTCAGCAGGCATACCAAAAGCATCCCACCCCATTGGATGTAAAACATTAAATCCTTTTCCTCTTTTATATCTTGCTATGACATCACCGAGAGTATAATTACGAACGTGACCCATATGAATCTTACCTGATGGGTAAGGAAACATTTCTAAAATATAAAACTTTTTTTTGGATAAATCTTTTTTTGCAACAAATGAATCTGACTCAGACCACTTGTGTTGCCATTTTTTTTCAATGACTTTAAAATTAAATTTTTCGATCACGATAAAAGATTATTATTATAAAGATAAAAAATGTCTATGACATTTCATTTGCAATATATAATTCTTGAGCACTATCCAAAATTGACTTTTTAATTTTTATTGCCAGTTCAGAATTCTGGTTTGAAACATTCCATTTTGCGCCATCAAAAGTTTCTTTAAAGACTTTGACCTCAAGTGATGAGTCATCAATAATATCATCTTTAACATAGATAACTAACTTGATCCTATTATTTAGATCATTACTAGTTTGAAACCATTCAGTTGTAATAACACCAGATAATTGATCAGATGACTGTAAAGGCATAAATGAAATCTTATCTAGAGCCACGTTGTAGATAATATTTTCTTTGAATTTTTCGCCCGATCCACCAAGCAGATCCATAAAGCTGCTTTTTCCCTCCATTGATCTCTCGACCGATTCTCTGATTTGTCCATCTCCATATCGGTGATAATCGTCTAAATCCTGATTTAAGGGATCTTGAGCTTCAGATAGCACTCCACAGTGAGATAAAGTCAGCAAAATTAATAAAAATTGACAAAAAATCTTAAATTTCGACATATTTTATTGTTAGTATAGTTAAAATCGCAAAAAATCAATAATTATACATGTTGCAAAAATACCATAACTATTAAAAAAATGTGATTAAAATGCATTATTTATTGAGATTTTTGCGTAAATGCTGAGAATAGCCATGTTCAGTAATAATGCTGAATAATTAACGTTAATTTTTATAAAGGAAAATTTTATGAAAAAATTAAACTTGGCTACAACTGCTGCAGTTGCAACAGTTATGTCTGCTTCAGGTGCTTACGCTGACCTTTCATTAGGTGGCGCTATTGCAACTGTGTTTACGTCTGGTGATGGTACATCAGGTTATAGTCAGTATGGTACTTCATACACTATTAACATTGATTATACTACAACTCTAGATAACGGTATGGGAATGGCTACAAACGTAGACGTTGCTCCAGGTGGTTCAGATTCTTCTGTAAACTACTTAATGACAATGAGTACTGACATGGGTTCTGTATTCTTTGGTACTGACTTTGCGTCTGCTGTTGATAACAACGACTACACTCAAGGTGGTGCAAGATATCAAACTAATGGTCAAATCATTTCAAGTGGTTGGAATGATGGTGATTCTGCTTCTGGAAACGGAATCGGTGTTTCATCATCTGTAGGCCCAGCTAATGTACAAGTGACTTATGGTTCTGGTGCAAATAGAGCTCTATCTATTGCAGCTACTATGAACATTATGGGTGCTTCTGTTAAAGCTGGAAACACAGACTTTGATACTTCTGGTACATCTGATAACGGATTTGTATCTGTAGGTTACAGTGTTGGTGGATTTAACGTAGGTTATAACCACTTTGACATGGGTAATGACACTTACACTCAAATGGGTGCAACTACATCAGTTGGTGGTTTAGGTGTTGGTATTTCTATGGGTGACCTAGAAGATGCTGATTCTCAAGATCATGATGCAATGGGTATCCACGTAAGTGGTGACCTAGGTGGTGCGTTTTGGGTAGTTGACTACATCAACGAAGATGATGGTGCAGGTACTGAAACGGACAACTGGTATCTAACTGTTGGTACTGGCTTCTAATTTGTAAGTCTTAATACCATAAAGATATTAAAACTCCTCAAGTTCTTTAACTTGGGGAGTTTTTTTTATATATTATTGAAATGTCAATAGTTGATCAGTATCACTCCGTTCAAGATTCAATAAAAAAAAAATTATCATTACTAAAAAAAAATCAATCAGACATAGAATTGATTGCAGTAAGTAAAAAACAATCTGCAGATAAAATATTAACATTATTAAACTGCGGCCATAGGTTATTTGGTGAAAATCAGATTCAAGAGATTGAGTCAAAGTGGCCTGCAATAAAAGAGAAATTTATCGATGTTCAATTAAGTTTTTTAGGTCCTATTCAAAGTCGTAAAGTAAAAAAAATTTGCGAATTATGCGATGTCGTCCATTCTGTAGATCGAGAAAAGATTGTTAAATTAATTTCTGATTTAAAATTGCAAGGCCACAATATTCCCAAACTTTTTCTGCAGGTGAACATTGGATTAGAAAGTCAGAAAAGTGGGATACATCCAAAAGATGTAAAAGAATTTATAGAAATGTCTCTTAAAAAATACCATATTTCTTTTGAAGGTTTGATGTGCTTACCTCCTGAAAATGAAGATCCAAGGCTATATTTTGATAAATTAAAAGCCTTATCAAATAGTAATAAAATTGAAAAATTAAGTATGGGAATGAGTGGTGATTATTTAACTGCGCTAGAATGTGGAGCTACTCACGTTCGTATTGGCTCACTAATTTTTGGTGAACGAAGTTAATCTCCTAAAATAATTTCAGTATTATTATCAATTAAACCCAAGAGAAATATAAGATCTTTTTGTTTAAGGGCAACACATCCTTCGGTTGATGCATACTCATCATTAGCAACATGAATAAATATAGCGCTTCCAAGTCCAGGTATGATCGGATTTGTATTATAATTTAAAACACAAACTATATTGTATAAGCTATCATCACGATAAAGTTTTTCAGCACTAAAATTATATGGAAAACGAATTAATTTATTATATTCTTTTTGAGATGGATCATCGCACCAACCATCTAATTTATGAATTTGAAACTTATTTATTTTAGTTTCTAAACTATCTATTTTATCAGATCGATAATAAATCTTTTCAATTTTAAATGAACCAAGTGGTGTAAACCCATCTCCTTCCTGTTTATTTTTTGCAAAACCTGATCTTCCAATTGAGCATTGAAACTTATGATTATTAAACGTTAAATAATTTTTTTTTACTCTTATACACATTCAATATAATATAATTTGAATGCCTCAAAAAAGCGAAAAAAAAATTTGGATTAAACTAAAAAATTTAGTTTTAAAGAAGATTTTTAGTGAATTGATTTTAACTTTAAATGAAGAGATCGATGACTTTCAATTTGAATTTATTGATTCATTTGACTCATCAATGATCCCACCTGCTTATTTTATCACAGATGAAGAATCAATTATGCAATTGATTGATGCAGATATTTCAAAAAAAATAAAAAAAATTTTTTTAATTTCTAAAAAATCAATAAATAAACAAAAACATATCGAAATAATTAATTATGATTTACCTTTCAAGTTTATTAATTTTATTGATTATATTATTCGTGATTTAAGGCAAAATGTTAACAAGCTCAATAATATTATATCTCTTAATACTTTGAAATATGATAAGTCATCTAGGCAAATTTTCAGTGATACAATATCATTGATCCTTACTGAAAAAGAAAATGAGATTTTTAATTTCCTTTTGAAAAGTGAAACTAGTGTTAGTAAGAGTTCACTTTTAAAAAAAATATGGAAGTATAGTGAAGGTATTGATACTCATACTTTAGAAACTCACATTTACTCTTTACGAAAAAAATTAGAAAAAGAATTAAAAGTGAAAAATATACTTGAGCACAAAGAAAAGGGTTATTTCCTAAATAGTGAACTTCTTTGATATACGCTATACATTTAAAAGTAAGTGCTCTCTTTCCCAAGCACTTATTACCTTTTGGTAAGCATCATGTTCTGTTTGTTTGAGTTCAGTGTATAAAGTAATAAATTCTTTACCAAGTATTTCAGATAAAGTGTCACTTATTTTTAGTCTTTTTAAAGCATCGGGTAAATACTTTGGAATATTATGCCTTCTTTCAAATGCACTTCCAACAATTGGTTTTTCGGGCTCAATTTCTTCTTTAATTCCTAAATACCCACAAGCTAGCGAAGCAGCAATTGCCAGATAAGGATTAGTGTCTGATCCAGGAATTCTATTTTCAACTCTTCGTGAATTCCCTTTGGAAGATGGAACTCTAAATCCTACAGTTCTATTTTCAAGTCCCCAATGAGTGTTAATTGGTGCAGATGCGTCAATTACAAATCGTCTGTAAGAATTTACATAAGGAGCAAAAAATAGCATTGCATCTGGAAGATATTGTTGAAGGCCACCAATATAATTTAAAAATAAATCTGTATTATTTCCTTCATGATCGCTAAAAAGATTCTCTTTCGATTTTGTAGAAATTAAATTCTGATGGATATGCATAGAGCTTCCTGGTTGACCAGAGTATGGCTTAGCCATAAACGTAGCATGTACTCCATGTTTTAGGGCAACTTGTCTTACTGCTCTTTTAAACATAAAGGCTTGATCCGCTAACTGTAATGGATCTCCATGATTTAAATTAATTTCTATTTGAGCTGGTCCACTTTCATGTACTAGAGTATCTACGCCAATTCCAAGAATCTCACAATAGTCATAAATATCATCAGTAATTTTATCAAACTCATTCACTGCATCAACGCCAAAGGCTTGACTTGACATCTCTCTTCTACCTGATTTTCCAACTGGAGTTTTAAGTGGAAGATCAGGATCTAGATTCTGTTCACATAAATAAAACTCAAGTTCTGGAGCAACAATTGCTTCCATATTATCTTCCTTAAGAGTTTTGATCATATTTTTTAAGATTTGACGTGGCGCAATATCAGAAGGTGAAACAGAGTTGTGATAAAGATCACAAATTATTTGTGCAGTCGGTTCTTTATTCCATGGTATTTTTCTAATCGTTGATAAATCAGGTATCATGATTACATCTTCCTCAACATAATCAATGACCTCACTTTCATAAATCCAAGATCCAGATACAGTCTGACCAAGAACAGAGTCTGCTAATTTAAGACTTTGATCTTCAAGAGATTTTATAAAGCGATTAACTGGTAGTATTTTTCCTTTAGAGGAACCTGCCATGTCAGGAAAAATACACTCAACTTCAGTAATATTGTTTGACTCAAGCCAACGCTTGAGCTCATCATGCGAGCTAACGGACATATAATTGATTTTTTTATTTAGGTTTCACCTGCCTGTCATTCATTAGTATTATTGTAATGAATAACGAATTTATCTGGGCTTATAGATATATTTTTTAAAATATTTGTAAACTCTAAAGATGTTTTTTCTCCAAATTCATTGAATATCTCCCATTTTTTTAAATCTAATGTCTCCTTATCAAAATAAAGAGTAATTTTCTCCAAATTGTCAATTTCACTATTTTCAGATAGTTCGACAGTAATCTGATCAGCAGCATCATAAGATATGACATCAAAATGTTTTTGAAGATTAAGATTTTCAAGAAATAAAAATTTAATAGGACTAGAACCAATAGGGTATGAATCAATGATAAAGTGTTTCTGATTTATAATATGCAAGAAAAATTTAGTAGTTAATATTTTTTCTTCTTGATTACTGTATTCAAATAATGACTTATGTGGTTTCTTTAAATAAAAATTACCATACTGAATATTTCCATCACTATCAATCTGCTTAAATTGACCTGTCATAGAATTTATGTCATTCCAATATTTCTCAATACTAGTTATTAATGATTCTGAAAAAGCAAAATTTAATTTCAAAAATATTAAAATAAATAAAAATGAAAAGAGTTTAGTCATTATTTATTTTGTCAAAATAAATTTCTCTTTTACCAACATGGTTCGCTGATGAGATTAAACCCTTTTCTTCAAGTTGATCCATTATTCGAGCTGCTCGATTATAACCTATTTGTAGTTTTCTTTGTAAAAGACTTGTAGAAGCTTTTCCTTCCTTCACTATAATATTAATTGACTCCTGAAAAAGTTCATCAGTTTCACTATCATTTAAACTGATCGAGCTTTCATCGTCATCTTCTTTCAAAATTTCATCATCAAATTCAGGAAGGCCTTGCTTTTTAAGAGATTGAACAATCTTTTCTACTTCATTATCAGATATAAAGGGACCATGAA
Organism: Candidatus Pelagibacteraceae bacterium; assembly: GCA_038103905.1. Lineage (GTDB taxonomy): Bacteria > Pseudomonadota > Alphaproteobacteria > Pelagibacterales > AG-422-B15 > CABYIR01. The sequence continues at coordinate 51,124 of JAYNZW010000001.1, read as the reverse complement.
TTCTTGTTGTTTTTCCTCCAGCTGTCATTAATAGCATATCTCCTTTTCCAAGTAATTTTTCCGCTCCCTCACTTCCCAAAATAGTTCGGCTATCAAATTTAGAGCTCACTTGAAAACTTATACGAGTTGGAAAATTTGCTTTAATAGTTCCAGTTATAACATCAACACTTGGTCTTTGAGTGGCCATGATCAAGTGAATACCTGCTGCTCGTGCCATTTGAGATAATCTTTGGATCGTGTGCTCAATTTCTTTTCCAGCAACCATCATCAAATCTGCCATTTCATCAACCACCACTACAATGAATGGCATTTTTTTTAATTCAACTTCAACTTTTTCAATTTTTGGCTCACCCGTCTCTGGATTGATGCCAACAGGAACCTTTCTATAAATTTTTTCAGACTTTTTTTGTGCGTCAAGAACCCTAGAATTATAATTACCAATATTTCGTACCCCCAGCATAGACATTTTTTGATATCGATTTTCCATTTCTTTAACTACCCATTTTAGAGCTGTAATAGCTTTTTTGGGGTCAGTGACAACAGGAGTGATTAAATGTGGAATACCCTGGTACACTGATAGTTCAAGCATTTTTGGATCGATCAATATAAACTTACAGTCTTCAGGTGATAATCTAAATAGTATAGATACAATCATAACATTGATTCCAACTGACTTTCCTGAACCAGTAGTACCTGCAATCAAGAGATGAGGCATATCTTCAAGATTAGCAAATACTGGTAATCCATTAATATCTTTTCCTATCGCTAGCATTAAATTTTTTTGATCGGAGACAAATTTTTCTTTTTTAAATAACTCACTTAAAATAACGTCATCCCGATCTTGATTTGGGATTTCGATTCCAACAACATTTTTACCTGGAATAATAGCTACTCTAGCTGACATTGCGCTCATGTTTCTTGCTATGTCATCTGATAAGGCTATTATTTTTGAAGCTTTGACACCTGGAGCAGGTTGTAGTTCATACATTGTAACCACTGGTCCTGGAGAAACATTTATAATTTCTCCTTCAATTTTAAAGTCTGATAACACAGATTGAAGTGCTTCTGCATTTTTAGCTAATTCTTCTTTTGATAAAGCATATTCATTTTTGTCATCAGGTTTTGATAAAATATCAATTAAAGGTGGCTTATATTTTTTAATGTCATTTAAATCAATTTCTTCCTGAGCAATTACATTTGACTCAAATCTTTCTTTATTAAAATTTTGTACCGGTTGGTCTTTTAAATTTTCAAAATCTATTTTAGGCTCAACCTTTTTAGAAGTATTTTTATATTCTGTATTCTTGTAGTCACTTGTATAATTTATTTTCGAATAAACATATAAAATACCTTTTGAGATAAATTTAAAAAATAATTTTACTCCATAATAACTTTTCTTGATTAAATATTCCCACTCACTTTTATTCAGTCCAGTTGAAATTACAAAAAAGAAAATGGTCAAAGATGAGAATAAAGTTATATAAATGGAAATATTTAAAATCATATTTGAAAAATTTATAAACTGACTTGTTAAGCTAAATAATTGAGTTGGAATTAATCCAACTAAATTACTTGCGGGTATTAAATTTAATAAGCATCCCAAACAAATTATAAAAATAGGTAATGACAATATATTTATTGAAAAAAATGGAAGACTTTTAAATCTTATTAATCTGTAAGACCATGCTAATAGAGGAATGCTCAAAGCATAACTGCATAGCCCAAAAAATTGTAAAAGAACATCTGCTATATTAGCACCAAGCTGACCTCCTAAATTTGTTGTCTTTGCGCTGGTATAATGAGAAAGAGTTGGATCAATTGAAGAATAAGTCAGAATACTTATAAATATAAAGATTGATACAAATATGCTTAATAAGCCAGAAATTTCAGCTAGCCTATTTAGTATGAATATTTTTAAAGGAGTAGGAAAAAATTGCATATTAATAAATCTTGAATTTAAAAAACAAGCTTTTATTTGTAATTAGATTATTAACTTATTATAAATTTTATACAACAGTTCGAATAAAGATAAATTGATTACAATGCCAGATAAAGTAACAATATTAGGAAATGGATCTTCAGCCTTACTGACTGCTATTGCCCTATCTAGGTTAGGTATCTCAATTGATCTCTTTTGTGATTTATCAAAAAAAAATGATACAAATTTAGTCACTTTTCTCTCCTCTTTCACATTAAAATATTTACATAGAATTGGTATTGACCAACTTTTTTTGCAAAAATATGAAAATATAAATGAGATTAATTGCTGTTATATAAATAAACAAAATAATCAAAATACAATTCTTAATTTTGAAGATCATAAAATAAAACCACTTGGACGAATTATTCCAAATCATGATCTATTTGATTTACTTTATCAAAAAGTAGTTGATACTGAAAATATAAAAATTATTAAAGAGAATATTGTAGATATAGATTTTAATAGTGACCAGTCAACGATAAGCTTAGAATCTAAAAAAAATTATAATACAAAGTTACTAATTTTCACTGACAACAAAAATAGATTTATTTCGAATTTATCTTTAAATAAATTAATCAAAAAATCGTTTAACCAAACAGCTCTATCTATTGATGCTAATGTAAATAGAAGTCATTTAAATACAGCATATCAATTTTTTACAAAAGACGGTCCGCTTGCATTATTGCCAGTTAATAATCAGCGATCATCATTTGTGTGGTCACTTAAGAATGGGTCCACAATTTTAGATTATTCTAAAGAAGAAATTGAAAAAGAGATTTATAAATACTCAGAAAAGTATGTGTCGAAATTGAGTATAAACTCTATTACTAAGCATAAATTAGCTTTTAGCTTCAGCAAGAATATGTATTTTAAAAATGTAGTATTACTCGGAGAAGCCGCACATATAGTTCATCCAATAGCCGGTCAAGGATTCAATCTTACATTGAAGGACATTAGTACTTTATGTGATGTAATTGAAAGATACTCGTCATTAGGATATGAATTAAATCACCAATTTATTCTTAAAGAATTTTCTAAAACTAGAATGCCAGACAATACACTCTTTTCATTCTCTACAAAATTTATGAACGATGCCTTTTTTTCTCAAAATAATCTGATAAATAAGTCAGTCGAAACCTCTTTTAAAGTTTTAAATCGATTACCGTTTATTAAAAAAAGTTTAATGATGACAGCTTCTGGGAGAAAAATTTTTTAAGTTATAAAGTTGATTAATGAAGCTGAGTGCTAGTGTCTGCAGTCTCTTCAACAGTATAAGATTGATAAAGGGCTTCGAGAGCTCTGCTTCTTCCCATAATCGTTTTAGCTTCCAAAAGTAATTGTTTTTCTTCTGGTGTAAATGGTACAAGAACACCTGAATAATTAACAAGCTGTTCAGTTGGAGTTTGTTGTATAATATCCCAGTCTGCAAGCAGGCTTCTATTTTTTAGATATTTTTTAATAAGCTTCAACAAAGATTCACGATCAATGTTAGTAACATCTTCGGATTTTAAATCAGTGATATAATTTTCATAATTCACTGCAAACTGTCTGTATTGAGTTGTAGTGTCTAATTCACTTTCAATTTCAAAACGAATAATACCGTTTAGAGTGATTAAATATCTATGATCATCAGTCTCATTGTAAGAAGTAACTCTTCCAACGCAGCCTACTTTTTTGAGAGAGTTGTCACCTCCAGAACTAGGCTGGATCATTCCTATAAGTTTATGAGGCGTTGCAAGAGCAGCATTCAACATTTGAACATACCTTGGTTCAAATATATTTAGTGGCAATTGAGTTTTGGGGAAGAGTACAGCGCCAGTTAGGGGGAAAATCGGTATAATTTTTGGCAAGTCGTCTAAGGATACAAAGTTCATATTTTTTAATTCTAATGTATTAATTAGTTATGTTAAATAGTTCATTATCTTGAAAATCAAGCTAATTTCATATAAATACCATATTTCACGCGAGTGTAGCTCAGTGGTAGAGCGAAACGTTGCCAACGTTTAGGTCGAGGGTTCGACTCCCTTCACTCGCTCCATTTCTGACATGAGAATTTTAAACAATAAAAAGATAGAATTTTTTCTCAAAAATTTATTTTTATCTGAATCCTATCTCTTAAAAAAAAGAGCTGAGCGTTTTTATCGAAAGAAGACTGAGAGAGAGATTCGTTATTTGTCAAAACTGGTTAATAAATCGGAAGCTTCAATTGATATAGGAGTATATAGAGGTGTTTATTCTCATTTTTTATGCAGTGAAACTCAATTTGTTTATGCATTTGAAGCAAATCCATTGCTAATTAATAAGTTAAGAAAAGGTTTTCAAAATTACAGAAATATTAAAATTGAAAATGTTGCAATTTCCTCAAGCCAGGGAACAACAAATCTTAAAATACCATTTCGTAATCAAAGTTTAAATTACTCCGATTATGAAGAGCTCTATCAGTTAGGGACTGCAACAATTCACGAAAAAAATAAGTTAAATGGAACTGAATTTAATTCTTATGAAATTAAAAAAATTAATCTCGATTCATATCCATTTGACCATAAAGTTGGTTTCATAAAAATTGATGTTGAAGGTCATGAGCTTGATATAATTAATGGTGCTAAAAAATTAATATCCGAAAATAAACCCAACCTAATGGTAGAAATTGAAGAAAAGCATACAGGGTTGCCTAATATTGAGATTATTAATCAAATAAATGAGCTAGGATATCAATGCTACTCTCTTAATCATCGGTTTGAACTTGAAACTGTGAATGAAAAAAATATAAAAGATATTACAAACAATAACTTTATTTTTAAGCCATAAATATTCACATACATTTTTGATTCTATCGTATAAGATTTGATACATATGAGAGCTTCAAGATTAAGTCGTTATTCCTGGACTATGTTTGATTTTGCTAATCAACCTTTCTATACACTAATTATGACTTTCGTCTTTTCAGTTTATTTTACTGATGTTTTTATAACAGGAGATGATGGCGCTCAAAAATTAACTCTCACTCAAACAATATCTGGATTAGCTATTGCAATTTTAAGTCCAGTTCTTGGATCGATAACAGATATCAAAGGAAATCGAAAACTCTTAATGGGAATTACATCGATTTTATTTGTAATTGGATTTCAATTTTTCAATTTTGAGCCGATAAACG
>JAYNZW010000001.1:0-45979 GCA_038103905.1 Candidatus Pelagibacteraceae bacterium | reverse complement strand
TATTCGCCTCCTGGTGCCCCAGATGGTATCTGGATTGTAATGTTTGGCTTGATCCTAGCTTCAGCCATGGTTGGTTTCTCTGAAGTGTTCAATAATTCAGTTTTAGCAACAATAGAAACCCCAGAAAATTCAGGTTGGCTTAGTGGAATGGGTTATGGATTGGGATACATTTCAGGATTGATAGCCCTAATTTTATTTTTAATAATTTTTGTTTGGCCTGGGGGAGAGACAGATAGCCTATTTGGATTAAACACAAGTGAATATGAACACATAAGAATTGTAGGGCCTCTTTGTGCCATATGGTATGCCTTTTTTATAATTCCACTTTTCTTATTTACTCCTGACCTCAAAAAAAAACAAATTAGTACTTACGACTCAATAAAGGTTGGATTAACAAACTTCATCAATACATTTAGAGAAGTCCGCAAATATAAAAATATTTTCACTTTTTTGATAACAAGGATGTTTTATCAAGATGCATTAAATGCTTTATTTGTTGTTGGCGGCGTTTATGCCAGTATGGTTGTTGGTATGACACTTACACAAGTATTAATACTTGGAATAATATTAAATATTTTATCAGGCCCAAGTTCGATTTACGGAGGTTATTTGAATGACTTAATTGGTTCAAAAAATGTAATTAATCTATCTCTTTGGGGTTTACTGGTTTCAGGTATTTTAGGCCTATCAATTGATAAAGATACAATATTCTATTTTTTTAGTGTTAGTGAGTATTCTGCAGGTGTAGAAAATTTCACTTTAGGAATATTTAATTCAATTAGTCAAATTACTTATATCTGTGTTGTAATTGGTATTTCTATATTCTATGGGCCCGCTCAAACCGCCTCAAGAGCTTTAATGCTTAAACTCGCACCGCACGATAAAATGACAGAATTTTTTGGTCTTTATGCCTTTGCAGGAAAATCAACAGCATGGTTAGTTCCTGGACTCATGTCTTTAATTTTAGCTTTCACAGGAAGTCTTCAATATGCGATGATATCAATTGTATTATTTAATCTGATTGGCATTGTTGGAATGTACTTTGTTAATGAAAAATGATTAATAAATATTTAAATCTAATTTCATCAAAAAAATCTCAAATTATTATTTTCATATTACTTAATATTTGTGGTTTCATTTTTATATTTCTCCCACACAATATTTTTTCAAATATGATTGACTTGAAGTTAAGCTATGGCATTCGAGATGTTTATGATGCATTTAATGCTATGGGTGAAGAGGGTCGACTACTCAATATCTATTCAACATTAATTCTAGATACGGTTTATCCTGTCTTATATGTGTCCCTCATGATTGGTGCTTATGTAAAATTATTTTCAAAAAATAGTTATCTTCTTTTTGTACCTATTACGACTGGGGTATTTGATCTTTTAGAAAATATTCAATCAGTAATTATGAATTTGAACTATTCAAAATTAGATGAGTCTCAAGTAGCCGTTGCTAGTTTGACGACTTCATTAAAGTGGGTATTCGTTATTCTGATGATTAGTATATTAGTGTTTGGGATATCTAAAAAAAAATTATCTCGATAATCTAATGCTTAAAATGACGCACTCCAGAAAAAGCCATAGCAATATTTGAGTCGTCAGCAGCTTTTATTACTTCATCGTCTTTCATTGAACCTCCAGGCTGAATAACAGCTTTTGCTCCTGATGCTACAGTTATTAAAAGACCATCAGGAAAAGGGAAAAAAGCATCAGATGCAACGACTGAGCCTTCAAGAGAATTTGATTCATTTTGTATCATCTCACTATTTTTTTGAGTTGCTATTTTAGCACTGTCAACTCTACTCATTTGCCCGGCCCCAATACCAATTGTCTTTTTATTTTTGACATAAATAATTGCATTTGACTTAACATGCTTACAAACCTTAAAAGCAAAAAGTAGATCTGAAATCTGATCTTCTGTTGGCTGCGTTTTAGTTACTATATTTAAATCATTTTTATTTGTTATTTTATTATCTCTTGACTGCACTAAAAGACCGCCCGCAATACTTTTGAAGTCTTTATTATTATTTTTTGAGTCCATGTCATTTATAATTAAGACTCTCAAATTATTTTTATTTTTAAATATATTTTTAGCCTCCTGAGTGATTTCAGGTGCTATGATAACTTCTGTGAAGATCTCAATAATTTTTGTCGCAGTGCCTCCGTCTATTTTCTGATTTAAAGCAATGATCCCACCAAACGCACTTGTTGGATCACATGATAATGCCTTTTCATATGCCTCCAACAAACTATTACCACTTGCGACACCGCATGGATTTGCATGCTTAATGATAGCAACAGTTGGATCATTTGGATTAAATTCTTTAATCAATTGAAGAGCAGCATCAGCATCGTTTATGTTATTATAGCTTAACTCTTTTCCTTGAATAAGCTGAGCATGAGGAATACCATATTTTTGAGTAGGAGATTTATAAAGTGCTCCTTCTTGATGAGGGTTTTCACCATATCTGAGTTTAGTTACTAGTTTATTTGGAGATAAAAAATTATCTCTTATTTCACTCTTTTCTAAAAACCAATCACTGATCAAAGTATCGTAGTATGCGGTCAACGCAAAGGTTTCGGCGGCCAATTCTCTTCTTAATTCTAATGATGTACAACCTTCATTTTTATTAAGTTCATTAATAAGTTTTCCATAGTCATTTACATTACTTATGACAGTGACAAACTTGTGATTTTTTGATGCTGATCTCAGCATTGCAGGTCCACCAATATCAATATTTTCAATGCACTCTTCTTCATTTGCATCACGATTTAAGGTTTCTTCAAAGGGGTATAAATTGATAATTGCTAAATCAATATCTTGTATTTGATGATTTTTCTGATCCCTTTTATGACTTTCATCATCTCTTTTTGCAAGTAATCCACCATGAATGTTTGGATGAAGAGTTTTAACTCGACCATCCATCATTTCTGGAAAACTTGTTAGAGATGAAACGTCAGTTACTTTGATACCTAAATCTTTGATGAATTTTGCAGTACCGCCTGTTGATATGATATTAATGTTATGTTTTGTTAAACAGGACACAAGCTCTTCGAGCCCTGCTTTGTTTGAAACCGAAACAAGTGCAGTTTTAATTTTAATTTTCAAATTTTAATGACCTCTTAATTTTTCGATATTATTTTTGTATTCTGATTGCCCACCCTTAAATGTTGTTGTCCCAGCTACAATCACATTTGCTCCTGCGTCAATCACAGACTGTATATTTTCAAAATTAATACCACCATCAATTTCCAATTCAATATCTCTTCCAGATTGATCAATTTCTTTCCTCAGAGACTGTAGTTTATCAATTGCGGAATTTATAAATTTCTGACCACCAAATCCTGGATGAACACTCATCACAAGTATCAGATCTAAGATATTCATATATGGTTTTACAACTTCCCAATCAGTATCAGGATTAATTGCTAATCCTGCTTTGACATTATGTGATTTAATTTTGTTAAGACATTTTTCAGTATCATCATTGGCCTCAGGATGAATTGAAATAATGTCAGCTCCAGCATGTACAAATCCATCGATATAAGGTTCGATTGGATCGATCATCAAGTGAACGTCAAAAGGGACATCAGTTTTATCTCTTATTGATTTAACAACATCTGGCCCAATTGTAAGATTTGGAACAAAATGGCCATCCATGACATCGACATGAATATAATCTGCACCGGCTTTAGATATACTTTGTACTTCTTCGCCCAACATTGAAAAGTTGGATGCTAAAATTGATGGAGAAACTTTGACTTTTTTAGACATTAATCACTATCTTTATATCAAAAAGATTTTTAATTTAATACTCTTTATACAGTCTCGAAATAAAAAATCCATCCATTCCACCTGGTTTTTGCATATAAGGAAATGTCTGTATATCCCCATCTTTGGTGATGTATTTTTCAAATTGAGTGAATTCAGATTTTTTAACAGGGACTCTTTTAATATTTTTAAATTTTTTTAAAAGACGATCTATTTGTTTGATACCTTCATTTTTTTGAATTGAACAAACACAATAGATAAGTTGACCGTGAACAGACAGTAAACTTAATGCCTTTTCTAAAAGAGCCTGCTGAGTTTTAGTATGTCTAATTAACTCATTTTTATTTTTTAAAAAAATAAGATCAGGATGCTTTCTAATTGTACCTGTTGCAGAACAAGGTGCATCTAGAAGAATGTACTTAAATGTTTTTTTACTTTTCCAATTTAAAATATCTTTAATAATTATTTCAGGGTTAAACTTAAGTCTATTGAAATTAGTTTTCATCAATTGAACTCTTTGAATTGAAGAGTCTATACATGTTACCTTTGCTCCCATGGATATCATTTGCATTGCTTTTCCACCAGGTGCAGAGCATAAATCAAGAACTTCTTGATTTTTTATGTTTGAAAATAACTTTGCGGGAATTGATGCGCTTATGTCTTGAACCCACCATTGACCTTTTCTAAATCCTTCTATGTCTTCTACAAATCCTGCTTTAGTTTTTCTAAAAATATTTTTTTCTATTTCTATAAATTTATCATCAAGTTTAGTTTTCTTATGACAATAAATATCCAGAGGTGGCTCAGTCAGTGAGGCTTCCGTAATTTTATTTGCAACATCAGCTCCATAATCTTGCTTCCATGACATCCACAGCCATTGAGGAATTTTATGTTGAGTTGATATTTTAATTTTATTTTTGTCATTTATAATTTTTCTAAGAATAGCATTAGTAAATGAAGCAAAAGGTTTTGTTCTTTTTTTTTGCTTACAAATTTCAACCCAACTATCGATAACTGCATAGTTTGGTCGTCGTAAGATATAAAGCTCAACGAGCGCCATTCTTAAGATATTGCGAATGATAAGATTGCTTTTAGATATTTTTTTACTTGTACATTTGTCAATGATTTGATCAAACTCATGAGCATATCTCAGGAACGAATTCACAACCAAAATGCATTCTGAGCGCTTAAGATTAGTCTTATTTTGTGAGTAATAGTCATCAATAAGATCATCAATATTGACTATTTTCTTATCAAAAAACTTATTAATTATTGCAATAAGGTCTTTCCTATTTTCCATAAAAATTAATTTGATAATTATATTAATGTCATTATATCAAACGTATGACGAAATACTTTATACATATTTTTATTTTTATTTTTTTATCAATTTCTTCATTGTTTGCTGAAACATTTGAGGTTGAGATGTTAAATAAGCACGAAGGGCAAATTAATGTCTTCAATCCACCAATTGTAAGAGTTGCAGTGGGCGATACTGTAAATTGGACATCAGTAAATCCAGGACACAATATAGCTTTTACTAAAAATGGTGTTCCCGATGGCGTTGAAAAATTTAAATCAAAAATCGGTGCTGATGCCTCATTCACATTTACTGTACCTGGTATTTATGCATACAACTGCACCCCGCACTATGGCTTAGGAATGATTGGTTTTGTTGTTGTTGGAGATGACACGTCCAATATGGAATCTATTGAAAAAATAAAATACCCAGGAAAAGCAAAAGCAATTGCAAAAGAACTAATTGAGCAGTTAAAATAAAACAATGAGCTCTGAAGATAAAGATAACAAAAAAAATAAAGTCCTCCCCAAAGAAAAATCTGAAAAACCAAAAAAAGAAATTGGTGGCCAAGAAGGTCCTGAGCCAACACGATATGGTGATTGGGAAAAAAAAGGAATTACTTCAGATTTTTAACTTCAATTGATTTGTAATCAATAGGTTCGCGGTTCGAGTCCGTGTGAGGGCACCACTCCATATTTATATTAATCACTTAAAATTATTAAAGCATAATCAGATAAAGTTCTAACTTTGATACCAATCATTCATATTTTTAGGATAGGCTTTATATTTTGGCAAACGATTATCAATTTTATAGTATTCTAATTTATTTTTGACGAATACATTCCTTGTTGTTTTAAGTTTGACAGGTTTGTTAAACATTCCTGCTGCGATACTGATATTTCTTGCCCCTTTCTCCTTAAATAACATACTTGCTCCACACTTACTGCAAAATCCTCTTTTTGCTTTTTTTGAAGATTTAAACCACTTCAAAGTTTCTTTTTTTAAAAATCTAAAATCTTCTAATTTAACGTTCGTATAAGCAGAATAATTTCCATGTGTTTTCATGCACTGAATACAATGACAATTTAGAACATTTGCGTGATAACCTTGAGTTTTTATTTTTATACTCCCGCAAAGACAGCTTGCTATAAGAGAAATCTTTTTCATTTTTCTAAGATAGATTAAATAATTCTTAAAAGTAAGTATTATTATTTTTTGGGTTTCCAAAATTTTTTAGCTAATCTTGTGATTTTTGTAATTTTGCAACCAGCACTTATACTTTTATTTTTCATACTTTAGAGAATTGAACGAAATAAGAATCGAAAATTACCCAATTGATCTGTAATCACTTGTTCATACGATTATCGATGAGATTATCGACTACAGCTGGTTCAGCTAAAGTAGATGTATCTCCAAGATTGCTATACTCATTTTCTGCAATCTTTCTCAAAATTCGTCTCATTATTTTTCCAGATCGTGTCTTTGGTAGCCCGGGTGCCCATTGAATGAGATCTGGTGATGCAATCGGACCAATTTCTTTTCGAACCCATGCAATGAGTTCTTTATAAAGTTCATCATTAGGTTCTTCCCCGGCATTAAGAGTCACATAGGCGTAAATGCCTTGTCCCTTAATATCATGAGGATAACCAACAACAGCAGCTTCACTAACTTTAGGATGAGCAACCAAAGCAGATTCAACTTCTGCAGTTCCCATACGATGTCCGGATACATTGATCACATCGTCAACTCGGCCCGTGATCCAGTAGTATCCATCTTCATCTCTTTTGCATCCATCGCCCGTAAAATATTTGCCTTCAAATTGTGAAAAATAAGTTTCAATAAATCGATCATGGTCACCATATACCGTTCTCATTTGGCCTGGCCATGAGTCTGCAAGGCATAATGAGCCTTCACAAGCACCCTCAAGAATATTCCCATTAGCATCAAGGATTTCTGGTTTAATACCAAAAAATGGTTTTGTTGCCGATCCTGGTTTTTGATCAATCGCTCCTGGAAGAGGTGAAATTAATATTCCGCCTGTTTCAGTTTGCCACCATGTATCTACAATAGGGCATCTTTTGTCTCCAACAATATTATAGTACCAAATCCAAGCTTCAGGATTGATGGGCTCACCAACTGATCCCAATAACTTTAAACTTGATCGATCAGTTTTTTTAACTGGTCCTTCGCCTTCTCGCATTAAGGCACGAAGCGCTGTTGGTGCCGTATAGAATATATTGACTTTGTGTTTATCAACCACTTGCCAAAAACGAGATGCATCAGGATAGTTTGGAACACCTTCAAACATGAGTGTGGTTGCACCATTTGCAAGAGGACCATATACGATATAACTATGTCCGGTTACCCAACCAACATCAGCGGTACACCAATAAACGTCACCATCTTTATAATCAAATACATATTGATGCGTCATCGAAGCATAAACCATATACCCACCAGTTGTGTGCATGACACCTTTTGGTTTTCCTGTGGATCCTGACGTATATAAAATAAACATTGGATCTTCTGCATTCATTTCTTCTACGTCACAGTCAGCTGAGGAAGAATTGATTAAATCTTCGTACCAAACATCTCGACCTTCAACCCAATTTATGTCCCCACCTGTTCGTTTGACGACAACGCAATGACGAACACCTTGAGCAATATCAATTGCTGCATCTGTATTTGCTTTTAATGGAATACTTTTATTTCCTCGAATGCCTTCGTCTGCAGTAATTATAATGTCTGACTCACAATCACTTATTCGTCCAGCTAACGCATCGGGTGAAAATCCACCAAATACAACTGAATGAATAGCGCCTATTCTCGTACACGCTAGCATAGCATAAGCTGCTTCAGGGATCATAGGCATATAGATCGTTATGCGATCACCTTTTTTTGCTCCAAGAGACTTTAATCCATTTGAGAATTTACAAACTTGTTCGTGAAGTTCTTTATATGTAATCAATTTTGAGTCATTGGGATCATCACCTTCCCAAATAATGGCAACTTGATCAGCTCTTTCTTTTAAATGACGATCAATACAATTTGATGAAGCATTGAGTGATCCATCTTCATACCATTTAATACAAAATTCATTTTTATGATAATTAACATTTTTAACTTTGGAGTATGGCTTGATCCAATCAATTCTATGTCCATGTTCTTTCCAAAACTCCTCATTGTTATCAAATGAACTTTGGTACCATTCTTTATATTTGTCAGAATCTATTAAAGAACTATTAGACCAGTCATTACTAACTTTAAAAATTTCGTTTTCACTCATAAAAATATCTTATTAAATTCCACCAAGTTTGCAAATAATAGTCCATGACTTTTTATCGATGGGCATCACGGACAATCGTGATTGTTTAACGAGAGCTAAATGATTTAATCGAACATCACTTTTAATTTGATCCAAGTTAACTTTATTTTTGAGAGTTTTATGTTTTGCAACTCGAACCATTCCAAAACGCTTGGATTTATCAGTTGGGTCTGGGTGATAAGTTTTTATTACTTTAACAATTCCTACAATGTCCCTTTCTTTTACTGAATGATAAAAAAAACATAGATCCCCAACAGCCATTTTTTTCATATTGTTTGATGCTTGATAGTTTCGAACTCCATCCCAGCCTTCGCCTTTGGTACCAGCTTTCACTTGTTGTTCCCATGACCACGTACTTGGTTCCGATTTCATTAACCAATAATTCATAATTTTTTTTCAGTTGTTAGCGGTCTATTTAATAGCTCACTAATTGATTTATCAATATCTTTATTCAGATACAAAATTTTATAGATCTCATTATTTATTGGTAAGTCGATTTTCAATTTTTTTGATAGCCTATATATTGCTTTAACAGTATGAGCTCCCTCAGCGACAGTTTTTTTCTGCCTTAATAAAATTGAAGTTTTCTTTCCACTTGCAATTTTTAATCCTAACGAAAAGTTACGCGATTTTTCTGATGAGCAAGTAAGAAACAAATCTCCTAATCCAGACAATCCCATCAGTGTCTCTGGTTTCCCCCCAAGTTTATTGCAAACAAGACTTATTTCTGCAAAACTCCTTGAAATAATTGAAGCGACAGCATTATCACCAAATTTCTTCCCTGTAATAATTCCACATCCAATTGCATAAACATTTTTCATAGCCCCACAAATTTGTGCACCAATAATATCATTTGATAGATAAGGCCTGAAATAGGCTGAGCTCAACAGTTGAGATATTTTTTTTGACTCATTCATTGTTTGTGATGCAATAAGTGAAGCAGTTGGTTTGCCTAGAGCTATTTCTTTTGCAAAATTAGGTCCTGATAAAATTGAAATTGGATTGTTAGGAAAGTGATTTCTAATGACTGAGTTGATTAAACTGAGTGAACTGATTTCAATTCCCTTTGATGCATTAATAATTACACATTTTGAGTTCAGCTTATTTTTAAGTTTTTTGAGAGTAATAGAAATAAATTGTGTAGGGATAACAACAAACAAAAAATTGATCTCTTTAAAATCATTTAAATTATTTGAAGCAATAATGTTTTTATTCATCTTAATACCTGGTAGAAAAGTACTATTTTTATTTTTAGAATTAATTTCTTGAACAACTTTTTTTTCATTTGCCCAAAGAAGGACATCATTTTTTTTTGATAATAATAATGAAATGGTTGTACCCCATGCACCAGCACCTAAGACACCAACTTTTATCACTTTACTCAACGAATACCCTTTCCTTTGACAAATACTGCTTTTTCATCAAGTGGCCACCTTGGTTTTGGTTTAACTGACAGTTTTGAAAACATTTTTTTTTCGTATCGTAATAGACCAGCATACGCAATCATTGCTCCATTATCAGTGCAGAATTGCATTGATGGAAAAAATACTTTTACATCATCTGTCTGTTCAAGATCACATAGTGATTTTTTCAAATATTGATTTGCTGCTACACCACCAGCAACAACAATATTTATTTTTTTTGGGTTAATTATTTTTTTAAATTCACTGATTGCATTCTTTGTTTTTACTGTAATAATGTCACCAATAGTTTTTTGAAATGAAGCAGCAATATCTTTTTTAATTTGAGGTGTTAATCTTTTCTGTTTATTCACAAGTTGAGCAACTGATGTTTTTAGGCCAGAAAAAGAGAAGTAAGAATTTTTTTCATTAATCAGTGGTCTTGGTAATTCATATTTTTTTTCATTTCCTGCTAGTGCAAGTTTTTCTATTTGAGGTCCTCCTGGATAACCAAGTTTCAGTAGTCTCGCCGTTTTATCAAAAGCTTCTCCGAGAGCATCATCAACTGTTGTCCCAATTCTCTGATATTTATTGAATTTTTTTACAATTGTATATTCAGTGTGTCCTCCTGATACCAATAATAGTAAATATGGAAATGAAACATCTTGTTCTAACTGAGCTGATAGAGCATGACCTTCTAAATGATTGATTGAAATAAATGGCATTTTTAAAACTGATGCTAATGTTTTTGCAGCAATTACACCTACTAATAATCCTCCTAAAAGACCAGGGCCAGTAGTTGCAGCAACAGCAGTTATATCTGTTAATTTTAGTTTTGCTTTTTTTAAGGCTTTTTTGATTAATAGGTCAATAATATCTGAATGAGCTCTTGCGGCGAGTTCTGGAACAACCCCCCCAAACGCTTTATGGACATCAATTTGATTTTTGACAATATTCGCTAAAATTAAAGGCCTGCCAGTATCAGTATTTCTAGTCACAACAGCTACGGATGTTTCATCACAACTTGACTCAATTCCTAAAATATAAATTTTATTTTTCATCTTAATTTAGAAGATTTAATTTATATGTTTATATCAATCTATAGTAATCTTGAAAAAATATGAGAAATTTTAAACAGAAATTGATAATTGGCACGAGAGCAAGTAGGCTCGCCCTAGCACAAACCGCCCTATTTATTGAGGCCTTGTTGAATGCTTACCCAGATATGTCTCGAGATGCAATTATAGTAAAAACTATTAAAACGTCAGGTGATCGGAATCAGACAGATCGTTTGGATCAAATAGGGGGTAAAGGATTGTTTGCAAAAGAAATTGAAAAAGAGATCGTAAATGGTGAAATTGATGTAGGAGTTCACTCGATGAAAGATATGCCGGCTGTGGATAGTTTAGAATTATCAATTGGTTGTTGGTTGGAGCGTAGTGATCATCGCGATGGGTTAATTTCAAATGCAAATTTAAGCTTTCAAGAATTAGATGCAAAATCTGTGATTGGAACAAGTTCAATCAGAAGACGATCGCAATTAATTAATCTGAGAAAAGATATTTCCATAAATGCTTTAAGAGGTAACGTTGACACTCGGATTGACAAACTTAATAAAAATGAGTTTGATGCTATCGTTTTAAGTATTGCAGGTTTAAAACGATTATCTTTAGATCACATGATTTCATACATATTCTCCGATGATGAAATACTTCCAGCATCATGTCAGGGAGCAGTAGGTATTCAAATGCATTCTAAAAATGATGAGCTATCAACTTTTTTATCTCCAGTTAATGATTCAAAGACAGAACGTTTATGCAGATTAGAGCGTGATGTACTGAGAGAGATTAATGCCAATTGTAATAGCCCCATAGGTCTCCTTGCTAAAGAGATAAATAATAATGTTATTCTTAGTTGTGAAATATTTGATCATGCAGGACAAAAAATTTATGAAAATAAATTAGAAGAACTAAAAGATCTTTCAAATGACTTAGGAAAAAAAATGGGACAGGATATTTTGGCCAAAGTTGGCCAGGAAGAAATTGATAAATTATACAAATTAGATAATGATTTTAATTACACGCCCTAAAAAACAAGCACTCGATTTAAAAAAAAAAATTGATTCATTAGGCTATGAGTCGATAGTAAGTCCATTAAGCTATTTTAGGTCGTTAAGCTTTAATCTCGAGGCACCTAAAAATAAAATTATTTTAATTTCTAGTCCAAGAGCAACAAACATACTTTTAAACTCAAAACAAATACCAAAAACAACCTATTTATTAATTATTGGAAATTCATCATTTCAAAAATTTGATCAGGCGGGATTTAAAAATATTATTCATGTTACAAAAAATAGTGATGAAATGTGTAACTATATCAATAATGGTTTAAAAAAAATTTTAAGGAAAAATATTTTTAGTCAAATTTTGCATCTTACAGGAACAGTTTCAAATAATAATTTTATAGAAAAAGTAAAACATATTAAGGTACGAAAGATTATTATTTATGAGACTAAATTCATAAGATCGCTCGATCTATCAGTTTGCAATTATATTATTCAAAAAAAAATAAAAATATGCCTTGTGTACTCGCAAGCAAATGCAAATTATTTAATTCAATTGTTCAAAAAACATCATCTTGAAAAACATACAAAGAAAATAATTTTTTTATCATTAAGCAAAAACATTGCTCAAATTTTTACTGACGCTGGTTTCAAAAATTCTCTTTATGCTGACATGCCTACACAGAAAAGTTTGCTTACTAAATTATCAAAAATTTAAATGTGGTAAAAGTGCAACAAATTTATCTTCAAATTTAGTACTATTTTTTACCTATGAGTTGATGTCTGACATTTGAAATATTACTTTTTCTACGATTATTGGGATTTTCTAATGTATTTTAGTGTGATTTTTAGCATTATTTTTGTTGAAAAATGAGATTATTTTGAATGATTAAAGCCTTGACTTAAAGCCATTAATTAAGTCAAATGGCACAATATCAAAGCATTCAATGTCTCTGTGCTTTTTGAGTTACAGATAGTGTGTGTTTTGTTTAAATTAATGAAAATATTTTTTCAGGGGGAAAAATGCTGACTAAATTTAATTCAATTATAACTTCAATAGTTTTGTTACTTGGAAGTTTAACTGTTGTTCAAGCAACAGAAATTAACTTACCAGGCTTTACTGGCTCAGTGAAATCAACTGTGACATCAGGAGTATCTATGAGAATTGAGAGAGATTGTCTCAATGTTCGAGGATATAAAAAAAATGATGACACTTATAGAACATGGGTCTCAAATAATGTTGCTAGTGCAAGTCAAGCTTTGTATTTAGCTGAAGATGAAGGATGTTCAGTAATACACACTGATGGATACGGAAATACAGGAACTGCTGTTCGTGACTTAATGTCTGAAAATGCTGATGATGGAAATATGAACTTTGATTCTGGGGATATATTCGACGCAACGTCAAGAGTATTCACTGAATTAAGTGGTAATACTGATGATGGTACTTCAGTTAATTTATCATTTGTTGGCTCCTACAATGCATTTGAAAAATTTACAACTCCTACTTTTGCTCCCCTGACAGATGATGAGTTGGATAAAGTTGTAACGAATGTTGATATCTTAGATGCGTATTTTACTTCTCCCATTAACGATGATTTAGATCTTACAGCTGGTCGCTTTGTTACAAACTGGGGTGAGTCAACTTTTATTCCAATTGGTATGAATGGCTTAACAACAAACGCTCTTGACTTAGTGGCACTTAGAAAACCTGGTGCATCAATTAAAGAAGCGTTACTTCCTACTGAGCAAATAACTCTATCTGGTTATTTAGATGGTGGATGGTCTTTTGAAGCTTATTATCAATTCGGCGAGTCTCATATTAATTTTGATCAGCCTGGAATGTTTTATGGCAGTGAAGTTCTCGGTGGCAAAAATCTTGTAATGGCAAGTAACTTTGGTGCACCGAGCACTGGTCAGGCTCAGTCTACGGCATGTGGTTATTTGAATACTACATATTCTAGTAGATCTTGTGATTCAACTGCAGTGGCAGTACACAATACTACGGCTGGAAAAGCACTTTCTGCATTATACATGTACGAAGCAGGTTTAAAAGCTATGTATAATGGTGACAATAAAGTAGCATTGTTAAATAGAGCTGCAGCACTTGGAACAGCTGCTGGTACTGGTTGGGGTGCAGCTGTTGGAGATATCCCTGTTCTAGGTTCAACGTATAGTTCTATAGCAATTGCAGCTTGGGATGAGTATACAAAGAAAGGTGGAATAAAACGTGGTACAGTTGATTTAAAAGGCAACGGCCATTTCTATGCTGATGGTGAAGATCAGTTCGGTTTATCTCTTCGAACATATCTAGATGATGTAGGAACTGGTGTAGACATTGGATTTTATTTCTCTCAGTATGATAGTAAAGTTCCATATTTTAGATTCAAGGGACAGCAAGGTTTAATGTCTGGTGATCTGCTGGGAATGTACACACTTGCTGCTGCAACTGGTGATACACTCACTGCTTATTTAGAAGGTTCTGCAATAGGTGTTACTGATGGTGGTGTTACCCTTACTTCTGCTGAAACAGTTGGTAAAGGACAAGTTACCCTTGGTTTAGCTGATGTGGCATACGGTGAGGGCGCATGTGCCGCTTATCAAAACCCAAAAGCTGCTGTAGCTATGTATGGTTCACGTAAGACTACTTATAGTGCTACCTCAGACTCAAACTATCACTTTACTTCTGCTGAAAAATCTCGTGCTTTGAGAATTAATTACACAGATATTGATGGTCTTTTATATTTTGACTCAACAAAATGTGCTGTTAATGCATCGGAAGCTGTATTTGATACAGCATCTACTCAATTGGCTGCGGCCGCTCTGCTTGGTGCAGCTTTAGGTCCACTTAATATGGCTGAGTATGAATTCATGTACCCTGAAAATATTAAAGCGTTGGGTGTAAGTATGAATACAAATGTTGGTTCAACAACTGTTCAAGCTGAATTAACCTACAGACCAAACTTCCCGTTAGCAACATCTGCTGCGGATCAAGGTCAGCAACTTTCTGACGCTGTGGGTACGACTAACCTTTTAGCACAAGCAGTTGCAAAAGGTGGACATGATGCAGCTGTTTTGGGCGGAGCAAGTGCTGGTGCTGAAGCACGTGAGGCTGGACTTGCATTGTCAATAGCTCAGTATCAAGCTAATGTTGCTGGTGGTAGTGAAGCAACTGGTGCAACTATCTTAGCTGCATTAAAATCTTTTAATCGTTCTTACTTACCAAGAATTTCAGCTGCTACTGTTGCGGCTGGTGATTATTATACCACTGCTTTCTTAGAAAACGATACATGGTCTGGTACTCTTGGAACAACTACAATATTCTCTGCGTCACATCCTTTAACTCAAGGACTAGGTGCGGATAGCACTGTGTTGTTAACTGAGTTTGGTGCAGTTTATGTTCCTGAATTAAGCAAAACTTCTGGATTTGTAGACCGTGGTGGTTACAGAGATGGTGTTGGTGGTGAGAAATGTGGAGGTGTCACGCAAGCGGGACCAAACTTTAATGCTTACCCTACACATTTAAAAGCCGCAGATGGACTTACGCACTTAGGGTCATCTCAAACAGATCCATTATTTGGTAATGGTGCTTACTGTGAGTCTCAGAATGGTGCTGATGATCTATCAATGACATATCGTTTAATTGGTTCTGCAACGTATAACAATGTTGCAAATTCAACATGGTCATTCTCTCCTTCGTTTTCATGGTCTCATGATTTTTATGGTTATGGACCATCATCAATGGGCGGGTTTGTACCTGGAAAACAGTCATTATCATTAAGTAGTAACTTTACTAAAGATGATATGAGCATTGGACTAAGTTATGTGAATCAATTGGGCGATGAGAAAGACAATCGTGCATATGATAAAGATTACTTATCTGCAAACATTTCTTACGCATTTTAATATAGGAGATTAATAAAATGAAAATGAAAACAATCATAAAAAGTTTACTAAGCACTTTTGCTCTAGTATTTATTTTTATTCCAAACGTTAATGCGGATGGACACTCATACACTATTGATGCATCAAATGTATCGCAGTATGCAGATATGTTGTCTGAGGGTGAAAAGAAGATGTTTGAAGCATATCCTGATACGTATGCAATCAATGTTAAGCCAACTGTTGCGTGCGCTGTTGCTCCAGATGTTTGGGCTCGTTCAAAAAACAATGGAACAATGATCAACAATAACGAAGGATTTGAAGCAGAAAATTCTGGTCAAATTCCTTTCCCGAATCCAACTGATGCTCAACATTGGATTTGGAATGCAAGAATGATGGCTGGTACTCAGTCAAACATCATGAGATTCCAAACAATTTCAAACGTTGATAGTTCAGGTAATATTACGGTTGGTGAACAAGAAACAAACATTATCTTCCCAGCTCATGAAAAGAATGTCGGTAAATATGAAGACGGATTGTTTGCCTTATTCATGCAAAAAAACAATGCACCTGCAAGAGTTAAGGGTGTAACAGTTCTTGTTCATGACTATATAGACTCTTATGAAAACCCAAGACGTGCCTGGTCTTATAGCCCAGCAACTCGTAGGGTGAGAAGAGCGCCTGACATTACTTATGATACACTTGTTAATGCATCACCACTTATTGTTGTGGATCAGTATGGTACATTTAACGGTGCGCAGGATAAATATAACTGGGAGCTAAAAGGTATTAAAAAAATGATCGTTCCAGCTGTTAGTGAGGGTCTAAGTGATAATCCACTAGAAGTCACTCATGGCGTTGGTCATTTAAATCCTGAGTATATCAATTATGAAGAAAAAGATGTTGCAGTTGTTCATGCAACGCTTAAAGATGGCCAAAGACATCTTTATGCATCACGTACATTCTATGTTACAACTGATGCATTCTACATAGTCTCTCAAGACATATATGATGGACAAGGAAATTTAATGAGACATGCAGCTAATACATTATCTCAAAATGTTCAAGGTAATGGTGGCGAATGTACAATTAACACTGAGTTTACATTTGATTTTGCTACAAGACAGTATGCTGGAAACAACATGCTTGGAAAAGCAATAAATACTCAGCCTGCTGTTTATAATGGTCCATCAAAAGATGTGAGTTTTTATACTCCTGATGGTCTACGTAGATACGCTAGATAATTAATTAATCTCTTTAAAAAACCCAGCTTAGAATATCTAAGCTGGGTTTTTTTTGTTTATCAATTCATAGAAACAGTTTATGTTGCATAAATTCTAATAAATATGCTTAAATTATTCATAACAATTTTTTTCTTTATTTCATTTTGTATCTCATTTTTATCTGCAAGTGATTTCAATTATGATACCGGTTTTGCCTTGAAATCTGATTTAGCAGACAAAACAACAATTACGTCTATGCATATGCATAATGATAAGATTGTTGCTGTTGGTGTTCATGGAATTATTCTGACTTCAAATGATTATGGTGCAACGTGGATACAATCTGAGAAAGTTCCATTTACAAATACACTCACTGATGTTCAGTGTGTTTCTGAGTCCCAATGTTGGGCAGTTGGTCATGATTTAACTATTTTACATTCTGTTGACGGTGGCAAAAACTGGAGTGTTCAATATCAAGATATAGATTTTGATGCACCATTTCTGTCTATTCACATGAATGATTATTTAAATGGAATTGTAGTTGGTGCTTTTGGAAAATCTTTGAAAACAAATAATGGTGGCGAGAGTTGGCTTCCCACTGTTGTAACTGATGATGCATATGAGCCACATTTAAACTCAGTTTATTCTTCAAGCAAAATGAAAAATAGTGATGGCAACAACCTTATGTTTGTTGCAGGTGAGATTGGTCAGGTTCACATTTCAAGTGATCATGGTGAGAGTTGGAATATGCTAGATACAGAATATTTTGGTTCTCTTTGGGGTGGTATATCGGTTGATCAAAAGAGAAAGCTACTACTGGGAATGGCTGGAAAAATTTTATATTTAAAGTTTAGCGATGAAACACTGAATGAATTTTCTCTTGATACACTGTTTGCTGGTATCAAGAATAGTCTAACTAATATTAAAGAACTTAGTAATGGAAAGTTTATAATAAGTGGAAATGGAGGAGTTATTACAATACTTGATTTAGATAACGAAACGACTGAAACATGTATAAGGGGAGATAGATTAAGTAACACATCTGTCATTGAAATTTCTGATGATAAATATTTATTATCTGGTGAAAAAGGTTTCAGAATACATAGTATGAAAGAGTGTCAAAATAACTTTGAAGATAAAGAAAGTATATCTAAAGATATGTGGATGAAGAGTGAATTCCAATACGAGGAATGGGTCCCATATGACTGGCAATAAAAGAGTTGAGGGAAAGGTTGCTTTAGTTACAGGAGCAGCTTCAGGACTTGGCCTTGCTTCAGCTATAAAATTACTTGATGAAGGAGCTAAAGTTTTTTTTTCAGATATTAATGAAAAAGGCTTAGATAATCTAAATCCGATTTTAGATAAATACGAAAACGAAAATTATGCTTTCGGTCGTCATGATGTATCCTCTGAGGAGTCTTGGGTTGATGTTTTAGACAGCGTTAAAGCAAAGTTTGGACAATTGAATATACTATTGAATAGTGCAGGTATTGCTCTTGGTGGCGATGTTGTATCAACTGGTCTAGATGTATGGAAGAAAGTCCATGATGTTAATTTAGATAGTATCTTTCTAGGATGTAAATTAGCAATTCCTATGATGGCTGAACATGGAGCAGGTTCGATTATCAGTATTTCTTCAATTGCTGGAATCGTTGCAGGCTGGAATACCGCCGCTTATAATTCGTCCAAAGCAGGCGTGAGACACCTCAGTAAATCTGTTGCATTATATTGTGCAAAAAAAGGATATAATATTCGTTCCAATACAATTCACCCTGCATTTGTAGATACTCCAATTTTAGATCCTCATAAACAGGCTTTTGGTGAAAAAGAGGCAGTTGCAAAGTTATCAAGGCAGATACCGATGAATAAGATTGGAGATACTGATGATGTTGCATATGCTGTTTTATATTTGGCATCAGATGAGTCAAAATTTATCACTGGTTCAGAAATTGTTCTGGATGGTGGTTTGAGTGCTATGTAAAACAATGTCTAAGAAGGCATTAATCATTGTTCATCAGCGTAGATCTAGCACTGGCGATGTCGGAATTAAGCTTAAACAACGAGGCTTCAAGCTGGATGTAAGAAGACCAGCTCTTGGTGATAATCTGCCACAAAATATGAATGAGCACGATCTTGCTATTATTTATGGTGGCCCCATGAGCGCCAATGACAATACTGATTACATTAAAAAAGAGATAGATTGGATTGATGTTGCTTTGGCTTCAAACAAACCATTTCTTGGTATTTGTTTAGGAGGTCAAATGTTGGCAAAAAATTTAGGACAAGATGTAAAGCACTGTTCAGATAAAAGTTCTGAGATAGGTTTTTTTGATCTCACCCCTGTTAATGATGGATTTAAAATCTTTCAAAATCAAAAAACTTTCTTTCAATGGCATTCAGAAGGGTTTGATGTACCTCGTGATGCGACTTTATTAGCTAGAGGATCTAAATTTCCTAATCAAGCGTTTAGATATAATAATGCTTTTGGAATACAATTTCATCCAGAGGTTAATCTTAGAATGCATTTAGCCTGGCTTTATTTTGCTGGTTACAAATTAAGAGAACCTGGGGCACAAACAAGGAAACAGCAACTGACTCTGAGGTTAAAATATGGTAAAAATATCAACCTTTGGTTGGATAATTTTTTAGACAACCATTTACTAAAGAATATTAAATAAAATTATATATGGAACCAATAGCTATCCTAATTTATAGAATTATAGATATTTATTTTTATATTGTTATTGCAAATGTTGTCATTAGTTGGTTAGTTGCATTTAATATAATTAATACATACAATCAATTTGTTGCAATGATTTTATATGCAACAAGAAGACTCACAGATCCTTTGCTAGATCCTATAAGGCGTTTTTTGCCTAATCTTGGTGGATTGGATATTTCACCAATTGTTTTAATCTTACTTTTATTTTTTGTTCAAGACTCGATAAGAGTTTATTTTTTTAATTTTTAAAAAGGATTTTTTATGACAGCTAAAATTATAGATGGAAAACAAATTGCTGCCGATCTTAGGGCAAGCACTAAAGATTTGGTTTCAGAATTTGTAGATAGGTATAATAATCCACCAACGTTAGCCGTAGTTCTTGTTGGAGAAGATCCCGCTAGTCAAGTTTATGTAAAGACAAAAACAAAAATGGCAAAAGAGATTGGTATGAATGTGGAAGATCACTTTTTTGAAAAGACTGTATCTGAAATAGACCTTTTAAATTTAATCAATCAACTCAATACAAGCAAAGATGTAAATGGAATCTTGGTTCAGCTTCCTCTTCCAGATCATATTGACTCAAGAGTTATTATTGACGCAATTGATCCTGCAAAAGATGCAGATGGTTTTCATGCAATTAATGTTGGACGAAATTCAATAGGTGGTGATTTACTCAAAAAAACATTCACGCCATGTACTCCTCTTGGGTGCTATTTGATGTTGAAGCAACATATTTCTGATTTAAAAGGAATGCATGCTGTTATTATTGGTAGATCAAATATTGTTGGTAAACCAATGGCACAATTATTATTAGAAGAGTCGTGCACAGTAAGCATTGTTCACTCAAAGACAAAAAATATTGAGGAGATGACTAGACAAGGTGACATTGTTGTGGCTGCTGTTGGGCGTCCATTAATGGTTAAAAAAGATTGGATAAAACCTGGTGCGGTAGTCATCGATGTAGGAATCAACCGAATTGATGATGCAGAAACAGGTAAAACAAAGTTGGTTGGTGATGTTGATTATGAAGGTGTATCTGAAGTTGCTTCAGCAATTACACCAGTTCCAGGTGGAGTTGGACCAATGACTATTGCTTGTTTACTGAAAAATACTGTTGATGCAGCAAATCGACAAGCAGAGTAATTATTTTTTCTGTCTTAGTCTTAGAGCATTTAATTTGATAAATCCTTCAGCATCCTTCTGGCTGTAGATATTATCTGACTCAAAAGTTGCTAGATCAGGGTTATATAGGCTTTTTGAAGACTGTCTTCCTGTGATCATTACATTGCCTTTATAGAGTTTAAGAGTCACTTTCCCTTCCACATTAATTTGGCTTTGATCAATCATTGATTGAAGCATATCTCTTTCAGGTGAAAACCAATAACCATTATAAACAAGCTCAGCATATTTTGAACTGATACTATCTTTCATATGGGCAGCTTCTTTATCTAGCGTAAGACTCTCAATAGCTCGATGGGCGTGATACAGTATTGTTCCACCCGGTGTTTCATAAATTCCTCTTGATTTCATCCCTATGTATCTATTTTCTACTAAATCAATTCTCCCAATACCATGTTTCCCACCTAGCTCATTTAATTTTTTTAAAATTTCAAATGCGCTCATTGAAGTATTGTTTACAGCACATGCGTCTCCAGACTTAAATTCAACAGAAATCTCTTCAGGTTCATCTGGTGCGTCATAGGGGGATACTGATCTTGAGTATACATACTCAGGCGCTTCTTGATTTGGATCTTCAAGAACCTTACCTTCTGCTGACGAATGAAGAATATTTTCATCAATACTAAACGGCTGCTCCCCTCTTTTATCTTTTTGGATTTCGATACCATTTTGATCAGCATATTTAACAAGTGATTCTCTTGAATTCATATCCCATTCTCTCCATGGGCTGATAATGTGAATATCAGGATTATGAAAATAGTAACCTAATTCAAATCGAATTTGATCATTTCCTTTACCTGTTGCTCCATGGGAAACAGCGTCAGCATTAATTTGTTTTGCAATTTCAATTTGTTTCTTAGCAATAAGTGGTCGAGCAATTGACGTGCCCAATAAGTAATACCCTTCGTATAAGGGATTTGCTCTGAACATTGGAAAGACATAATCTTTTACAAACTCTTCTTTTAAATCCTCTATAAATATTTCAGTTGTACCCTGTTGTGCCGCTTTAATCTTAACTGCTTCAAAATCTTCGTCTTGACCAAGATCTGCAGTAAAAGTTGCAACTTCACATTGATATGTTTCTTTGAGCCATCTTAAAATAACAGAAGTATCAAGACCTCCTGAATAGGCTAAAACAACTTTTTTAATTTTTTGACTCATCTTAAATTTAATTCACTTTTCCTAATTTTAACACTAGCAGACTTTAATTGCCCACATGCAGCCATGATATCTTGACCACGTGTTTTTCTAATTGGGCTTGAATAACCTGCATTATTAAGGATGTCACTAAATTTTTTTATTTGTGATCGCTCTGAACATTCATATGGAGAATTAGGCCATGGATTAAAGGGAATTAGGTTAATTTTAGCTGGAATACCTTTTATTAGCTTAATTAATTGGCGTGCATCAGAGGGTTTATCATTGACCCCTTTTAGCATTACATATTCAAATGTAATTCGTTTGGAGTTTCTTGTTCTGGGATAATCCTGACAGGCCTGAATAAGTTCTTTCAATGGGTATTTTTTATTAATGGGAACAATTTCATTCCGAATTAAGTCATTTGGTGCATGCAAAGAAATAGCGAGACGAGTATCAACATCCTTTCCCCATTCTAAAATTTTTGGAACAATTCCTGATGTACTCAGAGTAATTCTTTTTGTTGATAATTGAATCCCTTCTTTGTCTCCAATAATTTCAACAGCAGTTTTTGCATTGTCGTAATTATAAAGAGGCTCACCCATTCCCATAAAAACGATATTAGAAATTTTTCTAAATTGATTAGTTGGCCAATCTCCTAGCTGATCACGTGCTAATAAAAGTTGTGCAATAATCTCTTCAGCCGTTAGATTTCTTACTAATCTTTGTGTTCCCGTAAAACAAAACTTACAATTTAAAGTGCATCCTACTTGAGATGAAATACAGAGGGTGCCTCTGCTTACTTCTGGTATAAAAACCATTTCAATGAGATTATTGTCACTTAATTTAATAAGCCATTTATTTGTTCCATCATTTGAAATTTGATGATTTGTAATTGTAGGTCGATCAATAGAATAATATTTTGATAATTTAGCTTGAAAGGATTTTGAAAAAGTTGTCATTTTAGAAAAATCACTTACTCCTTGAAAATAAATCCAATGCCAAAGTTGTTTAACTCTATATTTTTCTTTTTCTGTAATAACTTCCCTATTCAATAATTCATTAATAAGCTGAACACGATTGAAACCAATCAGATTGATTTTTTCAGATTGCATTGTTAATTATTATGAGCAAGCTTTATCAATGGCTGATAAAGATTTTGTAAATCCTATAAGAGAGTATGTATCTGTAATTTTTGTACCACGACTAGAAATACTTTGTACTTTAACCCGTGATCCATTTTTCATATCTTTAACAAGTTGATTTGCATTTTGTCCATCTGCTAACCAAGCTCTATCTTCAATAGTAAAAAATTTGTATGTATTTGCTTTAATTGTGACTTCTACCATACTTTTAGACTTAAATGTATATCCTGCTTCGATGCTTGGTTCATGTTTAATTCCATCAGAGACAAAATTTGACAACATCAAAGCATGATCACCCCTATTTAGACCATCTGGAGATGTTTGAATTGGCTTTGAAATCATAAAACATATTTTTGATTCACCTTCACCATACTGTTTCGCTTGCCACGCTTTACCTGAACCAAAAGTTCCAAGATGGATTGTCTCCAGAACTGCATGAGCACTAAACGAAGATAGTAGAAAAAAAAGTGTAATTAGTTTAATATTGATTTTTTTCATAAACATAATTTATATCGGGATTAAACATAATGAAAGCAATAGTTTGTAAAGAATTTGGACCACCTAGCTCACTAGTCTATGAAGACATTGATATAGGAGAGCCGTCAAAAAACCAAGTTTTAGTAGATATTCACGCAGCTGGAGTCAATTTTCCTGATACATTGATAATCAAGAATGAATATCAATTTAAGCCGCCTCTCCCATTTACTCCTGGTGGAGAACTTTCTGGCGTAGTTAGTGCAGTTGGTGAGGGAGTTACAGAATTTAATGTTGGCGATGAAGTTATAGGTATGCCTGGTAATGGGGGTTTTGCAGAACAAATTTTAATCAGTAAAAATCAATTATTTAAAAAACCAACTAATATGAATTTTGCAACAGCTGCATGCTTTACCCTTACATACGGAACTTCACACTACGCTCTTAAAGATAAAGCACAGTTGAAAGAAGGTGAAACTGTTTTAATTATGGGAGCTTCCGGAGGCGTTGGGATCTCCGCAATTGAAATTGCAAAAGCAATGGGAGCTAAAGTCGTAGCTGCGGCATCTAGCGATGACAAACTTGATGTTTGTAAAGAATATGGTGCTGATGAAGTTATTAATTATGGTGGGTATGATCTAAAAGATCGCGATCAAATAAAATTATTTAGAAATGATATTGGAAAAACAACTGGTGGTAATGGCCCAGATGTAATTTATGATCCTGTTGGTGGTGATTTTACAGAGCCTGCACTTAGAAGTATTGCCTGGGCTGGTCGTTTCTTAGTAATTGGTTTTGCTGCTGGAAATATACCTAAAATCCCACTCAATCTCTACTTAGTTAAAGGTTGTTCAGCTGTTGGAGTATTTTGGGGAGCTTTTACAATGAGAGAGCCGCAAAATCATTTAGCTAATATGCAGCAGCTTGCTCAATGGCATGAGGAAGGAAAAATTAAAGCACCTGTTACACAAACATTTGTATTAGAAAATGCAGCTGATGCATTAGATACAATACTTGCTCGAAAGGCGACAGGAAAAATTGCTCTTACAACTTCTTTTTATAAAAGTTAATTCTTATTTTTTAAATTGAAGTTCCATTTTTTTTGCTAGATCAATATCCAGCTTGGATACTCCACCTGCGTCATGTGTTGTCAGTATGACATCAACTTTGTTATATACATTAAGCCATTCAGGGTGGTGGTTTTCTCTCTCTGCATAAAATGCTATTGATGTCATCCATTCAAAAGCAGATGGAAAATCATCAAAAACAAATTGTTTTGTAATTGCGTTTCTATTTTTAACAGTTTTCCAACCCTTTAGTTTTTTTAAAGCAGTTGTTTTATCTTTAATAGATAGTTTTCTCATTATGGAGCAGGATGAGGAAATTCTTCATGAACTTTTTTAATCTCGTTCAATATTTCCTTTGTAATTTCAACATCAACACTTCCAATACAGATTTTAAGTTGATCCATGGTTGTGGCACCAATTATTGTTGACGTCATAAATTGTTGAATATCACAAAAACGAATAGCAAATTGAGCAGGGTCAATACCAAACTTTTTTGCAATCTCAACATATTTTTCAGTTGCAAGATTCACACTTGGTCTTTTATACCGATACATTAAAGGCCCATCTCCAAACAAAGCTAAACGAGATCCTTGTGGCATTTGACCATTTAAATATTTTCCCGTTAATATCCCTTGCCCTAATGGAGAGTATGATAAAAGGCTTACTTGCTCGTGATTAGTAACTTCAGAGAGACCAACCTCGTAAGCTCTGTTAATAAGATTGTAAGCATTTTGAATAGAAACAACTCTGGGAAGAGATTTTGTTTTTGATAGTTCAAGATATTTCATTGTTCCCCATGGGGTTTCATTGGAAAGGCCAATATGTCTTATTTTGCCCTGTTGAACTAATTCACCAAGAGCACTTAACGTCTCCTCTATATCAATAGTATCTTCGGGAATAGGGGCATAACGGTATTCCAATTTACCACTAAAAGCTCCAAAAGGTCTTTCTGGCCAGTGTACTTGGTATAGATCTATATAATCAGTTTGAAGCCTTTTTAAGCTTTGATCTACTGCATAGTGTATGTGATCACGAGATAATCTTGTCATCTCATTATTTTCTCTCATGTATGAGAGCCCAGAACGGCCAGCAACCTTAGTTGCCAAAATAATTTTGTCTCTATTCTTTCGAGCTTGAAACCAAGTTCCAATATATTTTTCTGTTAAACCTTGAGTTTTTTCTTTTGTTGGGACAGCATACATTTCAGCTGTATCAATAAAATTTACACCTTGCTCTAATGCATAATCTAATTGGTCATGGGCATCAGCCTCTGTATTCTGCTCTCCCCATGTCATTGTGCCTAGACATATAGTGCTTACCTCAATATCAGTTCTTCCTAATTTTCTATACTCCATTTATTTATTCCTTTTCTCATTCATAATGTTTTGAACTGATGTACCCATATCAATAATTGTTTTCTCAAATGGAATCGGTTCCCATCCAAAAACTTCTATTGTTTGAGAATTATCCATTAAATATTTTTGATGTAAAAAAGTTCTCATAGATTTCATTTCAGAACTAAATAATGCCAAAAATTTTACTATAAAGTCTGGCATAATTTTTTTTGTAACATGAGGAAATCCATTTCTGTGTAATGTTCTCGCTATTTCAACAAGATGGACTGACTCATTAGACGTACATGCAAAACGTTTTCCATTTGATTTTTCATTCTTAATTGCTTCAACATGTAATTTTGCAATATCTCTCACATCTACATAATTCATATAAATATTTGGTACAGCAGGAATTTCTTTTGTAAGAAATTTTTTAATTGTGTCAGTAGAAGTGCCGCCTATGTCATCACTTAGTGATGGTCCTAATACGAATGAGGGATTTATAACAGTTAGCTCAAAACTTTTTTCTTCCTGATTATTAATAAAATCCCAAGCTGCTTGTTCTGCAATAGTCTTACTCTTTACATATGGACTTACACCTTGTCCATCAATCAAAGTCCAGTCATTATGATTGAAACATTTATCTGGGTCATTATGACCATATTGAATAGCGGCACAAGATGAAGTAAGAACAACTTTTTTAATACCTGCTTTTTTTGCAGCATTCAAAGCTCTTAATGTACCTTCTCTTGCAGGAGTAATTAATTCATCTTCATTTTTTGGTTCCTTAAATGGAAATGGAGAGGCTACATGTAATACATATGTGCAACCGTTCATTGCATCTTCCCAACCTTCATCACTAGTCAAATCTAACTTACAAAATTCTAAATTATTTTTAGCTTCTACCTCACTTGAGATCGCATTTCTTACTTGAGACTCCCTGTCAGGTGTTCTGAGAGACCCTCTAACAGAGTATCCATTTTTAAGTAATTCAGAGATGCAATGCAACGCAATGTAACCTGATGCTCCTGTAACTAAAACTTTATCCATAATTTTCCTTAACTAATTGAAATTAAATATTTTTTTTTAAAATTAAATCTCTATATCCTATATTGAAATCTTTTCTTATCTTGTATTATCTACAAATATACATATGTATTAAAGTATAAATTTAATAATTATAAAGGAAAATTATCTATGAATTATCAACAAAGAGCTACTCAAGCCACTCCTGCTATTGATGAAGGTTTGAGAAACTACATGCTTCAAGTTTATAACTATATGGCATCAGGTTTAGCTTTAACTGGATTAATCGCTTATATGCTTTTTCAAGCTACGGCAGTAATTGGATCGAATGGTGAAATTGTGGGTCTTACTCAACTTGGCGTTTCACTCTACACGGGTCCAATGATGTGGGTTGTTGCATTGGCACCTCTTGGGGTTGTTATGTACATGAGTTTTGGTATCAGAGGAATGTCAGCATCTAGAGCTCAGACTCTGTTTTGGGTATTTTCTTTCTTAATGGGACTATCTCTATCCACAATTTTTTTACAATATACTGGCGCAAGTATTGCGAGAGTATTTTTTATTACCTCCATTACTTTTGGTGCTATGAGCATTTATGGTTACACTACAAAACGTGATTTAACAGGTCTTGGCTCATTTTTATTTATGGGTTTAATTGGAATTATCATTGCTTCTATCGTAAATATTTTCATGCAGTCGCCTGCGATTTATTTTGCGGTTTCAATTTTAGGAGTTCTTATTTTTGTGGGATTGACAGCTTATGATACTCAAAAAATTAAAAATATGTATATGGCTTACGATAGTGGCGAAGTAGCTGCAAAGAAAGCTATTATGGGAGCATTAACTCTTTATTTAGACTTTATAAATTTATTCATTATGCTTCTAAGACTATTTGGTCAAAGAAGATAGAAATAAATAAATCAATAAATGAGTCTCTTAATGGGGGACTCATTTATTTAACAACAGTCAATCCAGATTTATCAATATAAGTTAGTAAAGACTCTAAATTTTCGTTGTGTTTAAGAGCAACACCAGCTGAATTAATTAGACTATACTTAGATCTTGATTTTGATGTTTTTTTATTTTTGTGAATTTGTAAATAAGCACTTTCAAATGTATTTCGATATAATGAAAAAATAGCACATGTTTTTAAATGATCGATTGCATAATCTTTTAAAAGCCCCTGACTAACTTTCTTTCCATAAAATGAAAGAATTGAGCTGAGTTCATTTTTATTAAAAAATGTAATATTTTTATCAGAATTGGTTTTTTGGATTTCTTGACGCTGGCTTAGAAAGTGAACAACCATAATTACAATTGTACTAATGATTTTGAATAAAAAAAGGCTAAAATCTTAGATATTTTTTATAATTTATACAGCCCCAACACCTTGAAAATTGTTATTCAATGCCAATATATTCAATGAACATAACAAATCTATGGCAAAAGCAGAAAAATTAGAATTTCAGACAGAAGTCAGTCAACTTTTAAAGTTAATGATTAATTCAGTTTATTCTGAGAAGGAAGTTTTTGTTCGTGAGTTAGTATCGAATGCTTCAGATGCTTGCGATAAACTCAGATATCTAGCGACGACAAAAGAAAAACTTTTACAATCGGATCCTGATCTAAAAATTAAGATAGAGATTAATAAGAAAGAGAACCTGGTAACCATTGTTGATAATGGCATTGGAATGAATAAAAAAGATCTTGTTAATAATCTTGGAACAATAGCAAGATCCGGAACTGCACAATTTATTAAAGAAGCTACTGAAACTAAGGATTTGTCTTTAATAGGTCAATTTGGAGTTGGTTTTTATTCTGCTTTTATGGTTGCATCTGATTTAAAAGTAGTTACTCGAAAAGCTGGTGAGAATAAATTATGGATATGGAAATCAGATGGTGAAAGTAATTTTACAATTGAGGAATCAGATGATCTTGATCAATTAAACTCTAACAGGGGTACAAAGATTATTCTTACTATTACAAAAGAAAACAAAGAATTTTTAGATAAAATAAGAATTGAAGAAATTATTCGTAAGTATTCCGATCACATAAGCATTCCGATCTTTGTTCAAAATTTTGGAGATAAAGAGGAAGAAAAACCTGAAGCAATTAACTCTGCATTAGCTTTATGGACTCGTCCAAAAAATAAAATCACAAAAGATCAATATAAGGAATTCTATAATCACGTTGGTCAAATGTTTGATGATCCATGGATGACATCTCACTATAAAGCTGAGGGTCAGATTGAGTATACGGTATTAAATTTTATTCCAAGTACGAAACCATTTGATTTGTATGACCCCGCAAGAGAAAATAGATTAAAGTTATATGTTAAAAAGGTTTTCATTACTGATAACTGTCCTGAGCTCATTCCACCTTATTTAAGATTCTTAAGAGGCGTCATAGACTCTGAAGACTTACCACTAAATATTAGCCGTGAAATGCTTCAGAACAATCCAGTTGTTAAAAAAATTCGAAACTCATTAGTTAAAAGAACCATTAATGATTTAAAGAAAAAGTTGGCTGCTGACCGCACATCTTTTGAGCAATTTTGGGGTAATTTTGGACCAGTAATTAAAGAGGGAATTTATGAAGATTTTGAAAAAAAAGATAATTTGCTTGAAATTGCTTTATTCAAAAATTCAAATTCAACTAAATTGATTACTCTTGATGAATACATTGAGACCATGGACAAAAAGCAAAAGGATATTTATTTCATAACTGGAGATAGTTACGACAATATTATTAATAATCCTAGGCTTGAAGGTTATAAATCACGAGGGATTAATGTTCTTATTTTAGATGATCCAGTAGATAGTTTCTGGACGTCATCAACTCCAAGCTTTAAAGAGAAAAATATCAAATCAATTACAAAAGGAATTGATGATTTAGATAATATTGGAAAAAAGAAGAAAGATGAAAAAGAAAAGAAAGAAGACAAATCTATTGAACCATTGATTGTATTATTAAAAGAAAAATTAAAAGATAAAGTAAAAGATGTGAGAACATCTTCAAGATTGACTGAAAGTCCAGTCTGTTTAGTTGCTGACGAAAGCTCTATGGATCCTCAGCTTGAAAAGATTTTGCAGCAACATAATCAATTACAGCAAGGTATTTCTCTCAAAATTCTTGAGTTGAACCCTGATCATAAGTTAATAAAAAAATTAGCTAAAATGTCCAAAGACAAATCCTCAGTCGGAGATATTGAAAATATAGCGATCCTACTTTATGAACAATCAATGATTTTAGATGGAGAGAAACCATCTGACCCTGTAAATTTTTCAAAGAAACTTATAGATACGATTTCAGCTTCAATTAATTGAGACTAAGCTGTTTCTGCAAGATTTTTTAAAACGTACTGTAGTATCCCGCCTGTTTGAAGATACTCAACCTCATTAACGGTCTTAATTAAACAATTAACTTTTGTCTCAAATATTTTTCCTGATGAGTATTTAATTGTCATCGGCAATATCATGTTTGGCGTTATTTCGTTATCTAGACCAGCAATAGAGATTATTTCTGAACCACTTAGCTTGAGAGATTTACGATTTTGTCCTTTATAAAATTGAAGAGGTAAAACCCCCATTCCTACAAGATTTGATCTATGAATACGCTCATAAGACTCAGCTACAACTGCTTTTACACCAAGTAAATTGGTTCCTTTTGCAGCCCAATCCCTAGATGAACCCATGCCATAATCTTTTCCAGAAAATATGATTAGTGGTTTATTCTCTTTTTTGTATTTTATTGCTGCATCAAAAATTGACATCTGTTTTTTAGATGGATAGTGCCTTGTATACCCACCTTCAATGCCATCAAGCATTTCATTTTTGATTCTGATATTTGAAAAGGTACCTCTCATCATTACTTCATGATTACCTCTTCTAGCGCCAAAGGAATTAAAATCATGAATCTTTACTGATTTACTTTTTAAATAATCTCCTGCAGGCCCGTCTGTTTTAATTGATCCAGCAGGACTAATATGATCTGTTGTGACAGAGTCACCAAATATTCCTAAAACCCTTGCTTCTAAAATATTGCCTATATTTCCTCGACTGAAATTCATATCTTTAAAGTACGGTGGATGTTTAACATAAGTAGATTTCTTATCCCATTCGTATGTTAATCCAGTAGTAGATTTTACTTTTTTCCACTTCGCGTCCCCAGCAAAAACATTTTTATATCTTGAGCTGTATAATTTTGAATCAATTGTTTTTGCAATCATTGATTTTATTTCTTTAGAACTTGGCCAGATATCTTTTAGAAAAACCTTTTTTCCATTTCTGTCTAATCCAATAGGGTCTTTTGTAATATTAATTTTAGTGCTACCAGCTAAAGCATAAGCCACAACTAGTGGTGGGGAGGCTAAATAGTTTGCTTTTACATGAGGATTTATTCTTCCTTCGAAATTTCTATTTCCCGATAATACCCCACTTACAATAAGATTATTTTTTGTAATTGTATCAGCTATGTCTGTATTGATTGGCCCAGAGTTACCAATACAGGTAGTGCATCCAAACCCAACCAACTGAAAGCCCAAATGATCTAAATACTTTTGAGTTCCAGATTTAATTAAATAATCAGTTACAACCTTTGATCCAGGAGCTAATGATGTTTTTACCCATGGTTTTGTTCTAAGGCCAAGGTTATATGCTTTTTTTGCAAGTATTCCCGCGCCAAGCATTACACTCGGGTTTGAGGTGTTGGTGCAGCTTGTAATCGCGGCTATTGCAACATGTCCATGATCAATGGAATAATTTTTATCTTTGACCTCACTTAAAGATTCAGTCTTTTTTATATTAAAATCTTTTTTTAAACTTTCCATGAAAGATCTTGCAACTTTGGGAAGTTCAATTTTATCTTGAGGCCTTTTTGGTCCTGATAAACATGGAACTATAGTTGATAAATTTAATTTAATATTAGTTGTGTAAACAACATTTCTTTTCTTTGAATATGTTTCCCACATATCTTGCTCTTTTGCATATTTTTTAGTTAATGCTATTTCATCCTTTGGTCTTCCAGTTGACTCTAAAAATTTAATTGTTTCATTATCAATTGGGAAAATGCCACAAGTTGCACCATACTCAGGTGCCATATTTGCGATCGTAGCACGATCAGCGACTGATAAATCTTTAAGTCCACTTCCAAAAAATTCTACAAATTTTCCTACAACTCCCTTTTTTCTCAATATTTCTGTAATTGTTAAAACAAGGTCTGTAGCAGTTGTCCCTTCTTTTGGTTTTCCAACTATTTCAAATCCAACAACTTCAGGAACTACCATAGATATAGGTTGACCAAGCATCGCTGCTTCTGCTTCTATTCCACCAACTCCCCAACCTAAAACAGACAATCCATTTATCATTGTTGTGTGACTATCAGTACCTACAACTGTGTCTGGAAAAGCTATATTAGTTTTTTTTCCATTAGTTATTTTTGTTTCAGACCAAACAGTTTTGGCTAAATTCTCTAGATTAACTTGATGACAAATTCCTGTTCCTGGAGGAACAACTCTAAAGTTATCGAAAGATTTTTGTCCCCATCTTAAAAATTCATATCGCTCAATGTTTCTTTTATATTCTAAATCCACATTTGCCTTATAAGCATTTGAGGTACCAAACTTATCAACCATTACTGAATGGTCAATTACCAAATCGACTGGAGTAAGAGGATTAATTTTTTTTGGGTCACTTTTTAATTTTTTCATTGCCGCTCTCATTGCAGCAAGGTCTACAACAGCAGGTACACCTGTAAAATCCTGCATAAGAACTCTTGCGGGACGAAAATTAATTTCAAGATTAATTTTTTTATTTTTTTTCCATTTACTGAACTCTTTTATATCTTTCGATGTAACTGTTATTCCATCTTCATTTCTTATAAGATTTTCTAAAAGAATTTTGATTGAGAAAGGGAGAGATGAAATATTTTTTAAACCGTGCTTTTCAGCAAGTCTGAGACTATTGAATGTGTACTGTTTTTTCCCAATTTTTAGGGTTTTTTTTGTTTTATAACTATCCTGCATAGACTCTTTACTCGCTGTATTAATAAGACTAATTTGGGTTTCAATCAATTAAAAAAAGACTAAAAAAATGGACTATCTGCTTGCTGAAAATCTGTCTTGCATAAGGGGATCCAACACAGTTTTTAAGAATCTATCTTTTAAAGTGAGTAGAGGTCAAATACTTCATATCACAGGTACAAATGGTTCTGGTAAGACAAGTTTACTTAGAATGATAGCTGGTTTTATAGATCCGTCAGACGGTAAAATTATTCCTGAACAAAATTACACTTATAAAGATGTTCACTTTGTGGGGCAAAAATATGCTTTAAAAAAAAATTTATCTGTAGAAAAAAATTTATCACTATGGTCTCATCTTTATCAAAAAAAAATTAATACTGATCAAATTTTATCTGATCTTGATTTAGCTCAATATAAAAATAATGATACTGAGGTATTATCTGATGGACAAAAGAGGAGATTGTCTATTGCAAGACTTTTTATTCATTCAGCGCCAATCTGGTTGCTAGATGAGGTTCATGTTCATTTAGATTCAGAGTGGCAGGTAAAATTAAACCAATACATCTATAATTATACAAATGAAGGTGGCATGGTCTTAATTTCTTCAAATACTAAAATTGAATTAAATTCAAATATCGATATTAATTTAACTCATTACAATGTTTAAAAATTTATTATTAAGAGATCTAAGACTTGCTTATTATTCAAGTTCAAATTTTATATACATAGGTTCTTTTTTTATATTAATTACTATTTTAATACCTTTTGTAATTAATACTGGAACTGAAGATTTTACATCAGTGTTTCAAGGACTCATATGGGTAGGTTTAGCTTTATCACTCCTTTTAGCTCTTGATAAGATTTTTAGTTCTGATTTCGATGATGGTAATTTAGATATCATATTAAGAATGGAAATTTCTTATGACAAAATTTATTTATCTAAATTGCTATCAGTATGGATTACATATTGTTTGCCAATAGTAATTATTGTTCCTCTTATTTCTACAGTATTCAATTTGACTATTAATGAGACTATATTTATTACAGTTAATCTCTTTTGCGGATCTTTTGGAATGACAGCAACCGCGATTGCGATCAATGCACTACTAATGGGTCTTAAGAGAATGATTTATCTTAAGAGTATTATCATTATTCCTTTATATATTCCTTTTATGATTTTTGGTGTTGAGCAAGGATCTTGGCCTGTTTTATCTGCCTTATCTATGATAGCTGTTGTTGTTGCTTCATTTGCAACGAGTTATGGTCTGCGTCTTTATGGAGAATAGATTTTTTCACAATAATTAATATATGTTTAAATATGATCTCTAAAATAAGGCCCGCTATTATTGAAAAAGCTGATGGATATATTCCCCTGTTATTAGCTTTTACAATTATAACTTTTTGTGTGGGATTATATTTCTCGCTCATAGAGTCTCCTGCAGATTACATTCAAGGAGATTCAATGCGTATAATGTACATTCATGTACCATCAGCGTGGTTTTCACTTATGATTTATACATTAATAGCATTATCATCAGTGTTCTGGTTTATACTTAGAAACCCTTTACTTAGTTTAGCTGGTAGATCACTTGCGCCGATAGGTGCTATGTTTACCTTCTTAGCACTTATAACTGGAAGTATATGGGGTAAGCCTACATGGGGAACATGGTGGGCTTGGGACGCTAGACTTACTTCCATGTTAATTTTATTTTTTCTTTATCTTGCTTATATTTTATTGTGGCATTCAATTTCAAATAAAGATAACGCATCTAAGATAGCGGCAGCATTGGGAATAATAGGTTTTATAAATATTCCTATTATTAAGTTTTCAGTTGATTGGTGGAATACTTTGCATCAGCCAGCTACTATTTCCAAACTATCAACCCCTAGTATTGATGTAAGCATGTTGATACCCCTTCTAATTATGACTTTTGCTTTTGGCTTATTCTTATTATCTCTTTTTATTATAAGAATAAGAATATTGAGTCTTGAACTAAGAATAAATAGAAAGATGATCTATTAATTATGAGTGAATATTTTTTTTATATATTAGTTTCTTATATAATCACATTCTCAATTTTATTTTTATTTTTTATAATTAATTTTCAGAAGCTATCCAAAATGAAAAAAGAACAATATAAAATTTCAAAAAATGAGAGAGCCGGTTAAACAAAGAATTATAAAACTATTAATCGGGGCATCCATAATCTTTGTTTCGGTATTAATAATTATTTTTAATTTAAGAGATAATTTAATCTATTTTTATAGTCCAACTGATCTGGTTGAAATAGATTTAAATAATAATCAGGAAATTAGAGTTGGTGGGTTGGTTGCAGATAATAGTCTTAAGTATGAAGAGAACAGTTCAATTTATCGATTTATTATCACAGATGAGAAGAATATGATTAATGTTGAATATGAAGGAATTCTACCAAATTTATTTGCAGAAAATAAGGGTGTTGTAGTTGAGGGGATCTACTCTGGTACAAATAATGTTATTGCAAGCAAGGTTTTAGCAAAGCATGATGAAAATTATATGCCTCCCGAAGTAATAGATGCACTTCAAAAAGAAGGAAAGTGGCAAGGCGAGTGAGTGAACTCTTAAGTTATTTAGGCATAGTGTCTCTCTGTATTTGCTTAATTGTTTCCTTGGCGCAAATAAAGATTTCTTATCTCAAAAGTAACGTAAGCTATATTAACTATTTTAATCTATCACTGATACAGTTTGTGAGCTGTTTAGTTTCTTTTTCAATACTTATATATATTTACATAACTTCAGATTTTAATTTTTCACTAGTTTATCAAAATTCACATACTGAAAAACCATTGATCTATAAGCTTTCTGGTTCTTGGGGCAATCATGAAGGTAGTCTTTTAATGTGGATTTTAATATTAACTATTTTTAATTTTATGTTTGCATTAATGTCAAAAGCAAACATTCGCTTGACAGAAATCACTATTGGAGTTCAAAGCTTTTTAATTTTGGGCTTTTTACTTTTTTTACTTTTTACATCTAATCCTTTTTCTTTATTAAGTGAGTCACCAAATGAAGGGTTGGGCTTGAATCCAATTCTTCAGGATCCATTTTTAGCAATTCATCCTCCTATTTTATATTTAGGATATGTTGGTTTTTCATTAATATTTAGCTTAGCAATTGCAGGATTATTATTAAATCATATTGATAAGAACTGGGCGTCAATTGCAAAAAAATGGACATTGTCTGCTTGGATACTTTTAACAGCTGGAATAGGACTTGGATCGTACTGGGCATATAATGAATTAGGATGGGGCGGCTATTGGTTTTGGGATCCAGTAGAAAATGCATCTCTCATGCCTTGGTTAGCTGGAACGGCATTAATACATTGCGTTTCAATTTTAGAAAAAAGAAATACTTTACAGTCTTGGACAGTATTATTATCAATTTTAACATTTGCACTTAGTTTAATTGGAACTTTTTTAGTTCGATCAGGAATTCTAAATTCAGTCCATGCTTTTGCATCTGATCCCTCAAGAGGTCTTT
The DNA here is from genome assembly GCA_038103905.1 of Candidatus Pelagibacteraceae bacterium. Taxonomy (GTDB): domain Bacteria; phylum Pseudomonadota; class Alphaproteobacteria; order Pelagibacterales; family AG-422-B15; genus CABYIR01. The sequence continues at coordinate 9,384 of JAYNZW010000001.1, read as the reverse complement.
TCATTTTAGCTTTTTTATTGATTGTTCTTATTGCTTCTTTATTTATTTTTGCTAGAAAAGGGCCTTTTCTTGATAAAGAAATCAAGTATCACTTACTAAGTAGAGAGACAGGTATTTTAGTTAATAATTGGCTTCTTTTAACTGTTCTCTTTGTTGTTTTTCTGGGAACTGTTTATCCAATATTCACTGATATTATTTTGAATGAGAATATCACCGTAGGACCTAAATATTATATTTTTTCCATAACACCAATTATATTTTTATTTATTTTTGCAATGATAATTACTCCATACTTAAATTGGAGTACAAATAATTATAAAATATTAATACAAAAAATTTATAAGCCTATTTTATTAAGTGTAATGTTAATTTTTTCACTAAGTTTATATTATGATAAGTTGTCTATTACAGAAATATCACTGTTAATATTAAGTTCAATTTTAATAATGGCGAATTTGAACTCAAACATCCTGTTTAAAAATAATTCATTCTACTTAACTAGTAATATTGGAAGAGCACTTACACATGCTGGATTTGCATTGTTAATCATCTCAATAATTGCTAATGCTAGTTATGCTAAAGAGAAAATTACTCAAGCTAAAGTAGATGATAAAATCATTGTTGGAAATTATGATTTTATATTCTCAAGTATTTCACAAGAAAAAGAAAAAAATTATCATAAAATTATAGCTAACTTCGAAATGCAGCAGCATAGTGGCACTTTAAAAAAACTGAGTCCTGAAATTAGGTTTTATAACAACCCACCAACTATAACGTCTGAAACAAGTATTGCGAGAATGCTTTTTAGAGATATTTATATCGTCATGAATGTTCCAGAAAATCAGGAGTTTATTAATGTTAGAATTCATATTAAACCATTTATGAATTTCATATGGATCAGTATCTTAATGATGATGATTGGTGGTTTATTTTCAATTTCCTATCGGATCAAAAATTCATGATAAGAAAAATATTATTTTATTCTCCATTATTAATAATAATTCTATTAGGTATTTTATTTTATTATTCACTAAATAGTGAAACAAAAAGTAATTCTCCTTTAATTGGCAAACAAATTCCTGAATTTAGTATTGAAAGACTCTTGAACGATAATGATCAATTTTCAAGCAAAGATTTAATTAGTAGTGAAACTATTAATTTTATAAATGTATGGGCATCATGGTGCATACCATGCAGAGCGGAACACAATGTTCTAGAGCTTTTGTCTAAAATTGATAATGTAGATTTATATGGCATTAACCATAAAGACACTAAAAAGAACGCGACCAACTTTATAAATACTCTTGGCAATCCCTTTAGGGAAATTGGATTTGATTCAGATGGCAGAACATCAATAGAATGGGGAGTTTTTGGTGTACCTGAGACTTTTATCGTTCATAGAGGCAAAATCATATACAAACACATTGGCCCAATTCATATATCAGAGTTGGAAGACACAATAATTCCAATAATAAAGGACTTAAATTGAAATCATCTCAATATATTTTTCATATACTGATTTTTTATTCAGTTTTGTTATCAAGTGTATATGCCTTAAATATGGATCAAGAGGAAAGAGCAAATAATTTATTCAAAGAAACAAGGTGCCTTGTTTGTGAAGGTCAAAATATTTATGAGTCTAACTCAGACTCTGCTGAAGATATGAAAAAATTAATATCAGAGATGATCATTGATGGTAACAGTGATAATGAGATTAAATCTTTTTTAGTAAGTAGGTATGGTGACTGGATAATAATGACTCCACCAATTAATCAATCAACATATTTCTTATGGTTTAGTCCAATTATTATTTTACTTATTGGAATTGTATTTATTTTGAGAAAATTTAAAAAAAATGGATAATCTTGATAAATTATTTTGTGTTCAGTGTGGTTCGCAGTCACTAATACTAAAAAAACCTGATGGAGACACTCACGTAAGAACAGTATGTCAGAATTGTAATCATATTATATATCAAAATCCAAAAATAGTTACAGGCTCAGTGTGTTCTTATAAAGATAAAATTCTTTTATGCAAAAGGGCTATCGATCCACAAAAAGGATTATGGACACTCCCTGCTGGTTATCTAGAGATTAATGAAAGTATTGAGGAAGGCGCAATAAGAGAGGCTTATGAAGAAGCTTTTGCAAAAATACAAATTGTAAGATTATTAGCAACTTATTCACTTAAACACATCAGTCAAATACAAGTTATTTATGAAGCAAAATTGCTTAATGAAGATATAAAGGCAGGTATAGAATCTTTAGAAGTAGGTCTCTTTGGTTGGGATGAAATTCCCTGGGAACAATTGGCATTTGAAAGTGTTAGATGGGCATTGAGAAATTTTAAAGAAAGACAAAATTCGAACACTTTCGTTGTATTTAATAATCCCAATTAATTTTTATAGGAGTAATATGAAATCATTAACGTTAAATAGTTTAATTATTGTTTTATTCTTTGCTAGTTATGTATTTGCTGGTGGCTTTGAGGAAGATCCTGGGCCAGAAGAACTAGTTAGTGAGAGCAATAATTCAACCAGCAATTCCGATTCTCTATCCATTGAGTCAGAAACTTCATTAGAGGAAGAAGAAGTATTAGAGACCAGCACAGCATCTTTTACTGATTCTGAGGGAAATATTGTAACTTGGTCTCAAGGCTTAGTAACTACTGGTGGAGATGATAAAAAGTATGTAGTATGGGGAAACTAAACGTTCCTTATTACTTATGAACATCAAAATAGTTGCTGCTTTATTATTTTTATTTCTATCTTTTAGTTCATACTTAAAAGCTGATGGCTTTTATTCTTATTCAATTGGTCAATTCGATGTAAATGATACGTTTGACTCTCTTGAAGCCCGTGTTGAATATTTATCAAATAATAATTTTAACGAGAAGTATGAACTTAAGCCCTTTTTAGGATTTATGGTTAATACAGATAGTGGTAAATATTTTTATCTTGGATTGAGAAAAGACTACTCTTTATCAAATAAGTGGAATCTTACCCCAAGTTTTGCAACAGGGTACTATGATCAAGGTTCGAGTAAAGACCTTGGTAATAATCTAGAATTTCGAAGTCAACTGGAACTTTCTTATAATTTAGAAAAAAATAAAAGGGTTGGAATTAGCTTAAATCATATTTCAAATGCAAGTTTAGCTGATCAAAATCCTGGAACAGAAAGTATTGTTATTTCTTTTATCAATCCTTTTTGATCTTTAAGACAAGATTAAATATCATAAATTGAAATGAAGATAGTTGATTTTAAAACATACGTCGTTGGAAATCCTCCCCCATCGTTTGGAGGCAAGTACTGGATATTTTTAAAATTAACTACAGATTCTGGTATCTTTGGTTTTGGAGAAGCCTATGGAATTCCATTTCATCCAAAAGTAGCAAGACAAATGATCGAAGATGTATGTGAAAGATACATATTAAATGAAAACCCTTTTAATATTGAAAAAATTTGGCGTAGGGTTTTTTCAAGTGGCTATTCACAAAGACCTGATATTTCTCTTGGAGGAGTTTTAAGTGCAATTGAAATCGCACTTTGGGACATAAATGGTAAAGAGCTTAACAAACCCATCTATGAACTTTTAGGTGGCAAACACACTGAAAAGTTAAGAACATATACATATATTTATCCGGAACCAAATGATGCAAGCAATGTTTACACTAATGCTATTCTAGCTGGAGAAAGAGCAACAGAGTATTTAAAGCAAGGTTTTGATGCAGTAAAATTTGATCCAGTTGGACTATATAAGATTAATGATCCACGAGTATTGACTTCAAAAGAAATTTCATTTGTAGCTGATTTTGTTAAAACAATTCGAGAAGCTGTGGGCGATCAATGTGACTTACTTATTGGAACTCATGGTCAAATGACACCTGAAAGCGCTATAAGATTATCAAATGAAATTGAAAAATATGATCCTTTTTGGTTAGAGGAGCCAGTTCCACCAAATAATTCAGACGCAATGGCAAAAGTTGCAAGACATATTAATTTTCCAGTTGCAGCAGGCGAAAGACTTACTACTAAATATGAATTTAATGAAATCATTAATAAGCAAGCGGCATCAATACTTCAATTGAATATGGGAAGAGTAGGAGGAATTTTAGAAGGAAAAAAAATTGCATCAATGGCAGAAGCAAATCATTTATCCATAGCTCCTCATATGTACTGTGGTCCTATAGTAGCCGCTGCAAATATTCAAGTTGCAGCATCAATATCCAATTTTCTTATTCTTGAGGGAATTAAAGATTGGAAGGGCTTTGACTGTAAAATTATGAAGAAATATTTTAAATGGGAATCAGGATGCGTTTTATTAAATGAAGCGCCTGGACTTGGTGTCGAAATAGATGAGGGTATAATTGAGAGTTTTCCTTATGAAGGCGATAGTCTTCATTTAGAAATGAGCGAATAATTGAGTTGCAAATTTTTCTGCATTAAATAATTCTAAGTCGTCTAGTGCCTCTCCATTTCCTAATGCATAAATTGGAATATCAAACTTATTTGCTATAGAAATAAGAGTTCCTCCACTTGCGCTTCCATCATATTTAGTCATAACAATACCAGTAATTTTTGAATATTTATTGAATTCCTCAATTTGTTTTATAGCATTCTGACCAGTTGTGGCATCTAAGACAATAATCGTTTCATTTGGATATTCTTCATTTAATTTCTTCAGTGTTCTATCAATCTTACCTAATTGATCCATGAGATCACTTTTATTTTGTAGTCTTCCCGCTGTATCAATTAATAGAATATTATTCGAATTATTTTCTGCAACTTCGATTGATTTGTAGGCAATACTTGCTGGATCAGAATTTTTCTCCCCTTTAAGAATTTGAATATTTAATCTGTCTGCCCAAACACCGAGTTGTTCTGTTGCAGCAGCTCTGAATGTATCTCCGGCGACTAAAAGGATAGAATTATCATTATCTTTGAATTTTTTTGCAAATTTTGCGATGGTTGTTGTTTTTCCAGTCCCATTTACACCAATAAATAAAATAACTTTTATCTTTTTAGAAAATTTAAATTCATATTTAACTTCTGCATTTTTTAAAATTTTTGAAATTATTTCAATTACTTTATTTTGAATGTCTTCTATTGATACTTGTTCTGAAAATCTTGATGATTTTAATTCATTTATTATTTTCTCAGATGTTTCAATATCAATATCTGCTTGAATTAGAGTTTCTTCAAATAGAATTAAATTTTCATCGTCAACTTTTTGTGAAGCAAATACTCTAGAAATAGTTTCTTGTAAATTTTTAAACAATAACTTTACCTGTAAGTCCGTAATCGTTATGCCCAGTAATAATCATATTGAGTAATTCACCATTCTTAAAATTATCTGGAATTGATATTTTAGCAAAATTATCTGTCCTTCCTCTATTTTTACTTTCAACAATAACTGATACTTTTTGATCTTTTAATTTTTTATAATAATTTGTGATTTGTTTTTTTGCTAGTTGACGTAACACCTCAGCTCTTTTTTTTATTATATCGCCTTTTACTTGTGGCATCCTTGCTGCTGGTGTTCCTTTTCTTGGAGAAAAAGGAAATACATGTAAAAAAGTGATATTACATTCTTTAATAAGATTGATAGTGTTCTGAAACATTTCTTCTGTTTCTGTGGGAAAACCTGCAATAAAATCAGCTCCAAATACTACATCTGGTCTTAGGTCCCTTATCTTTTTGATAAGATTAATGGAGTCATCCCTGCTATGACGTCTTTTCATTCTTTTTAAGATCATATTATCTCCTGCTTGTAAGGATAAATGAATATGAGGAAGTAATCTTGATTCATTCTCAATAACATCAAATAAATCTGGATCTATTTCTGCTACATCAAGAGAGGATAATCTTAATCTATTTAGTTCAGGTGCATCATTAAGTATTTTTTTTATCAGTTGACCTAAAGAAATTTTATCATCAAGATCATGGCCGTAACTTGTTAAATCAACTCCTGTTAAAACTATTTCTTTATAATTTTTATTAATCAAATTTCTTATTTGCTCAATAATTATTGAGTATTCAACACTCCGTGAATTTCCTCTTCCAAAGGGGATGATACAAAATGTACATCTATGATCACATCCATTTTGTATTTGAACGAAAGCTCTTATTTTGTTTTTTACACTATCAATAACAGGCGATTGTGCTTTTTTATCCTCTAAGATATCTGAAACTGCAACAATCTTTTTATTTTCTAAATTCTCAGATAATTCTTTATATATTTTATTATCTAGTTTTTCTCGATTACCTATTAGTGCGTTAACTTCATCAATTTCATTAAACTCTTCTTTATGTATTTGAGCAGCGCAGCCTGTTAATACAATTTTATTTTTAGGGTCTTCTTTCTTAAGTTTACGTATTGTACCTTTTAAATCTCTGACAGTTTTATTAGTAACAGCACAACTATTTATAAATGTAGTATTTTCAATTTTATTTTTATCAGCAAATTTTCTAATTACTTCAGATTCATAAAAATTTAATCTACATCCAAATGTTTTAATTTTATAACTCAAAGCTTCCCTCAAAACTTATTTCTGTTTCACCTGACATGATAATATTACTATCTAACTTATAATGTATATCTAAAGTACCACCAGGCAATGATACTTTTAATTGATTTTGTAGATTAAGGTCTTTTATAGCTGCAACGGCAGTTGCACAAGCACCCGTTCCACATGCTAGAGTATATCCTGCTCCTCTCTCCCAAACATTTAAGCTTATCTCATTTTTTGAAACAACATTTGCTATACTCACGTTTATTTTTTCAGGAAATAAATCATGACTTTCAATTTCAGGGCCAAATTTTAAAATATCGAATTTATCAATATTATTTACGAAAAAAACTATATGTGGGTTACCAACATTAACAAAAAATGGACTATCTAGAGACTCACCTCCAACAGTAAATACAATTTGCTTTTCACTCGGATCTTCTTTCAAAGGAATTTCCTTCCAATCAAACTTTGGTTTTCCCATATCAATGCTTATTATATCATCTGAAACTCTGCGGCAGTTAAGAGATCTTTCTTTAGTATTGATCGTGATTTCATTAACTTTTTTTTCTTTCATGAGTAAGTTTGCTACACACCTTGAACCATTTCCACAGGCCATGACCTCTTCCCCACTAGAATTATAAAATTCTATTAACTCACCATCATAATCTGTTAACGCCTTGATCAATATAATCTGATCACATCCTATGCCAGTATTTCTATCAGCAATTTTAACAATCTCATCTTTTGTAAAGCTATAACCATCCGATCTTTGATCAAAAATTACAAAATCATTGCCCAATCCATGCATTTTTGTGAATTTAAGTATTGTCATGATTATTGTTATAATGAGAGGCTGCTGAATATACCAGAAATATTGAAACCTAATATCACCTTGACATATCTATCACTTTTGATTAATTAACAGCTGTTTTCCGCAGAATTATTATTTTGCGGTGCCTAATATAGGTGTCGACATCAGTCAGCGAGTTTCGCCCACTGATGCAATAGCTGCTGGAAAATAGGAAATATTATGTTTGAAAATTTGGTAAATAGATTTGAATCAGTTTTTTCGAATCTTAAAAAAACAGGAACGATAAACGAAGAGTCTCTTGATTTAGCAATGAGAGATATTAGGAGAGCTTTGCTTGAAGCCGATGTTTCTTTGCCCGTAGTAAAAAGCTTTATTGCTAACATAAAGGAAAAATCTCTTGGACAGGATGTAATCCAATCAATCACACCTTCCCAGATGATAATTAAAATTGTCAATGATGAATTGATAGAAACATTGGGCTCTAATACTGTAGACCTAAATATAAATAATTTAGATGTTAATAATTATTTATTTATCGGTCTTCAGGGTTCTGGAAAAACAACATCTGTAGGTAAAATTGCCAATCATATAAAAGAAAAATTTTCAAAAAAAATCTTATTAGTTTCTTTAGATGTCCAAAGGCCAGCTGCTTATGAACAACTTGAAACTTTAGGTAATAAAATTGATATTCCAATCTTAGAAAAAGTTGAAAAAGAAACTCCAATTGAAATTATTAAGAGATCTAGAGATTATGTATCTAAAAATAATATTGAATTTGTTTTATATGACACTGCTGGTCGCATAAACATTGATAACGAACTTCTTGAAGAGTTAAATTTAATTGAAAGTGAAATTTTACCAAATGAAACTATTTTAGTTTTAGACAGTCTAACAGGTCAGGAAGCTATGAAAGTTGCTACTGATTTTGCAACTACTGTAAAGGTAACAGGATCAATGCTTACAAGAATAGATGGCGACTCACGAGGCGGTTCTGCATTAAGCATGAAAATTGCCACTGGATGTCCAATTAAATTTATGGGTGTAGGTGAACAGATTGTTGATTTAGAAGTTTTCCATCCTGAAAGAATTGCAAATCGTATTTTGGGAATGGGAGATATTGTATCTCTTGTTGAAAAAGCATCAGAAACTATTGACCATGAAAAAGCAGAAGAAATGGCAAATAAAATTCAAAAAGGTGAATTTGATCTTAATGATTTACTATCTCAAATTTCTCAGATGAAGAAAATGGGCGGGCTATCAAGCATAATGAAATTTATTCCTGGTTTAAAAAACCTAGGGGATATTCAAAACAACGCCAACATGAATGAAGACTCAATCAAACGTCAAGAGGCAATCATTTTATCAATGACTCCACATGAAAGAACAAAACCTAAAATAATTAATGGTTCTAGAAAGAAAAGAATTGCCAAGGGATCTGGAACCGTAGTCTCAGATATTAATAAAGTTTTAAAGCAGCATAGAAAAATGGCCGATATGATGAAAAAGCTTTCAAAAAAAGGACTACAGAATATTAACCCAATGGATATTGGCAACCAACTGGGAAATGGCATAAACAAAAATTTTTTAAAATAAATTAATAAACAAGGAGCATAAAAATGGCATTAAAAATAAGACTATCAAGAGCAGGGTCTAAAAAAAGACCTGTATACAGAGTTGTAGTTGCAGACTCTAGATTTCCTAGAGACGGTAGATTCATTGAAAAAGTTGGACTTTATAATCCACTTCTTAAGAAAGACGATCCGAATCGTGTTCAACTAAACTTTGACAAAATCAAGTCATGGATTGATAAGGGTGCAAAACCAACTGACAAGCTTGCAAGATGGTTGGGTGAAGCAAATATTATTCCAATGCCAGCTCAAAAAGATAATCCAAAAAAAGCATTGCCTAAGAAAAAAGCTCAAGAAAGGTTAGCTGCTGAAAAAGAAGCTGCAGAAGCTCCAGCAGAGGAAACTCCAGCAGAAGAAACTCCAGCAGAAGAAGCTCCCGCAGCAGAGGAAACTCCAGCAGAGGAAACTCCCGCAGCAGAGGAAACTCCAGCAGA
>JAYNZW010000014.1:20747-26476 GCA_038103905.1 Candidatus Pelagibacteraceae bacterium | reverse complement strand
AATTAGTCTTCCACTTTTATCAACAACACCAGCTGAGACGAGAGAATATTTTTCAAATGTATTGGCCGCCTCTTCCTGATCCATATCAGCAGGAATATAAATTGGACTTTCAACAGTGATATTACTTAACTTTATTTTTCTATTAGATCTTAACACTTTAGAAACTGAGACACTACCCAATGGTTTATTACTTGGGTCAACAATAAAAAGCTCAAAAAAATCTTCAGGTAAATCATCTTCATCTCTTAGGTGGTCAATTGCTTGTCCCACTGTCCAAAATGATGGGATTGAAACTATTTCTTTCTGCATTCGTCTACCGGCAGTATCTTCAGGATAATTCAAGCTTTCAGTAAAAATTTCACGATTTTCCGCTGAAACTTTATCAAGTATTTGCTTTTGCGTTTCAGGCTCAAGCGATTCAATTAATCCAACCGCATCATCTGTTTCCATTTCAGATATTGACTTAGCAACCTTTTCGTATTGCAGAAGGTTAACTGTCTGATCAATAATACTATCATCTAACTCCGCTAAAACATCAGTATAGTCGTCACTGTCTAATTGGTTTAATAAATATGCTCTTTGATCAGTATTTAGAAATTCTAATAATTCAGCTAAGTCAGCAGCATGCAAATCAATAATTGATTTTCTTATTTCTGAAACATTTGCTTTTTCAATATCATCTATAATTTTATCAATAAACTCATTATTGAAGATAATTTTTTGATTTTTAGTTATTTCAGATATAGTTTCAGACATACTTATTAATATATATCATTAAGATTAATTAAAATGGAAATTAAAATATCCAAATCATTAGAAGATTATCATAATTCAATCAATTTTATGGAGTCTCATGTAAATAAAATGATTTATGGTGATCAAAAAGATCTGATATGGTTACTTGAATATCCAAGTATATACACCTATGGGCCTCTTTCTAAAAAAGAAGATCTACTAGAACCAAATAAATTTCCAGTGATTTCCACCAAAAGAGGTGGTCAGTATACTTATCATGGACCTGGACAACGAATTGTATATTTAATGGTTGATATAAAAAATAATTCTAAAGATGTCAGAAAATTTATATTACTTATTGAGAGTATCATCATTAAATCATTGAGAAGAATTGGATTGGAAGCTGAAAATAATAATAGGCACCATGGCATATTCATAAATAAGGGCGATAAGTTATATAAAATTGCAAGTGTTGGTATGAAATTTAAAAAATGGATTAGCTACCATGGATTTTCATTAAATATTAATCCTCAACTAGAAAACTATAAAGGCATTAGGCCATGTGGCTTAAATAATGACTTGGTAACTAGCATTACTAAGGAAGGCATAATAATTGAAAAGAAAATAATTGATGATATTCTTATTGAAGAAATTGAAAATCATTTATCGCAATGAAATTGTCTATCTCCAAAAAAAGCAACTCAAAGATACTCATAATTAATCATAATAATAAAAATATACCTTTTTACTCATCTTGGTTGTACGAAAGAAGTAAAAATAATGATATTAGAGATAGCGAAACTGGCCAATTATTAATTGAGGCATCCGACATTGAAAACAATTTAAAAATAATTGACACAATCCTATCAGATAAAAAACTTACAATTAAATTTTCAGATAATACAGTTCATAATTATGATTTATTAGAATTATTGAATGAAATTTCTTTTTCACAAAATAATGATCGAAATAAGATTCTTTGGAATAAAAAAAATATCAAAATAAAAAAATTTAATTTTCATAAATTTAACCCACAAATGCTAAGAAATATTTTAATTAATATTGATACGCATGGTTTTGCTTATATAAAAAATATACCAGTAACTAAAAATGGACTTCAATCATTATCTGATCACATTGGACCAATAAAAAGAACAAATTGGGGAGAAATTGCAGACATAAAAAGTATCTCAAATGCCTATGATCTTACTATGACAACGAGAACATTAGAAAATCATACCGATAATCCATATCGCTTTCCAACACAAGGTTATATATTTCTTCATTGTTTAGAGAATAGTGAACTTGGTGGAGAAAACTCTCTTGTTGATGGTTTTAATATTGCTCAAATCATGAAAAATAAAAATAAGAAGGATTTCAATCTCTTATCAAGTTATAAAACATTTTTTAGATATAAAGATAAAACCACATGCCTTGAAAATTCATGTAGTTTAATTGAGCTAGATGATAATAATAACGTAATTCAAGTACGTTTTAATAATAGAACTGAGGTATTACCATACGATACTATTAAAAACTTAAAAGCTTACAGAAGTGCTAGAAAAAAATTTTGGAATGAGATAACAAGTAAAAAAAATAACTTAATAATTAAACAAGAACCTGGTGACATGATAATTATTGATAACTATAGGATATTTCACGGCCGTAAAGGTTATGTTGATAAAAATAATTCTCGATATTTTAGACAGGGATATATGGACCGTGATATTTTACAAAGTAAACTCAAATTGCTTCGTTAGCACTATTCAAAATTAATCAACACTTCATCAGCGCTAACACTATCGCCCTCTTTTACTAAGATTTCTCTAACTAAACAATCTTTCTCACTTTTTAAAATATTTTCCATCTTCATTGCTTCTATTATCACAATTTGCTCACCTTTTTTGATTTTTTGACCCTCTTTTACACTTATATCTTTTATTAATCCTGGCATTGGAGAGATGAGCATTTTGGAAAGATCTTCAACTTTAGGCTCTGGCATATACTTAAATAGTTTTCCCGTGTCCAATGAAGAAACAATTAAATCTAATGAACAATCTTCGATGGTAATACTATATTTATTAAAATTATGTATCTTATCAATTTTTGCAAATTCATTATTTTGATTGACACTCATTTGCATTATTTTTTCATTAACTGACCAATCAGATTGAATTTCATACATCTCATTCTTTTGTTTAAGTTTTATATTTGCACCCTTATTGTAAAATGAGTATTCTATAATTTCTATTTCAACAACATCTGCTCCTTTAATTATAGAAATATTTTTCACCACTTTGTTACCGTTAACCTTCAAAAATACAAGAGCAGCCACATTGAAAAATTTTTTTAAAATATCTTTGTTAATCCCATAATTATATATATATCCGTTTGGATAATGAGTTTTGATAAAGTTTGTACTAATTGCACCACTCCTAAAATCTTTATTTTTTAGTGTAGAAATCAAGAAAGCTACATTATGCTCTACCCCCTCAATATAGTACTGTTCTAAGGCGTTGATCATAAGATCTAGTGCTTTATCTCGATCTTTTGCATGGACTGCAAGTTTTGAAATCATTGGATCATAGAAAATACTGATTTCAGATCCACTTGAAACCCCTGTATCATTTCGAATAATCTCATCCTTATTAAAAATTGAGGGCTCTTGATGTTCTATAAGTCTTCCAATAGATGGTAAAAATTCCTTAAGCGGATCTTCTGCATAGATTCTAGACTCAATTGACCATCCATTCAGCTTTATATCATTTTGTGATAAAGTTAATTTCTTTCCATCAGCACAATTAATCATTTGTTCAACTAAATCAACACCTGTTACTAACTCGGTGACGGGATGCTCTACCTGAAGTCGTGTATTCATTTCTAGAAAATAAAAGTTTTTTTTGTCATCAACTACAAACTCAACTGTTCCAGCAGAGTCATACTTTACCTCCTTAGCTAGTCTTAAAGCTTGTTCAGCCATTGCTTCTCTAAGATTATTATCAACGAACGATGAAGGACATTCTTCTATAACTTTTTGATACCTTCTTTGAATTGAGCATTCACGCTCACCTAAATGTAATTGATTGCCGTGTTTATCACACAAAATTTGAATTTCGATATGTCTAGGATTGGTTATGTATTTTTCAATAAATACTCTGTCATCTCCAAAGCTATTCAGCGCTTCACTTTGAGCTGCTTTTAGATTGGTTTCCAGTTCTTGTCTTTTATTTACAATTCTCATTCCCTTTCCACCACCACCAGCTGAAGCCTTAAGCAAAACTGGGAACCCAATTTTCTCTGCAATCTTAATAGCTTTTTTAGGGTCTCTTACGGCTTCTGTATGACCTGGTATTACATTTAGTTTTAATTTAACAGCAAGATTTTTTGATTCTATTTTATCTCCCATTTTAATTATTGCATTTTTATTTGGGCCAATAAATTTAATCTTCTCTTTTTCTAATGCTTTAACAAAGTTATAATTCTCAGATAAAAATCCATATCCAGGATGAATTGCATCACTTTTAGATCTTTTAGCAATTTCAATTATTTTTTTTATTACTAAATATGACTCACTTGGAGCCGATGGTCCTATAAAGTAAGATTCATCAGCCATACTTACAAAATCAGAATATTTATCGGCCTCAGAATAAACAGCAACCGTCTTAATATTCATTTTTTTTGCTGTTTTAATTATGCGGCATGCAATTTCACCTCTGTTGGCAATAAGAATTTTTTTTATCATAACTATAGTGGAATATTATCGTGCTTTTTATAAGGAGACGAAAGTTCTTTATTCTCTAAATTATCTAAAGCAGTTGCAATTCTTCTTCTTGTATTTTGAGGCTTAATAACATCATCAATAAAACCTCTACTTGAAGCAATAAAAGGATTTGCAAATTGTTTAGTATACTCATCTGTCTTAACTTCTGCATCTTTCTCATTTTTAATTTGATTTCTATATAAGATTTCAACAGCGCCTTTTGCCCCCATTACAGCAATCTCTGCAGTAGGCCAAGCATAATTAATGTCTCCTCTCAAGTGCTTAGAAGCCATAACTACATATGCTCCTCCATAAGCTTTTCTAGTAATAATTGTAATTTTAGGAACTGTTGCCTCTGCGTACGCATATAATAACTTTGCACCATTCTTTATAATTCCATTATGTTCCTGTGAAACTCCAGGCAAGAACCCAGGCACATCAACAAATGTAACTAAAGGAATATTGAAGCAATCACAAAATCTAACAAATCTCGCGGCTTTTTTACTTGCGTCTATGTCAAGACATCCAGCAAGCACTAATGGTTGATTTGCTACGAAACCAACTGTTCTTCCTTCTATTCTTCCAAATCCTACAATCATATTTTTAGCAAAATTTTCTTGAACTTGAAAAAAATCTCTATTATCGACAACTTTAGTAATTAATTCCAACATATCATATGGTTTGTTGGGGTTATCAGGAATTAATGTGTCCAGTGAATAATCAGGACTCAAGTCTTGATATTCTGTCTTTTTCTTAATTGATTTTTCTCTATTATTTGATGGCAACAAGTCAACAAGTCTTTTCACTTCAAATAACGTTTCAATATCATTAGCAAATGCTGCGTCTGCAACAGAGGATTTTGATGTATGAGTTTTTGCGCCACCTAACTCTTCTTGGGTAACATTTTCTTGCGTTACTGTTTTAACTACATCGGGACCAGTTACAAACATGAATGAAGTATCTTTCACCATAAAAATAAAATCTGTCATAGCTGGTGAATACACTGCGCCTCCAGCACAAGGCCCCATAATTACAGAGATTTGAGGAACAACACCTGATGCTAAAACATTTTTTTGAAATACATCTCCATAGCCTGCAAGGGACGCGACACCTTCTTGTATTCTAGCACCACCAGAGTCGTGTTTTTGAATTAATTTGGGACCAACAATTAATTGCCAAGACAATAAAATAAAGAATTTTTTTTAAGTGGGGTGTGTAAGATATGAACAAAAAA
>JAYNZW010000014.1:7447-20737 GCA_038103905.1 Candidatus Pelagibacteraceae bacterium | reverse complement strand
AGATCCTCCAAAGACTGTGAAATACTGACTAAAAACGTAAACTAGCTTTCCATTAATCTTTCCACTACCAGTAACAACACTATCGCCAGCAAACTTTTTTTTATCCATTCCAAAGTCGTTAGTTCTGTGTTCGACATACATATCATACTCTTCAAATGAATTATCATCCAAAAGGGTATTTATTCTCTCTCTTGCTGTTAACTTTCCCCTTGCATGTTGAGCATCAACACGTTTCTTACCGCCACCTTCTCTGGCTTCTTGCCTCTTTTTCTCTAATTGCTCAATAATATTTGACATAGCTTTATAATAACAAAAAAAGATTAATATACTATGAAATTTTTTTTAAATACTTTTGAAAATGGTCTGGAAGATCCGCTTTAAATTTTACTAAATTTTTTTCACTATCAATAAATTCAATCTCTCCTGCATGTAAAAATAATTTTTTCTCTCTAATCTTATTTTGAATATTTTTAGAATAATATTTTCTATCACCAAGTATCGGAAAGTTTTCTTCAAGGCAATGAATCCGTAATTGATGTTTCCTTCCTGTTTTTGGGTTTAATTTAATAAAGCTTAAATTATTAGAAATTCTCTTTTCAACTTTATAATTTGTTTGTGCCTCTAATTTCTTATCTTTGTCAAAAATTGGACTATCTATAGTGCCACTGTTTTTGATTTCTTTTTTATTTTGAACTATGGCAAAGTATGTTTTTCTTATCTTTTGATTTGAAAACAAATCTAGGAAATAACGACTTGTTTTGATATCAAGTGCTAAAATTAATAACCCGCTTGTATCCTTGTCTAGTCTGTGGACTAGATGAAGTTTTTTATCATCAAAACTAATCTGCGACGCTATATCGTCAATACTTACATTAATATTTGTACCTGACTGCGATGAAATTCCAGCCCATTTATTTAAAACAATATAATTTTCGTTTTTAAAAATTATAGCTTTTTTGAATTTTTTTATATAATGGCTAGGTAATGTTTTTTGTTCAACTTTTAAAAACTGATAATTGCCAAAAATAAAAATTTCATCTTTATTCTTTAATCTATAAGAATATTTTTCTTTTTTTTTGTTTACTTTGATATTTCCTTTCCTAATTTCTTTATAAATTAAATTTTTAGGTAAAGAAAATTGCTTCGATAAAAAATTATCAAGCCTTACATCATCATATTGAGGGGAAATAAAAATTTTATGTGGAACATTTTCCATAAACTAGTAATGATCAATATCAGATCAGTATTACTTAGATTTACTTACTTCTGAACTAATATCTTGGTCTAAAAGTTGAATAAAAGCCATTGGTGCATTGTCGCCAGTTCTAAAACCTGCTTTTACAATTCTACAGTAGCCACCATTTCTACCCTTATATCGTACTGAAAGCTCTTTAAAAACTTTTGCAACAGCCTCTTTATCTTGAAGAGTATTATACGCACTGCTTCTTGAGGACTCTTTATTTTTTTTGCCTAAAGTAATGATCTTTTCTACAAATGGCCTAAGTTCTTTAGCCTTCGGAAGAGTTGTTTTAATTGTCTCATTTTTAATTAACGAGACCGCCATATTTTCAAGCATAGCCAGTCTATGCGAAGAAGTACGATTTAATTTTCTTTTAGCAACTCCGTGTCTCATTTTTAGTTATAAGGATCCTCAATTTTTCTAGCCAACTCTTCAATATTTTCTGGTGGCCAGTTAGGAACTTCCATTCCTAAGTACAAAGACATTACCCCCAAAACTTCCTTAATCTCATTTAATGATTTTCGCCCAAAATTAGGAGTCCTTAACATCTCGATCTCACTTTTTTGAACTAAATCACCGATATAGATTATATTATCATTTCTAAGGCAGTTCATTGATCGAACAGATAACTCGAGTTCCTCAACTTTTCTCAAAAGGTTTTTATTAAACTGAGGCTCTAGAGCATCAGGTTCAACAACAGTTTCTTCAGGCTCTTCAAAGTTTATAAACGACTGTAATTGGTCTTGTATTATACGGGCAGCAAAGGCAAGTGCGTCTTCTGGAGTAACAGAACCATTTGTTTCAATCGTCATCGTCAACTTATCATAATCAAGAACCTTACCTTCTCTGGTATTCTCAATATTATACGAAACTTGTTTAACTGGACTAAAGATTGAGTCAATTGGAATTACGCCAATTGCTGATTCTTCAACTTTATTGTGTTCTGCTGCAACGTACCCTTTACCCTTTGCAACAGTAAGTTCCATATTAAATTCTGTGTTATCATCAAGGTTACAGATCACTAACTCAGGATTAATGATATCAATTTCAGATGGAGTATTAATCATACCAGCTGTAATTTCTCCTGGACCAGTAACATTCAATGACATTTTTCTAACACCTTCTGAGTGCATATTTAATGCTAGCGACTTAACATTTAAAACGATGTCAGTAACATCTTCTCTTACACCATTAATTGATGAGAATTCATGAAGTACATTATCAATTTTTATAGCTGTAACTGCCGTTCCTTGTAATGATGACAATAACACTCTTCTTAGTGCATTTCCTAGAGTAAGACCAAATCCTCGTTCTAATGGCTCAGCTGTTAATGTAGCTTTAAAACCCGAGTCTTCATCTGGAGTTAGTTTTAATTTTGACGGTTTAATGAGTGCCTGCCAATTGTTAATTATACTCATAATTTATTTTCCTATTATTTAAAAAAATTAAACTCTTCTTTTTTTCGGAGGTCTACATCCATTGTGAGGAATAGGTGTAGTATCCTTAATTGATGTAATATAAAACCCTACAGCTTGTAGCGCTCTTAAGGCTGACTCTCTTCCACCACCTGGTCCCTTTACAAAAACTTGTAAATTTTTTAGCCCGAACTCTTTTGCCTTTGTACCAGCGTCTTCAGCTGCTATTTGTGCAGCATATGGGGTAGACTTACGTGAACCCTTAAAACCTTTTACGCCAGCTGACGACCACGCTATACTATTACCTTGTTCATCAGTAATAGTTACCATTGTGTTGTTAAATGTTGCATTGATATATGCTAAGCCAGAAATAATATTTTTTTTCTGTTTTTTCTTTTTTAAAACTTTTTTATCTGCCATTACTTAGTAACCTTTTTCTTTCCAGCAATTGCAATCGCTTTACCCTTTTTAGTTCTAGCATTTGTATGAGTTCTCTGTCCTCTTGCTGGCAGATTCTTCCTATGTCTTGTTCCTTTATAAGTGCCAAGATCTTTTAGCCTTTTAATATTTGCTGATATTTCTCGCCTTAAATCACCTTCAACAACATACGAAGACGAAATAACATCACTAATACTTTTTATTTCTGCTTCAGATAAATCGTTAACTCTTGAGTTCCAATCTACATTTGCCTGCTTGCAAACATCTGCTGAAAATTTACTACCGATGCCATAAACATATGTGAGTGCTACACCAAGTTTTTTCTGAGAAGGTATGTTGACACCAGCTATTCTTGCCACAATATATTCCTATAAGTTGATTTGAAAGATGGCCGGATTATATGATTATTGCACAATTGGTCAAGCATTTAAAGTTGCTCCATAATTGAGTTAATTTGTTGATTTATATCATTAATTTCACCTACTCCATTAACCCATTGAAGCAAATTAAGATCTTTGTAGAATTGTATTAGTGGTGCAGTTTGATCATAATAGACCTTTAACCGTGATGCTAACACTTCTTCGCTATCATCAATCCTTCCTTCAGTATTTTTACGATTGAGAATACGATTAATAAGTACTGGTTGTTCAACATCAATTAAAATTGCTGCATTAAGATCAATTTCTAATTCGCTCATAATTTTTGAGAGCAAATTAGCCTGATTAATTGATCTTGGAAATCCGTCCAAAAGAAAATTTGTATTATTTTTTTTATTTTCAGATAAACGAATTTTTATAATATCAATTATAATTTCATCAGAAACTAAATATCCTGAATCTATGATTTCTTTCGCAGCCAGTCCGAGCTTACTGCTTTTAGAAATTTCATTTCTTAAAATATCTCCCGTAGAGATATGGTCTAATTCAAATTTGTTACAAACTAATTTTGCCTGAGTACCTTTTCCAGCACCAGGCGGGCCGAAAAGAATTATATTCATCGTCTGTTGCCGCGTAATTTAGATTTTTTTATTAAAGCTTCATATTGGTATGCAAATAGATGACTCTGAACTTGTCCAATCGTATCCATTCCAACCACAACCACAATTAGAAGAGATGTGCCTCCAAGATAAAAAGGTATTGAATATTGTGAAATTAATATTTCAGGGAGTATACAAACAAAAGCTAGATAGGCAGCACCTATTGTAGTGATACGAGATAAAACAAAATCAATATACTCAGCAGTTTTTTCTCCTGGTCGTATACCAGGAATAAATCCACCTTGTCTTTTTAAATTGTCAGCTGTTTCAGTCGGATTGAAAACAATTGATGTGTAAAAAAAAGCAAAGAAAATAATTGCAGAAGCATACAACAACATATAAGCAGGTTGACCTCTTCCAAGATAAGCTGCAATGTCTGTGAGCCAACTTTGTTCTACAGATAGATTAAAATTTGCAATTGTAATAGGTAATAGTAATATTGAGGATGCAAAAATTGCAGGTATTACACCAGCTGTATTAAGTTTGAGCGGTAAATGAGTTGAATCTCCAGAGTACATTTTATTTCCGACTTGTCTTTTAGGGTATTGAACAATTAATCTTCTTTGAGCTCTTTCCATAAAGACAATAAAAATTACTACCGCTACAATTAATAAAAGAAGTAAAACAAGAGTAATAGTTGAAATAGTACCTTGTCGCCCAAGTGTTAAAGTGTTTATTAATGCGCTTGGGATTTCTGCTACAATTCCAGAAAAAATTATTAAAGATATACCATTACCAATTCCTCTGCTGGTCACCTGTTCTCCTAGCCACATTAAGAATACAGTACCACCTGTAAGAGTAATAGTTGTTGATAATCTAAAAAAGAGACCTGGGTCCGTAACAATTTTTCCTGCAGACTCTAAACCAACAGATATTCCATAACCTTGCAGTAAAGCAAGGATAACAGTTCCATATCGAGTATATTGAGTTATTTTTTGTCTACCGGGTGTACCTTCTTTTTTGAGACTTGCTAAATGCGGAGATACACTTGTCATTAGCTGAATAATAATTGATGCTGATATGTATGGCATTATTCCAAGAGCAAAGATTGCCATTCGACTGATTGCTCCACCAGCAAAAACATCAAACATACCTAGAATTCCACTCTGGTTTGTTTCAACTAGTAGCTTTAATTGTTCAACATCAATCCCAGGCAGAGGAACATATGTACCAAACCTATATACAATTAATGCTCCTAAAGTGAACCATATTCTTTTTTTTAACTCAGTAGCTTGACTAAATACACTAAAGTTAAAATTGGCAGCAAGTTTTTCAGCGGCTGAGGCCATAAGACTTAACTCTTTTCACTAATATTAAGATTATTCCCTATCTTTTCTAACTTTGTTAGAGCAGATTTAGAAATCTTTGCACATTCTATAGGATTTTTTGAAGTTAAATCTCCTCTACCAAGTATTTTTAATTTTTGAGAATTTTTGTTTTTGATAATTGAGAGATCTTTGAGGAGCTTTATGCTAATTGTTTGATCTTCATTAATTTTATTCTTATTAATAATACTTTGAAGATCTTCTAGATTTAATTCAACATACCTAGTTTTGTTCACATTATTAAAACCAAATTTCGGAAGTCTTCTATGTAAAGGCATCTGTCCACCTTCAAATCCATTAATTGCAACACCTGATCTAGCTTTTTGACCTTTGTGGCCACTTCCAGATGTTTTTCCTTTTCCAGATCCTATGCCTCTTCCCACTCTTTTAACATTTTTAGTAGTAGATTTTAATCTCTTTAACTCATTTAACTTCATTTCTATATCTCCTCAACACTTACAAGATGGTAAACCACCTTAATCATACCAAGAACTTCTGGACTTGATTCTCTGACTACAGAACTATTCGTCTTACGTAGGCCAAGACCTCTCAATGAAGCAATTTGATTCTTTTTTGAACCAATTGAACTTTTCTTTAAAATAATTTTAATTTTCTTATTGCTCATAATAAAAACTTTACTCTCTACCAGATGTAATAGCAGATACTTTCTTGCTTCTGCGATTAGCAACCATTTTTGGAGACTTTTGCTGCTTCAAGCCATCTACAGCTGCTCTAATAATATTATATGGATTTGCACTGCCAATTGATTTTGCGACAATATCCTGGACACCAAGTAATTCAAAGACTGCTCTAACAGATCCTCCCGCAATTATTCCAGTTCCTGATGGTGCTGATCTCATAACAACTTTACTGGCTCCATGTATACCAATTATATCATGATGAAGCGTTCTACCTTCTCTTAACGGAATTCTTATCAAACTTTTTTTTGCAGATTCTGTTGCTTTTTTTATTGCTTCAGGAACTTCTTTAGCTTTGCCATGTCCAAAGCCAACTTTTCCAGACTCATCTCCAGCAACAACTAAAGCTGCGAATCCAAATCTTCTTCCACCTTTAACAACCTTTGTTACACGATTAATCGCAACTAATTTTTCTTTTAAATCTGATTTTTGTTCTTTATTTTTTTGTGCGTAAGCCATATTAATTCCTAAAATTTAAGTCCAGCTGATCTCACAGTATCAGCGATTGTTTTAATGATACCGTGGTAAATGTTTGGTCCACGATCCAAATATAGTTTAGAAACACCTTTATCAATTGCAACTTTACCTATCTGTTCACCAATCAACTTTGCGTTGACTATATTGCAAGAATTTTTATTTTTTGGCATTTTAACTGTAGATGCACTACAAAGAGTGACTCCCTTGTCATCATCAATGACTTGAGCATAAAGATGTTTTGAGGACTTAAATACAGATAGTCTTAAGCCAGATTTATTTGCTTTTTTTAATCTATATCTATTTCTTCTAGATCTTTTTTCTTTACCTTTAGAAAGCATTATTTTTTCTTTCCTTCTTTTCTATTAATATATTCATCAGCATACTTTACACCTTTACCTTTATAGGGCTCAGGGCCTCTAAAGCCTCTTATTTCTGAAGCTACCTGTCCAACGAGTTGTTTACTGGCACCAGAAATCTCAATATTGTTCTGCTTATCAACTGTTACGTTAATTCCCTCAGGAATTGGATAAATAATAGGATGACTAAAACCGAGTAATAATTCAAGGTCTTTACCTTTCATAGATGCTCTGTAACCTACTCCATTCATTTCCAGCTTTTTTGAAAATCCTGTCGAAACACCTATAACAAGATTGTTGACCAAATTTCTTTGTAATCCCCAAAACGCAAGAGCTTGTTTACTTTCTTTTTTTACTGAAAAAGAAATTTTGTTTTCAGAAAGATCAGTAGATATCAAATCATGCAGTTTTGTCTCAAGTTTGCCAAGCGGTCCCTCAGCAAATATAGAACTGCCCTCAATAGATACCTTAACGTTATCTGGAATTATTATTTCTTTAGAACCTACTCTTGACATAATTAAAATACTCTACAAATAATTTCTCCACCAATTTTCTTTTCTCTAGCATCAGTATCTGACATTACACCCTGAGAAGTTGAAATAATTGATATACCCAAACCATTATGAACAAATGGAATTCTCTCAACGCCCGAATAAACTCTTCTTCCAGGTTTTGATATTCTTGTAATATTAGATATAACAGGACCACTTTCATCATATTTTAATTCAATATCTAACTCTTCTCTTCCCGAAGAATGTTTAGTTCTTGCATATCCTCTAATATAACCTTCATTTTTAAGTACCTCTAAAATACTTTCTCTCATCTTAGATAGAGGAGAAGTTACAACCTTTTTCTTTCTCAATTGCGCATTACGAATGCGGCTAAACAAATCTGCTAATGGATCTTGTAATGACATGCTTTTCCTTTCCTACCAACTCGACTTATTCATACCAGGTATTTGACCTTGTGAAGCTAACTCTCTAAGTGCAATTCTGGATAATTTAACTCTGTTATGAAAACCCCTAGGTCTTCCTGTTAGCTCACAACGATTTCTAATTCTAGAACGTGCACCATTTCTTCTCATTTTAGCTAACTTCAATTGTGCCTGAAATCTATCATCAATAGATGTATTCTTATTCATTATTAACTCTTTTAGCGCCTTACGCTTACTTAAATCTTTTGCAGCCAATGCTATTCTTCTTTTATTTTTTTCTATCGAACTTCTTTTTGCCATTATAAAACCTTATATTAAATAATTATTGGAAAATTTAGTGCCTTTAATAACGTTAAAGCTTCATCATTATTTTTGGCGGATGTACATATAGTTATATCCATGCCTCTAATTGCATCTAGCTTGTCGACATTTATTTCAGGAAAAATTGTAACCTCTTTAATGCCAAATGAGTAATTACCCTTCCCATCAAATCCGTTAAGCTTAAGGCCTCTAAAGTCTCTTATCCTAGGCAAAGCTACAGTAACAAGACGATCAATAAATTCATACATTTGATCACCCCTTAAGGTAACCTTTACTCCTAACGGCATACCTTCTCTAATTTTATAAGTCGCAATTGACTTTCTTGCTTTTGTAACAACTGGCAACTGTCCAGAAATTGCAGCAAGATCATTTGATGCAGATTGTATTACTTTAGAATCGGCTACAGCCTCACTAAGCCCCATATTAAGAGAAACCTTAATCACCTTTGGTAAAGACATAGGATTAGCTCTTTCTAACTTCTCTTTTAAATGAGGAACAACCTCATTCAGATATTTTTCTTTGACTCTAGGCATGGTACTATCCATCAATCTGATCTCCTGAGTTTACAGCTATTCTGACCTTTTTATTGTCTTTAAGAATTTTAAACTGAACTCTAGTTGGTTTATTATCTTTTTTATTTAATGGCATTAGGTTATCGATCGCGATTGGCATTTCTTTATTAACAATCCCACCTTGACTATTTTGGTCTTGCTTCTGATGTTTTTTTGATACATTTACATCTTTAACAATCGCCTTAAGGCCTTGAATTTTCATAACCTCACCTATTTTTCCAGAATCTTTACCAGAATTTACAAACACTCGATCACCTTTTTTTATTCTTTGAGCCATTAGAGAACCTCCGGAGCTAATGAAATAATTTTCATTTGATTTCTTGATCTTAATTCACGACAGACTGGACCAAATATTCTTGTGCCAACCGGCTCTCCCTGAGCATTAATTAAAACTGCAGCATTAGAATCAAATTTAATTGTACTTCCATCAGGTCTTTTAAGTTCTTTTCTAGTCCTAACTATAACAGCTTTGTGAACAGTTCCTTTTTTTACTTTACCTCTTGGCATGGCCTCCTTGATTGTTACAACAATTGTATCTCCAACTGATGCATATTTTCTCTTAGAGCCCCCTAATACTTTTATACAAAGGACTTCCTTTGCTCCTGAGTTATCGGCTATATTTAATCTTGATTCAGTCTGTATCATTATTCAATAACAACCCATCTTTTTAGTTTTGATATTGGCTTTGACTCCATAATTTTTACTTTATCACCAATATTAAATTTATTATCAGCGTCATGAGCGCTGTATTTCTTTGATCTTTTAATAACCTTCTTTAAAACTGGATGCCTGAACTTTCTTTCAACAAGAACTGTAATAGTTTTGTCTTGTTTATCGCTCAGAACAGTGCCTTGTAATATTCTTTTTGGCATAATTTAATTCTCTTTAACTTTCTCGTTT
Source organism: Candidatus Pelagibacteraceae bacterium (assembly GCA_038103905.1). Lineage (GTDB taxonomy): Bacteria > Pseudomonadota > Alphaproteobacteria > Pelagibacterales > AG-422-B15 > CABYIR01. Next base: position 11,025 of record JAYNZW010000014.1, on the reverse strand, counting down.
TTGATCGTTTTAATACGAGCTATTAACTTTCTCACTTTAGATACCCTTGAAGTATTTTCTAATTGACCAGAGGATTTTTGAAATCTTAAATTAAAAGACTCCTTATATAAGTTTTCAAGCTCTGTATTAAGCTGATCAACTGTCTTTTTTCTAATTTCTTCAACTTTCATTTTTTACTTCACCAATTGTTCTACTACTTTTGTCTTAACAGGTAATTTGGAAGCAGCTCTTCCAAATGCTTCTTTTGCTACAGCATAAGAAACACCATCTACTTCAAACATTATTTTTCCTGGCTTTACTCTGCATGCCCAATACTCAGGCGATCCTTTGCCCTTTCCCATTCTTACTTCAACAGGTTTTTTTGATACAGGCACATCAGGAAAAATTCTTACCCAAACTCTTCCAGCTCTTTTCATAAATCTTGTCATAGCTACCCTTGCAGCCTCTATTTGACGAGCTGTAATTCTATCAGCTTCTAATGCCTTTAGACCAAAAGTACCGTAATTTAGTGTAGTTGCAGATGTTGCAACTCCTTTAATCCTGCCTTTATGTGCTTTTCTAAATTTTGTTTTTTTTGGCTGTAACATTTCCTATCCTAATTTATTTGGATTATTTTCAGATTCATGCGGCGCGTTATCATCAATATCCCCTTTGTAAATCCATACTTTTATTCCACATGCTCCATAAGTAGTAGCTGCAGTAGACTCTGCATAATCTATATTGGCTCTAAATGTATGAAGTGGAACTCTACCTTCTCTATACCACTCTGTTCTTGCAATTTCAGTTCCACCAAGTCTTCCTCCACAGTTAACTCTTATTCCATCAGCACCTAATCTCATTGCTGACTGTACGGACCTTTTCATTGCTCTTCTAAATGATACACGTCTTTCAAGTTGCTCTGCTATTGTGTCAGCTATCAACTGAGCTTCAACTTCAGGCTTTCTAATTTCGACTAAGTTGATAGAGACTTCATCAGAAGTAAACTCAGAAATCTTTCTTTTAAGTTTTTCGATATCACTGCCTTTTTTACCAATTATTAAACCTGGTCTTGATGAGTATATTGTTACCTGAGCTTTTTTTGCAGGTCTTTCAATTTGAATTTTTGCAACCGCACAATTTTTTAGTTTCTTTTTGATGTAAGCTCTAATTTTTAAATCTTCTTGAAGATAATTTCCAAAATCTCTTCTGTTGGCAAACCATCTCGATTGCCATTTTTTATTTAAAATCAACCTTAGACCAATTGGATTTACTTTCTGACCCATAATTACTCTTTTCCCTTACTATCTTTTTGCTCTTCTGAAAGTTTTATAGTGATATTAGTTAAAAACTTTTGAATTCTTCCTGGTCGGCCTTTAGCTCTTGCTCTCCACCTCTTCATGACCATACCCTTACCACAATATGCTTCGCTTACTTTAAGAATATCTATGTCTAGCTGATGATTGTTTTCAGCATTAGCAACGGCACTATTCAGAACCTTTCCAATGTCTTTTGCTATAGCCCTGTTTGAGAACTTAAGAACATTAATTGCATCCGATGCCTTTTTGCCACGTATCATTTCAAGCACAAGATTAGCTTTGGATGGACTAACTCTCATATTTTTCGCAATAGCGTAAGCTTCGTTATCTTTTCTATTTAAATGCTTCATTATTTTTTCGTCTTTTTATCTGCCGTATGGCCGTGAAATGTTCTAGTAGGAGAAAATTCTCCAAATTTATGCCCAACCATATCTTCTGATACATTTACAGGTATAAATCTTTTTCCGTTATGTACTGCAAAGCTCAGACCAACAAATTCTGGGAGGATTGTAGATCTTCTAGACCATGTTTTGATCACATCATTTCTTCCTGCCTCAGCTGAAGCTTTCGCTTTCTTTAATAAATGACTATCAACAAATGGGCCTTTCCAAATAGATCTTGCCATATTAAACCTCTATCCTCGCTTTTTTATCGGTCTTTCTTTTTATAATAAATTTATCAGTTCTTTTATTATTTCTTGTTTTTAGACCTTTAGTCTTCTTTCCCCATGGCGTAACGGGATGTCTTCCACCTGACGTTTTTCCTTCACCACCTCCGTGGGGATGATCAATTGGATTCATCGCGACACCTCTGACGGACGGTCTAATTCCAAGCCATCGATTTCTTCCAGCTTTTCCAAGTTTTTTATTCTTATTATCTATATTTGATAAAACTCCAATAGTTGCTTTGCATTCTTCTCTTACTTTTCTTTGCTCACCTGAAGGCAATTTAACAACAACATAGCCATCAGATTTACCCACTATTTGCGTTGAAGATCCTGCAGCTCTGGCAAGCTGTGCGCCACCTCCAACATTAAGTTCCACATTGTGAATATCTATACCAACAGGAATTATAGACATTGGCATACAATTACCTATTTTAATTTCTGCTTTATTGGATGAAATTACTGTATCTCCAACATTCAAGTCTTTAGGAGCTAAAATATAAGAAAATGTACTATCTTCGTATTTGATAAGAGCTATGTAAGCTGAGCGGTTTGGATCATATTCGATTCTCTCAATAACCGCTGTAACATCTTGCTTTGATCTCTTAAAATCAATTAATCTATACTTGCTTTTATGTCCGCCTCCTTTTCTTCTCATCGTGATGCGGCCAGTATTATTTCTTCCACCTTTTTTAGAAAGCCCAGCAGTTAACGATTTTTTTGGTTTACCTTTCCATAGACCAGTTTTGTCTATTAGAGTAAGGCCTCTAGTCCCTGGGGTATTTGGTTTAAACTTCTTAAGTGCCATTATTAAATTCCTGCGTTGATATCAATTGTTTGACCATCTTCAAGTGTAATGAAAGCTTTTTTATAATTAGATCTTCTTCCTATCGTACCTCTAAAAGCTTTTCGCTTACCTTTTACAATGAGCGTATTTACTTTTTTAACCTTAACTTTAAAAATATTTTCTATTGCTTCTTTAATTTCTTTTTTCGAAGACTCGTTTGCGACTTGAAATGTAACTTGATTATACTCTGAACCTAATGATGACTTTTCAGTGACGATAGGTTTTAGAATAGTTTGATAATTTTTAATGTTACTCATTATTTTGCCAATCTCTTTTCAATTTCGCTTACAGCTTCTTTACTCATCACAAATTTTTCATACTTTAAGATATCAATCGCATTTACTCCTAACGTATTTGAATATTTTATTGATTTAATATTTCTTGAAGAAAGAATAAAATTCTCATCATGATCTTGAGCCTCAATCACAAGGGCAGACTTGATATTTAATTTATCAAATACATTTTTGATATTCTTTGTTTTAATTTCAGTCATTTTAAAATTATCAAAAACCACAATTTCATTATTTTTTAATTTTGAAGATAAAACATGTTTAAGGGCTAGGGATTTAAATTTTTTTGATAGACTTTGACTTGACCTTTTTCCTCTAAGATTGTGTGCCATTCCACCACTTCTGAAAATATTTGCTTTTTTCGAGCCATGTCTTGCTCCTCCACCACCCTTTTGTCTTCCATATTTTTGAGTAGTGCCCTTTACTTCAGATCTATTTTTAGTTGTAGGTCTTGACTGAATTACATTTGATTTGTGCCAATC
>JAYNZW010000014.1:0-7437 GCA_038103905.1 Candidatus Pelagibacteraceae bacterium | reverse complement strand
AGTGTACTGATGATTTCTAAGTTTGGATCTAGTGCAAAAATATTATCTGATAGATCTATTGATCCAGATTTTTCGCCATTTATTTTAAAAGTATCAATATTCATCTATTTCTTTTTCTTTGCATCCACTGGAATTTTTATATCAAAATCTTTGACTGCCTTTTGCTTTATTGAGTCTTCTACAACTAACCATGCTCCTCTTGCTCCTGGTGTAGATCCCTTTACACAAATAATATTGTTTTTTGTGTCAACTTTCACAACTTGCAAGCTTTGCAATGTTTTGTGTTCATCACCTAAGTGTCCGGCCATTTTTTTTCCCTTAAATACTTTACCTGGATCTTGACATTGACCGGTAGAACCATGGGCTCTATGAGATATTGAAACACCGTGAGTAGCTCTCATTCCACCAAAATTATGTCTTTTCATTGCTCCAGCAAAGCCTTTTCCCTTAGAAAATCCTGATACATCAATAAACTGTCCTTCTTGAAAATGATCAACCTTTAAACTATCCCCAGCTTTAACCTCAGTTTCTTTATCAATAGTGAATTCTCTGATGTATTTAAAAGGTACTGACGATTTATTTTTAAAGAAACCTTTAGTCGCTTTGTTTGTTTTGTTTTCCTTTTTTATTTCACAAGCACCAAGTAAAATTTTATCAGTATCTAATTCTGGTTTTTCAGTTCTTTCTATGACCTTACAGTCATCAACATGTAAGATGGTAACTGGGATGTTTAAGCCATTAGGAGTATAAAAGTTACTCATTCCTATTTTTTTTGCGATAATACCTGGTCTCATAATTATAACTTTATTTCTACGTCAACTCCTGAAGCTAAATCTAGTTTCATGAGTGCATCAACTGTTTGAGGTGTTGGGTCAACAATTTCAATAAGGCGTTTATGAGTCCTAATCTCAAATTGTTCCCTACTTTTTTTATTAACATGCGGAGATCTTAGTACAGTAAATACTTCATTATTTGTAGGTAAAGGAATTGGACCTTTAACAATAGCACCTGTCCTCTTAGCGGTATTAACAATCTCTACTGAAGACTGATCCAGGACACCGTGATCAAAAGCTTTAAGTCTTATTTTTATATTTTGATTATCCATATATTTTCTAAGCAAATTTTGCTTTTACCTCATCTTGTACATTTTGTGGCACTTGCTCATAGTGATCAAAAAACATTGAATATTGTGCCCTTCCTTGAGTCATTGATCGTAATGTATTGATGTAACCAAACATATTTGCAAGCGGTACCATTGCACTAACTGTAGTCGTGTTTCCTCTTGCTTCACTTCCGCTAACCTGTGCTCTTCTACTACTTAAATCTCCTATTACATCTCCCATAAAATCATCAGGAGTAACAACCTCAACACGCATTACAGGCTCTAAAAGTTTTGGGCTTGCTTTAGTGCATGCATCTTTAAATCCCATTCGACCAGCAATTTCAAAAGCTAGACTACTTGAGTCAACGTCATGATATTTGCCATCAATTAGTGTAACTTTATAGTCAATTATTGGAAACCCAGCGATTACGCCTGTATCAGCTACTCCTTCAACACCTTTTTCAACACCTGGAATATATTCCTTAGGTATATTTCCACCCTTAATTTTATCTTCAAATATTCTTCCGCTACCTGGCTCTCCACCTTCAACAATCATTTTTACTTCAGCAAATTGACCAGCGCCACCACTTTGTTTTTTGTGAGTATATGTTACTTCAACTTCTTTAGAAATTGTTTCTCTATAAGCCACTTGAGGAGCGCCCACATTAGCCTCAACATTAAATTCTCTTTTCATTCTATCTACAATAATATCGAGATGAAGTTCTCCCATTCCTTTAATAACAGTTTGACCCGACTCATCATCTGAAGAGACTCTAAAAGATGGATCTTCTTTCGCTAGTCTAGCTAAAGCCTCACCCATTTTTTCTTGATCGGCTTTTGTCTTAGGTTCAACAGCTATTTCAATTACAGGGTCCGGAAAATCCATTGACTCAAGTACAATTGGTTTATTAGAATCAGAGAGCGTTTCACCAGTTATTGTGTCCTTAAGACCAGCAATGGCAACTATATCTCCTGCATACGCAACTTTAATATCTTCTCTATTATTTGCATGCATTAAAAGCATTCTACCAATACGTTCCTTATCATCTTTTACTGAATTTAAAATTGTTGTTCCAGTTTCTAATTTTCCTGAATAAATTCTTGCAAAAGTCAATGATCCAACAAATGGGTCATTTGCAACTTTAAAAGCTAAGGCTGAAAAAGGCTCATCATCAGATGCTTTTCTAATTATTTCTTCACCCTCTTTTCCTGGAGCAAACCCTGTAGCTTGCTGTACTTCACTTGGATCAGGCATAAAATTAACAACTGCATCTAATAGTGGTTGAACACCTTTATTTTTAAATGCGCTTCCTGTAAGGATCGGAACAAATGCAAAATTAATTGTTCCTATTCGTATACATCTATTCAATGTCTCTTCATCCGGTTCTTCACCATCAAGATATTTCTCTAGGACAGCTTCATCCTGCTCAACTGCCATTTCAACCATTTCTGTTCTAAATTTTGCAGCAGTTTCCTTTAACTCATCTGGGATATCAACATAATTGAAATTTGCTCCTAAATCTTCATTCTCCCAAACTATTGCTTTATTTTTTACTAAGTCTACAACACCTTTAAGGTCAGCTTCACTTCCATAGGGTATTTGTAAAACTAAGGCATTAGCCTGCAATCTATCTTTAATCATGTCTAAGCATTTATAAAAATCAGCGCCTGTTCTATCCATTTTGTTAATGAAACACATTCGAGGAACATTGTATCTGTTTGCTTGTCTCCAGACTGTTTCTGTTTGAGGCTCAACACCTGCAACACCGTCAAAAACTGCGACAGCACCGTCAAGTACTCTAAGAGATCTTTCAACTTCAATTGTAAAGTCAACGTGTCCTGGAGTATCAATTATATTAATTCTATGATCATTCCAAAAACAAGTAGTTGCAGCAGAGGTAATGGTAATACCCCGTTCCTGCTCTTGTTCCATCCAATCCATAGTAGCAGCACCATCATGCACCTCTCCAATCTTATGGCTTTTTCCTGTATAATAGAGAATTCTTTCAGTAGTGGTTGTTTTTCCAGCATCAATATGAGCCATGATGCCGATGTTTCTATATTTATTTAAAGGGTATTCTCTACTCATAATATTCTACCATCTAAAGTGAGCAAAAGCCTTGTTGGCTTCAGCCATTTTATGTGTATCTTCTCTTTTTTTAATTGATGAGCCTCGATTATTTGCTGCATCTATCAATTCAGCTGACAACTTGTCAACCATACTTTTTTCTTTACGGCCACGAATAGCATTAACAATCCATCTTATTGCTAAAGCTTGAGCTCTTACATTTCTAACTTCAACTGGAACTTGGTATGTAGCTCCACCAACTCTTCTAGACCTTACTTCAACCAAAGGCTTAACATTATCAATTGCTTTTGTAAAAATACTTATTGGTGACTCACCAGTCTTAGATTGTATATCGGTGAAAGATTTATTGATTAGGGATTCTGCAACAGATTTCTTGCCATCATGCATAATAGCATTTGTAAATTTAGTTAAAACAGTACTGTTATGAACTGGGTCGGGAAGAACTTCTCTAATCTGCGCTTTTCTTCTTCGTGACATTTTTATTTAGGCCTCTTTGCACCATAGTGCGATCTGCGTTGTTTTCTTTCTCCTACACCCTGAGTATCAAGAACACCTCGCACAGTATGATATCGAACACCAGGCAGATCTTTTACTCTTCCGCCTCTTATTAGAATTACAGAGTGTTCTTGTAAATTATGTCCCTCACCACCAATATAACTTGTTACTTCAAAACCATTTGTAAGCCTTACACGAGCAACTTTTCTTAGAGCTGAATTTGGCTTCTTAGGAGTCGTCGTGTATACTCTTGTACAAACACCTCTTTTCTGAGGATTACCTTTAAGCGCAGGAACTTTATTTCTTTTAAGAACTTTTGTTCTTGGCTTTCTAATTAGCTGACTAATAGTCGGCATAAGTTGACTCCTAGTTAAAAATCAAAAAAACAATTATTAAAAACTTTTATAAAAAGTAGCGTTTAGATTTCTCTACCGCCTACTATTTAAGATTGCCGTAATATACTTAATCAAGGACCAAGGTCAATAGAATTTATTGAGAATTTTCTTGAATTTCAGCTGATTCTAAGTCTTTTTGAGCTTGCATAGCTTCAATTTCTAATTTGGCCTCTTTATCTAGGTTTTTAGCCTTATTTTCTATTTGAGCAAATGTTCGACCCGTTCCAGCTGGTATTAGCCTTCCAACAATCACATTCTCTTTGAGGCCCTCTAGTCGATCTACCTTACCTTTAATAGACGCATCTGTAAGAATTCTTGTAGTTTCTTGGAATGATGCAGCAGATATAAATGATCTAGTGAGTAGAGATGCCTTCGTTATACCCAAAAGAACAGGCTTGCCGGAAGCTTCTGCTTTTCCCTCAGACCTTAACTGTTCATTAACATTTAGGAATTCATAGCGATCAACTTCTTCATTTGCTAAAAAATTACTGTCTCCTGACTCAATGACATGAACCTTTTGAAGCATTTGACGACATAGCACTTCAATATGCTTATCATTTATAAGAACCCCTTGAAGACGATATACATCCTGAACTTCATTGATTAAATAATCAGCGAGAGCTTCAATTCCTAATATCTCTAAAATATCATGAGGATCCGGATTTCCAGCTAATAAATAATCACCTTTTTCAATTTTTTCACCTTCTTGATAAGAAATATGCTTACCTTTTGGGATTAAAAATTCTACAGGATCTGATCCATCCTCAGGAGTAACAATGACTTTTTGTTTACCTCGAATATCCTTTCCAAAAGAAATGACACCTGAGCACTCAGCGATGATTGCTAAGTCTTTCGGCTTTCTTGCTTCAAATAATTCTGCAACTCGAGGAAGTCCGCCTGTAATATCTTTATTCTTTGTACCAGCTTTTGGAGTCCTAGCTAAGATATCGCCTGCATGAACTTCGGCACCATCGGCAACTGAAAGAATTGAGTCTGGAGGCAAGAAATAACGTGCTTCATTATCATTTGCTAAAAGAATTACTTCACCCTTAGAGTCACGTAGAGTAATTCTCGGTTTTAGATCTGCTCCCTTTGGATCAGACTTCCAGTCTTTAACTTTCGTATATGTAAGACCGGTTTGTTCTTCTGTTTCTTCAGTTAATGAAATACCCTCTTCCATATCGACGTAATTTGCAAAACCAGATTTTTCAGAAATCACTGGATTAGTAAATGGATCCCATTCACATATCTTAGTTCCAGCTCTTACCTTTGAATCTTCAGCAACTAATATTTTTGTTCCATAAGGCACTTTATAATTAGCAAGCTCTCTTCCATTTTCATCTTGAATAGCAACTTCACAATTTCGACCCATTACAATTAAGTCTTTATTTGAGTCTTCAACAGTATTTTTATTTAATATTTTGAAAATACCATCAGTATTAATTTCTATAAATGATTGGTCGTTGATCTGAGCAGCTCCACCAATATGGAACGTTCTCATTGTCAGCTGAGTTCCGGGCTCACCAATAGATTGAGCGGCAATCATTCCAACGGCTTCACCAATATTGACTAGGAAACCTCTTGCCAAATCTCTTCCATAACACTTAACACACATTCCTCTTTTTGAGTCACAAGTTAATGCTGATCTTATGTAAACTTTTTGGATACCTGCAGACTCAATTTTTTCCGCTAAAGCTTCATCAATATAATCATCTTTATTACCAATAACTTCACTAGTAATTGGATGTTTTAGATTTTCTTGTAAAAATCTTCCTAAAATTCTCTCAGAAATAGAAACAATTACCTCTCCACCTTCCACAACATCTGATGCCCAAACACCCTTAGAAGTTCCGCAATCTTCTTCTGTTATTGTACAATCTTGTGCTACATCACATAGTCTTCTTGTTAAGTATCCTGAGTTTGCGGTCTTAAGAGCAGTATCAGCCAATCCTTTTCTTGCTCCGTGAGTAGAGTTAAAATACTCAAGCACATTAAGACCCTCTTTGAAATTTGAAATAATTGGAGTTTCAATAATATCTCCAGATGGTTTGGCCATTAATCCACGCATACCAGAAAGTTGTTTCATTTGAGCCGCAGATCCTCTTGCCCCAGAGTTAGCCATCATATAAATAGAATTTATTGGCTTTTCTCTTTTAGTCTCTTCATCAACTTTTATCGATGAAATTTCATTCATCATTTCCTGCGCAACTTTATCAGTACATTTTGCCCAGGCATCAATGACTTTATTATATTTTTCTCTATTTGTTATTAGTCCATCATTGTATTGTTTCTCATATTTTTCAACTTGTAGAGTAGTCTCATCGACTAAATTATCTTTCGATGAAGGAATAATCATATCATCTTTTCCAAATGAAATTCCCGCTTTGTAAGCGTAGTTGAATCCTAGAGACTTAATTTGATCAGCGAAAAGAACGGTTTCTTTTTGACCACAATATCTGTAAACAATATCAATTAATTGTGAGAGTTCTTTTTTAGTAATTAAACGATTAATTAGCTTATGATCAAGATCTTTATGTCTAGGAAGTAAATTCCAAAGCATCATTCTACCAGGAGTGGTATCAACTCTTTTATTTTCTTGAACCCCATCTGAATTTAGAATACTTATTCTAGCTTTGATTTTTGCATGAAGAGTAATGGCTTTATTCTCAAGGGCCTGTTCAATTTCATTGAAATCTTTAAATATTGAACCTTCTCCTGGTTCATTTTCCTTTTCTTGAGATACATAGTATATTCCTAAAACAATATCCTGACTCGGAACAATTACTGGCTTTCCATTTGCAGGGTTAAGAATATTGTTAGTAGACATCATTAAAACTCTTGCCTCTAATTGAGCTTCTAAACTAAGAGGAACATGAACAGCCATTTGGTCACCATCAAAATCAGCATTGAATGCAGTACATACCAATGGGTGTAGTTGAATAGCTTTGCCTTCAATAAGGATTGGTTCAAAAGCTTGAACTCCTAAACGGTGCAAAGTAGGCGCCCTGTTTAAAATAACTGGATGTTCTCTAATAACTCTATCTAAAACATCCCAAACCTCTGGTCTTTCTTTTTCGACCATTTTTTTTGCTTGTTTTAATGTTGTGGCCAAACCTAAAGCTTCTAATCTTGCGTAAATAAATGGTTTAAATAATTCAATTGCCATTTTCTTAGGCAATCCACATTGGTGAAGTTTTAATTCAGGACCAACTACAATCACGGATCTACCAGAATAATCTACTCGTTTTCCGAGAAGATTTTGTCTGAATCTTCCTTGTTTTCCCTTCAACATTTCAGCCAAAGATTTAAGAGGTCTTTTATTTGTTCCTGTGATAACTCTTCCTCTTCTTCCATTA
>JAYNZW010000006.1:61962-100280 GCA_038103905.1 Candidatus Pelagibacteraceae bacterium | reverse complement strand
TTTTATTAGTGATTTAAGAGACTGTATCAGAAATAAAACAGCAAAATCAACAAATTTATTTTGATACGTAATTTTTAATTATTGCGACAATTTTGAGCATATTTTCCTATACTATTTAATGTATTGATCTACACAGAATCTGAAATAAATACTATAATTCATTAGGATTAATTATATTTTTATATGTCATTCAAAATTAAAAATACTGATCTCATATCAAACTTCACAAATATGAATGAATATGTTCAAAAATATGAGCATATTAAGTTTGATCTAGATAAAATGCGTGAAGCAGTTGAGCAACTCATAAAAATTAGACCCTTTGAAAGAGATGCAGAAAAAGGATTACTTAAATCAAATGCTATCTGCCTTAACTATGATGAAAAAGAACTGGATGAGTGGTTTGGTGGCAATGTCAGAGGCAAGTATTGGACTAAACCAGATTCGTCTTTTGAAGAAATGGAAAGAGAACCCTATATCGATGAGTCGAGATATACTTTATTTAACTCAAAGCTGAATGATACGTATTTAAAACATGTCTACGAAACACTAAGTGAGCATTTTGCAATAGGTCGTTGTCGAATTATTAAAATGCCACCTAGAACAACGCTGAGTTGGCACCGAGATCCAGAAAAAAGAATTCATGTTTCTATTAAAACGAATTATGGATCTCGAATGTTTATTGAAGATACAGGTTTTCATATTCCTGCTGATGGTCATGTTTATATTACTGATAATACTAAATATCACACAGCAATAAATGGTGGTGAAGAAGATCGTATTCATTTAGTTGCTACACTTTTAAATTCTTAATTTAGAAACAAATAATTGATTGCATTTCGGTATGCTTTCAGAATAAGATCAATCTTATATGGAAAAATATCAACATTACATAAATGGAAAATGGACAGATGGTTCATCTAAAGAAACTATTAATGTAGTCAATCCTGCAAACGGCAAAGATATTGGACAGGTTGTTTGTGCACAAAGTGAAGATGTAAATGCCGCAGTTGAAGCTGCTTTTGACTCATACAAATCAAGAATTTTAGTTGATATGCTTCCAATGGAGCGCGCTAAGTTGATGCGCGCAATAGCAAACGAATTAAGAGCAGTAAGTAAAGATGGCGGCAAACTTCTGTGCCATGAAAACGGAAAATTACTTGCTAACGCAGAATATGAATTTATTGATGGCGCGAATTATTTTGATTACTACAGTGGAATGACTGATAAGTTAGAAGGTAATACTATTCCAGTTAACAATAAGGTTGTTGATTATACATTGCTTGAGCCTTATGGAGTTTCAGGTCATATTATTCCATGGAATTTTCCAATATCAATGCTTGCTCGTTCATTAGCATGTGCATTTGCTGCAGGTAATTCTACAGTCATCAAAACTGCTGAACTTACACCGTTAGCAACAGCTGCATTTTTTACAAAAGCAATTGATAAAGCTGGAGTACCTCCAGGGTTAATCAACGTTATATGTGGTTATGGAAATGAAGCCGGAGCAGAACTCACAGCTCATAAAGATGTAGCTCAAATAACATTTACAGGTTCTGTTGCTACCGGTAAAAAAATTCTTCACGCGGCCGCTGAAAGAGCTGTACCCGCAGTAGTAGAGTTGGGTGGCAAGTCTGCTGCAATCGTTTGCCCTGATGCTGATTTGGATAAAGTTGTTGCATCAGCTAAAGCTGGAATTTTTGGTCAAGCTGGTCAAATTTGTTCTGCCATGTCAAGAGTTGTAGCTCATAAATCTATCAAAAATGAGCTTGTCGAAAAGTTAGCTAATTTGGCTTCAACAATCAAAGTTGGACCAGGAGATGTTGAAGGCAGTGAACTTACGCCTGTTATATCTGAAGAACAGGTTCAAAAAGTTGAAAACTATGCTCGTTCAGGCCAGCAAGCTGGGGCCGAAGCTGTTGCTGGTGGAAAGCGAGTTGAAGGCGATGGTTATTTCTTTGAAGCAACTGTCTTCGATAATGTAAAACCTGATATGACTATAGCGCAGGAAGAAATATTTGGACCTGTTCTATCCGTCCTCGAATATGATGAGCCAGAGGAAGCAATTGAAATAGCAAATGGTACAGAGTTTGGTTTAGCAGGTGGAGTATTTACGCGAGATTTAGATAAAGCAACAGAAACTGCAAGTAAACTTGAAGCTGGCCAAATTTATGTAAATAGTTGGTTTACAGGAAGTGTGGCCACTCCTTTTGGTGGATATAAACAATCTGGTTACAGCCGTGAAAAAGGACAAGAGGCAATCAAAAGTTATCTTCAGGTCAAAAATGTTGGTATCCAACTTTAATTTTAATGGACACTCAACTTACTCAGGATCAAGCATTAGAACTTGCCATTAAAACACTAACCGCAGCTGGAGCATCAGAAGAAAATGCGACGCCATTAGCAAATGGTATTATTCAAGCTGAAATCGATGGGATTAAAAGTCACGGGTTCCACTATCTTCCAATATACTGTTTACATTTAAGCTGTAAAAAAGTAAGGGGTGATGCATCTCCAAAATTAAATCATAAGTCAAATGTAGCTTTATCTGTTGATGCAGATAATGGATTTGCTCACCGAGCTATTTCTTTGGGATTTGAAGAGTTAATTCCATCTGCAAAAGAAAATGGAATTGCTTCACTTGCGGTATCCAATTCATACAATTGTGGCGTGCTTGGATATCATACGAAAAAATTGGCTGAAGAAAATTTAATTGGAATTGGTTTTACAAATGCTCCAGCATCTATTGCACCTCTTGGTGGAATTAAGCCTGTTATAGGAACAAATCCTTTTTCGGTCGCTATTAAAAGTGAAGGTAGTGTCAAAATTCTAATAGATCAGTCAGCAAGTGTAATTGCAAAAAGTGAAATTGCAGTTAGGGCTAAATCTGGAGAGCCTATTCCAATTGGATGGGCATTTGGTCCAGATGGAAAAGATACAACAGATCCTTCTATTGCATTAAAAGGAACAATGGCTCCAAGCGGTGGATACAAAGGTTTTGGTGTTGGTTTATTTGTTGAGATTATGGCTGCATGTTTAACAGGATCAAATCTTGGAATTGAGGCAAGCTCGTTCGCTGATGATACGGGAGGTCCTCCGGGCACAGGTCAATTCTTTATTGGTATTAGCCCAGAGAAATTTTCAAATAACTTTGATGAGAAGATACTAAATCTAATTAATTCAATTGAAGCTCAGGAGAATGCTCGTATTCCAGGCGCTAAAAGAATAATGAATGCAGAGAAAAATTCTAACTCCTCAATTACTATTAAAGAAGAGCTTTATAATAAGATTTTATCCTTACAATCTTAACTTTATCAATATGATTATTTAATAATGATGATAGCTTTCACTTTCATCAACAAAAGTTTCAGTAGATAGTTTATATAAACTGTCCCATACTTTAGAGTCGAAAGTATCTTGATTTTCAATGACGTTAATTGTTAGCTGTTTAGTTGATTTAAGAATTTTTTTTCTCAAGTCTGTATTAGATGATATATAGTTATTTAGATTTAATAAAATTTCTATGTCATCAAATTTAATTTCAATCATTTTACCAATTTTATAGGAAACCCGATTAAGAAAAGGAATTAGTAATATTGGGAAATCGAGAGACGTAATTGATAATTTTTTTAATTCCATGACTTTGTGAGAAGCATCCAGCAAAGCTACCCCAGTGAATATTGGACAAAAATTACCTTCTTCAAGACGGTTTTCCTTTTCAACTTTTTGAAGACCCTTTGGATCCTTGTTTTTAATTTTTTTAAGATAGTCATTTAAGTTTTCAAGACCAGAGATTTTGTAAAGCTCCAATAATCTGACACATTTACCAATTTCTTCAGAGATACCCCAAGTAAAACCTGCTGCACGAGAAGCTCTTTTAGAAATTGTTTCTATTTCACTCGATGTCCTCATGCGAGATTATACATCCAAGTGTCATCTGAAGATTTTAGTTCATGAATCAGAGGTGCTCCTTGGTACATATTAATTCTTAACCACTTATCAGATCTAGGGTCAAATTTTTGTGCACCAAAGAAAGACAATTTTAATCTTAACATATCAATCGGTATCAAGTTTTTATCAATTGTATTATCTTGTATTTCAGAATAAGGAAAATTCTCTACTATAAAACATCGACGCACTACATGTCTGACTTCTTGATTTAATAATAAAAATTCACCAACAGTATTTGATTGGGGGCTCTTTTTTAGTCGTTTGTATAACTCAGCTATATCTCTAGCGATTGCCAGTGGCTGTTCTAGGTGAGAGCCGCCTTCTTCATATCTATTTGCAACTCTTGGCTCTTCTTTATTTTTTGAAATAAACCAAAAGTTTGCTACTGATTCTTTGTCATCAAAATTTATGTCTAAAAATTTAGAGTAATGACTTTCAATAATTGATAACAAGTCTGATACAGTTTTTTCTGCTGGAATATCAAAATATTGATCTTCATCTGAGCTCATATTAGCCACTAAAGGCTCAATAATTGAGTCATAAGGCTCCATCATCATTGATACAATATACTCAACTCCTTCATCGCTTAAATTTTCTTCAATCCAACTGTATATTACGTTCCATAGGTAATCTTGTTTTGTGTCTAATTCACTAAAAAAGTTTTTCTTCAGATTATTTAGATCTGATTTTAATTTTTCAATCTTCTCATTTTGATACTCGCTATTAGTTTTCCAAGAGTTTATATTTTTTTCAGAGCGTTCTAGACATGATTTAAAATATTCAAAATCATCAACATTAACTTTTTTGATTTCTCTTATTTGCTTGAGTGCCTCTTCCCTTGAAAAAATCCAATTGTGTAAGAGTGTTGGGTGGTTAACAATGAACGGGGCCATTCCTAATCCAGTAGAATTCCCAATACCAAGATTACGTGCGATGTCATGACTAAGCTCTACAGCTTTTTGAGGATTTTTACATTTTGCAATATGATTAACTTGGTCAAAAGTAAATTGCCGAACTAAATAGACCAGCATCATTTCTAATCTAAATGGACCACAGATTTCTGGCCGATCTTTAATTCTGTATCTATCTGCTAATCCAAATTTACCAGACCCATAAACTGCTGTTGTTCTGTATAAATATCCAACATCAATTACCAATCTATGATCCGGCTGTAAACCCTGACTCAGTTTTTCAATCACGTGATCAAAAATTCTAACTGACTTATTAGCTCTGGATAAAGTTAATTCTTTGTAGGACACTCTTCCTACTTCTTGCTTGGGCACATTTTCTTTTAATCGATTTAAATCAGATTGGGTTGGTATTCCATCATGAAGAACAAAAGCAGCATCCCATTTTGTTGCAATTACTCTGTCAGATCTTTCATCAGCATTTAATTCATTAGCAAAGCAAACCAATGAATAGGTTCGCTCGCCATTATTTACAGAATAGACAGCTGAACCATATCCTTCGTTATTTAATTCAAAAGAGTTTCTATCAAATTTCCAATTTTTAAATTCACGTATAAAGCTTCTAAGAAATGATAATTTTGACTGATGGAAAGACCCCAAACGTGATAATGTCATGATCTTTTTTGGGTCGCGGTAATCTACTTTAATCATACTTAATTAATGTAATCTTTATAAAAATTAAACCAGTTGTTTCCCAAAATTAATTTTATTTCTTTGTCATCAAATCCTACAGATTTAAGTCCTTTTTCTAAATTAACAAAACCTCTGGCATCTTGAAACCATGCAGGCTGATCAGGAAATGCTGCATTTGAAGCACTTCCTTCACCATAATCTTTTGTTTTCGTCCATGTGCCATTTCTCATCCAGTCCACAACAGAGTTAGGTTGTTTTAGACACAAGTCAGATCCAATTCCAATTTGACTTACTCCCATAACTTCAGCTGTCTGTGCAACCATCGAACAAAAGCTATCAAGGGTACAATCGGTTCCATTTTGTAGATGGTGAGGATAAAGAGATAACCCGAGCATTCCGCCTGATGCACCAAGCTCTTTCAAGAGTTCATTAGATTTATTTCTACGAGCATTATGCCAAAACGAAGGGTTTGCATGAGTAATCGCAATAGGCTTTTCAGACAATTCAATTGCATCGAATGTAGATTTTTCAGCAGAATGAGACATATCAACTACAACACCCACTCTATTCATCTCTCTAATTACTTCTTTTCCCATGCGTGTAACACCACTGTCATTATCTTCATAACAGCCTGTCGCTAAAAGAGATTGATTATTGTATGTAAGCTGCATGAATACAGCTCCCAATTTGTGAACTTCTTCAACTAAATTAATATCATCTTCGATAGGTGAACAATTCTGGAAGCCAAAAAAAATTGCTGTTTTTTTTGTTTCATTGGCTTTTTGAATATCTTTGTAAGTCCTTCCATGAAGTATTAGATCTGAAAATTGTTCAAAATAACTGTTCCATTGATCAATATTCTTTTGAAGCTCATCGAAATCTTCATGATAAGCAATTGTTACATGAACTGCATCTAATTGAGCCTCCCTATTTATTTTAAATATTTCCTCAGACCAATTACAGTATTGTAAGTTATCTATTTTAAAGTCCTGATTTTTTTCCATAAGACATTTATAATATTTAATTCATTGAGATAAACCCATTTTTTTTTAAATTGAGCCATTTTTATGTAAAAGCTGAATTAAAATTTTTATTTCTTATCTTAATTCTTGAGTGTAGACGCGCATATTATTTTCAGCTACCATTTCTTTTCAATTAAGGATTTTGTTTAAAATTATCTCATTCCTTAGGGGGGAAAAATGACAGATTTAGAAGCTCATGTAAATCAACCGGGCCGTGATAAATTAGTTAAAGCGGTTAGAGAAAAAATAAATGAATTGGGAATTACTTATATTTATTTTCAATTTATTTCAGTAACAGGGCGTATAGTCGGAAAAGGTATTCCGGCTGCACATTGGGAACGTACCGCAGAAAAAGGTTTCCAACTCGTTTATGGGTCTACTGCAAACCTGTTCATAGATAGACATGGCGACTACATTGGATATGGCCCTGAAGCTATGGAATTAGTCGGTATTCCTGACCCTGAAACATTTGTTCAACTTCCATGGGATAAGCGAGTGGCTAGAGTTTATTGTACTTGCTTTAGAAACAGAGAAGAGCGAGAAAATCCAGGTGGACATTTGACTTCAGATTGTCGTGGTAATTTAAGAATTATACATAACGAGTTTAAAGAAAAGCATGGAATGAATATGCGAGTTGGCACCGAGCCTGAAATGATGTGGCTTAAAAGAGATGAAAAAGGTGCTCCAACAGGAGAAGGTTTCTCTAAGCCATTTTGTTATCATATTGATCAGTTTGAATCATTGCGTCCAGTATTCATGAAAGTAATAGAATACTCCAATGCCATGGGCCTTGATATGATTCAAGGTGACCATGAAGATGCACCTGGACAATTAGAATTGAACTGGACATATGATGATGTATTACGTAACGCAGATAGACTCTCTACTTATCGACAAATTTGCGCGCAAGTAGCTCGCGAGCACAACTTAATTGCTTGCTTTATGACAAAACCATTTATGGGAGTTTCTGCAAGTGGATGTCATACGAATATGTCATTGTGGTCAGGAGGAGAAGACAAAGTTAATGCACTCGGCCATAAGTCAATACCTGGTGTTGATGGTACTTTCACATATGTAGAAGGTGGAGAGAACTTATTCATGCCAGACACGGATGACCAGCAGTTGCCGGGTAAAGTTGGACTGCAAGCGATTGGTGGCGTCATGTCACATTTACCAGGTTTAACAGCACTTGGTTCTTCAACTGTAAACTCTTATCGAAGACTTTGGGACCAGGGTTTCTGGGCACCTGTTTACGCTGACTGGGGATATCAAAATAGAACTTGCGGTTTGAGAGTTTCTGCTCCAGGAAGATTTGAATACAGATCAGTTGACTCAATGCATAATCCGTACCTAATGGGTGCTGGACTTTTAAAAGCATTTGATGATGGGATCACAAATAATCTAGATCCTGGAAAACCTGAGAGTCAAAATATGTATGAGGCGGTTGCCGCTGGGAAAGATGTGAAAAAGTTACCACTGAGTTTAGGTGAAGCACTTGATCGACTAGATGAAGATGAAGTTATCAAGTCAGCAATGCCTGATGAGATGTACAAAGTCTTTAAGCATTATAAAAGAGATGAGTGGGAAAAATTCCTTGGTGCTACAACTCAATGGGATCTGGATACTTATCTTGATTGTCTTCCATAAACTTAGAAAAGGAAAATTATATGTGTGGAATAGCAGGACTAATTCATAAAAACAAAACTGTTGATATCGGAAAAGAGCTTCAAGACATGCTTCAGGCGCTCAAACATAGAGGGCCTGACTCAACTGGATTTGCGCTTTATGGCGAAGGTGAAAATGACAGCTACATAATGCGTTTTAAGGTTGGAGAAAATGTAAAAGAAGGAAGCTCTGCAACTAATGAGGGAAATGAAGTTTATGATGCTCGAAAAGCTCAGGTGGATAAATATCTTCTTGAGTTAGGAGCAGATGTTGTAAGCGAGGAGCAAATAACTCCTTATTCTTTTAAATACATTATGAACTACGATAAAGACCTGATGGAGTTTTCAAAAAAAATTGAAAGTGTCGAAATGACTGAAATTCTATCGATCGGAAAAAGTCTAGAATTAGTAAAGGATATTGGCGACGCTGGAGTAGTATCTAAACAATATAGTCTAGACAAAATCAGAGGTACTCACGCAATTGGTCATACAAGAATGGCAACAGAATCTGGAGTGGATATTCGATCAGCTCATCCATTTTGGGGCTATCCATTTAGCGATGTATCTGTTGTTCATAATGGTCAATTGACTAATTACTGGAATAATAGACGCGCACTTGAAAATAAAGGAATGAGGTTTATGTCTGAGTGTGACTCGGAACTAATAGCAGTCTATCTTGCTGAAAAAATGAGAAATGGTGTTTCATTAGAAGATGGAATGAGAGACTCACTATCAGAGCTTGATGGGGTATTCACTTATCTTGTTGCCACGAAAGACTCACTTGGGATGGCAAAAGATACAATGGCTGCAAAACCAATGGTGCTTTATGAGTCAGATGATTTGGTAGCTTTAGGGTCTGAAGAAATCGCAATTAGGACCTTATTGCCGCAAGAGATTGATACTCATGACCCTTATGATGGAGAAGTAAAAGTATGGCAAATATAAAAGAAAATAAAGATTCAAAATCTCACTCTATGGGTCTCCACTCGGAGGCTCTTAAAGGAAGAACTCAGCAAGTGTTTTTCAATCCGGAAGAAGATGAAAACTTTTTTTATTATGGTGCTTATGATGTTGACTTTAATAAAAGAATTGAGATCGATGCATTAGAGTTAAGTTGTAAAGAACTCAACGATAAAATTAAGAATGCAATGAGTGAAGGATATGGAACTGTTGCAGTCAAAAATCCTCAAGGAAAGCATAGTTTAGGTGTTGGTATCTTAAATAAACTCAATTTGATTTTCGAAGGATCTCTCGGTTACTTTGGTGTCGGTAGTATTGATGGACCAATAGTGAGAATCTCTGGTCGAGTAGGCTGGTCATGTGCAGAAAATATGATGTCAGGAAAAGTAGTAATTGAAAAAAATGCTGGCTCTTGTTTTGGCGCAGCAATCAGGGGTGGTGATTTAATTTGTAAAGGAAGTGTTGGCGCAAGAACAGGTATTGATATGAAAGGTGGTACCATTATCATTGGAGGAGATGCTGGAGCTTTTACTGGCTTTATGATGCAGAGAGGTCGAATGGTTATTTTAGGTGATGTTGGTGAAAATTTAGGAGACTCTATGTATGACGGTACAATTTATGTTGGTGGAAGCATTAAGTCACTCGGAAGTGATGCTGTCGAGTCTGAGCTAACAGAATTAGATAAGTCTTGGCTTAGAAGAAAGTTAAAAGTCGCTGAGATTGGATCAGATTTTGATATATCAAAGATGACAAAAATTGTAGCTGGTAAAAAGCTCTGGAACTATGACGCCCTAGAGCCAGCAGAGAGAAAAGGAGCAATCTAAATATGGCTAAAAGAAAAGCAAACGGAAAAGCAAACGGAATTGACAAAAGAAACAAAAGTCTTCTTGGTCAAAATGCAATTTTTACTCCAGAGGTAATAGACGATATTCATATTAAGGCTGAATTGGGTCGTTACAGAATGAGGGGTATGGCTTTGATGAAAAAGATTCCTACCTTTGATGATTTAGTATTCTTACCTGGAACACTTACGCGATTTGTAATTGAAGGTTATCGAGAAAAATGTGAGACAAAAACAATTATTGGTCCTAATTGTAAAAATCCAATTGAGCTAGATATCCCTGTTTATATTACCGGAATGAGTTTTGGTGCATTATCTTATGAAGCTAAAACTGCCTTGGCGCGTGGTGCGACTATGGCAGGAAGTGCGACGTGCTCAGGTGAAGGTGGAATGATACCTGATGAGAGACGTTACTCCGAAAAGTGGTTCTATCAGTGTATCCAATCTCGTTATGGTTTTAATCCACACCATGCTCAATTAGCTGATGGTATTGAAGTGTTTATTGGTCAAGGTCAAAAAGTTGGTATGGGTGGTCATTTAATGGGTCAAAAAGTGACAGACCAAGTTGCTGAAATGAGATCACTACCTTCAGGAATTGATCAGAGATCACCAGCAAGACATCCAGACTGGCTTGGTCCAGATGATCTAGCTTTAAAAGTTGAGGAACTGCGTGAGTTGACTGACAACCAGGTTCCAATTCAATTAAAACTTGGAGCAGCAAAAGTTTATGATGATGTTCGTATGGCTGCAAAGTGTAACCCAGATTCAATCTACTTAGATGGAATGGAAGGATCTACCGGAGCAGGACCTCATATTGCAGCAGCTAATACTGGTATTCCAGGAATTGCAGCAATTCGTGAAGCGAGGCGAGCACTTGATGATGTAGGAAAATCAGGTGATGTCACTTTGATCTATGCTGGTGGAGTTAGAGATGGGGCCGATCTTGCAAAAGCTCTTGCATTAGGGGCGGATGCAATTGCAATTGGTACTGGCGCTATGATTGCACTTAACTGTAATAAAGAAATACCGGGATCAGATTTTGAAAAAGAGATGGGTGTACCGGCTGGACATTGTTATCACTGTCATACAGGTCGTTGTCCTGTTGGAGTAGCTACTCAGGATCCTAAACTTAGAAAACGTCTTAATCCAGATGATGCAGCTTTAAGAGTCTATAATTATTTGCATACTATGACTTTAGAATGTCAACTTCTTGCGAGAGCTTGTGGTAAGACAAACATACATTCTCTAGAGCCAGAAGATATGGCTGCATTAACAATGGAAGCATCAGCTTTGGCAAAAGTTCCATTAAGTGGAACTAACCACACTGTTGGTGTTGATGATTTCCATAGAATTTAAATTGAGAAATAATTATGAAAAAAGTTAAAAAAACAAAAAAAGTATCAAAGGTAAAAAAGAAAACAGCCGTCAAGAAAGCATCGCCTTCAAAAAGCAAGCAGACTGCTCGTGAAAAAATGATAGGTCAGCACATTGGCTACCGATATGATGTGAATCTTTTACCAGATTACAAAAAAATTACCCCTTTTCTTAAAAAATATATTGATCAAATGGGTTGGGATGATTTGAACTGGCTTGAAGATGTTCATATGGGCTATGAAGAAGGTAGGCCAGCTGTCTTTGATCGTAATGCAAATGGATGGGTTACAATACCAAAAAAAATTAAGCTTCCTAAAGATCAACAAGATAGAGATATGATTGCCAGAGAACTTTTAGTGAAGTTTCAAATGTCTCCTAAGCATCCATTAGTTGATCTTAAAAAAGCTTACAAAAAGGGTCGATAAATTACTGATAATTATTAGTTATTTTAAGACTATTTTAAATCAATACTTTAGATCATTTTTTGCTAACTTATTGATTTATTAAGATTCTACATTATTGAGCGTTTGCTGATTGCTAATAGTATTATTCTCATAGGTTTAATTAAAATTAAGGGGAAAAATATGGAAGATCAATTAGGTGCTCTCACCACCGTATTTACCGAAATGTACTACTGGCTAACAGTAGTTCTCATGTTCTTAATTCATGTAGGTTTCTGTATGTACGAGGTTGGGGTCTCAAGATATAAGCATCATCAACACACACTGATGAAAAATACAATGTTAATACCGCTTGTAACTATCACGTGGTATTTCTTTGGATGGTGGATTTATTCAGCATTCGTTAACGGGCCTTACTTGGCTGAGTCCATCATGGATGGCAATTCGGGGCTGCAACTTGGCGGTGGCTTTGGAGCAAATGATATGGCAAATCCAATCAGCTCTATTATGGCAGTTAATTTAGGAGATCATATTAACGGTGTGTTCTGGGCAGCATTCCTATTATTTTCTTGGACAGCGGCATCAATTGTTTCAGGTGCAGTTATAGAAAGAATAAGAATTAGTGCTTTCGGGATCTTGGCTATAGCCATTGGTTCTGTATTTTGGACAATCGATGCATCTTGGGGATGGCACTTTGATGGCTGGATGGTAAAAGTTTTAGGCTATCATGATGCTTATGCTTCCGGAGTAATCCACGCAGTATGTGGAGGATTTGCACTAGGAGTTCTAATTGTTTTAGGGCCTCGTATCGGTAAATTTGTTAATGGAAATCCTGTGAACATTGGACCAAGAAATCCTTGGCTTGTAACACTGGGTCTATTTTTAATTTATACTGGCTTCTGGGGATTCTATGCTGCATGTAATGTTCCGATTATTGATCTTCAAGGTGAATACGGCCTTGAAGGAACTTACTTTACTGCAACAACGATCTACATAACACCGACTACATTAAGTGGTATCACATTTAACTTCTTAATGTCGTTAGCTGGTGGTCTACTTGCCGGGTATGTTGTATCGAAAGGAGATCCTTTCTGGACTTACTCAAGTGGGCTTGCAGGCATAATCTGTGCTTCAGCTGGTAATGATTTATATCATCCGTTGCAGTCAATGGTTATAGCTATGGTTGGAGTTGTCATTATGCATCGACTTCACTTCTGGGTGGAGCGTCGTTTCAAAATTGATGACGCCGTAGGAGCTGTAGCTGTTCATGGTTATGCTGGTGTAGTAGGACTAGTAATCTGTGGGTTTGTCCTTTGGGGTTACCCATCTTCTGGATATTGGGATACCCCAATCAATCCAGTTGGAATGATTATTGGAGCAATCATTATGTTCGGTCTTCTAGGGCTGCTTCCTGGATATGTAATTGCAAAAATACTTAATAGTATGGGCAAGTTACGTATTCCAAAAGAGGTAGAGCTCGCTGGAATGGACTTTGATACAATGGAGGCAGCTAAGAATGATCAAAAAGTCTATGCTGCTGCAGAAAAATAAAAGAAAGGATAAATAATTATGGCTACAGTAACAAACTGGGTTGAACAATTAAACTCTGGAGATGGAGTAGTTTATCCCTTCGCAGGAACAGAGTTATACTGGCTAATCCTATGTGTAGCAATCTGGATCGTATGGCACATTATTACAAGTGCCAGCGAAACAGAGCACATGAATGATTTAGCAAGTAGGAATCCTGGCCCTGATGCGCATAAAGAAAATATTACCGACTGGTAATATTTTAAAAAAATAATAAAGGGCGCTTTTTACTGGCGTCCTTTATTATTCGATATACACTTCTCATAGAATGTCTGAAGAAAAAAACGAAGAAAACGAATCTACGCCACCTCCTTTGATGAGTAGAATAGCTTTTCCAAAAGCAAAGTACGGCCTATATGTCTCGATAGCAATAATAGTGGTTGTTCTTTTTCTTATGTATAAAGATCAAATTATTTGAAACTGTGAAATTCCTGGTTTTGCAACATATAGCAATTGAACATCCAGGTATATTTAGAGATTTCATGAAAAGAGATAACATTCAAATTGATACCGTTGAATTAGATGAAGGTGAAAAAATACCTGATCTTAAATCATATGATGCAATGATTGTGATGGGCGGCCCGATGGATACTTGGCAGGAAGAAGAGCACCCTTGGTTAAAGTCAGAAAAGGATAGCATCTACAAATTTGTATGTGAAATGAAAAAACCCTACTTGGGATTGTGTCTTGGAGCGCAGTTGTTAGGAGAGGTGATAGGTGCAAAAGTAAAAAAAATGGAGACCCCAGAAATTGGCGCCTTAAAGATAAATATTTTAGATCATAAAGATATCTTCAAAAATATGTCGAATAACATAAATGTACTTCAATGGCATTCTTACGAAGTAGTAGATCTTCCATTTGAGGCAAATTTATTGGCGTCGTCAAATGAATGTTTAGTTCAAGCTTTTTCTTTTGAAAAAGCATTTGGGCTTCAATTTCATGTTGAACAGACTCAGAAAACTGTATCAGAGTGGAGTTGTGTTCCAGAATATAAATCTGCATTAGAAGTAACACTAGGTATAGGTGCTTTGGAAAAGTTTGAAAATGATATTAATAATAATCTCAGTGACTTTAATAAGAATGCTGAGCAAATATATCAAAATTTTCTTCAAGTTTTTTGATTACTAAAATATAATCTCATCAAACCATGAAAAAAAAATTTTCTTATTCATCTAATGATGAACTATCAAGACCACGTAAATTTATCGTAAATAGCATTGAAAGAATTAGTGGGCGGAGGAAACTTGAAAAGCTATATGAGTCATACGATGAAGAAACAAGAGATCCACATTTCTTTTGGTCAGATGTTAAGAACTTACTGAAATTAAAGATAAATATAAAATCAAAAAGAAAGTTTTCAATTCCAAGAAAAGGACCTTTGATAATTATTGCTAACCATCCCTTTGGAATAATTGATGGGATTATATTATCATCTATGGTCTCAGAAGTTCGTAGAGATTTTAAAATTATAACAATGGACGTTTTAAAATTTACCAAAGCATCAGAGAAATTTATATTGCCTGTTGACTTCAGTAATTCTAAACAAGCGATAAAAAATAATATAAATACTGGCAGGAAAGCAAAAAAATATCTTGATGAGGGCGGTGTTGTAATTTTCTTTCCAGCTGGAGGAGTAGCTGTTGCAAAAAAAATTAAGGCTCCTGCTATTGATGCTGAATGGGGAAATTTACTTGGTTCCCTTGTAATGAAAACAAAAGCTGACGTTTTGCCCGTTTATTTTGATGGTAAAAATGGAATTCTATTTCATATATTTGCATCAAAATTAAAAAGCTCAACACTGAAATATTCTTCATATCTTCATGAAACCAAAAGAAAGATTGGTAAGACAATTGATATATATTGTGGATCATTGATAAAAAATGAAACACTTAAAGTTATAGATGATAGAAAGCAAATTACTTTAATGTTAAGAGACTTTACAATGTCTTTACCCTTCCAATCACAATAATTTTATTTTTCTATTTAGATTTTTAAAAAAGAAATGTAACATCAATTGTTTTGAAGAAATCACCTATTTTAAAATCTGTAGAAAAATCACTTCCATTTAATTGGTACTTTAAGAACGACCATTTTGAAAAAGAATTAAAAAAAATATGGTCAAAAGAATGGATATACGCATGTCATGAAAATAATATCAAAGAACCATTAAGTTATATCACTCTTCAAGTTTCACAGTTTAATATAATAATTTTAAGAGAAAAGAATGGGGAAATAAGAGCTTATTTTAATACTTGCAACCATCGGGGATCCACTCTTTGTAAAGAGGTAAAAGGAATTCTCAAGACAAGCCTTATAACATGCCCTTATCACCAATGGGCCTATAATTCATCAGATGGGAAGCTTGTTAAAACATCGTCATTTATTACACCCAAAAAATTTGATAAATCCAAACTAGGACTTAAAAAAGTAAATTTAAAAATTTGGAATGGTTTGATATTTATAAATCTTTCAAAAAAAAATGTTAGCTGGAATATTAAAAGTCGTTTTCAAGATTATGACTCAATTATTTCAAAAATTGGATTAGAAAAATTTGTTGTCGGGCACCAATGGAATAAAGAAATAAATTGTAATTGGAAAATCTTTTGGGAAAATTATAGCGAATGTCTTCACTGTCCCAATATTCATCCAGAATTATCTGATTTAGTTCCCATCTACAGTAGACGTCTTATGGATATTCGTGAGGATCCTGATTGGAAAGCTAAAGTGAAAAATGATGATCCTAAATTTCGAGGAGGTCTGAGAAAGGGCTCAGAAACATGGTCAACTAATGGAAGTGCTCAGGGCAATATAATTGAAGAATTAAAAAATAAAGAAGGTTTTCAAGGCCACATTTATATTACCAATTGGCCTGCCATGTTCATAGCAATTTTTATAGATCATGTAAGAGTTGTTAGAATTTTACCAATTGATAATGAACATACTCAAGTTTCAGCTGAGTGGTTATTCGAAGAAAAGACCAATAAAGACAAAAGTTATGATAAATCAAATGTAATTGATTTTGCCGTTAAAGTTATGGAACAAGACGGTGAAGCCTGTGAGTTAAATCAAAAGGGCCTTTATAATCCTGGTGTTGTATCAGGAGTGTTAATGCCTGAAGAGTATGAGGTAAAACGATTCCAAGATTGGGTTAGAAAAAAGATGAAAGTCTAATTTTCTGATCTTTGAAGTTTCATATACTTCAAAATTATAAGGCTGACGAGAGAAATGTATAACCCTAGTATTAATGGGGGAACCGCAATTTCTAAATAATGATTATTGAGGATCTGGATTATAAACTTATCAATAAGATTATTGAGAGCAATAAATCCTATTAAAGCAATTATTGCAGATACGATTCTTGGTAATAAATTTATTGAATTATCAAATTTAAAATATTTTTGGTCTATTAATTTTCCAAGCCAGAAACCTATAATCAAAGAGCCAAGTCCTATTAAAACACCATTATTTTCATTAGGCCAAAAAAATAAAAGAATAAGAAAAGAGAATAAATAAATAATTCCGATATTTTCAATATTCACTCTATTTAGGAAAGCTATCTTTTTTCTAAGAATTAATTCTAAAAAGATTAGGGATAAAATTCCTATGATCATACCACCAATCACATCACTTATATCATGTACCCCTAAATAGATACGACTGAAAGAAATTGTGAGAAGAAGGAATAGTGAAATTATTTTAATATAAAAATTATTACTTCTCAAAAAA
The DNA here is from genome assembly GCA_038103905.1 of Candidatus Pelagibacteraceae bacterium. Taxonomy (GTDB): domain Bacteria; phylum Pseudomonadota; class Alphaproteobacteria; order Pelagibacterales; family AG-422-B15; genus CABYIR01. The sequence goes on along the minus strand of JAYNZW010000006.1, from coordinate 83,153 downwards.
ATAAAACCCCAAATGATAACAGCTAACTGAGCATGCCCACTCGGAAACCCAAAAGAAGGATCAAGAGTATCTAGCCATGGATCTATATTTAGATAATTATCTGGTCTTGGATCTTGAAATAAAGACTTGCTGAATGAATTGATAACTGCGCTTATGAATACGAATTGAGGAAAAACATTATAATATTCTCTTTCACAGAACCAGTAACAGAATGGTATAAATAAAAATAGGAAATCACCGTATCCTAACCATGTCACATTTTGAAAAAAAGGCGTAAGAAGAGGAGTTCGAATGGCTAAAACCCAATCCATATTAATTAAATATTGACCCAGGAGCTTTGATATTTTTGATACTTGCTATTGATAGCATATTCCACGCAAGAGCAAGATTTGAGGAAATAACTGGTTTTTTGATTTTTTTTTCAGCTTCACTAATAATGTTGAAAGTTTTTAAATTAGTACAAGATGCAAAGACAGCATCATTCTCAGGGTTATCGATTTCTAATATAGCACGTAATGTATCTTCTTCTGAAATTTTAGCTACAACAGAGTCATTGTCTTCATCAAAGCATATTATGTTCGTAATTTTAAACCCCTGTTTTTCCATAAAAGATTTTAAGACCTCTGTGACATTTGCCGAATATGGAGAAACAAAAGCTATATTTTTACAATTCATTTTTTTTAATACTTTGATTGCTGAGTCAATAGGATCTGTTACAGGAATATCTGAATGTCTTGATTGTACTAGAGATCTAACTTTTTCACTGCCAATAATTGTTGAGGCAGAAGTGCATGCGTAGCCAATTACATTATAGTTAAGGGATGCAGGCAAAAGATCCGCTGCATGGGGGATGTCAGTTTCCATCTCTAACAGTGTTTCTGTCGTCACCTGTTGATGACAATTAATTCGAGAATGGAACAAGGCAATATCATTATTTAAAATGGACCTGAATTCATGCTCTATAGTTTCATCAGATTTTAAAACAATTAAGCCTAATGTGGCTTTATAAAAATCTGGTTTTATTAATTGAAACTCAAATGACATATCTTAAACATTACATATGTTATTGATTTAGTTCAATAAATTTAATAATGGTCTTATTGTTAATATAAAACGAATTATATATAATTTTTATACCATTTCACATGGTTAAAAAGTGGCCGATCTACATCGGTTAAAAGTAGGTTAAAACAACTAACGAAGGAGAAGTTGTATGATGCAAAGAATGCATGCAGTTCTATCGCGTTTTAGCCGAAGCCAAGCCAAGCAAAAGCGTGAAAGGATGATGAACCATATCCTTGTTAACTCTGTTAACACAAACGGTAATGGTACATCAGGATATACAGTTAAAGAAGGGCCAAATAAAGGAAAGGTTCTTAAACACATAACAGTCAAACATCCTAATAAAATTTAATCAAAAAATCTAAAGTCTCTCAATATTTTTTTTGAGAGATTTTAGAAGTATAAGTTTTACAATTGCTCATAAAATTGAAATAGTTTAAAAAAGGTAAAGTATGAATACATTCGTAGAAAATTCTTATTTTGGAAAAGGTTTTCCAAATGATCCTATACTAAAGGATAAAAATATGATTGTCCGAACAGATGTTGATGAAGTTCGCAAAGTCGTGAAAACTTGTTTAAAGCCAGAAATTTCACCTTTAGTTAATTCTGACCTTGCAAAAAAAATTGGAATTCAATCTCTTTGGTTTAAGGATGAACGTAATCGTCTTGGAATAGGAAGCTTTAAGGCAATTGGCGCTTCATATGTCATGGCCCATGAGGCAGTGAATAAAATTGGTTATGATTTTAAAGATGAAGATCTCAAGTCATCGCTAAATGGTAGAACATTTGTAACAGCCAGCGCAGGCAATCATGGAATTTCTCTTGCTTTTGGCGCTCAACAATTTGGCGCTAAAGCAATTATTTATTTATCAAAAACTGTACCATCGAATTTTGCAGATTATATCAAAACATTTGGAGCAGAAGTTATCATCGAAGGTAAAAATTATGAGGCAAGTATGGCTGCAGCTGAAAAAGCAGCTAATGAAAATAATTGGACATTACTATCTGACTCTACTTGGGAGGGTTATTCAGCCGGCATAGATGTTATGGCGGGGTACCTTGTAATGGCATCTGAAGCTTTTGAACAATGCCCTGAAACCCCAACACACATTTTTCTACAAGGTGGAATAGGCGGTTATCCTGCATCTGTAGCCGCATGTGCTCGTAAATATTATGGTGATGGACCTAAAATAGTTATTGTGGAACCTACTGAAGGAAGAGTTCTTCAGGCCTCAATCGAAGCAGGAAAAGCTGTAGAGTCTCCAGGTGCGGTTTCCAATATGGGAAGACTAGACTGCAAGGTCGCTTCTTTGGGAGCTTTATCATCGTTAGCTCAAACATCGAATTATTTTATGACTATAACCGATCAAGAGGCTACAGATTGCTTGCATGAGCTTGAAGAAAATGGTTTAAAGACTTCAGAGTCAGGTGGCGCAGGCTATGCTGGTTTACTTAAATGTATTGAAAATAATGGCTGTGAAATATCCTCAGAAAGTAAAGTTTTATTAATTTTAACAGAAAAAAAACCCGATTAATTTAGACTCTTAGAGACAATTTCAAAAATATTGATATAAGATCTTCAATGAGTTCTCTTATATCAATTAAAAACTTATCAAAAGTTTATTTAAATAATTTCAAAGCTTTAAATAATATTAATTTAGATATCACAAAAGGGGAAATTTTTGCATTGCTTGGTCCAAATGGCGCAGGCAAAACAACATTGATAAGCATTATCTGCGGTATTGTAACTCCAACTGATGGAGATGTTTTGGTAGATGGTAAAGATATAATTTCTGATTATAGATTTACAAGATCACAGATCGGCTTAGTGCCACAAGAGCTTACACTTGAACAATTTGAGAATGTTTTTAACAATGTTTGTTACACAAGGGGCCTTTATGGGAAATCTCCAAATCCAAAGTATATTGAAAAAATTTTAAAAGATTTAAGTTTATGGGATAAAAAAGACTCACGGATTAATGAGCTTTCTGGAGGTATGAAAAGAAGAGTGCTTATTGCGAAAGCTCTTTCACATGAACCTTCGATTTTATTTTTAGATGAACCCACAGCGGGTGTAGACGTTGAGCTAAGACAAGATATGTGGAAAGTTGTTGAATCACTAAGAGAGACAGGTGTCACAATTATACTTACAACACATTATATAGAAGAAGCAGAAGCAATTGCTGATCGTGTAGGAGTTATAAATAAAGGTGAGATGATTGTAGTGGATGATACTGCTGAGTTAATTAAAAGTATGGGCAAAAAAAAACTGACTATTGATTTTCATGAAAAAATTAGTTCAATACCCGGTTCATTAAATGAATATAATTTAGAAATTAATAATGAAGGTTTTTCTGTATGTTACTCTTATGATACTCAGAGTAAACAAACAGGAATTACCTCATTATTACAAGATATAAAGGAGTCTGGATTAAGACTAAAAGATATTAAAACAGAACAGAGTTCTCTAGAAAATATATTTGTTGAACTTGTTCAGAAAGATGAAAAATGAATTTTTATGCTATAAGAGCCATATACTTACACGAAATGGATAGGATGAGGAGAACTTTATTTCAAAGTATTCTATCTCCTGTTATTTCAACTTCACTTTATTTTATTGTATTTGGATCTGTTATTGGAGGAATGATACCACAAATTGATGGGGTTACTTATGGTTCATTTATTGTTCCAGGTTTACTCATGTTAACCCTTTTGACACAGAGTATATCTAATTCAGCATTTGGAATTTTTTTTCCTAAGTTTACTGGATCAATATACGAAGTTTTAGCAGCTCCAATCTCTTCTCTGGAGATTATCATTGGATTTGTAGGAGCTAGTGCATCCAAATCTCTTATCGTTGGAATCATAATACTTATCACAGCTAGTTTTTTCGTGGAAATGCATGTGCAATACCCTTTGCTTATGGCATTTTTACTTATTCTAACTTGTTTAACCTTCAGTCTATTTGGTTTTTTAATTGGAATTTTAAGTGAAAATTTTGAACAACTTCAAGTTGTTCCATTAATTATTATTACACCTTTGGTTTTTCTTGGTGGCAGCTTGTACTCAATTGATATGCTTCCTCAATTCTGGCAAAACGTCAGTTACTTTAATCCTGTTGTTTATTTAATTAACGGAATGAGATGGTCTTTTTATGGAATTTCAGATTTTAATATTTGGATTAGTGTTACATCTTTAGTTGCTTTTTTAATAGTCTGTATTGCAGGTGTTACAGTCGTAATTAAAAAAGGCTATAATATCAAAAATTAAATATCAGATTTAGCTTTTAAACGATCTCGTATTAACCTAAGGCGAATACCTAGGCTTAAAAATGGCTCCGGTGGAAGCCAATTAGGTTTTTTACTTTTTTCAATTAGCTTAATTTCCTCAGTCTCATATCCGCACGCTTTATTAGCAATTTGCTCACCAAATAAAGTTCCTAAACCTAAACCAGATCCATTATAACAACCCGCAACAAAGACATTACCATTTTTTTGAAAAAATTGGGCTGCATTTCCACTTCTACACGCTATTCCTGACCAGGTTGAATCAATTATATCTTTAGGAAGACTTGGAAATCTTTTAATTATGCCATACTGATGAAGCTGTTTTCTTTCTTGCATTTTTAATGGAGTTAACGTTGATGAAGAAGACAATTCGGCAGTATTTCTAATAAGAATTCTTTTGTCAGCAGTTAAACGCACTGTTGCACCCATTGGACGAACAGACAATACTCCCCACTCTTTTGGTCTTCCAATATAATTAAATTCATCATCCGTTAAAGGCCTTGTCATACTGGCGGTCAGTAATAAAGGAAAACTATAATTGGTATTAACATTTAGTGATTTAAAAAATCCATTTGTGCAAAATATTATATTTGATGCCCTAATCGATGCATTTTCAAAAAAACAATTAATAATTTTATCCTTTCTATTCCATTTCACTAATTTCGAATTTTCATATACATGAATATTGCTTGGTAATGCTTTTACCATTGATTTTGCTAATTTAGCTGGGTTAAGCATTACATCTCCGTTCGTAAAAATAGATGTTTTATAAAAACTTGTACCTAGTCGCTTTTTTAAATCTATTTCATTTAATATTTCATGGTTTATATTAATAGTTTTTAAAGTTTCACTAAATTCTTCAAGTCTTTTTTTATCAGCAATATTAGAGGAGGCATAATATTTACCACATTCATTCCAGTCACAGTCAACTTGGTGCTCTTTAATAAAGTTTTTTACGGATCTTATTCCATTTCGATATAGTTCAGTTTTTTCTCTATAACCCTCAATTTTTTTATTGGAAACAAATCCATCATTTAAAGTCGACTCTACCAAGTATCCAGAATTTCGACTACTTGCACCTTCTCCGCATAGTTGGGCATCAACTAAAATAATTTTATTATTAGGCATTAACTGTCCCAACTGTCGTGCAGCTGACAGCCCAGTTATGCCAGCGCCTATAATTACAAAGTCTGCTGTATGAAGTCCTTTGATTTGTTCAAATTGACTTCTATTTTCAACCCCATGAAGCCATCCACAATTAACATCATTGATTGGTTCCATTTATTTAGATAATCGAAAAGATACTGCTTTTGTAATATAAAGACCAAAAGCAACTGAAGGGCCAATTCCAAAAGCAAAAATTAGAGTTCCTATTCCAACTGTTCCTCCTAGTACCCATCCTAAAATAACTACAGTTATTTCAATAGAAGCTCTAACCCAAGCAATTGGGAAATTTGTGACACGTTGTAAACCAGTCATAAGGCCGTCTCTTGGACCAGGACCTAAATTTGCAATCAGATAAATTCCGCTCCCAATTCCAACAAATAAAACTCCTAAAATTCCAGTTAGGACATTTACCAAAAAAATATTTGTTGAAAAATCGAAAAAAAACAATGATATATCTATCATTCCAGCGATTATGATAATGTTAAGTAATGTTCCTATGCCAGGTTTTTGCTTGAGAAGTATCCAGCTACTTAGTACGAGTACGCTGACAATAAAAGTAGCAAATCCAACACTCCAATTCAATTTAATTGACAAGCCTTCTGCTAAAACTGTCCAAGGGCTAACACCTATTGTTGAATGAATGAGAAGCGACTCTCCAAAACCAAAAAAAGATAAGCCTATGCATAGTAAGAGAAAAGTTTTTAACTTTGGTTTAAAATTAAGAGGAGTATCTGAACTCCAATCAGTTTTTGGTATACTCTTTATAGAAAGAAAAATTAAAGACAGCTTCATATCATTTTATACTAAACATATTTTCTATAATTACTAAAGTGTCATTTATCACATTTTGAAGAGATTTATCATTACTTGTAGCTAAGAATTTAGGATCAGTAACATATTCAGAAACATAAATTTTATTTTTTATTTTTTTAAGTATATTTTTATTAATTAATGAATTTACGATTCTTCTCACGCTTTCTCTTGGAATAAGAGTTGACTCTGCAATTGAATTTAAGTTTACTGGTCTGATTATTTTTTCAGCATAAAAGTCTAATGTTTCATGAGATATTTTTTTCATAAATCCATCATTAAAATAAAGTGATGAAGAAAGAACGCAGCATTCATTATAATTTAGCGGAGAATTTTGAATATATCTAAAACAAAGAGACCAATACCAGTGTAGCATCACCCAAATTCTAAAATATTCATTTTTATCAGCTTTTTTAATATTAATGTCAATTGAGTAAGTTTTATCCAGATACTTTAAATCAGATAAGCCTTTTAATAGATTTGACCAATTCTTCGCCATTTTTTCAGCTATCCAGAAATGCGTTTTTTTAAATAAGTTTGTTTCAAATATAATTTCAAAAGGAGCGTAGTAACCAATTTTCTTATCTTTCAAGACTCCATCAATTTTTATCCAAGGTTTCAATTGTCTTCTAACAGTTTCCTTTGGATAATTAATATTATGAGCAATACACTCAAGAGTATTTCTAGAAAACTTTTCAGAATTAGATGTAAAATCGAATTTAATTAAAGGATGATTTTTAAAATCATTTATAGGTAAGTTCAAATCAACTATTTCTTTGTGATATGGTGCATCTTTATTCTCATAAGTGTAAATAATTGTATTTATAATTATAAAGCTAAGAGGTGCCAATGTTTGCGCCCCAACGCGTAAACCAAGTGTTTTCTCAGCTTCATCCCCATAGCTAGCAATATTCAAAAAAAAATCACTAAATGCTGAGAGGTGTAACAAGAGCAGTTTATGCGCTTTATCAGGAGTTAAATTCTGAAGGTCTTTTCTAATAGACCTTAAGTCGCTTTTTTTTATCATTATAAATAAAAACCTATTTTGGGTAGTTTGTAAATCAAAAAACTCATTTTGGGCAAAATATATGTATGAAAATTGTGTATATATGTGACAATTGATTAAGCCCAATGCGAGCACTTTTGGTGCTCGCATACTTTATAGAGATTTATATGATATCACTTGATAAAGCAGATTTGTCGGAAAAGATTGCAGAGCTAACCGCTCTTCGTAAAAGTATATCTCTTGATTTAAAAGTAATTGCAGAAAATACTAAGATACCTACACAAATGTTGAAAAACATTGAACTTAAAAACTTTAATAAGCTGCCACCTGAACCAATTGGTAGATCTTTTATTAAACAATATACCTCTATCATCGAAAAAGAGTTCAAAAAATCTCAGGTAATTTAAATTCAGTCTAAATCTTTCTTACCACCATTGTTGGAATGAAGGTCATTTATAGCACCTTTGTAATTTTTAATTATTTCTAAATTAGTCAAATATAAAGAAATATTTGGTAATTTTTATGTCAAATTTCATGTTCTTGTTTTCACTAGAGAATCGATTAAAAATGTGTAGAGTGTCGAGTTTAATGGAGATTAATATGGGTATTCATCACGATTATAAGTCTAAGCGAGGAGAGCGAGCTATGGCCAAACAGCAGAAAAGAGAGGCAAAATTTTCTGATAATACAGAAAAGAAGGAAGAAGAGAAGCTGGTCAAAGAACTAAAAAAAGCTGGGCTTAATGCAGAAGAAATAAAACAGTTCCTTGAAGGCAGATCAAAATAAAAAGCAATTAAATGCAAAGAAGAGCAAAAAGGATAAACTCTCTGATGCTCTGAGGATAAATTTATTAAAACGAAAAGAGTTTCAAAAGAAAAATAAAAATAAGGATTAGCAATATGACCATAATGTCAGATAAATGGATAAAAAAAATGTCGATGGAGCAGGATATGATCAGTCCATTTGTAGATGGTCAAAAAAAAGATGGAACAATTTCATATGGCGTTTCTTCATATGGATATGATGCCCGCGTTTCAGAAGAATTCAAAATTTTTACAAATGTAGACTCAGCCATCGTTGACCCAAAGAACTTTAGCGATAAAGGGTTTGTCGATCGACCAGGTAAAGAGTGTATTATTCCACCGAATTCATTTGCGTTGGCTAGAACCGTAGAATACTTCAAAATACCAAGAGATGTCTTAGTTATTTGTCTGGGAAAATCGACTTATGCTCGATGTGGAATAATTGTTAATGTTACCCCACTCGAACCTGAATGGGAAGGTCATGTAACTCTCGAGTTCTCCAATACAACCCCACTGCCAGCTAAAGTTTATGCGAATGAAGGCGCTTGCCAATTTCTTTTTTTTAAGGGTGATGCTCCGCCAGATGTTTCTTACAAAGACAGAAGTGGAAAATATATGGGACAAAAAGGCGTCACACTTCCCAAGTTATAATTCTACATGGAAAAAATTGTCATAACAGGAGGCGAACCTCTTAGTGGCAATATTGTAATTGGAGGATCTAAAAATGCGATTTTGCCAATTATGGCGACATGTATTTTAACTGATGAACCTCTTCATTTAACAAATGTTCCTAATCTTCAAGATATTGAGACTATGTCAAAAGTTCTGGAGTCTCTTGGTGTAAAAGTTGATAAATCTCAAATAGAGCAGAACAAATTGACTATTTGTTATAAGGAAATTGATAAAAGTGTTGCAGAGTATGATCTGGTAAGAAAAATGAGAGCAAGTGTATTAATTTTAGGTCCATTACTTGCAAGAAAAAAAGAAGCTTCAGTGTCTTTGCCGGGAGGATGCGCCATTGGAGCAAGACCCATTGATATACATATTGATGCTTTGGAGAAATTAGGAGCTGATTTCACGCTTGATGGTGGCTATGTGAATTGTAGTGCTCCTCATGGATTAACTGGCAATAGGATAAATTTAAAAAAAATTTCTGTAGGAGCATCAGAAAATATTATTATGGCTGCCTCCTTAGCAAAAGGAGAAACTGAAATTAATAATATTGCAATAGAGCCTGAAGTTATCGATCTTATTAAATGTTTAAAGTCGATGGGCTCAGAAATTGAGTTTATTGAAGATCGAAAAATATTAATTCAAGGAAAAGACACACTTAGTGGAACGGCTCATAATATAATTCCTGATCGAATTGAAACAGGGACATATATGATAGCGGGAGCTTTAATTGGAAAAAATTTAAATATTCAAAATATTGAAGAAGAACATATACAAAATATTTTAAACGTATTTAGAGAATTAAAGATTGATTTTAAACTAGATGGAAATTGTATTTCATTATCAAAGTCGGATGTTGATCTTGGCATCAATTTAAAAACAGAGGAGTATCCTGGGTTTCCAACTGATCTTCAGGCTCAAATGATGGTGCTGCTTTCAAAATCAAGTAAGCCATCATCAATTATTGAAAATATATTTGAAAACCGATTTATGCATGTGCCTGAGCTTAATCGAATGGGCGCAAAAATATCAATTGAAGGGAATAAGTCTATTATATCTCCATCTAATGAATTTATAGGGGCTCCTGTTATGGCAACTGATTTAAGAGCTTCTGTTAGTCTAGTACTGGCTGGTCTTATTTCTAGTGGTGAAACTGTTATTAATAGAATTTACCATATTGATCGTGGATATGAGGAGATTGAAAAAAAGATTTCCCAATGCGGTGGAAACATAAGACGTATCAAATAAGATGAAGCTTAATGCAATTGATACAGAGGAATTGAAAATTATTGCCACAGTACTTCAAGATGGTTTGATTGAAGTTAATGACGTTAAGTATCTACCATCTATACGAACATTTATTGTAATGATTACACGGTTTATGTGGGAAGAAAAAATAGTAAATAAAACAAATTATAGAACAAAAGCAGTTTTAGTTTTTGAAGACGTTTTAGCGGCTCATGCGAGAAATATTGATCAAATGGATAAGGCTAAAGTCTTAGAATTATTAACTTTTAACTTTTACTACAATAAATCTAAAAATATCGAAATTGAATTGCTTTTCAATAATGATGCCACTATAAAACTCGAAACTGAAGTAGTTCAAGCAAAACTAGAGGATCAAGGTGAACCTTGGACTGTTGATGAAATAAACAAAAATAATGACACTTAGATTAAATACAACAGATAAAGACTTTAATAATTACTTACAAAAACTGATAAGCAACGACCGTAATACTGATCAAGATGTAAGTAATATCGTTTCTTCAATTTTAGAAAAAATAAAATATGAAGGAGATGCAGCTCTTGTTGAATTAACAAATAAGTATGATTCAAATTCTTTAGAGTTAGAAGATCTTCGACTAAAAGAATCAGACATCGATCAATACGAAAGTGAATGTGAGGAAAGTGTTAGAAAATCAATTGAGCTCGCCTTTAGAAGAGTAACAGAGTATCATAAGCGCCAATTGCCAAGTGACCAGTTTTACACTGACGAAACTGGTACTTCTTTAGGTTACCAATGGAAACCCATTGAAAGAGTTGGAATTTATGTTCCAGGTGGAACTGCGAGTTATCCAAGCACTGTATTAATGAATGCGATTCCAGCTTTAGTAGCAGGGGTAAGAGATATTGTAATGGTTACACCTGCAAACAATGGTAAACTTAACCCTTCAACAATATATGCTGCTAAATTACTACAAATAAATGAGGTTTATCGAATTGGAGGTGCACAAGCTATAGGAGCACTCACTTTTGGAACTGATACGATAAATAAGGTAGATAAAATTGTTGGGCCTGGAAATGCCTATGTTGCCGAAGCGAAAAAACAGGTATTTGGGTCAGTCGGTATTGATATGTTTGCTGGACCATCAGAGATAGTTATTGTGGCTGACGATGCAAACAGTCCAAAAATTATCGCCGCTGATTTGTTATCACAAGCCGAGCATGATAACAGTGCTCAAAGTATCCTTATAACTAACAGTGAGTCATTTGCAGATAAAGTTGAGACTGAAGTTTTAGATCAACTTAACTCTTTGCCTCGTAAGGCAATTGCATCAGAAAGTTGGGAAACGCATGGAGCTATTATTGTTGCAAAAGATATAAGTGAGTCCATTCAAATTTCAAATCAACTTGCTCCTGAGCATTTGGAACTTTCATTTAAAGATGCGAAGAAATATTTGAATGATATTAAGCATGCGGGAGCTATTTTTGTTGGATCATCAACCCCAGAGGCAATAGGAGATTATTTGGCTGGACCAAGTCACGTACTTCCAACAGATAGAACTGCTAGGTATTCTTCTGGACTTTCAGTTTTTGATTTTATAAAAAGAACATCAATTATTGAATGTACACCGGAAAGTCTTGAAAAAATTGGTTCAGATGCTATGTCAATTGCAAAAGATGAGGGACTTGACGGTCATGCTCGATCAATAGAATATAGGCTTACAAAAAAATAAATATGTCAAAAGAAGAAATATTAGAATTCAAAGGGAAGGTTACTGATTTGCTTCCAAATGCTATGTTTAAAGTAGCTTTAGAAAATGGACATGAAGTCTTAGCTCATACTGCAGGTAGAATGAGAAAGAATAGGATACGTGTCCTTGCTGGAGATGAAGTATTAGTTCAAATCACACCCTATGATTTAACTAAAGGACGTATTATTTTCCGCTATAAATAATCAAAAGAGATTTAATATTGAAATTTATATTAGGAAGCTCATCTCCCCGAAGATTAGAATTATTAAAAAGCATTGGAATAAACCCCGATCAAGTTATTTCACCTAATATCGATGAATCAATATCTAAAAATGAAGATCCAAAAGATTATGTAAAAAGAATTTCACTCGAAAAAATGAATTCTCTGAAAGGAGATAATCCTAATAGTATAATCCTAACAGCGGACACAATTGCCTTTTGTGGAAGAAGACTTATTGATAAAACTGATCAATCAGAAACTGCAATTAAAAATCTTAATTTTTTGTCTGGAAAAAGACATAAAATAATAACTAGTTTAAGCATTTTAGATAAAAATGAAAATATAATAACCAAGTCTGTTCTGAGTACTATCTTGATGAAGAGGTTATCAAAAAAAGAGATTGATTATTATATTTCGTCAAATGAGTGGGTAAATGTTGCTGGCTCTTATCGGATTCAAGGTCAGGCAGAATCTTTTATAAAATTCATCAATGGTTCTTATTCAAATATTGTAGGTCTTCCACTTTATGAGACACGCAATATATTAAATTCTGTTGGAGTTATATGAGTGAAATAGTTTTTATATATAACGCAAAGAGTGGGACAGTTAATTCGCTTATAGATTGGGTACACAAAATTATATCACCTGACACATATGAGTGTAGCCTTTGTAGCATTACTTATGATAACTTCGGAAAAAAAGCTGAATGGAGCACATTCCTTAGAGAGTTAAAAATCAAATCTACGTTTATTTATAAGGATCAAATAATAAATGATCAGAAACTTAAAGATGTCCCATTGCCATGTGCTTACTTAAAAAAGTCTAATGATATTAACCTACTTATTTCCTCAGATGAAATGAGCTCATATAAAAGTCTAGATGAACTGATTGACAGTTTGAGAAAAAAGCTAGAAGAATTAAAATAAAACAGTTAAAAGATATTTGTAATTTCATTACTATCTAATGAATTACATTTATGGCTCGATAGCTCAGTTGGTAGAGCATAGGACTGAAAATCCTTGTGTCGGTGGTTCAAGTCCACCTCGAGCCACCACTTATGCAGCTGTAGCTCAGTTGGTTAGAGCGCCTGGTTGTGGTTCAGGAGGTCACTAGTTCGAATCTAGTCAGCTGTACCATATTATTTAAAAGATTTTCTTCAAAATTGGGTCTTTTAGAAAAATATGATGATAAAGAACTGCCAAAATATGCAATACGATAAGAATTATTAAGAAAATAGATGCGGATACATGTATTTTTTCTGCAACTTCAACAATTTCAAAATTAAAATAATCAAGTGAAATAGATGAAAAAAGAAAATTCACATCTTCACCAGACATTAATTTTTTTATTATTCCTGATAAAGAAATAGTGAGTAGTGAAAAATATAGTAACCAATGATTTATTTTAGATATAATTAATTGCCAGGAATATATTTTATCAGCACTAAGTGGAGAGCTATTTATAAACTTCCAAATTAATCTCAATAAAGTTAGATAGAAAATAATCATACCAAGTATTGTGTGATAATTTTCTATAGATAGCTTAAAATCTGAAAATTCAAGATCTTCTAGATAGAATCCTAAAGGTATTTGAAATATTAAAATTAAAAAAGTAATCCAATGAAATGAAATAGAAATAATTCCATATTTAATTTCATTGTTAAATAATTTCATTATAATAACTGTAATATATGAAAAAAATTCTTCAATTATTAGTTGCATTCATTTTTACTATACTTTCTATTAATTTATACGCTGATGACATAAGTCCGGAGAAGCTTATTAAAGAACGTAAAGGTATATTTAAGCAAAACTACAGTTATGCAAAGAAGATGTCCTCAGAGATTGCTAAAGGAAATAAACAAGCTATTTCTGACCTGGCAATAAAAATGTCACAAAACTATGAAGCTTTAATAAATTATTTTCCAGAAAATACTAAAACTGGCTATGAAACTGAGGCACTGCCATCAGTCTGGGAAGAAAAAGAACTATTCAATGAATTAATGAACAAGGCGTCAAAGGATGCTAATGATTTTGCTATGATTGTGATGAATCTAATGGGTGACGACTTAAAAGAGTCTCAAAAAAAAATGATTTGGTCACAATGCAAAACTTGTCATGATAAGTTTAGGGTACCTCACTGACAGGCTTTTTTTGTGTTGAAGGAAGAGTAAGTACAATAAAAAATAAAATCAGCATCAAAAATCCGCTAAAAAGATATAAATAGCTGAATTCTTTGGTCACTTCATAACTTGTTGAAATCAGAAATAGAGCAATCGGTGCAATTGCAAATGAAACAATAAATTTAATTCCATAGACAAGACTTTGATGCTTCTGAGGCGAAAAATATGCAAGTAATAAATTTTCTGCAGGAAGTATTGATGAATTAAACGCTACTATAAAAAGACTGATAATTATTAAAAAATAATTTGACAGACTAAATATAAAAAAAAGTAAAACTCCTTGACCTAAAATACCAATTAAATAAATATTTTTTTCTGGATACTTGTCTGCAAGCATGCCCCCTATATAGTTCATAAGACCACTTATAATATAAATAAAAGAAACTATTAATCCTATTTGTGATGCGCCAAAGTCTAACTTTTCAGCTAAACGAATATCTATTACCTTAGGCAAACTAGATTGTAAGATCTGGTATACGAATGCCATACATGTAATGCTAATAAGCATTATTATAGCAATTTTTAATAATTGGTTTTGCTCTGGGCTATCATTAAACTTATCAGAAATAATATTCTTTAATGATATCTTTCCTTGATGAATATGAATAAATAATCGAAGGCCAATAATTACTGAAACTACCCCTGGAAAAATAAAAGCATAATGCCAATTGTACATGTCAATGATTAGCCCAGATGAGAATGCGCCTAATCCGATTCCTACACCTCCAAATATATTATTAAATCCAAGAGCTTTTCCAGTTTCATTAGATGTGTTTACAACCCATGATATTCCTGCGGGATGATATATCGAACAGAAAAGTCCAAGAATGGATAGGTTTACCATAAGTGAAAGCTTATTGTTGCTCAGTCCACACAGTATTGAAGAAACCCCAAGTCCAATAAACATGACTGCTAGCATGCCAGAACGACTCCATTGATCACTCAGCCAGCCAGCAGGAATAGAGCCTAATCCAACTAAAAGTGAGCCTAAAAGCCATAAGTTTATTAATTCATCATATGAAAAATTCCAATCATCCTCTATTGCTAGAACAATAACGAAATAAAAAGCAGCAAACATATGCATCATGAGATGACCAGTTGCTGCATAAAATGTAATTAAATAGGGTTGTTTAATGTTTATATCCATAAAAATGAGGAGATTTTCGTATATTACAATACACAATTTTGTTCATATTTACAAAATTTCAATAATATTTGACTTTTTTAGTTAAATAATGCAAATCCTTCTACATGTTTAACTTTAAACATCACACTTCACATATTTAAGTTTGCTAGAAAAAAGTACTAGCAGACCACGACCCCTTATACCATTAAATAAAATATAGTATTATAGAGATACTAAAACTATGAATGTATGAAAAAAGAAAAGAAAAATCCAAAGGCTATATTGCCTAAAGGATTTAAAGATAATGATGAGGTTACAATTAGTGTTCGAAAAAAAGTTTCGAAGACAATAGAAGAGGTATGTCAAAATTTTGGGTTTAGAGAATTAGAAACACCTGCCTTTGAATTTACAGATGCTCTTGGAAAATTTTTACCTGATGTTGATCGGCCAAGTGGTGGGGTATTTTCAATTCAAGATGAAGACAATCAATGGATATCTTTACGTTATGACCTTACCGCTCCACTAGCTCGTTTTGTTGCCGCTAATTATCAAAATATTGTAAAGCCGTTTAAACGCTATCAGAGCGGAAATGTATGGCGAAATGAAAAACCTGGGCCAGGACGATATAGAGAATTTAGACAATTTGATGCTGATGTTATTGGAGTTCAAGATACAAATATTGATGCAGAACTATGTGTTATGGTTGCAAAAATTTTTGATAAACTTGGGCTGAGTTCAGAAGATTATCGAATTAAATATTCTAATAGAATGATCTGGAATGATTTATTTAACGAAATTGATATTCCATTAAATAAGATTTCAGAAGTATTAAGGGCAATAGACAAGCTTGATAGATTTGGTGAGGGCGGAGTTAAAGAACTGCTTACAATTGGACGAAAAGATCAGTCAGGTGATGTGATGAGTGGGGTTGGCCTATCGGATGAGCAAGCATCATCAATCGTCCAATTTATAAAAAATGGAGATAAATCAAATAAACAAATTTTAAATTTTGAAAATTATTTATCCAATTTTCCAAACTTATCAATTGAGTTTGATCCATCAGTTGTCAGGGGGCTTGACTATTATACTGGAATGGTATTCGAGGCAGAATTATTATTCAAGGTAAAGAATAATAAGGGTGTAGATGTTGTTTTCGGCTCTGTTGCTGGAGGAGGTAGATATGATAAATTAATTTCAAGATTTGGAAAAGAAGATGTTCCTGCTACCGGTATTTCCATTGGGGTTGATCGATTGGTCTATGCATTAAAGCAAAGAAATAATATAGATATTTCAGAGAATCCATTGGTTGTAATCGTTAATATGAACAATGAAAATCTCAGCGAATATGTCAAGATTGCTGAAGAGTTAAGAAATAACAATATTCCATGTGAGATTTCATTTGGATCTCAAAATCTTGGTAAGCAACTTAAATATTGTGACAAACGCAATGCTTCAATTGCAATTATTGCAGGTGATGAAGAGCTTGAAAAAGGAGTACTATCAATCAAAGATCTGTCAGCTGGAAAGGAAATTTCAAAACAAATAAGTGAAAGAGACGAGTGGAAAGAAAGTAAAGCAGGTCAAATAAATATTGAGCGTCAGAATTTAATATCTTCTATATTAAAAATTATTAAAAAATAATTTCATGAACTCTATCCAAGATATAAATATTTTCCTAAAAAATTTATTTACTGAAAATAATTTTCAGTATGTGGATCTTCCATTAGTTTATAATTCTGAGGTATTTTATGAAACTTCTGGGGAAGATATAAGACGAAGAATGTTTTCATTTACGAATAATTCTGGTGATGAAATGTGCCTTCGCCCTGATCTCACTATACCTACCTGTAAACATTTTCTTGAAAATATTGATAAATTTGAAAATGGACAATTATGTTACAGTGGTCCAGTCTTTAGATCTTCACTGACTTCTAATGAACAGTCTCTTGAATTAAATCAGTCAGGTATTGAAATTATTTTTAGAGATAATTCTAAAATATCCAATTATGAAAAAGAATTTCAGGCAATAAATCTGGCTATGGAAACAATTAATCAAATTGGTATAAGCGATTTTAGTATACGCATTAGTAGCATTTCATTATTTAATTTATTTATAAATTCTCTTGATCTTCCTCAAAGGTGGAAGCAAAGGCTATTGAGACATTTTTATCGTCGAGATTATTTTGATAAGTTATTAAATCGTATTAGTGATGGAGTTGGATATGATAAAGAGAGAAAATCAAATATAATTAGAGATGTTTTTGGGGATGATAAAATTATCAATGAGGAAATAAAGGATATTTTACTAAATGAAGATCAATTAAAAACCGGATCTAGAACAATTGATGAAATTGCCTCCCGTTTTAATCTAAAAAGTGAGAGTGTTGTATCTTCAAAACAAGGAAAAGAAATTCAAAAAGTCATTAATGAATTCCTATCATTAAATGGTCCAATTCAAAAAATTGATGACCAAATGAATAAATTTATGAATGATTTTGACATTAAAAGGTTTGATGAGGGACAAGAAATGTTAAATCAACTCTCATCTAATCTGCTAAAAATATCAGCTAAACCAATTTATTTTGATTGTGACTTTGGTCATTCGATTGAATTTTATGATGGTATAATTTTTGAGATAATTAGTAATGTCAATTCAGATGTTTTAATATCTGGTGGGCGCTATGATAAACTTTTAAATGTACTTGAGGATCAAGATCAGTTCTCAGCAGTAGGCTTCGCTACAAATAATAATAATATTTTGAAAGCCTTAACAAATGTTTGACAATAAAGATAAAATTAAAATCGCTCTTCCAAGCAAGGGTCGTCTAAGAAAAGATTTAGATGCTCTGTTTGTATCCAAAGATATTAAGATATCTAATCAAACTGAAGACCGAAATTATTTAGCGACAATTGACGGTTTAGATAATCTATTAATTTATTTTTTGTCTGCAAAAGAAATCACCGGACGCCTTGATGAGGGATCTATTCACCTAGGATTAACATGTGATGATTTAGTTCAAGAAAAGATCAGAAATTATAAAGCAAAAGTAGATAAGTTATTACAATTAGACTTTGGTAAGGCGGATTTAGTTGTTGCAATTCCAAATTTATGGATTGATGTAATAAGTATGGCTGATCTTGAAGAAGTGAGTAACTTTCAAAGAATGAAAACCTCAAAAAGAATTAGAGTAGCAACAAAGTATCCAAACCTTACAAATAGTTTTTTTTCAAATCGAGGTGTAGTCGATTATAGAACCGTAGAAAGTCATGGCTCTACTGAAAGTGCCCCATTTAATGGATTTGCAGATATTATTACAGACATAACATCTACAGGCCAAACTTTAAAAGCTAATAATCTTAGAGTGCTTGATGATGGTTTGATTTTAAAATCTTCTGCTGCGATATTTAAATCAAAAATTATTGACTGGAATGAGAATATAGAAGAGATTAGTAGAAGTTTTATTAATCTCTTAAAATAATCTATGGATCAGATTTCAATTCTTACACCAGTTTTGATTTTGATACTTTGGACTTTTGTAATTTTTTTATTTATGGCAACTAGTCGTTTTTTTTTACTCAGAAAAAAACACCCACAAACAGCTGCCCATACTAAAGATTTAAGAGGGCTGTTGCCTTTATGGACTGAGAGATTAGCAGATAATTATAATCATTTATTTGAACAACCTGTTGCTTTTTATGCTCTTGTAGTAACTATTGCAATAATCAATAGCTTTGATTTATTTTTAGTCCAACTGGCTTGGATTTTTGTGGTTTTAAGAGTGGTTCATTCGATGGTTCAGATAACATTCAATTTTGTACCATTACGATTCTTTCTTTTTTGTTTAGGCTGGTTTGTACTTGCATATATGGCGTATTATCAATTTAATTTACTTTCATAAAAAAAAACCCGGCTAACGCCGGGTTTTTTTATAACGTAAATTGGACGTTGAATTACATCATTCCGCCCATTCCGCCCATTCCGCCCATTCCGCCCATATCAGGCATTGCAGGGGCTGCAGCAGACTTGTCTTCTGGTGCATCGGCAACCATAGCTTCAGTTGTAATTAATACGCCAGCAATGGAACCAGCATTTTGTAAACTAGTTCTAACAACTTTAGTTGGATCGATGATACCAGCTTTAAACATATCAACATACTTATCAGATTGAGCGTCATAACCTTCAGAAGCTGATTTATTTTCTTTCAACTTACCAACAATCACGGAGCCATCGACACCAGCATTATTAGCAATTGTTCGAATCGGCATTTCTAAAGCTCTTCTCACAATATCAACACCAGCTTTTTGGTCAGCATTCGATGTTTTGATTTTATCAAGTGAAGAAGCAGCTTTAAGCAGGGATAGTCCTCCTCCAGCTACAACACCTTCTTCAACTGCAGCTCGTGTAGCATTTAAGGCATCGTCAACACGATCTTTTCTTTCTTTAACTTCAACCTCAGTAGCACCACCAACCTTAATAACAGCAACACCACCCGCTAACTTAGCAAGTCTTTCTTGAAGTTTTTCTCTATCATAATCAGAAGTTGTCTCTTCAATTTGCTTTCTAATTTGAGAGCACCTTCCCTGTATGTCAGCTTTTGTACCGTTTCCATTAACGATTGTAGTATTTTCTTTATCAATCGTTACTCTTTTAGCACTTCCAAGATCATTAATTGTTACATTTTCTAATTTAATACCTAAATCTTCAGATATCACTTGACCACCTGTCAAAATAGAAATGTCTTCAAGCATCGCTTTTCTTCTGTCTCCAAATCCTGGCGCTTTAACAGCAGCAATTTTTAATCCACCTCTTAATTTATTAACCACTAATGTTGCAAGCGCTTCGCCTTCAACATCCTCAGCAATAATTAAAAGTGGACGTCCAGCTTGAACAACTGCTTCTAGTAAAGGAAGCATTGGCTGTAAATTAGTAAGTTTTTTTTCGTGCAATAAGATAAGTGCGTTATCTAAGTCAGCTGTCATTTTTTCTGCATTCGTTACGAAATAGGGTGACAAATAACCACGATCGAATTGCATACCTTCAACAACGTCAAGTTCAGTCTCAAGACCTTTAGCTTCTTCAACAGTTATTACGCCTTCGTTGCCAACCTTATCCATGGCTTTAGCAATCATATCACCAACCTCTGTTTCACCATTGGCTGAAATAGACCCAACCTGAGAAACTTCAGCACTGGTTTTTACTTTTTTTGAGCTTGATTTAATTGACTCACTAGCGGCATCAATTGCACTATCAACGCCACGTCTTAAATCCATAGGATTCATTCCTGCTGCAACAAATTTTAGTCCCTCTGTTACAATTGCTCTTGTTAAAACTGTAGCAGTAGTTGTTCCATCACCTGCAACATCATTTGTTTTACTTGCAGCTTCACGAACCATTTGAGCTCCCATATTTTCAAACTTGTCTTTAAGTTCAATTTCTTTTGCAACAGAAACACCATCTTTAGTACTCTTTGGAGCACCGAACGATTTGTCCATAACAACATTTCTACCTTTTGGTCCAAGTGTGACAGCAACAGCATCAGCAAGGACATTTACGCCCTTTAGCATTCTGTTTCTAGCTTCAGTACCAAAATGAATTTCTTTTCCAGCCATTTTTTATTCTCCTTATTGAAATTTTATTTTTTCTTTTTTGATTTAGCTTTTGATTTTGTAGTAATTATTCCCATGATGTCTGACTCTTTCATGATACAGAGCTCCTCACCGTTGATTTTTACTTCAGTACCTGACCACTTGCCAAATAATACTTTGTCACCAACAGATAGATCTAATGGAGTTACTTTACCATCTTCACTTTTATTGCCTGAACCAACGGCAATAATCTCACCTTCTTGGGGTTTTTCTTGAGCTGTATCTGGAATAATAA
>JAYNZW010000006.1:51795-61952 GCA_038103905.1 Candidatus Pelagibacteraceae bacterium | reverse complement strand
TCAAGTCTTCTTACTAAAACTCTATCGTGTAAAGGGCGAAAATCCATTGTTTTTGTCTCCTAATATAAAAATTTAAACTAGCAATTAGTGCTTGCTATCAAGGCATATAGTGATTGTGAACCAAACTGTCAAGGGTCGGATATTTCTTAGATTTTAGAAGAAATCAAGCTTTTTTTGAGTATTCAAGCTCTTATAAGCCTGGTGCTTCACCGCCATTGATGATTAGATTTTGACCTGTAACAAAAGCTCCAGCTTCTGAAGCTAAAAAAACTGCTGCACCAGCTATTTCATCCGGCATACCAATCCTTTTTAGAGCTGAATGAGAGGTAGCGGCTTTTAAAATACTCTCGTTCTCCCATAAAGCTCTCGCAAAGTCAGTTTTAATTAATCCAGGCGATATACAATTAGCTCTTATATTGCTAGCCCCATACTCCACTGCTATATTTCTTGCAAGTTGAGAGTCAGCAGCTTTAGAAATTGCGTATGCTCCTAAAACAGGAGTTCCTTGAAGACCAGCTATTGACGAAATTATAATGATAGACCCAGTTTTTCTTGATGTCATATCAGGCAACACTTCATTGCATAACCAGAAGTTACTTTGAACATTTGATTTCATTATTTTTTCAAAAGCTTCATCAGGAGTATTAATTGAAGGACCAAAATAAGGATTAACTGCAGCGTTACAAACCAGTGTACTTATCTCGCCACACCACTTTTTTGACTGAGTATATAGGTTTTTTAATTGTTCTTTGTCGGAAATATTACATGAAATAGCAATCGATGTATCCTCGCCAAACTCTCTATTTATTTCAGAAGACACTTCCTCACATGCGTCAAGTTTTCGACTTGTAATTACAACTTTTGCTCCGTGTTGAGCCATTCTATGAGCTATTGCTTTACCTATACCTCTTGAAGAGCCAGTAATTATTGCATTTTTTCCAGTAAGATCAAAAAGAGATGACATAAATTAGTATAGAAGTTAATTTTTTATTATAAATTATTAAATTCAAAAAATGCAATAATAAAATTTATGTTAATAAGATACATTAAAGATCTAAATAAGTTTGTCAGTGATTATAGAGTGATCCTTTGTGATTTATGGGGAGTCATTCATAATGGTAAGCAAGTTTTTTCTGGAAGCATAGATTTTCTTCATCGAATGAAAGAGAATGAGGTAAAAGTTATATTTATTTCAAATGCTCCAAGGCCTAATTCAGTTGTTCGATCAGGGTTAACAAAAAAACTCGATCTCTCAGAAGATTTATTTCACTCTATCATCTCCTCAGGAGATATAGCGCAAAAAATGATTAATAACTTAAATCATGGCCATAAATATTTTCATTTAGGTCCGAGTAAGGATTATGATCTTCTAGAAGATATTCAGATACAAAAAACTGAGACATTGGAAGAGAGTGATTTTGTTTTGTGTACAGGATTTGATGATGATGAACAGCAAACTCCGACAGACTATGAAGACTTTTTATTAGAAATGAAGAGATTGAATATACCAATGGTATGTGCGAATCCAGACTTGATCGTAATAAGAGGTAACAAAAAAATATTTTGTGCTGGGAGTATTGCGGCATTTTATTCTGATTTAGGTGGTAAAGTGAAACATTATGGAAAACCATATCAAGAAATATATAGCTATGTTTTTGAGAGTGTTTTGTCCGAGGGATTAGTTGAGGATAAATCGCAAATGATTGCTATAGGAGATAGTGTAAGGACAGATATAATAGGAGCCAATAATTTTGGTATTAATTCTGTTTTTGTTGAGTCAGGAATTCATAAAAGTGATATTCAAGAAACAGCTGATATTAAAAAATTTTTCAATTCTTATCTGAATCAAGATATTGAACAGATTAATATTATTGAGTCACTGCAATTATGAAAATTTTTACAAGTTATAAGTCATTAAAAAAATATACTAAAAACTCAATACTTCTATTAGGGAATTTTGACGGTATTCATCGAGGACATCAGAAAATAATTGAGTCAGCAAAAAAAATTCAGTCAAAAGAAAATAAGAAAGTTGGTGTATTATTATTTGACCCTCATCCAAAAATTTTTTTTAAGAAAGAAAAAAGAAATTTTTTACTTACTCATATTAATTCTAGATGTGAAATCCTTAAAAGCTATGGATTAGATTATGTAATAGTACTCAAATTTTCGAGTTCAGTAGCAAAAATGACTCCTAATTATTTTTGTAAAAAAATTCTTCTTGAAGGAATTCAAATGAAACATGTTTTTGTGGGTAAAAATTTTAAGTTTGGAAATAATAGAAGTGGAGACTATCAATACTTAAAAGACTTTGGAACAAAAAATAACTTTTCTGTCTTCCCAGTAAGTATCTTCAAGCTTCCATTGTCATTAGCTAAAAATTTTAATAAGAAAATATTTTCCTCATCCAATGTTAGATTAGCAATTGAAAGTGGTAAAATCAAAATTGCAAATAAAATATTGGGAAGACCATGGTTTATTAATGGTAAAGTTATTAAGGGAGATCAGAGAGGTCGTTTAATAGGATTTCCTACTGCCAATATTGAAATTAAAGACTATTCTCAACCAAAGTATGGTGTTTATGCTGTAACAGTAGAAATGATCAAAAAAAATAGTAAATATAGGCTTTACAAAGGCATAGCAAATTTTGGTATACGCCCAACATTTAATAAAAAAACACCGCTGTTAGAGGTATATTTATTTGATTTTAATTTGAATATTTATAATTCTACTTTAAAAGTGACATTTATTGGTTTCATACGCAAAGAAAAAAAATTTTCAGGTATCGACTCTCTAAAAATGCAACTTAACAAAGATATTTTAAAAGCAAAACAAGTCTTAAGATAATTACAATGACAGCTAAAGATGAAAAACTAGATTTTAGCGAAACTTTATTTTTACCCAAAACAAGCTTTGCAATGAGAGCTGGATTACCAGAACAAGAGCCAACTATTCTGAGTCAATGGTCTAAAAAAAATATTTATAAATCTCTACGTGATAGATCTAAAGATAAGAAAAAATTTGTACTTCACGATGGTCCACCTTATGCAAATGGTCATCTTCATATCGGTCATGCTCTGAATAAAATCTTAAAAGATTTTGTAGTTAGATCTCAGCAAATGCTCAATAAAGATAGTTCATATATTCCTGGTTGGGATTGTCATGGACTACCTATTGAATGGAAGATTGAAGAGCAATATAGAGAAAAAGGACTTAACAAAGATGAAGTCGATATTATTCAATTTAGAAAAGAGTGCAGGGACTTTGCGACTAGATGGATTGACATACAGCGAGAGGAATTTATAAGACTTGGGGTAATTGGTGACTGGTCTAATCCATACACAACAATGTCATTCAAGGCAGAGTCCGTTATTGTTAGGGAATTTTTTAAATTTTTAGAAAATGGAAGTTTATTCAGAGGTTCAAAGCCAGTGATGTGGTCAACTGTCGAAAAAACTGCATTAGCTGAAGCTGAAATAGAGTATAAAGAACATAAATCCTCGTGGATATATGTTAAATTCCCAATCATAAAATCTGATGACTCTGAACTATTAAACGCCTCAGTTGTAATTTGGACAACAACACCTTGGACTATACCTGGAAATAGAGCAATAGCTTACGGCGAGGAAATTAAATATTCATTATTCAAAGTCGAGGATGTATCCGATGATAGTCATGCACAAAAGGGAGATTTACTCGTTTTCGCATCTGAGCTTGAGGAATCGATAAAGTCAGAGTGCAGAATAAAATTATTTACTAAAATAAAAGATTTGAAGAATATTAGTGATCTAACATGCTCTCATCCTTTTAGAAATAATGGCTATGATTTTGATGTAAAGCTATACCCAGCTGATTATGTTACACTTGAGCAAGGAACAGGACTTGTTCATATTGCTCCTGGTCATGGACCAGATGACTATGATTTAGGAGTTAAATATAAAATCGATGTTCCAGAAACAGTCGATGGAGATGGAAAATATTTTAATCATGTTCCAATATTTGCAGGTAAGAAAATCTTCAATGATGATGGTTCTGATGCAGAGGCGAATGTTGCAGTTATTATTGAATTAAAAAATGAAAAATCGCTATTAGGTAAAGGCTCTCTTCGTCATAGCTATCCTCATTCGTGGAGGTCTAAGGCCCCTGTTATTTTCAGAAATACACCTCAGTGGTTTATTGGAATGGAGGCAAATGAGCTTAGAAAAAA
This sequence comes from Candidatus Pelagibacteraceae bacterium, assembly GCA_038103905.1. GTDB lineage: Bacteria > Pseudomonadota > Alphaproteobacteria > Pelagibacterales > AG-422-B15 > CABYIR01. The sequence continues at coordinate 57,745 of JAYNZW010000006.1, read as the reverse complement.
AGCTTTAGACTCAATCGAAAAAGTAAAATGGTTTCCTGCTCAGGGAAAAAAAAGAATATTTTCTATGATTGAAAATAGGCCTGATTGGGTAGTATCACGTCAAAGAGCATGGGGAGTTCCTCTCTCAATCTTTTATAATAAAAAAACAGGCGCCCCTCTTCTGAATGGTGAGCTAAATAAAAAAATTATTAAGCGTTTTGAAGAAGAAGGATCTGACGCTTGGTTTAAATACTCTAAAGAAGAGTGGCTCAATGGAATCGAGGATCCTGAAAAATATGAAAAAGTTGATGATATTCTTGATGTTTGGTTTGACTCCGGTTGTACACATGCTTTTGTATTAGAAGAGAATAATCAACCATGGCCTGCATCTTTGTATCTTGAAGGAACTGATCAACATAGAGGTTGGTTTCATTCATCACTTTTAGAGTCCTGTGGCACAAGAGACACCGCTCCTTATGAATCAGTTTTGACACATGGTTTTGTACTGCATGAAGATGGTGCAAAAATGAGTAAATCTTCGAATAATATAGTTTCTCCAGCAGAAGTTATTGAAAAATCTGGAGCAGATATACTGCGATTATGGGTTGCAAATAGTGATTTTTCTGAAGATCTTAAAATTGGACCTGAGATTATTAAAAGTAATGTTGATACCTATAGAAGATTAAGAAATACAATAAGATTCATACTTGGTAATTTATCTGACTTTACCATTCAGAGTGCTGTTGAATATAGCGATCTTACAGATTTGGATAAATATATTTTATCGCAGTTGGTCATTTTAGAAAAAGATGTACTCAAAAATTATGAGATTTTTGAATATCAAAAAGTATTTACTTTAATTTTTAATTTTTGCACTAATGAGCTGTCATCATTTTATTTTGATATTCGAAAAGACTCTCTTTATTGCGATGCAAAAAATTCAAAGATAAGACTTTCAACTCAAACTGTTCTAGATATTCTTTTCCATCATTTGTTGAGATTATTGGCTCCAATTTTGTGTTTTACAATTGAAGAAGCCTGGCAAAGTCGTATGGGGATAGATTCTAGTATCCACACTGAAAATTTCTGTTCCATTGATGAAACATGGATAAGAAACGATCTTGATTATGGATGGAATTTTTATAAAAAATTAAAGAGACTGATTAATGGAGCTATAGAATTAGAGAGAAAAAATAAAACTATAGGTTCTAGCCTCGAAGCTTCAGTTGTTTTATACATTAATGATGATAAAAAATTTAATTTAGTAAATAGTAAAACCGTAGAACAGGTTGCAATCATATCAAGTATAGAAATTAAAAAAGATAATTTACCAGATGATTGCTACTCTCTTGATGATGATAAGTCTGTCGGAGTATTAGTTTCAAGAGTGGATGGAAAAAAATGTGAGCGTTGTTGGAAATACTTTCCAAAACTCAAAGATCATATTTGTGATCGATGTAATGATGTAATTCAATAAATGTTTAAAATTATAAGAAATTTTTCTTTCTTGATTATTCTTTTTGCTTCGATTGACCAAGCTATAAAACTTTATCTCATTAAAACTTATAATATTGATACGAGTCACCTAAATACTCAATTTATGGAAAAGATAAATGATTATATTAATTTGTATCTAATCTGGAATAAAGGATTTGCTTTTGGGCTGTTTCAAAACGATCTGCAGTCAATTAATAATTTTTATATGATTATTATGTTAGTATTAATTATTTTTTTATTTATCTACGCTATTAGAATTAATAAAAAACTTTATTATTTTGCTTTCAGTCTCATAATAGGGGGCGCATTTGGAAATTTAATTGATCGTTTTTTACATAAAGCAGTATTAGATTTTATAGATATTCATTATATGAATTACCATTGGTATGTATTTAATTTTGCTGATATAACAATAACACTAGGATGCTTGCTTATTATTATTTTAGAGTTATTTTCAAATAAAAATAAAAAAGAAAATGGATAGAGTAATTATTTTAATAATAGTAGCATTTTTAGTGGGTTGTTCTTCAAATCAATCTAATGACTTTACAAGTTTAAAACAAAAAGCTCTTGAAATACCTCCTGATTTTGAGTTAACCCCACCGGGTGATGGTGAAACAATTAATGATGAACCTTCTGAAATAAATACAAATGAGTCATCAGATATTGAGTCAATGATTTTAGATAGTTCCGACTCAGCAGATTTAGAACAAAATAATGATGCGGTTAATGAAACGGGTTCTTTAGAAGAATTTATTGAAGAACAGTTTTAAAGCTATAAGTTATATATAGCAGATAAATTATAAACTATGGTTAAATGTTTTTACTATACTCGTAAGTGGTTTTATTGGGCGTATGGAGGGGGCTCTGTGTTAGTTCTTTCTTTATGGGTACAAGTTCAATTAACAGTTGCTATTAATACTTGGTATGGAGGGTTTTATGATTTGCTACAAAATGCCGATAAATATTCTGACGATCCTCAATCTGGCATCACTCTTTTTTACGATAAATTAATTTCGATAAAGTATTTTACACAAAGTGGTGCGGAGCCAAGCTTTTTAGTTATTGCTATGCCTTATGTTATTTTAGCAACTTTTACGGGATGGTTTACGAGGATTTACGGATTAAGGTGGAGAGAATCCATTACATTTGATTACATTCCAAGATGGAGAAATGTAGAAGTTGAAATAGAGGGTGCTAGTCAAAGAATTCAAGAAGACTGTAATCGTTTTGCAAGAATTGTTGAAAGTTTAGGTTTACAAGCTGTGAGAGCAATTATGACATTAATTGCATTTCTTCCAGTTTTATGGACACTATCTGAAAGTGTTGATATCCCAATTCTAAGAGATTATGAAGGTTCATTAGTATGGACCGCATTATTGGTTTCCGTAGGTGGTTTAATTATTTCTTGGTTTGTTGGAATAAAGCTTCCAGGATTAGAATATAATAATCAAAAAGTTGAAGCAGCCTTTAGAAAAGATCTTGTTTTAGGTGAAGACGATAAAGTAAATTATGCACAACCCGAAAGACTTTGGGAGTTATTTCTCGGTATAAGATTTAATTATCAGAGACTCTATTTACACTATGGTTATTTTGATGTCTGGCAAAATAGCTATGGACAATTTATGGTCGTTGTACCTTACTTGATAGTTGGACCTGGATTATTCACAGGAGCAATAATGCTAGGAACGGTAGTTCAGGTTAGTAATGCTTTTCAAAGAGTTCATGGAAGCTTTGATTTATTTCTTCAAAATTGGACAACTATTACTGAATTAAGATCAATAATTAAGCGGCTTAGTGAGTTTGAAAGAAATTTATCTATTCATGATAAGGTTGTTAGTGCATAGTAAGCCTCATGTTGGCATACGAAGAAATAAAGAAAAATATATTAGCAAATAAATACCCTTTCTTAGATCACCAGTTATTAATTAATGAGCACTCAAAGGAAAAAGAAAAGTTAAGTTTTAATTTTGAAAATTATATAATTGTTGGTATCGGAGGATCTTCTCAGGGGTCAAAAGCTGTTAGCTATATTTTAAATGAAAAAAGAGTTTATTATTTTGATCATTTAAACTCAAAAAAAGTTGATCAAATATTAAATTCTCTAAACATGCAAGAAACTGGATTTATTTTTATTTCCAAATCAGGAACAACATCTGAAGTATTGACTCTTTACGACTATATAAACCAATTTGTCGATAAAAATTTTGATAAAACAAAAAACTTTTTAGCTATTACAGAAAATAATGATGCCATACTTCATAGATTTGCAAATCATATTGGTTTTCAATGTATCGAGCTTAATCCAAATATTGGTGGAAGATTTTCAATTTTTTCACATACAAGCATGATACCAATTTCGCTGTTCTTTGATAATTACATGGATATGTTTAAAGGTCTTGATGCTGCGATTTCAGAATTTCTAAAAGATGAATTTCAGGCTGATGATCTATCTCCAACTAAGATAGCTCAAAAAAAATACGATTTAATTAATGAAGGAAGAAAAATTGACATTATTCTCTTATATGGCGATGAACTCTATGAGCTTGGTAATTGGATGAAGCAATTATATTCAGAAAGCTTAGGGAAGACTGGATTTGGTTATCTTCCTGTTATTTCTCAAATGACACAGGATCAGCATAGTGTTTTACAGCTCTATTTAGATGGGCCAAAAGACAAATTTTTTGAATTATATAGTGCCAATTATCAAGACAGTAATAACTTTATAGATTTAACATTAGCAAATCATAGGCAAGCAATGATAAAAACTCTTAAAAATGAAAATATCCCAATTATAAGAAATTCTGATTACTTTGGGCATGATAAAAAATCAATAGGTTTTCAATTGGGATATTTCTTTACAGTTTCAATTTTAGAAACTTTACTATTAGCTAGTTTAGGAGGCGTTGATCCTTTTGGTCAAGATGCTGTAGAAAAACAAAAAAATTATTTAAAGTAAATATTAAATTGCTTTAAAGAATGAAAATCTTGAGTTCCCAAGTTCTTTCATTCTTATCAATTCAATTCTATTATTTGCTAAAACTTTATCTTCAATGCTTTGTTCAATAATAATGATGCAATTTTCTGATAAACAATTAATCATTCCTATTTTATCAATAAATTTTTCATCTAGTGCTTTTTGATAGGGGGGGTCAATATAGACAAGGTCAAATTTATCTTGGAAATCGATTGATTGAACTCTAAGAGCATCGATATGATAAACTTGAACTACATCTAAAAAGTCTAATTTTTTTATATTTTCATAAATAAGATCTACCATCGTGGAGTCTTTTTCAATTAAGACTGATTTTTTGGCGCCTCTGGATAATGCTTCAAAGGAAAATGATCCTGTTCCAGCAAACACATCAAGTATCGTACTTTGATTAAGCGAAAAACCTGTTTCGACAATACCCTTTCCATGTGCCAATAGATTGAAAATAGTTTCACGATTCTTGTCTGAAATTGGACGCGCAGACTGATTTTTTCGTGTAATTAATTTATGACCTTTTCTATTTCCACTAATTATTCTCATTTAATGTTTTTAATTACTCTAGCTTTAACAATCTCACCCTTCTTGGTTTTTCTAAGTTTATAAGGACCATAGGAAATTCGTATTAATCGAGTAACAGTCATATTAAATGACTCAAAGATATTTCTTATCTCACGATTTTTGCCTTCTCTAAGAGTCATTATAATCCAAGTATAAGTTGGAGTACTGCTTTCGACTAATGCTATAATTGGTTTATATTTAATCTTATTGATAAATAATCCTTTTTTAAGACTTTTAATTATTTTATCATCTATTTTACCCTGTACTTTAACTTTATATGATCTTTCAAAATTATTTTTTGGTAATTCAAAATATCTTTTAATATCCCCATTATTAGTAAGCAGCAATAACCCTTCAGAGTTATAATCTAATCTTCCAATAGAAATATATTTTTCAAATTTTTTAGGAATAATATTAAATATAGTTTTTCTACCTTCAGGATCTGAGTGAGTAACTAAACATCCTCGAGGTTTATTAAAAATAAAAATTTCATCATTCGTTTTATAATCAATAATTTTTTTATCCAGTAAGATTTTGTTTGATGAACTGACATTTATATTTGGGCGATCGATTATTTTTCCATCAATCTTAACTCTTCCCTCAATAATAAGTTGCTCAACTTGCCTTCGTGAATATTGGGATGAACGAGCGATTACTTTGCTGATACGTTCTGAATTTTTATTATTTTTCATATAATTTTTATATCTATATATTATTCTTAAAAGAAAGTTTAAATTAATTATATGTCCAAAAATTCTCCAATGAATTTAGCTATAGAAATGGCAGTAAAAGGAAAAAAGTGTGGAGAAGTTCCTGTTGGGTGTGTTATTCTTGATAAGAGTGGAAGGATTTTGAGTAGTGCCCACAATACTTTAGTTAATGACTATAATCCAGTTGGTCACGCAGAAATTAATGCTATTAGAG
>JAYNZW010000006.1:33700-51785 GCA_038103905.1 Candidatus Pelagibacteraceae bacterium | reverse complement strand
TTAGAGAAGCATGTAACAAAATAAAAAGCAATCGACTTATTGATTGCAGTCTTTATGTTACTTTAGAACCATGTATCATGTGTGCTTCTGCCATATCACGATCAAAAATAAAAAAGTTATTTTTTGGTGCTGATGATTTGAAATTTGGTGCTATAAATGGTAATATTAATTTTTTTCAGTCAAAGTATTGTAATCATGTGCCTGAAATATACGATAATATTTCAAAATCTGAATGTGAAGCTTTGATAAATAATTTTTTTAAGGAAAATAGGTAAATGACAATTTCAGAAAAAGCTAAAACAACAACAGAACGTCTTGAAAAATTTATGGATAAACATGTTTATCCTAATAACAGTACATACCATCAGCAAATTGAGGATTTTGGGAATAATCGGTGGCAAGTCGTGCCTATTATTGAAGATTTAAAGGAAGAAGCAAAAAAGGAAGATCTATGGAACCTTTTTCTTCCTGAAAGTGATCTAGGACACGGACTTACTAATGCTGAATATGCTCCAATGTGTGAAATAATGGGTAGAGCAATGTGGTCGGCAGAAGTTTTTAATTGTTCTGCACCAGATACTGGTAACATGGAAGTTTTAGTTAGATATGGAACGGATGAGCAAAAAAAGAAATATTTGGAACCTCTTCTTGAAGGAAAAACAAGATCTGCATTTGCAATGACTGAACCGGCGGTTGCTTCCTCTGATGCAACAAACATTACAAGTGAAATTAGAAAAGACGGAAATCAGTATGTTTTAAATGGAACAAAGTGGTGGACGTCTGGAGCTATGGATCCAAGATGTGCTTTCTATATTTTTATGGGAAAAACTGATCCTGAAAATTCTGATATTCATAAACAACAATCAATGATTTTAGTTGATAAAGATACTCCAGGTATAAAAATAAAAAGACACTTGCCAGTATTTGGATTTGATGATGCGCCTCATGGTCATGCTGAAATAGAGTTTAATGATGTAAAAGTACCGCCTGAAAATATGCTTCTTGGAGAAGGAAGAGGTTTTGAAATTGCTCAAGGTAGATTGGGCCCAGGAAGAATTCATCACTGTATGAGAACAATTGGATTGGCTGAAGTCGCTCTTGAGGCAATGATTAAAAGGTTAATGTCTAGAAAAGCTTTTGGTAAAGAGGTAGTAAGACATTCGGTATGGCAGGAGAGAATTGCTGATGCAAGAATTAATATCGAAATGACCAGATTACTTACTCTTAAGGCTGCTTCAATGATGGACGAAGTTGGAAATAAAGTTGCAAAAAATGAAATAGCAATGATTAAAGTTGCTGCTCCCAATATGGCATTAAAAATAATTGATGATGCAATTCAAGCTTTTGGGGGAGCAGGTGTTACCTCTGACCCAGGAATGGCACGAGCTTATGCTGGAATGCGAACATTAAGACTTGCAGATGGTCCAGATGAAGTTCATAGGCTATCAATTGCCAGAAATGAATTAAAAAAATATCTCTAATTTGTCTAAAAAAAAAGAAATACTTATTAAAGATCAATATAGTCGTTTCGTAAGGAAAGCTAGTTTTGACTCATATTGGGATGAATATCATCATTTCGAAGATCTATCCATGAATGAGTCAATTAGACAGAAGAAAGAAAGATTAAAAAATTTAAAATCTAAATAATTTCATCTAGATAAGTTATAAGACGATTTACTTCTTCTAAATTGTTGTAGTGCACCATTGAAGCCCTTACAACACCATCGTTTGGCTCAATCCCAAGTCCCTGAAGACAGCGCCAAGCATAAAATTCTCCATTACGAATACCAATATCTTTTTTACCAGCGCCATAAGCGATTTCTTTTGAGCTGATACCATTTACAGTAAAAGATAAGGTAGGCATTCTTATATTTCTTGAATGAGATTGATTTCCAATAATCCTTACATTTTTTTTACTTTGAAGAAACTCTAGTAAAACTTTAATTAATTTCTCTTCATGTTCATGTATTAATTGAAAGATTCTCTTGCCTTTCTCATGAAGTCCTATGCCATTATCATTAAAATGATGATCATATAAATCTTCATAGTAATCTGTTAGACCAGATAAGCATGCTAGTTCTTCATGATTTGGACCACCTGGATTTAGTGTGTAAGGAACCTCTTCAGATAAAAATTCATGATTTAAATTTTTTGTCTTTTGAAGTAATTCTTTTTTGCCATAAAGAAGAGCAAGATGTGGACCATAAGTTTTGTATAAACTAAAGCCATAAAAATCTACGTCAATATTTTTTAAGTCAGCGAGATCATGAGCCATATAAGCAACTCCATCTCCAACAACTTTTATATTTCTTTCATGAGCAATTTTAGTTATTTCATGAAGATTATTTATTGAAGCAACAATATTAGAAGTATGACAAACACAGATGAATTTTGTTTTGTCAGTTATAATTTTTTTTAATTCTTCAATTTCTAATTCGGCAGTATCTGTATTAAATTTCCATTCCTTGATTTTAATGCCTTTCTCTCCCAGCTTTCTCCAAGCACCAATATTTGCTTCATGATCCTGGTTGGTTACAATAATTTCATCTCCTTCATTTAACCAACTTTGAATTGCATTTGATAATAAAAACATATTCATCGTTGTTGAAGGACCAATAATAAATTCATCTTTAGAAACATTTAATAATTCAGCAATTTTAGCTAAGCTTTTATCCATTTCTTCACCAGCCTCAATCGATGGACCAAAATCACCATATGGCTGGACTTTTTTAGTGATCATAAAGTCATTCAGTTTTTCAATTAATTGTTTAGGAACATAAGTTCCTCCAGCATTTTCAAAGAATGCAAAATTTTCAGTTTTTGGATTTTGAAAAGCAGGAAACTGCTTTCTAACAAAATCAATATCTAGAATATTTGTCATAAATTATTTAATCCCACTTACCAGACCCCAACCGATTCTTCCTAAAATTGGCACAAAAGCTTCAAAGTCTTTTGCTTCTGAACTTGAAGCAGTTCCGTCTCTTACTCGTCCAACGATTCCTTGAGCAATTCCAGCTAATCTAAAAATATTATAAGCCATATAAAAATCCCAATTCTCAATTTTATTTCTGCCAGTTTTTTTGTAATAGAGCGCTGAATATTCATCTTCAGACGGAATATTTAAAGATTTCAAGTCGGATCCAAGCATTCCTAGGCCTTTTGCTGCCGCAGGCAATCTCCATGACATCATATGATATGTAAAATCTGCAATTGGATTTCCTAGGGTTGATAATTCCCAATCTAATATTGCTTTTACCTGATGCGTTTCAGGATCAAAGATCATATTATCCAATCTAAAATCACCATGAACAATAGAAGTTTCTTGTTCCAATGGAATATTTTGAGGAAGCCAATTAATGAGCTCATTCATTTCAGGAATTTCTTGCGTTTCAGAGTCTTTGTATTGTTTGGTCCATCTATATATTTGTCTTTGCATATAATTTTCATGCTTGCCATAATCACCTAAGTTTATTTCCTCAAAATTAACATTGTGCAATTTTGAAATTGTATCATTCATAGATAAATAAACTTGTCTACGAGAGGGTTTATCTAGATTAGGCAACAATAATTCCCAATATATATTTCCTTTAACATGATCCATTAAAAAAAATTTTGTACCTACAACATTTTCGTCACTACAATAATCATAAGTTCGTGGAACAGGTACATCTGTTTGACCCAATGCTGTTATGACTTTGTACTCTCTATCAACTGCATGAGCAGATTTTAATAGTTTTCCTGGGGGCTGACGTCTTAAAACATAGTCTCCTTGATTAGTAATAATCATATAAGTGGGATTTGATTGACCTCCCTTGAACTGTTTAATTTCATGGATTGAAGTCTCATTTCCAAAAATCTTTTTAAGATAATCTTCAAGATTGAGTTGATTAATTGAAAGCTTTTCATCAACCTCTTTAGTTCCTGAAAATATTTGATCTCTAGTGTTCATTTTTCAAAGCTTTGTGACCTATATCATTTCGATAATAGCATTCATCCCAGTCTATTTTTTTGATTTGATTATATATTGTATTGAGTGCAGATCGCAAAGAGATATCTTTTGCAGTTATTGATAAAACTCTACCCCCATTTGCTAATATTTTTTTCTCAGACTCAACAGTAGCCGCATGAAATATCTGAAGGCTTTGATTTGTTACTATGTTCTCAAGTCCTTTAATTTCTGTGTCTTTTTTAAATTCTCCAGGGTAACCTTTTGAAGCAAGAACTACGGTAGCACAATCTTCATCATACCAATCACACTTATAGTCTTTAATTGATCCATCAATTGTATATGTCATTAGATCAATTAAGTCTGATTTAATGCTCATCATTAAAACTTGGCATTCTGGATCTCCAAATCTTATATTGTATTCAACTAATTTTGCTTTTTCATTTTTAATCATCAATCCAGCATAGAGGATGCCTTTAAATGGGTGACCTTTGTTAATCATTGCTCTAAGTGTTGGTTTTATAATCTCGGTATCAACTTGTTTTTTTACGTTATCAGTAAATACAGGAGCAGGAGAATAAGCTCCCATTCCTCCAGTATTTGGCCCAGTATCACCTTCACCAATTCTTTTATGATCTTGTGCGCTTATTAGAGAAACAAAATCTTTACCATCAGAACAAACAAAATAACTTGCCTCTTCTCCGTGCATAAACTCTTCAATAACGACATCCATATTTTCTCCAAATTTATGATTGAAAACATCTTGGACAGCTATGCTTGCAGCCTTAAAATCTTCGGCAATAGTAACACCTTTACCAGCTGCTAGTCCATCGGCCTTAATGACAATTGGATAACTTTGTTTCTCTAAATATTTTATTGCATCATCAGAATTCTGAAATTTCTCATATTGAGCTGTGGGAATATTGTATTCCCTACAAAGATCTTTCATAAAACTTTTTGATCCTTCAAGTTGAGCAGCAAATTTATCTGGACCAAAAATTTTTATTTTTTTAGAAGTAAAGTAATCTACTATACCGTTTACTAAAGGTACTTCAGGTCCAACGATAATAAGATCAATATTTTTTTTAATTGCAAAGCCATATATCTCATTAAAATTATTTATATCTATAATATGACACTCAGCTAATTGAGAAATTCCATAGTTTCCAGGTATTGCATATAGCTCATTTAATCTCGAACTTTGACTGACAGCATAGCATATAGCATGTTCTCTTGCGCCACTTCCAATTACTAAAATATTCATATAATTAAACTTAACTTTAATAATATCATAACATAGTTTAAATTATGAAAAATGGTTAAAGAAAATATTCCTGAATATTCTGTTACTGAAATTTCTAAGTCTATTAAAGATGTCTTAGACGAAACATTTGGCTATGTTAGGGTTCGAGGAGAAATAACGGGACTAAAGCAAGCTGCGTCAGGCCATGTATATCTTAATCTAAAAGATGAGGGAGCTATTATTAATGGCATTATATGGAGAAGCAATGTTTCAAGACTTGGATTCCAACCCCAAGATGGATTAGAAGTTATATGCAAAGGAAAATTAACTACAGGATATTCTGACCGATATCCTGGACGCTCAGATTATTCTATTCATATTGATTCTCTTATGCCTGCTGGAGAAGGTGCACTAATGGCATTGCTCGAAGAACGTAAAAAGAGGCTCGCTGCTACTGGAATTTTTGATCTTCATCATAAAAAACAAATTCCAAATTACCCAACAAGGATAGGTGTAATTACATCTCCAACCGGGGCAGTTATTCAGGATATATTGCACAGAATTGAAGAACGGTATCCGCTGAATGTAATTTTATGGCCGGTACCTGTTCAGGGTGATGATTCTTCAGCACTTATAACTCAAGCAATCAAAGGTTTTAATAAAGATAATATTGATAGATTAATAAAACCTGATGTCATAATAGTTGCGCGCGGCGGTGGAAGCATTGAAGACCTGTGGGCATTTAATGAAGAAAATATTGTAAATGCTGTATTTGAGAGTGAAATTCCAATTATTTCTGCTATTGGTCATGAAACAGATACCACATTAATTGATTTAGTTTCTGATCTCAGAGCACCAACTCCAACTGCTGCAGCAGAGCTTGCTACGCCTGTCAAAGAAGAGTTGTATGAATCAATACGTGAAACTCAAGCAAAGCTAGACCAAAGTATTATATTTTCAATTGATGAAAAGAAGCAAAAATTTAAATTAATCGATCACAAGCTTCCAGCAAATCTAAAGATATTTTTAAACTCTTTAAACTCAAATTTTCTAACAATATCTGCTCGACTGAACACAAAGATTCTAAAAGAACAATTAAAATCCAAGATTGATTTATTAAAACATTATTCAAATCGAATTCAAGTTTCAAATAAACAATATATTTCATCTAAAGTTGAGAAAGTTAATAGCTTATCTAAATTAATTGAAAGCTTAAGTTATAAATCTGTAATAAATAGAGGTTTTGCAGTAATAAGAAATAGCAATAAAAAGCCTGTCCAAGTAAGCTCTGATATTTTAGATGATCATAAAATTAATATAGAATTGAAAGATAAAACTTTAGAAGGCAAAATAGATCGATGAATTCAAATTTAGAAAAATGTGCTGTTATTGAATTGTATCATGGACAATTTAAAATCATTGAACCTGGTGACTATGTTCTTTGTTCAATTACTAAAAAAAAGATTCCATTGGTAAATTTAAAGTATTGGAATGTCGACTTACAAGAAATATACTCTGGCCCAGATGTAGCCCTAAAAAGATACAAAGAAATCAATGAGATTTAATTATTTTTTTATAATTAAACTACTGATCTTATATTTTATATTATTTGGAAATTCTAATGCTCAGTTCAGATATGATTTGCCCGAAAGAGTACTTCAGGGTGAAATTATTATCAGTAAAATTCATGAATATAATGAATCTTCAAATATACAATTATTCAGTGACAAAATTCCACACGAGATAAGCAAGAATGGATATTTTGTAGTTCCAATTGATAGAGATAGAAAAAATAATATTCTTATTGAGATTTGTAAGAATAAAATCTGTAAAACTAATGAGATTACTGTTTTGAAGAGAAATTTTGATATTCAAGAAATAAATGGACTCCCTACCAAACTTGTTACTCCTGATGAAAAAGTTTTAGAGCGTATTATTGCTGAAAATAAAATAATTAAACAATCAAAAAAAATATTGTTAGAAAATGAAAATTTTTTAAATGGCTTTGTTCAGCCAGTAAAAGGTATTATTACAGGTGTGTTTGGTAGTCAGAGAGTGTTAAATGGTAAACCAAAGAGTCCACATAGAGGACTAGATATTGCAAATAATGAGGGTACGCCGGTAGTATCTACAAATGATGGTATCGTCATCTTGGCTGAACCAGATCTTTATTATACTGGAGGAACAATTGTCGTTGACCATGGATATGGTGTTAAAAGTATATATGCCCATTTAGCCAGCGTTGATGTGACATTAAACAGCAAAATAAAAAAAAATGAAGTAATTGGAACTGTAGGCTCGACTGGTAGATCAACGGGTCCACACTTACATTGGGGAATTATGGTTTTTGATACATATGTTGACCCCGAATTATTACTAAAAAAATATAATTAGTTTTATTAGTTGAAAGAAATATTCAAGTAAGTTTTATTCCCAGCGATTATGATGCCAAAAGTATTCTTCGGGATTCTCAGATATTTTCTTTTCAAAAAATAAATTTATCATTCCAATAATTTTGATTTTATTTACTTCGTTATCATCAAGCTTTGAAGCTTCGATCATTTCACAAAATTTAAATTCAAAATTATTGCCTGCTCTTTTTGGCCAAGCAAGGAATATATCACTTTTTTCTTTTAATGCTAATTGAGCTGGTAGCGCAGTAGAATATGTATCTCTCCCAAAAAACTTTGTCTTAATTCCTGAAGATAGTTTTTGATCAGCTAAGAGAGCTAAAGAGAAGCCCTGCTTAAAATCTCTCAATATCTTTTTAGTTCCAATTATGTTTTTTTCATAACATCTTACACTGTACTTATTTCTTAGATTTGAGAGAATTATTTTAATAAATGGATTATTAGGCTCTCTAACAATTCCTGATATTTTTTTTGACTTAATTCTGCATGCAATTCCAGGTATCTCCCAATTAGCATTATGAGCTGAAATTAAAATTTTATTTTTACCTTTCTCAAAAAAAGATTTTGAGAAATGATTTTCTTCAATATTAATCATATTTTTACTTGAAATTTCTTTCAAGTGAGAGTACTCAGCTAAAACTTTTCCAAAATTAGACCAAACACCCTTATTAATTTTTTCTATCCATTGTTCATTTTGATTTGGAAATGCAATCTTCAAGTTTTTATTTATTATTTTATTTGTTTTTGTCAGAGGGCCTATATTTAACGCCATAAATACTCCTAGTTTTCTTGAAATGTTTAATGGAAGTATAAAAAACAAAGAGTAAAAAAAAATAAATAGAAATAACTCAAGAAGGTATCTGATAAATTTAGTCATCTGGAAATAATGCATTATTGAGAGTATCGTTGTTAGAAAATTCAACTGATATTGGTAAAAAATTAATTTTTTCTTGTTGTTTTAAATTCAATCTTTTCCAATCTTTCTCAGTAGTAATAATACTTAAATTATTTTCACGAGCCTCTTTTTTAATATTTTCAATATCATTTTTAGAATAATAGTAGTGATCAGGGAATAACCTTATTTTTTTAACATTGTAATTATTATTATGTAATGTGTTAATAAATCCTTCATTATTTCCAATGCCGCTAAATGCCAAATAATTTTGGTTAGAACTATCTTTTTCGCATTTTATTTCAGCTTGGAGAAAAACTTTATCTTTAAAAATATGTTTATAAAGATTATAAATTTTATTCTTATCTTCACCAATTATAATTATGATATTAGCTATTTTAATTGCAGATGATGGAGATTGTCGTAATGGGCCAGCGGGAATCAAAAAACCATTTCCAAAACCTCTATTACCATTAATGACTAAAATATTTTTATCTTTTTTGATTCTAAAATCCTGAAGTCCATCGTCTATAAGAATGGCATCAAGAGAATGATTATTAGTAATAAAATTAATTCCTGCTAATCGATTATTGCTTATAAAGGTTCTGACATGTTTAGCATATAGCAAAGCTTCATCTCCTACATCAATTGCAGAGTGATCAATATCATTAACTTGCGTAGGCAATTTTATTTTTCCTTTATAACCTTTCAATAGTACGGCTACTTTTTTATTTTTTGATTGGTATGTATTAATGAGAGAAAGCATCGTTGATGTTTTGCCATCACCACCAACTGAACAATTTCCTACACAAATTATTTCAGGTTGAAAAGATTTTTCATTAGAAAGAAATTTTTTAAGTAGGAATAAAAAATAGTAAAGGAATGATAGAGGAAGAAGTAATAATAAAAATAATTTAATAATTATATTATTGCTATACCACAAATATTGAGCAATTTTTTGATTTTGACTCATATACTTTAATTTAAGGTAAATACTTATTTAATAAACTTATATTTTTTTTAAGTATATTTTGAGACTTTAAATTTAATTTATACAGTCTATCTTTTTTTGAAGATTTTTTTGGTTTATCGTAGTTTTTTTGAATATGACGAATTAGTTCTTGTGAGCTTTTGACAAGTTTTGTTATGTGTGACTTCTTTAGTATTGAATAAACATCAGTGAAATTTTGAATAAACTTTCCATGATGAATTAATTTACCGTAGTAAGAAGCTTCTATTGGATTTTGACCACCATGATTAACAAAACTACCACCTATAAAAATAAAGTCTGCAATACTGTAAAATAGCTCTAACTCACCAAGTGTATCTGCAATATAAATTGAAGTGTCCTTCTTTATTTTTTTTGATTGAGATCTAAGTATTACTTTTTCTAATACTTGATTCTTTATAAAAGATTTCCTATTAGGATGTCTTGGGATTATTACTGAAATAAATTCCTTTCTTACAGATCGAATCTCTTTAGTTATATCCAAGATGATATCTTCTTCGCCTGGATGAGTGCTTGCGGCTACAAAAATTTTTCTACCTTCAAAAATTTTTTTAATTTTATTTTTTGCTTTTACATCAATTTTGTTAGGGGATGATGTAAATTTAAGGTTACCAGTATGACAAGCCTTATTGACACCAAGTTTTTGGTAATGAATTAGACTATCATTATTTTGAGTAAAACAGTCGTCAAAACATGAGAATATTTTTCTACTTACACTAGAAAATACAGACCATCTCTTAAATGTTTTTGAGGTCATTCTGCCATTTATAATGATTAGTTTTATTTTTTTTTCTTTAGATTTTAAAATTAAATTTGGCCAGATCTCTGACTCGACAAATATACCAATACTTGGTCTCCAGTATGACAAAAATCTTTCAATAAATAATGGGTTATCTAATGGTATAAATTGATGAGTAATTTTTTTATTTAATTTTTGTTTAATTAATTGAGCTGATGATTTTGTACCAGTTGTAACAAGTATTTGGGAGCTATTTTTTTTTTGTATTTCTTTTATCAATGTAATAATTGATAAACTTTCACCAATGCTTGCTGCATGAAACCATATTAGCTTCCCCTCTTTCTTTTTTTGACTTGCAATTCCATATCTTTCATTAATTCTATTCACATCTTCTTTATTGTTTAAAATTCTAATTCTTAAATAAAGTGGAATAAACGGATATAGTAAAATAGTGATTAATTTGTATATAAATATCATTCTAATTTAAATTTATTGAAAAGAATTTACGGATTCAGTAAGTGTATCAAGCTCTTTTTTCAATAAAATTTGATATTTAACGTTATCTTCTTCTTGTATTTCAATTGGCTCTCCCCAGCTTACTTTCATACTGCTAAAAAACTTTGGCACTATAAATTTATCCCAAGTATTTAATGTCCATTTTGACTTAAATCCAAGTGCAACTGGTATTATTTTTTTATTACTCATTCTTGCTATATTAATTATACCTTCCGCAACTTCATGGCGTGGTCCTCGAGGTCCATCAGGAGCAATTCCTACACATATATTTTTTTTTAGAGATGATAATATTTTTTTAGCCGCAATAAATCCTCCTTTATTTTTTTTCTTCTCAGGATTGTTAGTCGAACCTCTTATGGTTTTAAAGCCTAGATAAGATATTACCCTAGAAATAATATCACCATCTTTATGTTTTGAAATTAATACTAAAATATCAAGATCATTTTTCCAAGTGAAAGGACACATCAGTAATTGATCATGCCAAAAAGCATATATGAAATTTTCATTATTTTTACTCAATGAGTCAATTTTTGATTGATTAGAAAATGTGACTCTAGATGTATAATACGTTAGTAAAATATACATTATTCCAATTAATGAAATAGTCTGCTTTATAAAAAAATTGTCTAAAATTTTTTTAAACATTTTAAATTTCTCTTTTATATAAATTTGAATAAAGACCGCCTTTTTTTATTAACTCTTCGTGCGATCCTGTTTCAATTATTTTACCTTGATCAAATACGGCAATTTTATTTGCATCGATGATCGTGCTAAGTCTGTGTGCTATAACAATAGTAGTTCTATTCTGCATTAATTTTTTTACTGCTTCTTGAATTAGATGCTCTGATTCATTGTCAAGACTTGAAGTTGCTTCGTCTAGTAATAAGATTGGGGCATCTCTCAAAAAAGCTCTAGCAATAGAAATTCTTTGTTTTTGTCCTCCAGATAGACTGTAGCCTTTCTCGCCAACAACAGTTTCATATTGATCTGGTAAGCTCATTATAAATTCATGTGCAGCCGCTGATTGAGATGCACTAACTATTTCTTCATAGGAGGCATTTATATTTCCATAGCTTATATTTTCTCTAATTGATACATCAAATAATTTTGGGTCCTGACTTACAAGACTGATACAAGATCTTAGTGACTCTAGCGTGACATTTTTTATTTTTTGTCCATCAATTTCGATTGACCCACCCGATGGGTCATAAAACCTTGGTATTAGATTTAGACAAGATGATTTGCCCGCACCACTTGGACCAACTAAAGCAGTTGTTGTTCCGGGTTCAATTGTAAGGTTGATATTTTTTAGAGCAAAACTACTATCTTGATCATATGAAAGAGATACATCTTTAAATTTAATATTTCCGTTAGAGACATTAAGACGATCAGCTTTGGCAACTTCTTTTATGTGACTTTCCTGATCCATTAAATTAAAAATTCTTATAGCAGCTGCAAAACCCTCTTGAATAGTAGTATTAATTGAAGATAGTCTTTTTAGAGGTTGAAAGCTGAGCATCATAGCCCCCAAGAACGATATAAATTCATTTAATTCTAACTCTCCTTGTAACCCTCTAATACCAGCGTAATAAAGCGCTCCTGCGATACCAAAACCTGCTAAAAATTCAGAAAAAGGTGAAGCGGCAGCCCTTGTTTTTATTCCCTTTATTATAAGCTTCATACGTTTATAAATTGATGAGCTTACTTTTTTAATTTCTACTTCTTCTTGCTGATACGCTTTTACAACTCTTTGACCATCTAAATTTTCAGATAAGAGGGATGCAAGTATTCCTGTTTCTATTTGACCCTCAGTTGAAGTTTTTTTCATTCGCTTACCAAGTTTCCTTGAAAATAATCCTACAAGTGGAATTGCAATTAATGAAACAGTAGCCAATCTCCAGTCCTGATAGTACATGACTCCTATAAGACAAATAAGTGTCAATAAATCTCTTAATCCGTTTGCTAAACTACTACTGACAGAATCCTGTAAAAGAGTGACGTCATATAGAAAGTTAGAAATTAATTTACCAGAATGATTTTTTTGAACCCAAGCATGGTCAGAATATATTATCTTGGTAAACATTTTAATTTGAGTGTCAGCGATAATCTTTTGAGCAACTTCTCCAAGAATTGCTGATTGCATATAGGTTGCAAAACTTTTTAATAGTAAAGTTAAGATTATTGCAATTGGAATAATCATTAACATTTCACTATCTTTTTCTAGAAAAATTTTTTCAATAGCTGGGTCTAAAATCCATGCAGTTAATCCTGTCGTTAATGCTGTAATGACCATAAAGAAAAATGAACTTGATAATTTAACGGTGTAAGGCTTAACACTATCTTGGAATAGTCTTTTGAGAATTTGATAACCGGTCATGATAGGGTAAAGATTATTTTTATATGAAGAAATTGCAATGTGAAGATTTTATCTTAAAAAATGACTATTTTCCAGCCAAAGTCATATTTTCTACTCTTATAGTAGGCGCATTTGATCTTGCTTTAAACTCTAGATCGTTTGCAGCACTTAAGTTTAAAAACATATCTTTTAAATTTGAAGCAATTGTTATCTCACTTACAGGATATTGAATTTCACCATTTTCAATCCATAGTCCTGAAGCTCCCATACTGTAATCACCTGTTATAATATTTACACCCATGCCAATAAGTTCTGTAACATAGAAACCTGAATTAGTTGATTTTATCATATCATCATAGGAATGAATTCCATTTGACATAAAAAAGTTAGAAGTACTTATTCCTGGAGGAGATCCTACGCCTCTCGAAGCATTACCTGTCGATTTTAAATTAAGTTTTTTTGCTGTTGAAGTGTTAAGAAGCCATGTTTGGAGAACGCCATTTTTTACAATCTCTTTTTTATTTGTTCTTAACCCTTCTCCATCAAAAGGACGTGAGCCAAGGCCTTTAGGAATTTTAGGATCATCAATAATATTAATTTCTTTACTGAAAATTTGTTTTCCTAAAGAATCCTTCAAGAAACTTGTACCTCTAGCAATAGAATTTCCTGAAACTGCCGAAGCTAAATAACCAATTAAGTCGTCACTTATTCTTTTGTCAAAGATGACAGGAGTTTTGCATGATTTAATTTTTCTTGGATTTAATCTTTTAATAGCTTTCTCAGCTGAAGCTTTTCCCACTTCAAATGGTGAAAGTAAGTCATCAATATGTCTTGAAACTGCATAATCATAATCTCTTTCCATTTGTTGGCCTTCTCCAGCAATTACGGAACATGAAATTGAATTTGAAGAAGATTTATATCCACCACTAAATCCCTTATTGTTTGCAATAAAAAACTCACTCTCCGAGAATGAAGAACCTGAACCTTCAGAATTAGTAATCCCTTTAATTTCTAAAGCCGACTCTTCACACTGTCGTGCCATTTCAATTAATGTATTTGTATCTGTTTGGATATCTTGCAATAAATTTAAATCATGTATTTCTGTCTCATATAAGTTGGGATCTCCCAAACAAGCAGTTTCATCTTCTGGAGCAAGCTTCGTCATTTGTATTACGCGAGCAATAAGTTTATCAATATTACTTTCGTCATGATCAGACGATGATATAAATGCTTGCTTATTTCCAATGAGAGCCCTAATACCAAAAGTACTACCATTTGACTCTTCGATATCTTCAACTTTACCCAGCCTATATGCAATTGATTTTGAAGACCCTTTTGCGAGGACTACATCACAATCTGTGGCACCAGCTTTGATTGTTTTCTCTATTATTTTTTGAGATGTAGATTCAAAACTCATAATTAAATATTAGTTAATAATATTTGTTAGTAAAGCACAGCTTAGAAGAAGTCCAATATATTGATTACTTTTAAACAAAGCTAAGCAAACAGCTGGATCGTTAGTATTTAATTGCATTACTTGTCTATATAATAGTAACCCAATAAAAAACAAACCCAAGAAATAATAGAAACTCATATTTAACAATAAACCAAAAATGAAAAGCATTATTAACATTGAAGAATAGAAAAAAAATATCCACATTCTTACTTTATTTTTAAATAGAAGCGCAGTCGATTTAATACCAATTTTCAAATCATCTTCAATATCTTGGATAGCGTATATAGTATCATATCCGAGCGTCCAAAAAATTCCAGCGCTGTATAAACATAGTAAAGAAAAATTAAGATTACCAGTTACTGAACTGAAACCAATTAAAACGCCCACATTAAAAGTTATACCCAATAGTAGCTGTGGCCAGTATGTAACTCTTTTTGAAAGCGGATAAAGAACTAGCAAAAAGAATGAAATCAAGCCAATAAAAATTGAAATCAAATTTAATGAAAGCAGTATTAATAATCCTAGTCCTGATAAAAAACAAAAAAATAAAACGGCTTCAGAAACTTTTATTCTACCAGAGGCGATAGGGCGATCTTTTGTTCTTACAACACTTTTATCTAAATTTTTATCAAATATATCATTAACAATACATCCAGCCCCTCGCATTATGATTGATCCTATTAGAAAGAGTAATATAAGAAAAATATTGCCTATTAACTCACTGTAAGAGTTTGTAGCCGCCAAAACCCCCCAGGCACATGGGAAAAAAAGCAAATATATACCGATTGGCTTATCAAGCCTCATCAATAAAAGTAAATTTTTTTGATATTTGAACATAATTTTTCTCATTAATGTATATAAATAGTAATTGTTTATAATCAAATATGAAAATCAAGAATAGAATTTACTTAAACAGAGAAATATCGAAAAATCAGCTAATTGAATTTGACTCTAGGCATTCTCATTATCTATCAACTGTGTTGAGATCTAAGATTGGGGATAATGTTAGTGTGTTTAACGAAAGTGTTGAGTATGTAGTAGAATTATCAAGTGTTCACAGAAAAAAAGTTAGAGGAACTGCTATTGAAAGAATTAAAACATTAAGATTAAATAATCCTCTAACATTATACTTTTCTCCAATTAAAAAAGTACCGACTGAGATTATTATTCAAAAATGTACAGAAATTGGTGTTACAAATTTTCAGCCGATTATTATGGAGCGGACTCAATTTAAAACATTTAATATTGACCGTTTAAAGTTAATTGCAATTGAAGCAATTGAACAGTCAAATCAAACATTAATTCCTCAAATAAATGTTCCTATACATTTTGAAGATTTTATAAAAAGAAATAGTGCTAATATCTTAGCTTGCTGCTTGATAGAAGAAGCAAATAACATGAGTCAAATCTTTGATAAAAATAAGATTGATATAAAGGGAATATTAATAGGACCAGAAGGTGATTTTTCGGTCAAAGAAATAAATGCAATTCGGCATAACAAATTTATTATACCTATCACACTTGGAAATAATGTTTTAAAATCTGAAACAGCGTGTATAGTTGCATCTTCGTTAATAAAAGAATATTCGTAACATGCTAAGTAAAAATGACTTAATTCAATATTTTGAAAATGGAATAAAAGAAAAAGGCCATGAGAAAATTGGAACTGAGCATGAAAAGTTTGTATATAATAAAAGTGATTACTCGTTAATTCCTTACAGAGGTGAGCAGAGTATTACAGCATTATTAGAGGAATTCATCAAAGATGAATGGAAACCAAAATTTGAGGGTGAAAATATAATTGCTCTCTCAAAAGATAATGCAAGTATTACACTTGAACCTGGTGGTCAATTCGAACTTTCAGGGGCACCCCTAAATAATGTTCACGAAACATGCAGAGAAATAAACAATCATTTAGCATTTGTTAAAACGGTAGAAAAAAAAATGAATATAGGCTTTTTAGGCCTTGGCTTTCTGCCTATTGAACATTTAGAGAATGTTCCGCATGTTCCAAAAAAAAGATACTCAGAAATTATGAGACCTTATATGAAGCAGCTTGGAGGATTAGGACTAGATATGATGCATCGATCATGCACTGTTCAGGCTAATTTTGATTACACATCAGAGAAAGATATGAAAAAAAAAATAATGGTATCATCTGCGCTTCAGCCTTTAGTTACAGGTCTATTTGCTAACTCTCCATTTCACGATGGTAAACTTAATGGTTTTCAGTCATACCGTTCCTTTGTTTGGTCAAAAACAGATAACGATCGAACTGGTATTCTGAAATCAATGACGGGTGAGAATTTTTCATTTGAAGAATATGTTGATTACGCTCTGAAAGTACCAGTTTATTCAATTATTAGAGATGGAAATTATATAAATTGTCTTGAGTACACTTTTGAGGATTTGATAAATAATAAATTTGATCAAATTGACTCAGATGATCTTAGTATAGATGATTGGGCTGATCATCTTAGTACAATTTTTACAGAGGTAAGACTCAAAACATACATTGAGATGCGAGGCGCTGATGCAGGAGGCTATAGATCTTTATGCGCTTTACCAGCTTTTTGGTCAGGAATTTTATATTGCTCAGATTGCCTAGAGGAAGCTCTTTCTATAGTAACTAATTGGAGTTATGAGGATATAATTAGTTTTAGATCCTCAGTTTGTGAAATTGGCTTAAATGCAAAATTAAAAGATATAAGTGGATGGGAACTAGCACAGCAGTTTTTAAAAATTTCAACCAAAGGATTAGAGTCAAGGTCAAACCTGAATACTGTAGGTGAGAATGAAGCAATCCATATTGATTATTTATATGAGATAGTTCACAAAAGAGAAAGTTCCGCTACTCGATTAAAAAACCTTTATGAGGGAAAATGGAATAAGAATTTAAAAGAAATTTATTCCAGTGAATCGTTCTGATTAGATGTTTTCGTAATAAATTGTCTGAGAAGGAAATGCAAACCCTGCATTATTAGACTCGACAATATTTTTTATTTTATACGCTAGGTCTTCTTTTACTTTTAGCCATTCACCCCAAACTTTTGTTTTAGCAAAACAATAGACAAGAACATCTATCGAACTATCAGAAAACTTGTCAATACGTACAAATGTAGCTTGTTCAGACTCTGATACAAAGTTTCCACTTTCTTTCAAATAATTCTCAATTTCATCTCTAATGTTTCTTAATTGATCAAGACTAGTTTTATATTCCAACCCAATAGTCCAATATATTCTTCTATTTTGCATATTTGAAAAATTGGTAACCGCATTTTCAGCAAAATTGAAATTTGGAACCATAACTGGCGAAGAATCAAATTGACGAACAACAGTTGATCTAAATCCTATATTTTCAACAGTACCCTCAACAATATTCTCTACTTTAATCCAGTCACCATTTTTAAATCTCTTTTCTAAGAGAATTAAAATTCCAGAAATAAGATTTTTGAATAAATCTTGAGCTCCAAGAGCGATTGCAACACTTAATAGTCCAAGACCCGCAAGGATTGGT
>JAYNZW010000006.1:28633-33690 GCA_038103905.1 Candidatus Pelagibacteraceae bacterium | reverse complement strand
AACCGCAGCAGCTCCTATGAAGAAAATAGCAAATTTTAAAATTCTTATACCCCAATCCACCAGATCGCTTGTGAGCACATCTGTAAATTTATGAGCAAAATAAGATAGAGGATCAATAAGTTTATATAAAAGCCAGAATATAAGTATAGTAATTAGTGATCGATTAAGGTTATCAGCAAATATTTGCAAAGACTCGTTTAAATCAACATAAGTTGAAGCAACATATACTCCTATAACTATCGGTATAAATTTAATTGGTTCCTTAAAAGCATCTAATACTTCATCGTCAATTTGATTTGAAGATTTTCTAACAACAGCCCTTAGTCTACTCATCACCAAGCTTGTAAATAGTGATCTAAAGAAAACAAAAATAAAAAGGATCAAAAGGCCTGTAACAATGTTGCTAAAGTTTATTCCGAATGCTCCGTTATTCCAGACAGAAATAACTATATCAACAAAATCATTCATAATTTCAGAATAGCTTATTTGAAGTATATTTTGTAGATAATAATTTAAGTAAGAAACTTATTAATTTCATTACTTACAGCATCTGAATTTTCTAGAGGAAGCATATGTGTAGTATCTTTTACAGTAACTATTTCAATTTGAGGCATTAGACGCTTCAGTTTATTTTGAGATCTTTTATTACAAACATAGCTATTAGGAGGCAGTATAAGCTTGATCGGTACTTTGCTTTTTTTAAGATTAAATCCGATTTCATCAGGAGATAATCTAAAATTTGCAGCTTCCCATTCTGGTTTACATAACAATTCAAATTTTCCCTCATCATTTTTTTTTAACCCTCCTTCAACATAATTTTCAATTACCTCTGTAGGTATTTTTCTAAAAAGATTTTTTCCCTTAAAATATTTTATAGCCTCATCTTTACTTTGCCATGTATTACGCCTCATAAGTGCACCACGAACCATTGGATGGATTTTCATAAGTCTCGTTTTTTGTAAAAATTTGTAAATTAAGCGATATGAATATGGTAAAATCACTGGGTCTATTAAAATTAATTTAGATACTAGTTCAGGTCTCGCATAAGCAAGAAGCAGGCTTGCCGTACCACCCATTGAATGCCCAACTAACACTGATGGATTTTTTTTAATTTCTAATATTTTTTCTAAATCATCTTTGTATATAAACCATGATTTCATTTGAGAATGATCTGCAGGAAGAGAGGTGGTACCATGACCTCTCATATCATAAGAAATAACCTTATAATCATTTTTAATTTTACTCACCAAAGATGAATATGTAAGAGCATTAAATCCATTAGCATGAGAGAAATAAATTTCTGGTAAATTATTTTTATTTATTGAGTAGGCGTTAACCTCATAACCTTCCAGATTTAATTTATTGGCAATCATTTATTTAATGACATTCTTTTCCATATTTTTTTAATCGCCAATAGTTATATGGAAGAGGAGTAATAAAGCCCACAAAAAGCATGAATGGAATAATAGTTATGCTTAGTTTGGCTCCACCCATCACTATCCAGTCAAGAGCATTCATTGATATTTCCATCATAAGCATCGAAATTAGACTCATTCCAATTGCAGTGTTGAATGCATCTCTGAATTTCATTTGTTTTGAGAGAATTATAGTTTCTAAAATAATGCTTGTAATTATTCCATTAAATATAGCTAAAATCATTACCGCTAATGTTGGCAAGTTAAAAGATGAATATTGAAAGAACAGTATTGTTCCAAAGTCTCCAATACTGCAACCAATAAGACACCACATGGTATTATATGAACTCCTTTTCCACGTTGATATGCAAGTCCATGAAAAATCTTCATTCATTTTTCAAATTCCATTTTTCTATTTTTAATATCAATATAAGCCAATTCTTTCTCTTTTTCGCTCATTCTAAGCCAATTTGTAATCTCATGTTGTTCTCTAAAACATCCAATACAAACCATGCCATTCATAAAATTATCGTCATATTTACATATCTTGACACAGGGTGAGTCAATTTTTTTAGATATATTTGGCATAAATTGTCATATTATTCATAACTTAGATCTATTACATAATTATTCGGCTTGATTTATTCAAATAATTCAATAAAACACAGTTTCAATTTCAAAAAAGATCTTATGGCACGTATTACAGTAGAAGATTGTATTAAACAAGTTACCAATCAGTATGAACTTGTTATTCTTGCAAAAGAAAGGGCTGTACAGTTGGGTAGAGGAGCAGCTCCTGCTGTCGACCCAGAAAATGACAAAAAACCTGTAATAGCTCTTAGAGAGATAGGTGAAGCTAAAATTTCAAAAGATGAGCTTCAAGATAGCATTGTAAATAAACTCAGACAAGTTGCTGATTATCAAGAAGAAGATGAAAATGAAGTAATTGAGGATGATACTTTTAGACAAATGTATCAAGGCGGTTTATCAAAATCTGAGATGGAAAAAACCGCAACAAGAAAGTTTACTTCCAGAGCTCCAAAAATTGATATCAAGCCAACACCTGTTCAAGAAAATAGTACGCAAGAAGATATGGCTTCGCATGAAGATGTAAGTCAAGAACCTATTCAATCTGAAGAAAGCGAAATTGACTCCGATGCGATTATGGAGGCAATTCAAAATGAACTAAGTTCTGAGCAGTCAAATGAAATTGAAGAAGACTCTTCAAATACTCAAATGGATGACTCTTCATCTAATCCTATGTCAGAGGATGTCTTAGCTAATTCTGATGAAGAAACTGATAATAAATCATAATTTAAGTTAATGAACTTTGATTTTTCAGATGATCAGAAGCTTCTTCGTGATCAAGCTAGGAAATTCCTTACAGATAAATGTGACAGAACTGTAGTTCGATCAATCCTAGAAGATAATAAAAAAAATCATTCAGATAATTTATGGGATGAAATTTGTTCTATGGGATGGACAGGCACAGCAATACCTGAAGAATATGGTGGGCTAGGACTTGGCATGTTAGAACTATGTGTAATTGCTGAAGAACTTGGTCGATCTCTAGCACCAACACCTTTTTCATCTTCAATATATCTATTTGCAGAATTTATAAAGTTGTATGGAACTGAAGATCAAAAGAAAAAATATTTACCAAAAATTGCTTCTGGAGAAGCAATTGGTTCTTTCGCTCTATCTGAAGGAAATGGAACACCAAAGCCACACAATTTAACTTCAACTTTTTCTGACGGTAAATTAAATGGAGTGAAAGCTCCTGTTAATGATGGAGACGCATCTGATTTTATTATTGTGGCAGCTAATACAGATACAAAAAAAAATAATAAATCTTTATCTCTATTTATTGTTGATACTAAGCAAGACGGAGTAAATTCTGAGTTTTTAGAAACAATTGATCCTACGCGCCCATCTTCCAGAATAATTTTAGAAAATGCTGAGGCAGAATTACTTGGCAATATTGGTGACGGGTGGGAAATTATTGAAAGAATTTTTGACCGTGCTGCAGTTTTATTTGCTTTTGAGCAAGTGGGTGGAGCTCAAGTTGCTCTTGATGAAGCAAAAAAATATTCGCTTGAAAGATATGCATTTGGCAAACAAATTGGATCATTCCAGGCTCTTAAACATAAAATGGCTGATATGTATGTTAAGATTGAATTAGCAAAATCTAATGCATATTATGGCGCTTGGGCTCTAAGTTCCGATTCGAATGAATTGCCTGTTGCAGCGGCGGGTGCAAGAGTGAGTGCTATTGACGCATATCATTTTGCTTCAAAAGAAAATATTCAGATCCATGGCGGTGTTGGCTTTACATGGGAGTATGATTGCCATTTATTCTATAGAAGAGCTAAACAACTTGCTTTAAATATTGGCAGTGTTCGTCAATGGAAAGAAAATTTAATTTCAAATCTTGAAAAAAGAAATATAGTGTAATTATGGACTTTAACGATAACCCAAAAGAAGCTGAATTTAGAACTAAAGTACGTAAGTTCTTAGATGCAAATGCTCAAAGACGTGGAGAGATTGTAAAAACACCAACGACAGCAGGTGCCCCTGAGTCAGTGAATGGGGAAAAAGCTGCACATGATGCTTTGATGAAAGCTAAAGAGTGGCAAAAAAAGAAAGCTGAAGCTGGTTTAGCGGCTATCATGTGGCCTAAAGAGTTTGGGGGATATGGTGGAAGCCCAATTGAGCAAGTTATATATCAGCAAGAAGAACATAATTATTTTGTCCATTCTGGGTATTTTGAAATTGGCATCGGTATGCTTGGACCTACTATGATGGTTTGGGGCAAAGACGAAGACAAAAAAAAATATCTTCCAAAAATGTTAACTGGTGAGGAAATTTGGTGTCAATTATTCTCAGAGCCTGCAGCAGGATCAGACCTCGCAGGAATTAAAATGAAAGCAGAAAAAGACGGATCAGATTGGATTCTTAATGGCCAAAAAGTTTGGACATCAGGCGCTCACCTTTCTGATTATGGAATGATTGTAGCTCGATCAGATCCAAATGCTGTAAAGCATAAAGGATTGACTTACTTTTTCTTGGATATGAAGACACCTGGAATAGAGGTAAAGCCTATCAAACAAATATCAGGTACAGCTCACTTTAATGAAGTTTTTTTTAATGATGTAAGAATTCCCGATAGTCAACGACTTGGTGAAGAGGGTGAAGGGTGGAAAGTGGCTTTGACAACTCTTATGAATGAAAGACTTGCGGTTGGTGATCCTCCAGGGCTTGATTTTGATCAAATATTTGACCTGACAAAAGAAGTTGAAATTGAAGACGGACCAGCAATTAAAAACTCTGAAGTAAGACAAAAAATAGCTGATTGGTATGTACAGTCTAGAGGACTTCAATATACGAAATATCGAAGTATCACAGCTCTATCTAAGGGCCAAACTCCAGGGCCAGAACTTTCAATAAGTAAATTGGTGACAGCTTCAAAGATGCAAGATGTATCATCTTATGCATTAGACTTATTGGATATGCACGGATATGTTATTGATGATAAAAATCCAGCAATGAATAATTTATTTCAAAATGGGCTTTTCTTTTCTACTGCGTTGAGAATAGCAGGTGGAACTGATGAAGTTTTAAGAAATATTATTGCTGAGAGAG
>JAYNZW010000006.1:0-28623 GCA_038103905.1 Candidatus Pelagibacteraceae bacterium | reverse complement strand
GTGTTAGGCTTGCCACAAGATGAAAGAATGGACAAGAAAGTACCGTTTAAAGATCTGCCGACTGGTAGAGGCTAGTATTTAACTTTTTGTTTTCAACAATTCTAAGTAATGTTCCCCCTGAGAACCTTTTCTTATTGCTTGTTCTATTAATTTCTGCAGGTGTATTTACGGGAATAATTGCTGGCTTATTTGGTGTTGGAGGTGGAGTTGTTGTTGTTCCAACATTATATTACATTTTTACTTTAGCTGAAGTTGATGAGAATATCAGGATGCATCTTGCAGTTGGAACTTCTTTGGCAAATATTATTCCCATTTCAATTGTAGCAGCATTAAGTCATGCTCGGAGAAAGTCTGTAGATATTTTTTTATTAAAGACAATTTCTTATTCGGTGATAACAGGAGTTGTTCTTGGGGCTTTTATTGTTTCAAGTTTAACCGGCAAGACACTTATTTTTATCTATTCAAGTCTGCTGCTGCTCGTCTCATTACAGTTTTTTTTATGGAATGATGCATGGAGAATAGCTTCAGATTTCCCAAAAAATTTTTTAAAACATTTATATGGTTCTTCTATTGGATTTTTTTCTGTCATAATCGGAATAGGCGGTGGATCACTCAGTGTTCCTTTGTTAAAACTTCATAATTTTGCAATTCATAAAGCGATTGGCACCGCTTCAGGTATAGGTGCGTTTATTGCCATACCCGGAACAATAGGATTTGTCATTTCTGGTATTTTAAATGATGTAAATGTTCCATTGAGTGTAGGATATGTAAACTTTATGGGCCTTGCTATGTTTACGCCTATGACAATGCTTGCAGCACCACTAGGTGTAAGACTTGCTCACTATTTATCTAAAGAAAAATTAAATAAATTGTTCGCAGTTTTTATATTCATAATGGCAATACGGCTATTCATTGAGTGGGCAGGTCTATAATTAAATAGATTGATCGTATTCACCAACTCTTCCTGTTGCATCCAAAAGACTATTAATA
The DNA here is from genome assembly GCA_038103905.1 of Candidatus Pelagibacteraceae bacterium. GTDB lineage: Bacteria > Pseudomonadota > Alphaproteobacteria > Pelagibacterales > AG-422-B15 > CABYIR01. The sequence continues at coordinate 27,633 of JAYNZW010000006.1, read as the reverse complement.
AAATTAAAAATTTCTTTCACTTCATCATTAGACCTTAGGCTTTCTATAACGATAACTAAAGAAGGCTTGTTTGATGAAGCTCTTATTAATCCCCAAGACCCATTTTCAAGTTCGAATCTCACTCCATTCACAGTAATAATATTTTTAATTTTTTGGTTAATAACATTTTCTTTATTGAGAAACATAGAATTTATTTTATCAATCATTTCATCAACTACTTGGTACTTTTCATCATCGGCGCAATACGGGGCCATAGTGGGAGATTGGTATGTAATTGGTAACGAATTTTTTATTTCAGATAATGATGAATCTTTCTCTTCATCCAAAAGCTTAGCCATTAATATTGCGGACATTAATCCATCATCAAACCCTAAACCAAGTGGATCATTGATAAAAAAGTGACCACTTTTTTCAAATCCACTAATAGAATTCAATTCTCTGACTCTTCTTTTCATATGCGAATGTCCTGTTTTCCACATATCAACAGTACAGTTATTTTTTTTGAGAATTGGGTCATTAAAATATAGTCCAGTTGATTTTACATCGACTACAAATGTAGAGTTTTGGTGATTATTAGAAATATTTTGTGCAAGGAGAAGTCCAATCTTATCCGAGAAAATCTCTTCACCTAAGTTATCAACCACTCCTAGTCGATCTCCGTCCCCGTCAAATCCAAAGCCGGCATCAGCTTTATGCTTAAGAACAGAGTCTGACAAATCTTTCAACATAACGAGATCTTCAGGGTTTGGGTTATAATTTGGAAAAGAGTGATCCAAATCACAGTGAAGCTCAATGACATCACATCCTATTGCTCTTAATAATTCTGGAGCAAAAGCCCCAGCAGTTCCATTGCCACACGCGGCAACAATCTTTAGCTTATTCTTTAATTTAAAATCTTTTCTCAAGTAATGCAGATAATGATCTTTTAAATCGTTTATAAATTCATACTTTCCCTGTTCCTCTGCTTGATAATTATCATTAGACAATGCTAATTCTTTAATTTCTCTCATTTCGTTAGGTCCAAATGTTAGAGATTTTTCAATTCCACATTTAATTCCTGTCCAGCCATTGTCATTATGACTCGCAGTAATCATAGCTAGAGCATCAGTATTTAAATGATGCTGGGCAAAGTAGACCATGGGCGATAAAGACAGCCCAATGTCAATGATATTACAACCTGCTGAAAGTAAGCCTTTTACAACATGATATTTCACTTCTTCTGAATAAGAGCGATAATCATGTCCAACTACAACAGAAGCACCAACTTTGACTTTCTTGCAAATATATTGACCAAGACTATAGCCAAAAACTTCTAATCCTTTTTTATTTACATCATCAGGATAGAGCCAACGAGCATCATATTCTCTAAAGCCAAACGGCGAGATGATTGTTTCTGTCAATTTTTCATTGAAGTTAAAAGACAACGGTTTCTGATTTATAAAGATTTCCATTATTCCTGTTGTAATTTTATTCAATTTAAATAACAATAACAATATTGGTTCACTGAAAAGTGATTAATAGGGAATACGGTTTAAATCCGTAACTGTTCCCGCAACTGTAAGCAAGGAGCTTAAACAACTCAAGCCACTGAAAGTATTTGGGAAGGCATGTTTAAGTATAGATTTGTAAGTCAGGAGACCTGCCAATGGAAGTGTCATCCTCAATTGATCGGGAAAATCATTTGAACTTATAAAAGTAGTGGTGACTTAAAAAAGTTAACTGCTACGAACCCTGAGAAAGTCACTCATTATTCGTTGCACATAAATAGCATTAGCTAAGGAGACAACTATGTTGAAACGATTATTATTGATATCTCTATTTTTGATTCCAATTCATTCAATTGAGGCAAATAATTCAACTATAATTGTTGTTACGCCAAGTGGATACGAAATGCCTCTTAACAGAATTGGTAGCAGTGTAGCAGTAATTACAGCAAATGATATTGAGGCAAGTGGATACACAACCGTAAGCGAAATTTTAAATACTATCCCCGGAGTAAATGCTGTAACAAATGGTTTTGGAGGAACTGTGGGCTTATTTTCTAGAGGCCATGACTCTGATATGACTAAAATTATGTTAGATGGAATTGATCTAAATGATCCGTCTGCACTTGGCACAACACCAGTATTAGCAACTTTAATGCTAAATAATATAGAGCAAATTGAAATTGTTTTAGGTCCACAAAGTTTAATTGCTGGGGCTGATGCTATGGGCGGTGTAATTAATATTATTACTAAAAAAAATATTAAAATTAATAAAGTAGGCGGTTACACAGGTAGTGACGGTACGTCTAACTTATCTTCAAGTTTAGGTTTTTCTTATAATGATTTTAAGATTAATTTAAATTTAAATGAATTTGAAACTGATGGTATTAACGTAAGAACGGCAGGCAACGATGATTTAGATGGCTTTGATCAAAGCTCTATTAGCTTTAATTTGAGTAGAAATTTTGAAAATTTTATATTTGATTTAAATTTTAAAAATGAAGCTGGACATGTTGAATTTGATGAGTCTGTATCACAATCAAAAGAAATCTATGCTGATAACGATTATACTTTTTTTAGAGCCGGAATCAGATTTGATCTAAATCCTTCATCTGAGATAAGGCTAGAATATAATAATTCTGATTTTGATAGAAAATCTTATGGAAGATGGGCTGATGCTAGTTACTATTCTGAGGTGAGAGGATTTAAGTTAAATTCTAAGCACAAGGTAAACTCTAATAATATTGCATTTTTTGGACTTGAGACAAAATCTGAAAAATACACTGGTACCTATGGACCAAGTGATGACGATAGTGTTTCTGAAATAAGTTATTTTGCTCAGAATGAATTTAAGACAAGCCCCTATACAACCTTGTTAGCAGGAATTAGGATTGACGATAATAATGAATTTGGAGCTCATGAGACGTATAGAATAACAGCTAATCATATAGTCCAAAATTCTCCTGGTTTAGTGATCAAATTAAGTTTAGGCACGGGTTTTAGAGCTCCATCTTTGAGTGAAATGTATGATGGAACTTATGGTAATACTAATTTAGATCCTGAAACAAGCTTTGGTTATGATTTTGGTTTTATTAATTATATTTCAAAAAATATCTCAATTGGTTCAACTTATTTCATGAGTGAGATAGAAGATAGTATTACTTGGGCTGGGACAGGGTATTATAATGCTTCTGGTAAATCTGAACGAGATGGAATTGAAACTTTTGTGAATATTTATCCAAATGATAAAACGGAAATCAAGTTAAGTCATACGCATTTAATGACAGATGAAAAAGTACTTGTAAGAAGACCAAACAATACACTAACAGCATCAATAAATTATAAATTTAGTAACAAAATTGATTTTTATGGAAGTCTTAATGCGGTTGAAAAACATTATGATACCAGCTCAGTTGTAATTGGTTCCTATGAAATTATTAATTTAGGTATGGGATATGATATAAATAGCAGTTCATCATTAAGCCTTAAAATTAACAATTTGTCAGATGAGTCTTATGAGCAAGTATCAGGATATCCAGGATTACCAAGGCAGATCTTTTTAGGCTTAGACTATCAGTTTTAGTATCGTTTCAAACAAGTCTAAACTATTGCACTTTAGAGCGCTAACATGTATTGTCGAGATTGATGACTAATATTAATTTAAGAACTTCATCAATTTTGATTCTGATTGCAATTTTAGCATTTAGTAGGCTAATTCCTCATCCTCCAAATTTTACACCGTTGTTAGGAATGGCAGTCTTCTCTGGTGCAATGTTAGATAAAAAACTTTTAGCTTTTATGGTTCCCTTGGGAGCTATGTTTTTGAGTGACTTGTTTTTAGGGATTCATTCTAGCATGTTTATTATTTATTTTGTAATTATGCTCAATGTTGCAATGGGGTTTTTATTAGTTTCTAAATTTACGTATTTAAAAGGTTTTGTGACCCTTTTCTCAGGTGCTTTCATTTTCTTTATTATTACTAATTTTGCCGTATGGCTTGGAAGCGGCATGTATTCTCAAGATTTAAATGGACTTATTAGCTGCTATATAATGGCTCTTCCATTTTTCCACAATACTTTGATTTCTACGCTAGTATACGGACTTGGTGCCTTCTATCTATTTGATTTGTTTGAAAATAAGTTCATTAAGACTGTATAAAGCTTATATAAAAAACTTATTAACATCTATTGACATAAATAGTGTCAATATATAACTTTTAGTGTTGAAATTACTGAAATTAGACATTATCTACACAAATAATTAATTTATTGGAGATTCTATGGACACTACTTTTTCTTCTGAAGACCTTGCTTTTCAAAAAGAGGTTAGAGACTTTATTGCAAACAATTACCCTCAATCTTTAAGAGATTCAATCGCTGAAAAAAAAAGAAATAACGAAGAATTAAGTCGTGAAGATTTAACGACTTGGCATAAAATTTTAGGAAAAAATAAAGGGTGGTCTGTTCCTGGTTGGCCTACACAATATGGTGGAGCTGGGTTTACTCCAACACAAAAATACATTTTTGAACAAGAATGTGCACGTGCTGAGTGTGTGATTGTTGCTCCATTTGGTCCACAAATGTGCGCTCCAGTTATTTACACTTTTGGAAATGAAGAGCAAAAAGCAAAACATTTACCTGGAATTTTAAGCGGTGAAGTTTTTTGGTGCCAAGGTTACTCAGAGCCTGGATCTGGCTCAGACTTAGCTTCTCTAAAAACAACTGCTGTAAAAGAAGGTGACCACTACATCGTAAACGGTCAGAAAACTTGGACAACATTAGCACAACATGCTGATTGGATATTTTGTTTAGTAAGAACGAACCCTGATGCTGCTAAGCCACAAGAAGGCATTTCATTCTTACTTATTGATATGAAAACACCAGGCATTGAGGTAAGACCCATTTATCTCATGGATGGTGTCAACGAAGTTAATGAAGTTTGGTTTGATAACGTAAAAGTTCCTGCTGAAAATTTAATTGGACAGGAGAATATGGGTTGGACATACGCAAAATTTCTATTAGCGCATGAAAGATCAGGTATCGCTCAAGTATCTCGGTCAAAAAAAGCTCTAGAGAGAATAAAACAAATTGCTGCAGCTGAGATGTCTTATGGTGAACCTTTAATTCAAGACCCGTCTTTCCAAAGAAAAGTGGCTGAAGCTGAGCTTGAACTCACATCTCTTGAATATACAGAGCTTAGAACTCTTGCAAAGGACTCTGCTGGTAAAGGCCCAGGCCCTGAGTCTTCTCTTCTTAAGATCAAAGGTACCGATATGCAGCAAAGATTAACTGAACTTGCAATGGAAGCAGTTGGCTACTATGCAAACCCTCATATGGGCACAACACTGAGTAATGAGTTTGTTGGTCCTGATTATTCTACAAATCTAGCGGGTTCATATTTTAATTTCAGAAAAGCTTCTATTTATGGTGGCTCAAATGAAATACAAAGAAATATCATTGCTAAAATGGTCTTAGGTCTATAGAAAGACTTTTCATATGCATTTTGAACTCAGTGAAGAGCAAACTCTTTTAGAAAATATGGTCACGTCATTTGTTCGTGACGATTATAATTGGGAGACAAGAGAAAAGATTGTCAAGACTGAAGAAGGTTGGAAACCTGAAAATTGGTCGAAATTTGCTGAATTAGGTTTACTTTCAGTTCCTTTTTCTGAAAATCATGGAGGTCTAGGTGGCACTGCAGTTGACTCAATGATCGTAATGGAGCAATTTGGAAAAGGTCTCGTCGTTGAACCGTTTATGCCATCAATATTGTTATCGGGTAAATTAATATCTAAATTAGCTAGTGAGAGTCAAGCCAATGATATAATTCCAAAAATTATGGAAGGTGAATCGAGGTATGTCTTTGCTTATGCTGAACCTCAAAGTAGGTTTGATTTATCAGATGTAAAAACCTCAGCTGTTAAAGATGGCGATAGCTATACTGTTAATGGATTTAAATCAGTTGTATTTGGGGCGTCTATGGCAACTCATATCATTATTGCCGCTCGTACCTCTGGCGATCAAAGATCTGAAGATGGTATCACTTTATTTATGGCTGATATTAAAAGTGATGGAATAACTCTTCAGACATATCCAACTATTGACGAATATAGAGCCTCAGAAGTAGTTATTGAAAATTTAAAAATCAGTAGTGATATGATTTTGGGTGAAGTTGATAAAGCTTATGAAACTATAGAAGAGGTAATTGATTTAGCAACGATTGCAGCATGCTCAGAAGCTGTTGGAGTTTTACAAATACTAAAAGATTCAACAGTTGATTATTGCAAGCAAAGAAAACAGTTTGGTCAACCGATAAGTAAAAACCAAGCGATTCAACATAAGTTAGTAGACATGATGATTGAATATGAACAAGCTAAATCAATTTTATATGCTGCAGTAACTGCAGATTTAAATGACACTGTACAAAGAAAAAAGTCTGTATCAGCTGCTAAGGCAAGAATAGGGCAGTCAATTAAATTTGTTGGTGAAACAGCAATCCAATTGCATGGTGGTATGGGGATGGTTGATGAGTATATGATCAGTCACTACTTCAAGCGTGCTACAATGCTTGGTGTTTTATTTGGTAATGTTGATTTTCATTTGAAAAGGTTCGTTGGTTTAACGCAAAGTAATATAGAGCCTATTGGAACCACTACCATCAAAGGCGGATACTAAAATTTTAAATTTTTCTTTTATTTGGGGAGAGTATAATGACCATAAATTTCAAAGATAAAGTTGTAATTGTTACTGGATCAGGAGGTGGTTTAGGCCGTTGTCATGCCCTACAATTTGCTGAAAGAGGCGCAAAAGTCGTTGTTAATGATTTAGGTGGGGCCGTTGATGGTTCTGGTGGATCAAGTGAAGCCGCAGAAAAAGTAGTTCAAGAAATAAAAGACATGGGCGGTGAAGCAATTGCTAATGGCTCAAGTGTTACAGATAAAGCAGGCGTTTCAAAACTTGTTGAAGACGCAATGGCCGCATTTGGTAGAATTGATATTCTCGTTAATAATGCTGGAGTTTTAAGAGATAAATCTTTTGCAAAAGTCACTCTTGATGACTTTGAATTTGTTGTTGACGTTCATTTGATGGGTTCGGTTTATTGTACAAAGGCAGTTTGGCCTATTATGGTCGAACAGCAGTACGGAAGAATCATCATGACTTCATCTTCATCTGGAGTATTCGGTAATTTTGGTCAATCAAATTATGGCGCAGCAAAAATGGGTGTTGTTGGATTTATGAATACTCTTCGCATCGAAGGTCAGAAGAATAACATTAAGGTGAACTCTCTTATTCCTGTTGCAGCTACTAGAATGACTGAAAATCTTGGAATGCCTGAAGATGTTTTCAAAAAATTAAAACCAGAGAGTGTTTCACCCGCTGTTTTATTCATGGCTTCGGAAGATGCACCTACAGGTATTATGCTGTCAGCAGGTGCTGGTGTTTTTGCAAAAGTCGAAATTTCTCAAGCTGCTGGTGTTGGATTTGCTGGTGATGATATCAATCCAGATAGCATTGCTGAGAATTGGTCCAAAATTTCAGATATGTCTGATGCTAAAGCACTGTTTAATGGTGGTGAACATACAGCCCATATGTTCGCAAAGGTAAAAGTCTAATTTGAGCCTTTAACTAATTTTTTCATTTGATTAAAGTCATCGATTACTAAATCAGCTTTATCATAAATACTTGTATCATCTGTATATCCGTAATCCACGAGAACAACAGGCATGTTTGCAGCATGGCCAGCCCTAAGATCTGTAATACTGTCCCCGATCATAATTGAGTTATTTGTATCTATTTCCAATTTTTTGCAAATTTGTAAGAGAGGATAAGGATCTGGTTTATTTTTTTTGAATGTGTCTCCTCCAACTAAATAATCAAAAAGATTTAACACTCCTAGCTTCTCTAAAAGCATAACGCTAAGTGACTCCATTTTATTTGTACAAACACTAGTTTTAATATTATTTTGTTTTAAGAGTTTTAGAAAATCTTCTACATTATGATAAAGAGCACTATCATCATCAATATTATGGGTATAGTGAAGTAGAAAAATTCTAAGCATTTCATTAATTTTCTTGTCATTGTGTTTTATTTTTTTTGCTTCAACTGTTCTTCTAATTAATTCTCTAGCCCCATAGCCAACCCATTTACGTATATCATTTAATTCAACAGTTTCTTCACCCATTTCAGTTAACATGTAGTTTAATGAGTTTTTAAAATCTGGCGCTGTATCTACTAAAGTGCCATCTAAATCAAAGATGAATAATGTTTTATTATTTAAATCCATAATTTAGTAAATCTTTGAAATAATATTTTACGGTACTTTTTGTACATATTGATTATTTTTGAGCAAATTCCAATGAAAAATTTAAATATATTTATATTAGCTGCTGGAAAGGGTACTCGCATGAATTCTGCTCTTCCAAAAATTTTACATCCAATCGCTGGCAAAGCGATGGTTTACCGTGTCATAGATCAGGCTAGAAAACTTAAACCCAAAAAAATATATTTAATTATTAATCAAGACCTAAAAGATAAAAATATATTTTCATTCTCTGATGTTGAACTAGTTGTTCAAAAGCAGCAAAATGGCACTGCTGATGCAATTAAAAGCTGCATGCCAAAAATTAAAGAGTTGTCTGGAAATGCATTAATTTTATATGCAGATATTCCACTTATTGAATTAAGTTCACTCAAAAAAGTAATCAAAAATGTCACTAAAAGAAGAATGAGTCTTTTAACATTTATAAAAAATGAAAAAAATTCATACGGAAAAGTTATTCTAGACCAAAAAGGTTATGTATCTTCAATTATTGAACAAAGAGAATTAAATAATAAAGAGCCCCATCCAATTTGTAACTCTGGAGTCTTTAGTTGTGACATTGATGTGCTTAAGAATTTGATATCAAAAATTAATAATAAAACTAATAAGAAAAAAGAATATTATCTAACTGATATTTTTAATCTGGCATATAAAAAAAATATTGAAACTGAAAGTATTATAGTTGATGAAGATGAATTCATGGGAATAAATAACAAAAAAGAATTAGCTGAAGCCGAATACTTAGCTCAATCACAATTGAGAGAAAAGTTTTTGATGAAAGGAGTTACCTTAATAGATCCTGAAACAGTTTATTTTTGTGAAGATACAAAAATTGAAAAAGATGTTGTTATTTATCCTAATGTTTTTATCGGTAGAAATGTCAAGATTGGAAAAGATTCAACGATCTTACCGTTTAGCCATTTAGAGGACTGTTTAATTGGAAAAAAAGTTATAGTCGGCCCATTTGCAAGATTACGTCCAGGTGCTAATATTGGAGATAATGCTAAAGTAGGCAATTTTGTTGAAATTAAAAAATCAAAAATTGATAAAAACTCAAAAGTAAATCATCTGACGTACATTGGAGACGCGGAGGTAGGAAAGGATGTAAATATTGGAGCTGGAACAATAACGTGCAATTATGATGGAAAAAATAAATATAAAACAATTATAAAAGATGGAGCATTTATAGGTTCAAATTCATCACTTATCGCACCTGTTACAATAGGAAAAGACTCTTTTATTGGCTCAGGTTCGGCAATTTCAAAGAATGTTAACAAAAAAGCATTAGGGATTGAGAGAAATCGTCAAATTGAGATCAGAAACTGGCATCGAAAGATGAAAAAGAGATAATCATGTGTGGCATCATTGGAATTTCAAGCAATCAAACAGTTTCTTCAGACATCATAAAAAGCTTATCTAAATTAGAATATCGTGGATATGATTCCGCAGGACTTGCGGTTTTTAGTGATGGCAATATTGTTGAAAGAAAAACTCAAGGCAAGCTAAGTAATTTAATTCAAAGACTTAATGATGATCCTATCGATGGCCATGTTGGTATAGGTCATACTCGTTGGGCAACACATGGAATGCCATCGGAGAAAAATGCACACCCCCATTCTTCTTCATTGGTTTCAGTTGTTCACAATGGAATAATTGAAAATGCAGAGGAAATAAAAAAAGAAATTACAGGCTATAAATTTCTTTCAGAAACTGACAGTGAAGTCATTACAGCTCTTTTGACTCAAAATTTACAGAATGAAAACGATTATTTTAAGGCGGTGAGTTTAACTATTCAAAGGTTAGAGGGATCGTATGCACTAGCAATCATGTTTAGAGATCTCAAAGATACAATTATTGGAGCAAAGAAAGGAAGTCCACTTGTCGTCGGAAGAGGTAAAAAGGGAAGTTTCATCGGATCTGATACAATTGCGCTGAGCTCAGTAGCAACTGAAGTTAGTTATCTGGAAGATGGTGATATTGTAATACTTGACAATCACAATATTCAAATTTTTGATCAGCAAGAAAAAAGTGTTAATAGAGAGTATTCTAATATTTCTGTTTCTGAAGATGATACCTCAAAAGGAAGCTTTAATCACTTTATGGAAAAAGAAATACATGAACAGCCTAGAGCTGTTGGTGATACTCTAAGACAATTTATAGATTATGATCAATCAATAATATCTAATCCAGATTTAAAAATTAAATGGCAAAAGATTAGCAGAATACATCTTATTGCATGTGGAACAGCTTACTATGCATGTTTGATTGCAAAATACTTTTTTGAGCAGCAGGCAAAAATACCAGCAGAATGTGACATGGCATCTGAGTTTCGATATAGAGATCCAATAATAGATGATAATACGCTATATATTTTTGTGTCACAATCTGGTGAAACAGCAGATACGTTAGCAGCCCTAAATTATTGTAATGAAAAAAAAGCTAATACAGCAAGTGTCGTAAATGTAGTTAATAGTTCTATTGCTAGGGATAGTAATTATGTCATCTACACAAAAGCTGGTCCTGAAATTGGAGTTGCATCGACAAAGGCATTTACTGCGCAGCTTATTACTTTGCTTTCGTTATCCATAATATGTGGATCATCAAAAAACCATATTTCAAAGCATCAAAACCAGATGATTTGTAAGTCAATGCTTTCATCACCAAAGATTATTGAAGAAGCAATCCAAAGATCTTATTCTCTGAAAGACACTGCAAAGGAATTAGTTGGATCCAAGGGTGTAATGTACTTAGGTCGTGGTACAGCTTTCCCACTAGCACTTGAGGGAGCTTTGAAGTTCAAAGAAATTTCTTATATTCATGCAGAAGGTTACCCAGCCGGTGAAATGAAACATGGTCCATTAGCATTAATTGAAAAAGGCCTTCCTGTTGTTTGTATAATTCCATCTGGTCCATTATTTCACAAAACAGTTTCAAATATTCAAGAAGTTATAGCTAGAGGTGGAAAAATCTTAATGATTACTGATGATAGTTCATTACAATCAGAGTCAGAAAATATTTGGAAAATATTTCGTTTACCCAATGTTGATCCAATACTAGAAACATTGATTTATACCATTCCAATTCAAATGTTAGCATACTACACAGCGGTTGAGTTAGGTAATGATGTTGACCAACCGCGCAATCTTGCGAAGTCTGTCACTGTAGAGTAGTTTGACTCATGAGAATTAAAAAATAAATGTTTAAATTTAAGAATCTTATAGTTCTTGGGCCATTAATTTATGCCATACATCATTTTGAAGAACATATAATCTTCAATTTTAGAGAGTGGAGGCTAAAATATTTTTCAGATAACAATGCAATTTCTACTGAAACAATACTAATCATATTAAGCTCACTTCTTCTATTATTTATTTTTATTCATTTAGTTAAAAAAAATAAAGCAAGTGCACATATAATTTTATTTTTTTTAATGACTACTCAAATTATTAATGCTTTGTTTCATATTTATTTTAGCTTTTATTTTAATGATTTTAGTCCAGGCGCGATAACATCAGTAATATTTTATCTACCAATAAATTTCTTTATTATTAAGGCAGCGTTAAATGAAAAATTTATAAAATCATATTGGGAGTTATTGATACTATTCAGCTTAGGTGCGTTAACTTTTGGATTATTTGAGATATTTGGTCCAATTGTAATAGGTATTTCAGTAGCTATGACACCAATTTATTATTTTTTTATTAATAAGCTTGAGCAGTTTCAAAATAATTAATTTATAAATCCAATTTCCTTGATAACTAGCTCAGCTTTATGATCTCTTCCATAAGCAACTAGTCCAATTGATTTAATTTTACTAGGATTAACTTTTCTAATCATTAAAGATCCAGATCTTTTAAAATTTTCAATTGGTAAAATAAACTCCTTAAATTCTTTTGCTACTGAAAATTCTGATTGATAATATTGCCAAGGTAGAAATGTCCCTGTAGTCCTTAAATGAACAAAATATTTTTGCTCATTACCTTTTGCAATTAATTTTATCGATTTGGCATTCCTAAGGTCAACTTTTTCTAAGTTCAATCTAATTTGAATAAACCCACCATTATTTTCAGTAGAAACATCACCACTTAATATTGCATTATTATTTTGATATTCGACTTTCCCAGATGAGACACCGCCCATTACATTATCTGAAATATATTCCCAATTATTTGGATCTTTAAAATTGTCTTTAAACATAGTCTCTGCAAAATTATTTCTTAAGGGTACAAAAGCAATGATGAAGAGTAAAAATGTAATAAATGCTATTTTTTTCATGCTTTAGATTAATTTATTAGTGAAATAGGTAATAAAATCCCTTTAAAAATCATTAATTTTCATATACTTCAACTTGTTTTCTAGTAATTTACATTATTTGGTACTATAAATCGATCAACATTAACAAATTAATTGAATATGACTAAATGGTCTGCAAATAGCTGGAGAAACTTTAAGGCGCTTCATATACCTGAATATCCAGATCAAGAAAAACTAAGCAAAGTTGAAAAGCAACTCGCAAGTTATCCTCCACTTGTATTCGCTGGAGAGGCAAGAGAGTTAAAAAGAAATCTTGCAAAAGTATCTGAAAGACAAGCTTTTCTTCTTCAAGGAGGAGACTGTGCTGAAAGCTTTGATGATTTCAATGCTGATTATATAAGAGACTCATTTAAAGTTTTATTGCAAATGTCAGTAACTTTAATTGCAGCAGGAAATTGTCCAGTTGTTAAAGTTGGAAGAATGGCAGGCCAATTTGCAAAACCTCGAAGTGCTCCAAAAGAAGAAATTAATGGCATTGAGCTTGATAGTTATAAAGGTGATATAATTAATGGAATGGACTTTGATGAAGCAAGTAGAGTTCCAGATCCTGATAGAATGATACAAGCCTACACGCAAGCAGCTGCAACACTTAACTTGCTTCGAGCATTTGCCAAGGGTGGTTTTTCAGATTTATCAAAAGTGCATCAATGGAATATGGGCTTTGTTGATGATAGCCCTCAAGGTCAAAAGTATAGAGAAATAGCAAATCGTATTTCTGACACTTTAGAATTTATGAAAGCAATTGGAATTTCATCAAAAAATACTAAACGTTTAAGAAGTGTTGATTTTTATACTAGTCATGAAGCTTTATTATTGCCATATGAAGAAGCAATGACGCGATTAGATAGTACTTCAGGAGAGATGTATGATACTTCAGCGCATATGGTTTGGATAGGAGATCGAACTCGTCAACCAGACGGTGCTCATGTTGAATTTTGTCGTGGCATTAAAAATCCAATTGGCATTAAGTGTGGACCATCACTTGATCCAGATGAATTAAAAAAACTAATTGAAATCATAAACCCTGAAAATGAAGCTGGCAAAATTACTTTAATATGTAGATTTGGTCATGACAAAGTTAGAGATGCTCTTCCAAAGCTTGTTAAGCCCTTTATTAATTCTGGTCATAATTTGATTTGGTCATGTGATCCAATGCATGGAAATACAATTAAATCTAACTCTGGTTTCAAGACAAGACCGTTTGAAAGAGTATTAAATGAGGTTGAATCATTTTTTGATGTTCATCATGAATTGGGAACGTATCCTGGTGGAGTTCATTTAGAGATGACAGGTCAAAATGTTACTGAATGTATGGGTGGAGCTCAGGCTATAAAAGACGAAGATTTATCAGCAAGATATCATACTCATTGTGACCCTAGATTGAATGCAAGTCAGGCAATAGAATTAGCATTTCTGATATCAGATAAACTGAGAGAATCTCAGGAAAATAACAATCCTAAAATTACGATTGCCAACTAATTACAACTAAATTATCAGTTGTATTATCAATTCAATGTCAGAAAATTTATCAATAATAGTCGCGCAAACGAACCCAAAAGTTGGTGATATTCAAGCCAACAAAAATTTGATTTTGGAAGCAATTTCTGAATATCGTGATTATGATTTAATTGTCTTTTCTGAATTAATGCTTACAGGATATCCTCCAGAAGACCTTGTTCTAAAATCTGCTTTTCAAAAAGAAGTTAATAGAGCAGCGAATGAGATTGCTATTTCGACAAAGTCAAAGAATTGCCAAGTTTTATTTGGTATGCCTTGGCTTGAAAATGAGCAATTATTTAATGCTGCAGTCATTGTTGCTAATGGAGAAATTAAGTTTAAACACTTTAAAAATGCTTTGCCTAATTATGGTGTCTTCGATGAAAAAAGAGTTTTTTATCCTGGATCAAATTTCAACACCTATAGATTAAAAGATAAATCAATAGGAGTCTTTATTTGTGAGGATGTATGGGTAAAAGAAACCCATAATCGATTACCAAAGAATAAAATTGATATTGCCATATCATTGAATGCATCTCCTTATGAAATTGATAAACCAAAACAAAGAATACAATTAGTATCAAGCTTTTCAAAAATGATTAAAGCGCCTGTAATCTATGTAAACCAAGTCGGAGGACAAGACGAGCTTGTTTTTGATGGGAATTCATTTGTGATTGATCAAGAAAAAGTATTGTATCAAGCAAAACATTTTACTGAGGAGTACAAAAAATTAGAAGTAACAGCGTCAAACGATATAATTACTGATTGTATATTACATGAAACTGATGCGTCTGATGAAGTTTATTCAGCTCTAATTTTGGGTCTAAGGGACTACATTGCTAAAAATAAATTTCCTGGAGTTGTTGTTGGTATTTCAGGAGGGATCGATAGCGCATTCAGTATATGTGTTGCAGTTGATGCTTTAGGACCTGAAAAAGTAAAGGGTATCTTAATGCCTTCAAAATTTACAAGTGATGATAGCAATAATGATGCAACAGAGTTAGGTAAAAAACTTAATATACAAACAAATAGTATTGCAATTGAAGATATTGTTAGTTCATACGAAAGTACTCTGAGTTCATTATTTGAAAATAGAGAAAAAGACATAACTGAAGAAAATATTCAGTCTAGAGCTAGAGGAATGATACTAATGGCTTACTCTAACAAATTTGGGCATATGGTTGTAACAAACGGAAACAAATCAGAGGTTTCAGTTGGTTATTCTACCCTTTATGGCGATATGTGTGGAGGTTATTCTGTTGTCAAAGATTTATATAAAAGTGATCTTTATAGACTTGCAGAGTGGAGGAATAAAAATATTCCATCTATTTCTATGTATAAAGAAATAGATTTGATTCCAAAGAACATCATATCTAAGGAACCAACAGCTGAATTAAAGCCAAATCAAATGGATAAGGATACATTACCTCCTTACGATATACTGGATAAAATCCTTTATTTACTCGTAGAAAAAGAAAGTTCAGTGACAGAAGTCGTTGGCGCCGGATATGATGAAGATACAGTAATCAGAGTTCAAAATATGCTATATAATTCAGAGTATAAACGACGACAAGCTGCTCCGGGGGTAAAAATTTCAGAACGAAATTTTGGATATGATAGAAGATACCCAATAACAAACGGATTTAGAGACGCAAAGGAAGATTAAGAATGTCAACAGTTACTAGATTTGCACCAAGTCCAACCGGTCTTTTACACTTGGGTAACATCAGGACAGCATTAATCAATTGGTTGTATGCAAGAACTAATAATGGAAAATTTATCATTCGTATAGATGATACAGATCTTGAGAGGTCTAAAGATGAATACGTTTCAAAAATTAAGTATGATCTTGAATGGCTTGGGATAGACTACGATGAAACTTTTAATCAGTCATCAAGATTTGATGTATATAAGGAAAGATTTAATCAATTGGTTGAAAGTGGTAGAATTTATCCATGTTATGAGACTCCTGAAGAATTAGATCGAAAAAGAAAACTTCAAATGGCCGCTGGTGGCAAACCAGTTTATGATAGATCATCATTAAAACTAACCGATCAGCAAAAAAAAGATTTTGAAAGTGAAGGCCGCAAGCCTCATTGGAGATTTCTCATGAATTCTGAAAGAGTACAATGGGATGACATTTTGAAAGACAGAGTAGATATTGATTTACTAAGTTTATCAGACCCAGTTGTATATAGAGAAGATGGAGTTCCTCTATATACGTTTAGTTCTGTGGTAGATGATATTGATTTTAATGTTACAAATGTAATTAGAGGTGATGATCACACAAGTAATACCGCTGTTCAAATTGAATTAATTAATTCTCTTGATCAAAATAAAATTATATTTGCCCATCATGCACTGCTTACCGCGTCATCTGGTGATAAGCTTTCAAAAAGAGATAATGTAATCTCAATTGAGAGCTTTCGTGACAAACATATAGAACCACTCGCTATTTTAAGTTTATTGGCAACAATTGGAACATCAAATTCAATAGAACTTAAAGAGAGTTTACAGCAAATTATTGAAGAGTTTCGTATCAAAACAATATCTACTTCACCTGGTAGAATAGAAATTGATTTATTAAATTCTCTTAATAAGAAATTGATTCAAAAATTTGACTTTAGTGAAATTGAAGACCGATTAAAAAATATTGATAGTCGAATTGATCGAAATTTCTGGGAAACTACTAGAGGAAATCTTGATATTGTTGAGGATATTAAGGGATGGGGTGATATAGTTTTTGACTCAAGTCCGATAGAGCCTGCAGATAAAGAGTTTATTAAAATTGCACTGGATTTAATGCCAGAGGAACCATGGAATGATACAACTTGGGATAATTGGACTGCAAAAATAAAAGAAAAGACAGGAAGAAAGGGAAAAGATTTATTTCTTCCTCTAAGAGAAGCATTTACAGGAATGAAGCATGGGCCTGAAATGAAAAAATTAATACAGCTATTAGGTCGTGATAAAATTTTAGAAAGAGTAAAAATTTAGTCATGGTTTTAAATCTTTATGATACATTTTCAAAATCCAAGAGAACATTTGAACCAATAGATCCAACAAATATTCGAATGTATGTTTGTGGTCCTACCGTATATGACTATGCTCATGTAGGAAATGCGAGACCGGTAATAGTCTTTGATACACTTTTTAGGATCATTCAGCATTCTTATGGATCTGAGAATGTTACGTACGTAAGAAATATTACTGATGTTGACGATAAAATAATAGAAGCAGCCAACTCTAACAATGAGGAAATTTCTGTGCTAACTGAGCGTACGATTAAATATTTTCATGAAGATGCATCTTATATTGGTGCATTGTCTCCCACAATTGAACCAAAAGCTACTGATCATATAAGAGAAATGATTGAAATGATTGAGAGCCTAATTCAAAAAGGCTATGCTTATGAAGTAGATGGGAATGTACTGTTTTCCTCTTCCAAATTTGATCAATATGGAAAACTCTCTGGGAAAAATATCGAAGAGTTGGTTGCTGGAGCAAGGGTAAACATTGAAGATTTCAAAAATAAGCCATCTGATTTTATATTGTGGAAGCCATCGAAAGATAATGAACCTGGCTGGGAAAGTCCTTGGGGCATAGGTAGACCAGGTTGGCATATAGAATGTTCTGCAATGAGCAAAAAATACTTAGGAGAGACATTTGATATTCATGGTGGAGGTCAAGATTTAATCTTTCCTCACCATGAAAATGAAATTGCACAAAGTGAATGCTGTCATGATAAAAAATTTGCTAATTACTGGCTTCATAATGGTTTTTTGACTGTTGAAGGAAATAAAATGGCAAAATCAGATGGTAATTTTATAACTGTCAATGAATTGAAAAATAAATACCATGGGGAAGTAATTAGACTTGCTATGCTGATGACTCATTATAGGCAGCCAATTAACTGGACTGAAAATAGTCTTTTAGAGTCAAAAAAAATATTAGACAAATGGTTTACATTTTTCTTAGATACAGATCTTACAGATTTAGATGCTCAAGAAGTTGATACGAACACATTGATAGCATTACAAGATGATATCAATACACCTAAAGCAATTAGTGAACTTCATCAATTATTCAAGCGCTGCTCAAAAGACGATAATTTGAGTATGAAAAAATTTATAAATTCAGCCCAACTACTTGGCTTGATGCAATGTTCTTCAAGCGAGTGGATTGAGTGGCATAGTTACGAAAATAATTTAGACGAAATTAAAATTAATGAATTTATTGAACAAAGAAATTTATTGAGACAACAAGGTGATTATGAAGCTGCAGATAAAATTAGAGACCAATTGGATGAATTAGGTGTTATCCTTAAGGATAAAGATGGTAAAACATCTTGGAAACAAAAGAATTAAATGAAACAAAAAATATATATTTTTGATACCACTTTGCGAGATGGTGCTCAGACTCACGGCGTTGATTTCAATGTTGATGAAAAGATACAGCTGGCTCATAAATTAGATGAGATTGGAGTAGATTATATTGAAGGCGGCTGGCCAGGCGCAAATAGTACTGATACTCAGTTTTTTAATAAAGACTTAGACTTCAAATCAGCAAAATTTACAGCATTTGGAATGACTAAAAGACCTGGACGAAGTGCTGAAAATGATCCTGGATTAGCTGGACTTATAAATACAAATGCAAATTCTATTTGTATTGTAGGCAAGTCTTGGGATTTTCATGTTGATGTAGCCCTTGAAGTGTCAAATGAAGAAAATTTAGAAAATATAAAACAATCAGTTGAATTTTTAGTATCACAGAAAAATGAAATTCACTTTGATGCAGAGCATTTTTTTGATGGCTTTAAATCTAATCCAGCTTATGCGTTGGCTTGTTTAAAGTCTGCTTATGATGCGGGGGCAAGGTGGATTGTTTTATGTGATACAAATGGAGGAACACTGCCCCATGAAATTGAGCAAATAGTAAATACTGTAAAAGATACCATACCATCTGAAAATTTAGGTATTCATGCGCATAATGATACAGGGAACGCTGTAGCGAATACTTTATCAGCAATTCGAGCAGGTGTTCGGCAGATTCAAGGAACTATTAATGGTCTTGGAGAAAGATGTGGAAATGCAAATTTAATTTCAATTCTTCCAACTTTGATGCTGAAAGATGAATATACGAAGCATTATGAAGTGGGAGTTGAAAAGTCTAAATTGGCTCATCTAACTGAATTATCTCGTCTACTAGATGAAATACTTAATAAAGTTCCAAATAGAACTGCCCCATATGTTGGTTCATCAGCTTTTGCTCATAAAGGCGGTTTACATGTATCAGCTGTAAATAAAGACCCTAAAACATATGAACATATTAACCCTGAGTTAGTAGGAAATTCTCGGCAAATTATTATTTCTGAGCAAGCAGGAAAGTCGAATATTATATCAAGACTTAAGACTGCTGGAATAAAATTTAATGAGGATGATAAGACTGTTCAAAAAATATTAGATCGTGTGAAGGAAAGAGAGTTCAATGGTTATTCATATGATGGTGCAGATGCATCATTTGAATTACTAGTAAAAAAAGTTTTAGGTGAAATACCTGAGTTTTTTTCTGTACAAAATTTTAGCATCAAAGTTGAAAATACCGGAGGAGAAGGAGAGACACTATCGAATGCTGAAGTAAAATTAAAAATAGGTTCAGATGAAATTGTTGGAACTGGATCAGGAGTAGGACCAGTTAATGCTTTAGATAAGGCTCTTAGAAATAATTTTGAGTCTAGTGGTTATTCAGAAGTAATAAGTGACCTATCATTAATTGATTATAAGGTGAGAATTTTAAATACTGGAACTGATGCAATTACAAGAGTATCAATTGAATGCGCTGATAAGAATCAAAAAAGTTGGTTCACAATTGGGGTTTCAGAAAATATAATCGAGGCATCTTTCAGAGCTTTATTGGACAGTTTTGAATATAAACTGATGAAAGAAAACACAGCTCCGTTAAAGTAATTCATGAGTCAGTCAAATATATCGATTATCCTTGTTGATACTCAACTTCCTGAAAATGTAGGCCTTTCATCAAGAGCAATGTTTAATTTCGGAATAGAGGATTTAAGAATAGTAAGTCCCAAATTACAATGGCCTTCTGAAAAAGCGCATGCAGTTGCCGTTGACTCACATAATATTATTAAAAATGCTAAAGTTTATAAAGATTTAAAGGAAGCGTTATCAGATATTGATTACTCAGTTGCTTTTACAGCTAGGCGAAGAGACATGAACAAAGAAATAGTTTCTAACGAGAAGCTTATTGATGAAATAAATCTCAAACCAAAAAATCAGAAAATTGGAATAGTTTTTGGAGGTGAGGCTTCAGGATTAACAAATGAACATATTTCCCTTGTTTCAAAGTGTGTGTCAATAAATACAGATGATAATTTTTCTTCTTTAAACCTATCTCACGCTGTGACAGTTTTTTGTTATTCATTTTTTAGATCGTTGAATAAGAATACTGACATATCGATTAACAATTTAGATGATGAAGTTAATAATGGTGAACTCTTGAATTTCTTTAGTCATTTAGAGCTAGAGTTAGAAGAGAGGGGATTCTTCGAGCCAATTGAAAAAATGGACAAAATGAAGCAAAATATTAGGAATTTGTTCCATAGAGCTAATTTAAGTGGTCGGGAAGTGCAGACTTTAAGGGGCATTATTACTGCTTTAACTAAGTATGAAAAAACAGGAAAAATCTAGCTTTCCCATTTGACAATCATGTTAAAAACACTATAAAACCTCGCATTATCTATGTCGAAACGTATAACACAAAAACACAAAATTGATCGCAGGTTAAGCGTTAACTTATGGGGCCGTCCAAAGAGTCCTTTTAACCTTCGAAAATATAGACCTGGCCAACATGGACAAAAACATGCTGGAAAACTATCTGACTATGGAGTGCAGCTTCATGCAAAGCAGATGCTAAAAGGTTATTACGGAAATCTAAATGAAAGACAGTTTCGTAACTGTTACCACGAAGCCTTAAGACAAAAAGGAGACTCTGGAGAAAATTTGATTGGTCTTTTAGAAAGGCGCTTAGATACAGTTGTGTACAGATCTAAGTTTGTTCAAACAGTTTTTGCTGCTAGACAATTTATTAATCATGGCCATGTCAAAGTGAATGGAAAAAGAGTTAATATAGCAAGCTATCTTTTAAATGAGGGTGACGTCGTAGAAGTTAAAGATAAGTCAAAAGCTTTGGCAGTTGTTATTGAGGCTCAAAAAAATCAAGAGCGTGATATACCAGGATATATTACTCTTGATGAAAAAAAACTATCATCAACATTTGTAAGAGTTCCTCAATTTGCTGAAGTGCCTTATGCTGCTGAAATGCAACCTAATTTAGTAATCGAGTATTACTCAAGGTAATCACTAGAACCAATGAGTCCGTCGCATTGGTTTTCAGAAAATTATAAAGAAGCTTCATCCCGTTTCAGGAATCAATTATCTAAATTAAAAAATCTTGGTCATAATGTTATACATGAACAATTAAATCTAGAGAGTTATGGACCATTTTCAGAAGAGCTAATAATTGATATTGCTATTATTGGACCAATTACTTCGGAAAAATTATTCCTATATTCTTCAGGAATTCATGGAGTAGAAGGTTTTGCTGGCTCAGCAATACAGTTGTCAGTTTTAGACCTCATCAGCAATGAAAAACCTTTTGATACACATTGTATAATATTTATTCATATTATTAATCCATATGGCATGGCATGGCTTCGGAGAGTAAATGAAAATAATGTCGATCTCAATCGTAATTTTCTGAATAATCAATCAGAATTCAAGGGTGAACCAGATGGTTATGAAAGAATTAATAATTTTTTAAATCCAGCAAAAACTCCAAATAAATATGATTTTTCTTTCTATCTCAAAGGAGCTTTTTATCTTTTAAAATATGGATTTAGAAACTTAAAACAATGGATTGCTCAAGGCCAATACCTAAGATCTGACAGTATTCAGTTTGGAGGAAAAGAGATGCAGAAAGGACCTGCATTATTAATGAATTGGTTAAAAAATAATATCACTCAAGTAAAAGAAGCAGTCGCAGTTGACCTTCATACTGGGCTAGGACCTTCTGGATATGATACAATTTTAATTCCAGATACAATAAATAAAGAAGACTACGATGTTTTGAAGAATATTTATCAAGATCATGTTGCACCTTTAGATCCAGATAAAGGAATTGGGTATAAAATCAAAGGTGATCTCCATAGTGGGATAACAAATTATTTTTCTGATATAAAATGGATATATGTAACTCAGGAGTTTGGAACCTTTCCTCCAACAACAGTATTCAAAAATCTGAGAGCTGAAAATATGTGGACACAAAATAGCTCACTCAAAGGAGATGAAGATTTACTAAAGCATTGGTCAAGAATTAAGTTGATGCGAACTTTTAATCCTGATGATCAAATATGGCAGTCCAAAATTATTGATCGAGGTCTAAAAGTTTTTAATGATACAAGATCGTATTTGATAAAGTCCTAATCTTTTTTTGTGTGAGCAATTTGTTTTTCAGTGAATAATTGAGATAATTCTCCAGTCTCAAACATTTCTTTTACAATGTCACAGCCTCCAATAAACTCACCTTTTACATATAGCTGAGGTATTGTCGGCCAATCACTAAATACTTTAATACCTTCACGAATTTCTTCGTTTTGAAGGACATCAACATCTGCAAATTTAACGTCTAAATAGGATAGTGCATTTACTACTGCGTTTGAAAAACCACATTGTGGCATCTCTTTACTTCCTTTCATGAATAAAACAACATCATTGCTGTCTATCGTAGATTGTATACTTTCAGATACATGGTCATTCATAATTTAATCCTTTTTTACTGTAGTTTTAAGAGAGAGCGCGTGAAGAATACCACCCATTCTTCCTTCTAAAGCATCGTATACCATTTTATGTTGTTGAATTCTTGTTTTTCCATCAAATAAAGAAGAAGTAATGTGAGCAGAAAAATGATTATTATCTCCTGCAAGGTCAGTAATTGTTACTTCTGCATCTGGTATTGAAACTTTAATTAAACTTTCAATTTCTTTCTGTTCCATTGGCATAATAGAAATAACAATTAATCATTCTGCCAAAGATTTCAACATTATAAGTTATAAAAATAGAGGTTTTATGGAATTAATCTTTATTGCATAGAAAATTATCTCTTATAATATAAGAATAGTGATTCAAAATATTAAATACCTTGAAAAAGTAATGGTTGTAGCAATTCTTATAGCAACTGTTTTTTCAATTGTTAAAGAATTCCAATCCATGTATTTGGCAATGACAATTACTTTAGCAGACCTTTTACTTTTATTTATCTATCTTGAGGTTATCCAGATGGCACGAGAATATTGGACCTTGGATCGAATTAGAATAAGTATTCCATTATTTATTGCAATTACTGCACTTGCTCGTTTTATTATTTTGCAAGGTAAATCTGGTGATCCGAGCTACCTTCTCTACGAAGGTGGAGCAATTTTGCTAATTGCAATATCTATCTTTGTATTAAGAATGAGGAAACTAAAGATATTTTCTGACGGCTTAGAAGATTAATTAATTTTTAATACTATATTTACCTGGGTGAGCTGCAGATAAAATTAGCAGGCCAGCAATGATCCCAATATTTTTTATAAAGTTTTGTAGCTCATGTTCTTGTTGTAGCCCAGCAGGCATATCCCAAAAATCATGCATATAATAATTTATAATAATTGTTAGTATGGCAAGAATAAATGCTGAAACTTTAGAGTGCCATCCTAAGATAATTGAAATTGAGCAAATAAACTGAATAGCTATAGTAAGAATAAGTGCAACGCTAGTCATGGGAACCTCATGATCAAGCATATAATTAAATGTAAATTGAAAATTAAATATTTTCGAAATAGCTCCAGGAAGTAAAAAATATGTACCTATTACTACTCGACCAATAAGTAAGTTGATGTCACTGATTTTACTCACCCCGCATATTTCTTAAAAAATTCTGAATTTTTTTCTAATAATTCAGCAATTGATACTGTATTTAAATGATCGATTTTTAAATCAGTTCCTCCTACAAAACCAAGCTTTTCAATATGAATTGAATTATCTTTTGCGAGAGTAATTACTTTTTCATAATTTTTTTCACTTACTTCGATTAAATAACGGCCTTGGTCTTCACCAAATAGATATGCATGGAGAAATTCTTTTTTTACTTCAATCTGTACTCCAAGGTTGCCAGCCATGCACATTTCAGACATTGCTATTAATAACCCACCTTCGCCTATATCATGAACAGATTCAGTTAGATGTTCTTCAACACAATCTAGAACAAACATCCCATTTTTCTTTTCAATTTCTAAGTTAATTTCTGGAACACAGCCTTCTTCTTTATTTTTTATGATTGATAAATATTGAGACATATTTAAGTGCCCACTTGTTTCACCAATGACACAAATAATATTGCCTTCATTCTTTAAGCCAATTGTCATTGTCTTAGATAAATCTTTTATGAGCCCAACGCCTCCAATTGCAGGCGTTGGATAAATCCCAACACCATTTGTTTCATTATAAAGCGAAACATTGCCTGAAATTACAGGGTAATCCAAGTAACTGCATGACTCCGTCATCCCTCTAATACATTCTACAAATTCTCCCATTATCTCTGGCTTTTCTGGATTTCCAAAATTCATACAATCTGTTACAGCTATTGGCAATGCACCAGATGCAATGATATTTCTCCATGTTTCAACTATTGCATGCTTACCACCCTCAAATGAATTGTGTTTACAATAAACAGGAGAACAATCAGTGCTTATAGCAATTCCTTTATTGGTTCCATGTACTCTTACAACTGCTGCATCGGACCCAGGTCTTACGATAGTATCGGCCATAACCATATGATCATACTGTTCCCAGATCCATTGACGGCTGCATAAATTTGGATGACTGATCATTTTGATTAAATCAGGTATTATTGTTTTTTGATCAAATTCATCCTGAATTATCTCAATTTTTTTTGACGTCTCTCTTATAGTATAATCTCTTTGGTATTCAGGAGCATCCTCAACTAAAATATTAATTGGAATACAAGCCTCTTCTTTACCATGCATTCTTAATACTAAGTTTTTAGTATCAGTGACCTCTCCAATAATTTCAAACTCAAGATCCCATTTTCTAAATATGTTTCTTGCAAGACTCTCTTTAGTTGGATCTATTACCATTAGCATTCGTTCCTGACTTTCAGAAAGCATCAATTCATAGGCGGTCATGTTCTGCGCGCGCATTGGAACTTTTGTTAAATCGATATCAAGGCCCACATTTCCTTTTGAAGCCATTTCAATTGATGATGATGTTAAGCCTGCAGCCCCCATATCTTGTATTGCAATAATTGCATCTTCCTTCATGAGCTCAAGACAAGCTTCCAATAATAATTTTTCTGTAAAGGGATCGCCTACTTGAACAGTTGGTTTTTTATCTTCAGAGTCATCGTCAAATTCTGCAGAGGCCATGGTAGCACCGTGAATACCATCCCTACCAGTTTTCGACCCAACATAAACAACTGGATTGCCAATGCCGGCAGCAGCCGAATAAAAAATCTTATCTTTTTTTGCAATGCCAACAGTCATGGCATTAACTAAGATATTTCCATTGTAAGAAGGATGAAAATTTACCTCTCCACCAACAGTTGGAATACCAATACAATTTCCATAGCCACCTATGCCTTCCACGACACCGGATAACAGGTGTCTTGTTTTTGGATGAGATGTATCTCCAAATCTTAGAGCATTTAAATTAGCCACAGGTCTAGCGCCCATTGTAAATACATCTCTTAGAATTCCTCCAACACCAGTTGCGGCGCCTTGATAAGGCTCAATAAAAGATGGATGATTGTGACTTTCCATTTTAAAAACTGCAACATCTCCATCGTCAATATCAATTACTCCGGCATTCTCCCCAGGACCTTGAATGACACGTTTCCCAGTTGTTGGAAGCTTTTTTAACCAATACTTTGATGATTTATATGAGCAATGTTCATTCCACATTGCAGAGAAAATGCCAAGCTCTGTCAGATTTGGCTCTCTGCCTAAACCTTCAACAATTTTATCAAACTCATCATGTTTTAAGCCATGATTTTCAACAAGTGATTGCTCAATTTTATGTTTCCAAGTTTCTATAGTCATATAGAAAGCACACTTTCAAATATATGTTTGCCGTCATCGCATCCCAGTGCCTTTTCGGCAGCTCTTTCTGGGTGAGGCATTAAGCCCAGTACATTTTTTTTATCATTTAATATACCAGCAATGTTATTTATTGAACCATTCGGATTAGAGACAGAGTTAACTTCCCCTTGATCATTGCAATATTTAAAAGCAATTTGATCATTATCAATGATTTTTTTTAGTGTCTCGGCCGAAGCAAAATAATTGCCTTCATTATGAGCAATAGGCATTTTTGCTATTTTTGTTTTCTTTGTAAATATGGAAGATTGATTTTCAGATTTTATATATACATCCTTGCAAATAAAACTTAGAGAGCTGTTCCTAATTAATGCTCCATCCAATAAGGACGTTTCAATAAGAATTTGAAAGCCATTACATATTCCTATTACTGGCACACCTTCATTAGCTTTTTTTATTACTTCGTTGATAATTGGAGAAGTCGATGCAATTGCTCCACATCTTAGATAGTCTCCATAAGAAAATCCACCAGGCACAACTATTAGGTCTGCTCCATCAAGAGTAGTCTCTTTATGCCAGACCATTTGTGGTTCTACTCCTGATAAATTTTTTATTGCTACTGCAACGTCTCTGTCACAATTTGAACCTGGGAAAACAATTACTTTTGATTTCATCAATAATTATTCAATCTCTACTGAATAGTCTTCAATAACAAGATTTGCTAATAATTTTTCGCACATCTCACTTAATTTCTTTTTTGCTGTATTTTTATCATTTTCGTTGATTGTCAATTCAATATATTTGCCCTGACGCACATCTTCAACAGTATCAAATCCTAGAGTGTTTAATGAATTGGCGACAACTTTTCCTTGGGGGTCTAAGACATCTTTCTTTAGAGTAATATGTATTTTGGCCAGCATATCCTTTAATGCATGATTCCTAGTCTTGAGGCAACTTCTTCATATGCATCGATTAAATTTCCAATACCTTTTCTGAAGACATCTTTATCAAGTTTTGTTTTAGACTTGATATCCCAAAGTCTACAAGAGTCAGGACTGATTTCGTCCGCAAGCACGATTTTTTGTTTATTAGAAGATAATCTTCCAAATTCGATTTTAAAATCCACTAGTATTATTCCCTTTTTTTTGAAATAGCTGATTAAACATTGATTTATTTTAAGACTCATCGCATCAATTTTTTTTATTTCATTTTTATTTGCCCAGCCAAATAGTTCCAAATGATCTCGTGAAACTATAGGATCATCAAGTGAGTCTTCCTTTAAGTAATATTCTAGAAGAGGTTTTTTTAATTTTACCCCATCTTTGATTCCAAGCCTAGAACATATGGAAC
>JAYNZW010000005.1:55924-103447 GCA_038103905.1 Candidatus Pelagibacteraceae bacterium | reverse complement strand
TTATTAATGAAATTATTCAAACATATATAAAGCCGAGGATCTACCCCAAATATAGCTTATTCACTAATTTATTTTTCATCAATTAACTTGTTGATTCAATTGACTTATTTCCTAGATAAATTTCAATTAGAGGGGCGCTCATCACAAATAATGCCCCTAAGAATTCTCTTACAGTGATAACTTCATTTGCTAGCAAGTAGGCTGATGCAATTCCAATTACAACTTCAAACATTAATAAAATTCCAGCTCTTCCAGGATCAACCTGATCTTGTCCATATGTCACTAGCCAGTAACCTGGTAGTAGCCAAATAAAAGCAAAAATTAAAACTATAAAAATTGTTTCAGAGAAAACTTCGCTATTATACCCTGATAAAACTTGGCCATCGGGTAAATAAGTCGCAAGGACCACAAAAAGACCCCCGATTAAGATAAAAATAGAAGTTCCAAAATTGACATCAAGGTCTTTATTAATTCTGATTAAGGTTGCACAGATTGACCACATTAAGCCAGCAATAATCCCAAAAAGGTCAGCAATAGATTGTGGTAAAAAATGTCCTTGATCAAAGCCGGTAATAATGAATAAACCAGTGAAACCTGCTGCAATAGATAAAAAACGAAAAACTGTTATTGGAGTTCTTAAAAACACAATTTCTATAATTGTAGACCAAACAGCTGTCAGATAAAAAAATATTAGAATTCTTGCAACATTCCCACGCAAAAGGCCTTCATTATATAAACACATTGCCGCCGCTCCAAACGCAGCAGCAATAACAGTTAAAATTATATTTTTTTTTGTAAATAGATGAATATTTTGCAATGAAAAAACTAATAGAAATAATCCAGCTATCATAAAACTTAAAAATAGTGGAATAGCATTATTATTCGCATATTCGTTCAAAAGTCGTAAAGGGAGCCACCAAGTTCCCCATAGGACAGTTGATAATATAATTGCAAAATTTGGATTTAATTTTTTTAGCATCTAACTATATTGTATAGTAATTACATTACTTAGAAAAAACTACTTATGCAAAACAATTACGATTACATAATTATTGGAGCTGGTTCGGCTGGATGCGTATTAGCAAATAGATTATCAGAAGATTCAAATAATAATATTTTATTACTTGAAGCTGGACCTAGTGATAAAACTTGGAAAACTGCAATGCCATCGGCGCTATTATATACAATGCATGATCCAAAATATAACTATCTTTATGAAACTGAACCAGAACCATTCATGAATAATAGAAGAATGTTCTGTCCACGAGGTAAGATGTTGGGAGGATGTTCATCTCATAATGGTATGGTGCATGTCCGAGGAAACGCAATGGATTTTGAAAATTGGGGTCAGCTTGGACTGAATAACTGGAATTACGAGAGTGTTTTACCTTATTTTAAAAAATCTGAGTCTATTAGTGGATTAGATTCGGAATATAGAAATGCTGATGGCCCACTAAAATTATCAAGAACAGAAAATGGGAATGTGCTATCTAAAGTTTATCTTGAGGCAGCAGCAGAAGCTGGCTATGAAATCAATAATGATATGAATGGCTATAAACAAGAAGGCTTCGGATTAATGGATACAACAATTTTTAATGGAAAACGTCAGAGTACAAGTGTTACTTATTTGCATCCTATCAAACAACGAAAAAACCTGACTCTCATTACAAATATCCAAGTTAATAAAATCATCATAGAAAACTCAGCTGCTATAGGAGTCGAAATTAAACAAAAGAATAAATTAAAAAAAATCTTTGCTGATAAAGAAGTTATTTTATCGGCCGGTGCAATAAATTCACCTCAAATTTTGATGCTTTCAGGAGTAGGACCTGAAGAAGAATTAAAAAAACATGATATAAAACCAGCTTCAATTTTAAATGGTGTAGGTGAGAATCTACAGGATCATCTCGAAACATATGTTCAATACGAATGTACTAAGCCTGTTACACTCTATAGCTCATTTAATCCAATTAATATGACACTTATTGGTCTACGCTGGTTTTTATTTAAAAGTGGGATTGCTGCTCACTCAAATTTAGAAATTGGTGGATTTGTGAGAACAAATGAGATGGTTGACTATCCAAATATGCAGTATCATTTCTTTCCTTCTCTTGTAATTGATCATGGTCGTAAAAATCCTACGTGTCATGCATTTCAAGCTCATGTAGGTCCCATGAGACCAACTAGTAGAGGATTTGTAAAACTCAAGTCATCAAATCCTGATGACGCACCCAGAATTCAATTCAATTATATGCAAACTGAACATGATCTCAATGAAATGAGGGAAGGAATAAGAATTGCTCGAGATATTTTTCATCAAAAGCCTTTTGATGATTATCGAGGAAAAGAAATTGCCCCAGGAGATAATTTAGACAGTATTGAAGGTTTAAATAGCTTCATAAGATCAAAAGGAGATACAGCTTACCATCCATCATGCACTTGCAAAATGGGTAATGATGAAATGGCAGTCGTCGATGAAAATCTCAAAGTATATGGCATAGAAAACCTTAGAGTAGTTGATGCATCAATAATGCCAAATATAGTTTCAGGAAATTTGAATGCAACAACAGTGATGATAGCTGAAAAAGCATCAGATTTGATACAAAGTAAAGTTACTGCTGAAAAATTTAATGTAGAATTTTATAAGGCAAGCTAAAATTCAAGCTTAATTTTTTTTATTAATTTTCCATTTTCTAAGTCTAATATTTTGATGAACTTTTCATCATCTAGTTTATAGAAAATAGTAACAGCTTTTCTATTAGAGTTTACCGATATTATTTCTGCAGTATTAGGTATATTTAATTGTATATTTAATTCTCTATTTTCTGAGCTTAAGTTATAATCCGGAGATGATATTCTATAAATAATTGTTGATACAATAACGATAATACCCAAGATAATTAAAATACCCATGGTAATAACAGCAACTTTTAAAGACCTTAAATATTTTGGATTATCCTGCATATGAATAAAATGCCTCATATTGAACTAAATGTAAATGACTTGATTGGTGAAAGATTAGATAAATATATAAGCTTAAAATCATCAAATAAAAGTAGATCTAAAATTAAGCAATTAATTTTGGAAAAAAAAGTATTAGTCAATGGCAAGCCAAGTGAACCAGATTATAAAATTACGTTAAACGACAAGATTTTAATAAATAATATTGAAACAAACACTACAAAAATAGTTGGTGAAAATATTAAACTTAACATTGTACATGAAGATAATAATTTAATTGTAATAAATAAACCTTCTGGGCTAGTAGTTCATCCTGGTGCAGGAAACAGGACAGGAACTCTAGTACATGCAATCGTTCATCATTCAAATGGAGAGCTATCTGATATTGGCAATAATGAAAGGCCTGGCATAGTTCATAGAATTGATAAAAATACGAGCGGCTTAATTGTTGTTGCAAAGGATAATTTTACTCACATGAAGCTTTCAAAACAATTCTCAGATCATACTATTGATAGAGAGTATGTTGCCCTCGTATGGGGGAAGGTAACTCCAAAAAAAGGAAAAATAGAGAGCCTATTGTCAAGAAGTAATCGAAATAGAAAAAAAATGATGTCATCCAATATAAAAGGGAAGAATGCAATTACTCATTATAAAACTATTGAAACCCTCCAGGATACCAAAGGAAATACTGTAGCTAGTTTATTGCTCTGTAAATTAGAAACTGGAAGAACACATCAAATTAGAGTTCATTTGAGTGAAAATGGCAATCCCATAGTGGGTGATAAGGTCTATGGAAGAACTCCCAAAAATAAAACCAAATACCTACATGAACAAACAATTGAAATTATTAATAGTTTAGATGGCCAATGTCTCCATGCTCAAACCCTTGGTTTTATACATCCGAAAACAAAAAAAAAGCATGTTTATCAATGTGATATCCCTAAAAACTTGAGAAATTTGATTGATTCTATTAAAAAACAAGGCATTGAAAAGTAAGATCAAAAAGACCATATATTATACATGACTGAAAAAAATACCTTACCAGTACTTTCGAACGAAGGAAGCTTAGCTCACTACCTACAGCAGATTAAGAAATTTCCAATGCTCACAGAAAAACAGGAAGTTTCTCTTGCTAATAAATGGAGAAATGAAGGTGATACCAAGGCCGCACATACATTAGTCACCAGTCACTTAAGGTTAGTTGCTAGAATTGCAATGGGTTATAGAGGATACGGACTTCCAATTACGGAATTAATTTCTGAGGGAAATATTGGTCTGATGCAAGCGGTTAAAAAATATGACCCTGATAAGGGATTTAGACTTGCAACATATGCTATGTGGTGGATAAGAGCGGCTATTCAAGAATATGTTTTAAAATCATGGAGTCTCGTAAAAATTGGAACAACTGCAGCTCAAAAAAAACTTTTTTTTAATTTAAAAAAAATTAAAAATCAACTGAGCGATTATAGCGATGGAAATCTTAAGCCTCATCAAGTTAAAGAAATTTCTGAACGTCTCAATGTTTCTGAAAAAGAAGTAACAGAAATGGAAGGCAGAATTTCTGGAAATGATTACTCACTTAACTCAATTGTGAGTGCTGAGAGCGATGAAGAATGGCAAGAATGGCTTGTTGATGAAGATGCTGATCATGAAATTAAAATTGCTGAAAAAGAAGAGATTAATAAAAGAAAAATGCTTCTCGCAAAAGCAATTAATGTACTTAATGAGCGAGAAAAAAATATAATACAATTGAGAAAACTATCAGAAGAACCTAAGACACTCGAAGAATTAAGTAAGGAATATAAAATAAGTAGAGAAAGAATCCGGCAAATTGAAGAAAGAGCTTTTGAAAAGCTTCAATTGGAAATGATGAATTTAGCTAAGGAAACTAAACTAATTCCGGCCTAATCAAATAATTTGTTTATTAGAATAGTATCTTCCCTTTTTGGGCTTGTAGATATTAAGTCAACTTTTGTTTCTGTTAATTCAACAATACGATTTATATATTTTTTAGCGAGTGGCGGCAGTTCCTCAAAACTATTGATGCCAGTTGTTTGAGTCTTCCAGCCTTCAAAGGTTTCATATATAGGCTCAACATTTAATTGGTCATCCTCAGAACTTGGAAAATAGTCTAATTGCTGATCTCCAAGCTTGTATCCAACGCAAATTTTTATTTCATCAAAACTGTCTAAAACATCTATCTTAGTTAGAGCAATGCCTGTTACACCTGATTGGATCAAAGCTTGTTTTACGAGGATAGCATCAAACCAGCCACATCTCCTTTTGCGAGCAGTAACAGTTCCAAACTCATGTCCTATCTCACCTAATTTATTGCCTATCTCATTATCTTGCTCTGTTGGAAAAGGTCCATTTCCAACTCTAGTGGTATAAGCTTTTGTAATTCCAAGAACATGGTTAATAAGTTTGGGGCTTAAGCCGCTACCAATTGAAGCATAGCTTGCATGAACATTTGAAGAAGTAACATAAGGATACGTTCCATGATCTATATCAAGTAAAAATCCTTGAGCACCTTCAAACAAAATATGTTGCTCTTCATTATCAATGTCATTGGATATATCATTTATAGATTTTACGTATGGTTTTACTTTTTGCCCTAACTCGTATATTTCAGCAACAACGCTATTTACGTCATATTCTTCTTTATTAAATCCTCTTAGCAGTGCGTTATGATGATTTAAAAGAATTTCAACTTTATTTAATAATTTTGATTTATCAAATAGATCGCACAGTCGTAATGCTCTTCTCGCTACTTTATCTTCATAGGCTGGTCCGATGCCTCTTTTTGTAGTACCAATCTTAATTAAATTATTATTTTCTCTTAATTCATCAAGGTGCTGATGAAGAGGTAATATGATTGTAGCTCGATCAGAAATATATAAATTTTCAGGAGATATTTTCACACCTCTTTCCTTTAGTTTATTTATTTCATTTATTAGTGAACTTAGGTCTAGTACAACTCCGTTGCCAATGATTGATTTTTTTTCGTTTCTTAAGATTCCAGATGGTAAAATATTTAATTTATATGTTTCATTTTCAATAACCAGTGTATGACCTGCGTTATGTCCTCCTTGAAATCGGATAACAACATCTGCTTGGCTGGATAGCCAGTCAACAATTTTTCCTTTTCCCTCATCGCCCCATTGTGACCCAATGACAACAACTCCAGTCATGATAAAATACTTTCCTAATTAAATTTTGAAAAATAAGATGATATCTGTTTTTCAATATGATCCAATTTTTCTGGGTTATTACATTCTATCATTACCCTTAAAACTGGCTCTGTTCCAGACATTCTCTCAAATATTCTTCCATCAGACGATAATTCTTGTTTATAACTCTCAATTAGAGTTTTTGTTTCTTTTTTTTCAAGTACCTTGCCATCGCTTATATTAAAATTAAGAAGTTTTTGTGGAACCGGTTTAAAAACATCTAAAACTTTGCTCGACACTTCTTTGCTGTCATTTAATATAGATAATATCTTCAAAGCAGTCACCATTCCATCGCCTGATGATCCATAATCCTTCATTATAATATGTCCTGACTGTTCACCGCCTAAGCTCAGGTTATTTTTTATGATTTCTTCTTTAATGTATCTATCACCAACTGAGGTACGTAACAGTTTAATTGAATGTTCATTTAGTTTTTTTTCGAGACCGAGGTTAGACATATCTGTAACAACAACAGTATCTTCTCTAAGATTATTTTCTGCCTTCATAGATAGTGCGAGTAGGCCAAGTATTTGATCTCCATCAACAATTTTTCCATTTTCATCGCAAACTATTAGTCGATCGCCATCGCCATCCAAAGCAAATCCAATATCTGCTTTTTCTTTCAATACTGTATGAACAAGCATTGATGTGTCAGTCGACCCACATTCCTTATTAATATTAAACCCATCTGGATTGACACCAATTTTTACTACTTCAGCCCCTAGTTCATACAGAATAGTTGGAGCAGAAATATATGACGCACCATTAGCACAATCAATAACAACTTTTAACCCTTCTAACGACTTGCGCTTAGGAAATGTATTTTTTACAAATTCAATATATCTAGCGTTAGCATCTTCCAGTCTTTTTGCTCTTCCAATTAGCTCGGGTTCAGCAAGCTTTTTTTCAATTTCTTTATTCATCAAGTTTTCAATTTCCATTTCAACCTTGTCAGATAACTTATTTCCAAATTTATCAAAAATTTTTAACCCATTGTCATGAAATTTATTATGTGACGCCGTAATCATGATTCCAATATCAGCCCTCATTGACTTAGTCACTAGAGAAACACCGGGTGTTGGTATTGGACCTAATAGAAACACATCCATCCCCATAGAAAGTAATCCAGCAGTAACTGCTTGCTCTATCATGTAACCAGACAGTCTGGTATCTTTTCCAATGACTACTCTATGCCTGTGTTCACCATCCCTGAAATGATCACCAAGTGCCATTCCTAAAAGCATAAGTGTATTTCCATTTAACTTAGAACTATTAGCTCTATCTCTTATTCCGTCTGTCCCAAAAAATTTTTTCATCGCGTATTTTTAATTTGATTATAAACATCTATTGCTTGTTTTGTTTCCATTACATCATGGACTCTAAATATTTGAACGCCTTGACTTAAGCCAAATATTACTGACGAAATTGATCCACCAAGCCTTTCATTTTCTAGTGTATTTTTTGAAATCTTACTAATAAAACTTTTTCTTGAGACTCCAAGTAGTATGGCTACACCTAGAGAATGAAACAAAGATATATTTTTGATGAGGTTCAAATTTTGTTTCAAATTTTTACCAAAGCCAATTCCAGGATCAATGATAATCTGCGACCGTTTAATACCATTTTTTTCACACTCAATAATTTTTTTTTCTAGATAATCATACGTTTCTATTAATACATTTTTGTAATTAATTCTCCTTTGCATGAGTTTTGGAGTGCTTATTGAATGCATTATAATTATTGGAGATTTTGTTTTCTTTAGTAGTGGGATCGTATCCTTACTATACCTTAGTCCAGATACATCATTGATTATTTTAACTCCTTCATTTAATCCTTTTTTCATAACTTCTGGTTTTCTGGTATCAAGAGAAATTGGAACTTTCTTTTTTAAATTGGAAATATTTTTAAGTATAGGCATGACTCTTTTTAATTCTTCTTTTGCTTTTACAGTCTTTGCTCCTGGTCTTGTTGATTCTCCCCCAATGTCAATTAAATCAGCTTCGTATTTTACCATTTTGTTAAAATGATCAATTGCATTTTTATATGATGAATATAGTCCACCATCTGAAAAACTATCTGGAGTTACATTTAGAATACCCATTACTAACGGCTTACTAAAACTCAAGCCAGCAATTTTTTTTCGTGGCGCTTCAATATTTTTAATTTGTTTTAAAATCTGTTCTTTTTGAGTTTTTGGAAATTTGAAAACTTCACTTAAAGTTATTATATAATTTTTTATAGTTTCGTTTTTTTTATAAATGACTCTTATAGAAGAAAACTGATGATCAGATGAACCTAAGGTCTTGACGATTGATTCATTAGGGTGATTGTTTGAGAACAGTGGTTGAATATAAAATTTCATATTCAAACACCTAAATTATTTATAATGAATTAAGATTGAGGTTTTGGCTTTAAATCTGGAACTATCTTAGGTTTAAAGCCTGATTTACCACTTTTTGGAACAGAGGGACCAGCATTCTTAATTTCATCTTCAGGATCAGGACGATTGATAGATCCATCTTTTATCAAAGATAGTATTTCATCCCCGCTTAAAGTTTCATATTCAATAAGACCCTTAGCTAATTTATGCAAATCTTCAATCTTATCCTCTAAAATAGTACGCGCTCTATCATAACAAGTATCAACAATTAATCTAATTTCACTGTCGATTAGTTTGGCGGTTTCTTCTGACACATTTTGATGTTTCTGCACAGATCGTCCTAAGAAAACTTCTTCTTCATTTTCGCCATACTGTATTGGACCTAGTTTTGAACTCATTCCAAACTTTGTAACCATATTACGAGCCATTTTTGTGGCCATCTCAATATCAGAAGATGCTCCAGAAGTGACTTTAGCGTCACCAAAAATTATTTCTTCTGCTACACGGCCACCCATAGCAACTGTTATATCTGCAAACATTTTTTCTCTTGGTAGAGACAGTTGGTCTCTTTCTGGAAGTCTCATGACCATGCCTAAAGCTCTTCCCCTTGGAATAATTGTTGCTTTATGAATTGGATCTGAAGCTGGTTGATTTATTGCAACTATTGCGTGTCCACCCTCATGATATGCTGTAAGTTCTTTTTCTTCTTGTGACATAACTAATGAACGTCTTTCAGCTCCCATCATTACTTTATCTTTAGCTTCTTCAAAATCAATCATGGTTACGATTTTTTTATTTTTTCTTGCAGCTAATAACGCTGATTCATTAACTATATTTGCAAGATCCGCTCCAGAGAATCCAGGTGTTCCCCTTGCTATTGTTCTAATATCGACATCTGGTGCTGCGGAAATTTTTTTCATGTGAACTTTTAAAATGGCTTCACGACCAATGATATCTGGATTAGGTACAACAACTTGTCGATCAAATCTACCAGGTCTCAATAAGGCAGGATCTAAAACATCTGGTCTATTTGTTGCTGCAACAAGAATTATTCCTTCTTGTGTATCAAAACCATCCATTTCCACTAAGATTTGATTTAAGGTTTGTTCTCTCTCATCATTACCGCCACCTAGCCCAGCGCCTCTACTTCTTCCAACAGCATCTATTTCATCAATAAATATAATACAAGGGGCGTGTCTTCTGCCTTGTTCAAACATATCTCTAACACGAGACGCACCAACTCCAACAAACATTTCAACAAAATCTGAGCCTGAAATCGTAAAGAACGGAACTCCAGCTTCTCCTGCTATCGCCCTAGCAAGCAATGTTTTTCCTGTACCAGGAGGTCCAATTAACAGTGCACCCTTGGGAATTCTTCCACCGAGTTTTTGAAATTTACGAGGATCTTTAAGAAAATCTACTATTTCGACTAGCTCTTCTTTGGCCTCATCAATTCCAGCTACATCATTAAAAGTCACTTTATTTTTATTTTCAGTGAGCAATTTTGCTTTTGATCGCCCAAAACCCATTGCCCCGCCTTTACCGCCTTGCATCTGACGCATGAAAAAGATCCATACCCCAATGAGAAGCAGCATTGGAAACCACGAAATTAAAATTCCTAAAAGAGATGGGTATCCATCGTCAAGAGGAACTGCAGATATATTTACACCACGCTCGTTAAGGCGATCAACTAATGTTGGATCATTAGGTTCATAAGTCTTAAATGATCTTCCGTCTGAATATTTACCTGTTATGTCTTTTCCTTTGATTACAACGTCAGTAATTGATCCAGCATCTACTTCATCTAAAAACTGAGAATATGTAAGTTCTATACTTCGATTACCATCAGATCCAGGACCACCAAATAAATTAAAAAGACCAAATGCTATAAAAGCGATAAACAGCCAAAGAGCTATATTTTTGAAATTCATAAATATGTTAATTAGTTAGTAACTACTTATTAAATAATCACTAATTATGATCATACAAGGATTAAGTGACAAATAAAAAAAAATATTAATTTTCAATTACTTAATGTCTTATACTCGTTAAATTCCTTGATTTTAATAGGAGTACAGCTTGCGATAGTTTTCTTTCGCTTGTCTAAAAAAGGTATAGAAATGATCTTATTTTTTCTCCAAATAGCGGGCATATAATTTATAAGTACTTTTTCTTCATAATTATGATGTTTTTTATCAAAACTTTCATCTGCGAAACCTATTCTTAAATCGCTGGTTAATACAGTCTTAATGTTTATTTTAAAAATATTATTCCATATAAAACTCTTTTCTTTGATAACATCTTTTACTTGCATTCTTCCCACCTCCCTAACAACCAAAATAATATCTTTTTTATTAATAAATAAGTTTTTATTTAATGCATATTTTTTAAAATTTGATGAGGAGAAGTTATCAATCAGTTTTAAAATGGAGTCACTTTTAATGTTCTTTTTTTTACTTTCATTATTACTAATCACAAATAATAAAACCCTATATTGAAGTTCATTTGGCAAATTCAAAAAAAGTTTTTTATTAATAATAATATGACCATATTTATTCTGGGAAATGGTATTATCAATTGACTTTTTGGTAGAGAAATTTATGGCATCATCGACTTGATTTAGATTTAAAATTAATTTATTTAATCTGCTTTTATCAAGGCCTTCATTAATTAAACCACCAATAAGCTTTCTGTGCCTTATTCTGTCAAATCTCAAATCATTGTTTGACGGATCTTCAATATATTTTTGTTTATTTTTTGCCAAAACTTTAATAAGTGATTTTTTTTGATAATCTAAAAGAGGCCTTATAACTTTAATTTTGTTCATTCTGACTGATTTCGACATTGAGGAAAGACCTCTAAGTCCACTACCTCTAACAAGTCTCATAAAAAAATTCTCGATCTGGTCATCTAAGTGATGAGCTGTTAACAAAAATTTTATATTTTGTCTGATACATCGATTAGTCATTAGTTCATACCTTTTTAGTCTAGCGGCTTCCATAATATTGCTTACAGGTTTTTTCCCGCTCCATTTTAAAATATGATGCTTAATCTTCATTTTTCTTAGGACCTTATTTAGCCAAATAGCTTCTTGGGAGCTTTCTTTTCTTAATTGATGATCAACAGTCAAGACTGACATTTGAATTTTATTTTTTTTTGCAAATATATTAGCCAGCAATATTAAACATAAACTGTCAGGCCCCCCAGAGGCGGCAATGCAAAACTCATTTTTTACACCAAGATTGAATAAAATATCTTCAAAATCTGAGTCTAAAATATTTGGGATTTGTCTATAATTCTTTGGCTTAACTAATTTCACAGCCATTATTTTTGATCTCTAGTAGATTTCTATCCAGTAAAGCCTGATCAGCTGAAGGATAATTTTGCTCCAGCTGAATAAAAGTATTACATCCTTGTTCTTTTTGATCCATTTTAATAAGTGAAATTCCTAATTTTAATAGAGCATTGGGAGCCTTAGTTGAGTATGGGTAACTTTGATATAAAGCGAGATAAGATTTTGCGGCGTCCTTATAATTTTCTCTTACATAATAAGTCTCTCCTAACCAAAATCTAGAATTACTCAGAAAATTCTCATTTTTTCCAATAGAGATAAACTCAACAAATGCCTGCTCGGCTGTTTTGTAATCCCCTTGCTTTAATAGGTTCATAGCAAATTCATATTGACCACTTTCATCTCCTTCAGGCAGAATTGAAATAATATCCTCATTTTCTTCTAGCTTAACTAAATTATCTTGAGCAATTGTGTTAACAATTTCTTGTTTTTCATCTTCAATAAAGTCTTTTGACTGAGGCTGTTGAGCAGCTAAATTTTGAATACCATTTTCATCTTCTTGAATAGTACCAAGTATTTTAGGCTCTAAATTATTAAATTCATTCTCAACTACATTGGTTTGTGTTGTTGTTTTATTGAAACTATCAATTACCTCAGTTTGCTTTACTTGAAAATCATCAAATCGAAATTCTGTATCTTCTTTAAACGTATTGAAAGTATTAATCGTTGTTTGCATCGAAAATAAAATTTCTTCAAGTTGTGAAGTTAGTTTTTGTATCTCATTTTGAATTTCAGTAATTTGAATAGACTGTTTTGTAATTATTGAATCATAGTTGCTACCCAGGTTTGAGCTTAAACCTGATGTGGTTTGATTAAATGTTGCTTTCTCTAAAACAGTCAACCGACTTTCAATTGAATTTAACTTTCTAACTATTTCTTCAATACTATTAGCATAAGAACTTATGGAGGTAACAACCAGGATTGTAAGAGACAGAAAAAAATTTTTTAATAAATACATATTGTTTGTACAATATATAAATCAGGCCTTTTTGTCTAAAAAAAGGCCTGAATTATTTTAAAAGCTAAGAATATATAAGTTTAATTAGTTCTTACTGTAACAGATCTTCTATTTTGAGCCCAAGCTGTATCATTAGATCCACTCTTTACAGGTCTTTCTTTTCCATAACTAATTGTGGTAACTCTATTAGAGCTGATACCTTGGCTCATGAGATAATCTTTAGCAGCATTTGCTCTTCTGTCACCAAGGGCAAGGTTGTATTCTCTTGTGCCCCGTTCATCGGCATGGCCTTCAATGGAGATTGTTACTGAAGGATTTGCCTTTAGCCATTTTGCTTGCTTACCTAATGTGGACTGTGCCGCACTTGTAAGTGAATAGCTATCATAAGCAAAAAATACTCTATCAGGTACATTTACCGCTAACATCTCGACTGTTTCATCCCCAACGTATACTCCATTCTGTACTAATGACTCTGTTGAGCCTGATGAAGCAGTTGAAGTTGATTCAGGCGGTGTTGTAGCACAAGCAGCTAGAATAATCGTAGCAGCTATGATTGTGATAAAATTTCTATAATATTGAATAGTTAGTTGCATAAAAACTCCCAGTTTTTTTTTGTCGCCCAGCTGTTCTAGTGTATTTGTATAATATGTTCAAGTCTAGAAAAAATATAACTAAAAATACCAGTTTTTTTGGTTTTATTGAATAAGACGAGACCATGATGGATCAGAAGCATCCTCTGGGGTTTCTATCTTCCTCTCATTAAAACCTGTAAGATCTATTGACCAAAGAGAGGAAGAGTGCCCTTTTCCAGCATCATCCGCCTTAGTTTCACGATAAAAAATTAAAACTCGCCCATTAGATGACCAAGATGGAGCCTCTTGATACCAATTTTCTGTCAATAGTCTCTCGCCAGTTCCATCAATTCTCATTACACCAATAAAATATCTTCCTTGAAAATTTTTAGTAAAAGCAATCAAATCTCCTCTTGGTGACCAGACGGGTGTTGCATAGTTTCCTGTTCCTCGAGATATTCTTTTCTGATTTCTACCTTTATTATCCATCACATATATTTGCTGGGAACCGCCTCTATCAGAGTTAAATGTTATTTTTTTACCATCTGGAGAATAGCTTGGAGAAGTATCTATAGCAGGACTGTCTGTTAATCTTTCTACAACTCTTGATTTTAAATCCATTACATAAATATCTGAGTTGCCATCTCTGGCTAAACTCATAATAATTTTGTCACCATTTGGTGAGAAGCGCGGTGCAAATGTCATGCCTGGAAAATCACCAACTACTTCTTGAATGCCAGTTTGTATATCGAGAAGATACACTCTTGGTAGATTTTTAAAGTATGAAAGATAAGTTATCTCTTGCTTAACCGGATTAAATCTTGGAGTTAAAACTAATTCTTTTCCACTCGTTAAGTATCTATGATTAAAACTATCTTGATCCATTATAGCCAACTTCTTTACTCTATTATTTTTAGGTCCACTTTCAGATACATATAATATTCTTGTATCAAAGTAACCCTCTTCACCTGTTAGTCTTTCATAAATCTTGTCAGCTATCATGTGACTGATCCTTCTCCAATTATCAATCGTAGTAATCAATACTAGTGCTTCAATCTCTTTTTCAGCAAATGTATCCCATAACCTAAACTCAACCCTCAATTTATCTTTTTCAATTGTAAGTTCACCAGTTACAAGAGCTTGAGCATTAATTAATCTCCAATCTTCATGTCTCGGTCTTATATGCATTGATGCAGTTTTCTGTATAAAGGCTTCTTGATCAATTGATCTAAAGAGACCACTTCGTTCTAAGTCAGCAGAAATAACTTTACTTATATCAATAGAAACCTGATCTAAATCTTTAGATCTTTCATCGTCGTAAAAAAAATTTGTAATTGCAATTGGTAATGGTTCTCTATTACCCTCTGTAATATCAATCTCAATTAGAGCAAATGAATTTGTACAAATTGCAATTAAGAAAAAAAATATACCTAAAACTTTTTTAATCATCATCCTCTTAATATCTCTCTTGGATCAAAATTCAACTGTATTTTCTTCCAACTTTCATAACGATTTATATCAGGAGCTTTGATTGGATCACATCTTCTAACTGCTCGTAAAGCGCTTTCTGCAAGAGTTCTAAAATATTTTTCAGATGGCTTGTTCATTCTTTCATGTTGTAACACTTCTGGAGGTTCTAAAAGTGATCCATCTGTATTTAAAGAAATTTTTATTTTTACTATCATAGTATCATCAAATGGAATTCCAAGCGGAATACTCCAACACTGCATAAATTGTGCTCTAATTGCATCCTCTTCACTTAATGTTAATTTGCTATCAAGTGATGGTGTTGAGTCTAAAGCATCATATTCTAAATCATCAATATTTTCTTCAACGGTCTTTGTATCTTTTGATTTATCAATTAACTCAGCAATTTTCAATGGATCAAACTTATCCTTTTTTTTGATTACTGGTTTCCTCATTGGAATATTTTCAAACATTTGTTGTTCAATTTTATTTTTAACTACTTCTTCATTCTCAGATGGATCTTTCACTTTTTCATTTGATTTTTCAATCTTTGGCTTCAGTACAGGTTGGTTAATTTTTTCAACTTTTTTTTCTTCTACTTTCTTTTCTTTTTTTTCATCCTGTTTTTTACTAACTTTTGGAACATTAGTTTTCTCCGAAATTTCTATTAATTCAACTTGTACAATAGGTGGAATTTCTAAATCAGGGTTATTAAATATTGGTAATGTTACAATTGCCATCATTAAAATGGTAATGTGGAGTAAAATTGAACTTAAAATTGATGATCTCATAACATATAAACATTAAGCTTTATTCAGTTAACGGTTTTGTAATCAAAGCAACTTTAGTAAAACCAGAGCCAGATAATTCTCCTAGTACTCGCATTACTCTTCCATAATCTATAATTGCATCACCTCTAACATATATTTTTGTATCAAGTTTATTATTTGTTATAGCTGTTAACTTAGGAACAAGCTCATTCAATTCTATTTGAGTTTCTTGAATGAATATTTCACCATCCTTTGATATTGTTATTTCAAGTGGCTCATCATTTGTCTGAATTGAATCAGCGTTGCTTTCAGGTAAGTCAACCTGAACTCCCACTGTAAGTAAAGGTGCTGTGACCATAAAGATTATTAAAAGCACAAGCATCACATCAACAAATGGGGTTACATTGATTTCGCTGAATGGCTTTGATTTTATTTTTCTTGCCACAGAAGATTTTAACTTTCGCTCTTTGAACTTATGCTTCTTGAAAAAATAACAGAAAAATGTTCTTTAAATCTATACATCTTAGCATTCTGATCATTAACTTGATTTGTGAAAATATTATAAGCAATGACCGCTGGTATCGCGGCAAGTAATCCTAAAGCAGTTGCAAACAATGCCTCAGCAATTCCAGGCGCTACAACTGCTAGCGATGTATTTCTCGAAATTGCTATTGATTGAAATGAATTCATTATTCCCCAAACAGTACCAAATAAACCTATGAATGGTGTTGTTGATCCAATCGTTGCTAAATAACCAAAATTTTCAGATAGTTTTTCTGTTTCTAAATCAATAGAAGCGTCCATTACTCTCTCAACACGCTTTGAAACA
Source organism: Candidatus Pelagibacteraceae bacterium (assembly GCA_038103905.1). Lineage (GTDB taxonomy): Bacteria > Pseudomonadota > Alphaproteobacteria > Pelagibacterales > AG-422-B15 > CABYIR01. Next base: position 86,928 of record JAYNZW010000005.1, on the reverse strand, counting down.
CTTTCATAGTTCTTACTTGAGATAGTTTTTGATTTTTCAACTTCTTCAACAGCATCTAAAAAAACTGATCTAATTGGGCTATCTAATAGATCAGCAGAATCAATAGATATAGATTTTAGAGATTTTCCTGACCAAAATATTTCTTCAAATGATTTCGTTAGCTTAGATAGAGATTTAAATAGCCTTATTTTATGAATAATAATCGTCCATGAAAAAATAGATGCAGCAAACAAAATTATAATTACAAGCTTTACAACTAGGTCTGCTCTAAAAAATAATGACATAAGTGTAAATTCATCACTTATTTGGCCAGTAGCTATTAAATCATTATCCATAACAAATCATAACTCCTATAAAGTAAAGATGTCTTAATTGAGGCAAAGTGATCATAAGTTTTCTCTTTCAATCAGAAGTTTATACATAATTAAAAAATCATCTAGTTTTAGCACGCAAAGTGAGTCACCTGTTTCGGTTCTATTTCTTCTAGTAATAACTATAGGAATATCTGTTGAAGAAGAAATTTTAATATTTTCTTCCACTTGCTTCATAGATTGATGTATCTGAAACTTCTCTGTTCTTTTTGCTTCCACATATATATATGGCGTATTTTTAAGATCGCTTCCCCCAGAAGATCTTACGGCTCCTCCACCAGATAAAGGTGCCCTCTGAACTTTATCATCACCATCAAATACTTTTTCATTAAAATATTTTGCAAGCTCTCTTTCATAGCCGTCACCTTTTCTTTTTGGAGATTTGCCTGACATAAATTCGAATCAAAAGGGTTCAATTCCAAGGATAATTCATATTTTTGATAATAAAAGATATAAATCAAACTAAGTCGTCAATTTCACTATCATCAACATCAAAATTTGAAAAAACTTGTTGAACATCCTCATCATTTTCAAGATCATCAAGGAGGTTAAAAAGGGACTTTGCTTTATCTCCACTAACATTGATGCTTGACAGTGACTTCCATTGAAACCCAGAAGACTCGGGTTCACCAAATTTTTTTTCAATTTCAGTATAAAAAGATGATAGTTCATCTGGCAAACATAATGCTTCATGGCTAACTTCTTCAGAAAAACAATCCTCAGCTCCAGCCTCAATTGCAGAATTAAAAAAATCATCTTCATTACAAACTGATTTGTCATACTTTATAAAACCATAACGCTTAAATAGATGTGAAACTTAACCTGTTTCTCCAAGCGCTCCTCCATATTTGTTAAATGAAGTTCTTACATTTGATGCAGTTCGGTTTCTATTATCTGTCAGCCCTTCAACGATAATTGCTACCCCACCTGGACCAAAACCCTCGTACCTAATTTCTTCATAGTTTTCGAGATCTTTGTCCGTGGATTTCTTAATTGCTCGATCAATATTATCCTTTGGAAAGCTAGCAGCTTTAGCGGACTGTATAGCTGATCTTAATCTAGCATTTATTGTTGGATCTGGTGATCCAAGTTTAGCTGCAACTGTTATTTCCTTAGATATTTTTGCAAATAAGGCTCCTCTTTTTTTATCCTGAGCCCCTTTTCTGAACTGAATATTCTTGAATTTGCTGTGTCCTGCCATAAACCTTATTGACCTAAAATACCCCCAACTTTTATCGGAGTAATTGATTTTGCTTTATAGCTATCGCTGTATGATTCAACTATCACTCCACATATAGTTGCTTCACCAAGTGCGGGAGTAAATCGATTTTTAGGTTCATTGCCTCTAAACCTGTCTAATATTGGACCCTTGTCCATTCCAATTACTGAGTCATAATCTCCACACATGCCAGCGTCCGTCTGGTATGCTGTGCCATCCGACAAGATGCATGCATCTGCTGTCGGTATATGCTGGTGTGTACCCACAACCGCTGTAACCCTTCCGTTTAAATGGTGCCCCATGGCTACTTTTTCACTGGTTGCTTCAGCATGAAAATCTACAAAAATAAACTTCACATCATTCTCACTTTTTAGATTAATCATCAACTCATCAATCTTTGAAAACGGATTATCATTTGCTTTCATAAAAACATTTCCAATAAGATTAATTACAATAATTTTTTCATTCTTTTCAGTATTAAATATATTAAATCCAACACCAGGCGTACCTTCAGCAGAGTTATATGGTTTTAATAATCTATTATCTTTTTCAATATAACTAGATATCTCCTTTTGATCCCACAGATGATTTCCAGTTGTTATAGCATTTGCTCCAGCAGTGTATAATTCACCACAAATTCTTTCCGTTATACCAAATCCTCCTGCAGCATTTTCTCCATTAACAATTGTGAAATCAATTTCATTATCTAAATTAATTTTATGTAAATGTCTGTTAAGTGCTTCACGGCCAGCGCGCCCAACAATATCTCCAAGAAATAATACTTTCATTCTACTTTATATAAATACTTCTCAGTTAAAATCCAATCAAGTTTTTGATCATGTTTTTCATATGGCAACTCATCATACAATTGAAATGAAAAACCTAACCCAATAGTTACAAAATCTTTATTCTCTAAATTTTTTGCTATGTATCTATCATAATATCCACCACCATAACCAAGTCTGTAGCCAGTTAGAGAAAAGGCGACAAGAGGTACAATTATTATTGAAGGCATCACTTCATCAGACTCTTCTGATGGTTCCATTATTCCATAAGTATTAGAAACTAGATCTTCATTAGAATGATAACTCCTAAAAATCATACTTGAGTTATTTTCATTTACACACGGCAATGATAATTTAAAACCCAATCCGGTTAATTCATCATTGAGCAAATTTGTTGAAAACTCATTTCTAAATGGCAAATAAGATCCGATAACACATGGCTTTATATTTTCTACAATAAGCTTTATGTGTGTATGGGCATTATTTTTTTCATTATATTCATCAAAATATTTATTTCTCCGATCTATAAAGAATTTTCTAAGAAATTTTTTTGAGTGTATCTGATTTTGATCAGACATTATGCTAGTAAATCATTCCTTTATGACTAAGAAGTCAGCTGTGATAATAAATCAGATAACTGCTGATTTTTATTATCTATAAAGGTTTTTTCATTATCTTTTTGAGAAGATAATTTTTTTTCATTTTCAGCAATTGTTCTCTCCAATGAAGTTATTTTTGAAAGATCATTTTGGATTTTTTTATTCAATTCATGCATTTCATCAGATATTAAAAGTGAGGCCATGACCATCAATCTAGTTTCGCCTATTTTTCCAAATTTCTTTGTTAAATCTCTTACTTTATCATCAATCCGAGAACTAAGGTTTTTGAGATGATTTTCTTCCCCAGGATCACATACAATCGCATAGTCCTGGTCATTAATATTTACGATAATTTCTGGCATTTTAAGAGTCTAAAATATCCTTAATGGTGTATATATTTTCATCCAACTGATCAGATATACTGCCTGCAAAATTCTTTAATTCAATAAAGTCAGACTTTAAGATTTTTATCTCATTTTCAAGATGAGAATTGTGAGCTGTTAGTTCGGCATTAGTAATTTCAAGGGATGACAGATGGGAAAGTTTATTATTCAAGTTGCTTATTTCATCTTTGAGAGCTGATATTGTCTTATCGATCTGTTGTTTAGAATTATCTATATCAGACATCTTAAAATAGCCCCAGTTAATGATTGAAGTTTAACTTTGTTTTTTTAAATGCGTCAACTTTTAATTAACATTTATTTTAGAAATTTTTCTTTAATATTAAACCATTATAATTTAAGAGTATTTGAATAGATTCTACTCCAAATAAAACTAACTATGTCCATTAGAAAACAACAAAAACCAAAAAAATTACCGACTCACAACGAAATGGCCAATGCAATTCGTTTCCTATCAATTGATGCGGTTCAAAAAGCGAACTCTGGACATCCAGGCTTGCCGATGGGTATGGCTGACGTCTCAACAGTTTTATTTCGTAGGTATTTAAAGTTTAATCCACAAGATCCTAATTGGGATGATAGAGATAGATTTGTTTTGTCAGCTGGTCATGGCTCAATGTTACTATATTCATTGCTTTATTTAACTGGATATAAGGGAAGCTCTATAAGGGACATTATAAACTTTAGACAGCTAAACAGTAAGTGTGCTGGACATCCAGAGTATGGTCATTTAAAGGGTATTGAGACAACTACAGGACCTTTAGGTCAGGGTTTTGCAAATGCAGTCGGGATGGCAATTGCCGAAAGAAAACTGTCAAAAGATTTTGGCCCCAAAACATGTGACCATTATACTTATGTCATTGCAAGTGATGGTGATTTGATGGAAGGAATAAGTCATGAGGCTGCATCACTAGCAGGTCATTTAAAGTTAAAAAAATTAATTGTATTTTTTGATGATAATGGAATTTCTATTGATGGACCTGTGAGTTTATCAAACTCTGAAAATACGATTAATCGATTTAAAGCATATCAATGGAATACCCTATCAATTAATGGACATGATCAAGATCAAATATCAAAAGCAATTTCTAAAGCGCAAAACTCAAATAAACCAACTTTAATTGCCTGTAGGACTAAGATTGGATTTGGCTCACCTAATAAACAAGGCAAGTCTTCAGTTCATGGCTCGCCTTTAGGACTTGACGAGATTGAACTCACGAGAACTAAATTAAAATGGAATTATAAACCTTTTGAAGTACCAAATAATATAAAAAATGCATGGTTAGACTCAGGTTCCCGTTCGATGGATAAATATAAAAAATGGAAAGCTCATATTAATAAAATGAAAACTAGTTCTAAAAAAGAATATGCAAGAAGAATAACTGGAAGATTACCTTCTAATATAAATAAAATTTTGAATAATTTTAAAAAAGATTGCTCAAATAAGGAAGTTGTAAAAGCCACTCGTCAATCGTCTGAAATGGTTATAAATCAAATTTCACCACACATGCCTGAATTGATTGGAGGTTCAGCAGACCTAACTGGATCAAATAACACTAAAGCATCAGCTACGAAAATATTAGACAGCAAAAACTATTCTGGAAATTATATTTATTATGGCATTAGAGAACATGGAATGGCAGCTATTATGAATGGTATGGCATTGCACAAAGGTGTTGTGCCTTTTGGTGGTACATTTTTAATTTTCTCAGACTATTGCAAACCTTCTATAAGACTCTCAGCTCTTATGAGGCAAAGAGTTGTTTATATTTTTACTCACGACTCTATTGGCCTTGGAGAAGATGGACCAACACACCAACCGGTAGAACAACTCGCAGGATTAAGATCTATTCCAAATTTAAATGTATTTAGACCAGCAGATACAGTTGAAACCGTAGAGGCATGGCAGATTTCTCTACAATCAAATAATACTCCATCGGTTATAGCGCTTACGAGACAAAGTTTACCAACAATAAGGAAAAAGCACTCAAATAAAAATCTAACTTCCCATGGCGCTTATGAAATATATAAAAATTCAAAAAAACCAAAAGTCTCTATTTTTGCATCAGGTTCAGAAGTTGAAATTGCTCTTGAAGTTTCAAAACTATTAGAAAAAAATAAAATTAACTCACGAGTTATTTCAGTTCCTTGTATTGATTTGTTTGAAAAACAAACTTCAACCTATAGAAAAAAAATAATTGGTGAGTCAGCAATTAATGTTTCTATTGAGGCAGGAAGCGAATTAGCATGGGATAAATTATGTCCTCAAAATAGGCTTTCAATAGGTATGAATAGTTTTGGTGCAAGTGCCCCTTATAAAAAACTTTATGAGCATTTCGGTATAACACCAAAAAAAATATACAAAAAGATAATTAACAAACTATAGGAGTAAATATGGCGGTAAATGTGGCAATTAGTGGTTTTGGGAGAATAGGTAGATTGGTACTTAGATCAATTATTGAAAATAAAAGAAAGGATATAAATGTTGTCGCTATAAATGACCTTGCTCCCATCGAAACAAATGCATTTCTTCTTTCTAATGACACTGTACATGGCCCCTTAAAAGAAAAAGTCACTGTAAAAAATGGTAAAATGATTATTGGAAAAAAATCAATCACTGTTCTAAGTGAACGAGATCCTAAAAAATTACCGTGGAAAAAAATGAAAATTGATGTTGCCTTAGAATGTACAGGTTTTTTTACATCAAAAGAAACGGCCTCAATGCATATAACGGCTGGCGCAAAAAAAGTTCTTGTATCTGCACCTTGCACTAACGCTGACAAGACAATAGTTTTTGGCGTTAATGATGATGAGATCTCTAAAAAAGATACAGTAATTTCAAATGCTTCTTGCACAACAAATTGTCTTGCTCCTGTTGCAAAGGTAATTGATGAAAAATTTGGTATTGTTCATGGATATATGACAACTATTCATTCATACACTGGAGACCAAAAGGTTTTAGACACTTATCATTCAGATTTAAGGAGAGCAAGGGGAGCTGCATTGTCAATGATACCTGCTTCTACTGGCGCTGCTAAAGCGGTGGGCTTAGTTATGCCTCATCTATCTGGAAAATTAGATGGTACTGCAATAAGAGTTCCAACGCCAAATGTTTCATTAATTGATTTTAAGTTTGTTACAAATAAAAAAATTTCAAAAGAGTCGATCAACAAAGCTATGACAGCTGCCTCAAAATCTAAAAAATTAAAAGGTATATTAAATGTTAATTCAGATCCATTAGTGTCATCAGACTTTAATCATAATTCAGCGTCCTCTTCATTTGATTTAACTCAAACACAAGTCATTGATGAGTCGTTTGGAAGAGTTTTAAGTTGGTATGATAATGAATGGGGCTTTTCAAATCGAATGTGTGATACAGCTATAAAAATGAATAATACAAAAAAGAATGATTAATGTTGAGAATATTAATAAATTCAAAGCTAAAAATAAAACTGTATTAATAAGATTTGACCTTAATATACCACTTACAAGTGGATCTCCAGTCAGTGATAGAATTACTCGCATAATCGACTCAATTGCTGATCTAAAGTCATTAAATTCTAAAATTATTATTCTGTCTCACCTTGGTAGACCTAAGGGTAAAAAAGAAGCTGATCTATCTTTAAAGCAAGTAGTTCCTCAGCTTGAGAAAGCCTTAAATCATAAAATAATATTTATTGATGATTGTGTAGGTAAAGCTGTTGAAAATAAAATCAAAAATATTGATCAAGGAGAAATTATTCTTTTAGAAAATTGTCGTTTTTATAAAGAAGAAGAAGATGATGATGATAATTTTGCACAATCTCTATCAAATTTGGCTGATGTATATATAAACGATGCTTTTGCTTGCTCTCACCGATCTCACGCTTCAGTTTCTGCGATTACAAGTTATCTTCCCTCCTTTTGTGGAAACTTATTATCTGAAGAACTTTTGAACCTATCTGATGTGATTCAGAAACCTGTCAGTCCATCAGTTACAATCATGGGTGGATCAAAAATATCTACAAAAATTTCTATTCTCAAATCATTATCAATAAAAATGGATACAATTGTCATAGTTGGAGGGATGGCAAATAACTTTATCAAATATCATGATCAAAATGTTCAGAACTCTCTTATTGAAAAAGATGTAGATGATTTAATAAAACAAATTTATGAATTTTCTGAAAAAAATAATTGTAAAATAATCACTCCGATTGACGTAATTACAGCAAAAGAAGTTAAGAAAGATATTAAAACTTACACTTCAGCAATTGATGAGATTAGAGAAAATAATATGATTTTAGATATTGGACCTCAAACAATTGAATTAATAAAAAAAGAATTATCATCAGCAAAAACTGTTTTTTGGAACGGGCCAGCTGGAGTATTTGAGGTATCTCCATTTCATAAGGGTACTGTAGAAATTGCTAAATATATTGCTGAGTTATCCACAAAAAATTTATTGAAATCATTTGCTGGTGGAGGTGATACAATAGCTGCACTGGAAATGGCAGATGTTAAAAATAAATTTAGTTATATTTCTACTGGAGGTGGAGCTCTTCTTGAGTTATTAGAAGGTAGGAAATTACCAGGCTTGAAAGCATTAAACATATTATAAGAGGAGCAAATTATGGTAAATACACTTGAAGAAATAGCCAGCTATATTGTAGCAGATGGTAAAGGTATTCTTGCAGCTGATGAAAGTACTGGAACAATTAAAAAAAGATTTGATTCAATAAACGTTGAGTCAACCGAAGACAGTAGAAGAGATTATCGTGAAATGTTATTTAGAGCCTCATCTATGTCAGAAGCAATTGGTGGTGTTATACTTTTTGACGAAACACTGAGACAGTCTGCTTCAAATGGTGACTTATTAAGAGATGTTATTTCAAGTCAAAAATCACTTCCCGGCATCAAAGTTGATCAAGGTGTAACACCATTTAATGATAGTGACATAGAAACAATAACAAATGGGCTTGATGGCTTAGATCAACGTTGTCAAGAATATAACTCACTAGGAGCAAAATTTACTAAATGGAGGGCAGTGATAAATATAAGCGGAAATGATATTCCATCTGATGAATGCATTGATCAAAATATGGAGTGTCTCGCTGAGTATGCATTAATTGCTCAAAAAAATAATATGGTTCCAATTGTGGAACCTGAAGTAATTATGGATGGTGATCATTCTATTGAGATATGTTTTGATGTAACAAAAAAAACATTAACAAGATTATACGACTTACTTGATCAAAAAAATGTAAATATTAAAGGAACATTGCTAAAGCCAAATATGGTGGTTTCAGGCACAACAAATGAAGTTCAGGCTCCAATAGAAGAAGTTGCTGAAAAAACTCTTGAATGTCTTAAGTCATCAATTTCAAATGATACTCCAGGAGTTGTTTTCTTGTCAGGTGGTCAAAGTGACATTGATGCAACTGCCCATTTAGATGCAATGAATAAAATAGGAGGGTTTTCATGGAAATTGAGTTTTTCTTATGGAAGAGCACTTCAACAAGCTGCACTAAAATCGTGGCAAGGCAAACCTGAGAATATGGTGGCAGCTCAAGAAGCTTTTAATCATCGAGCAATTATGAATAAAAAAGCTGCTTTGGGTCAGTGGAGTATGTCTCTAGAGAATTAATCATGAAAATAAATGGTAATTCAGTCAAACCTGGAATGATCATAGAGCATAAAAATGATCTTTGGGTAGTGACTAAGTCACAATCAGTTAAACCTGGAAAAGGTGGAGCATTTAACCAAGTAGAGATGAAAAGTCTTAAAAATGGATCAAAGTTAAATGAGCGTTTTCGTGCTTCAGAAGAAGTTGAAAGAGTGAGGGTTGATGAAGAAAAATTTCAATATTTGTACCAACAAGATAATAAGCTAATATTTATGAATTTGACTGATTACGAACAAATGGAATTAGACGTTGAATTTGTTGGTGATAAAATCAAACTTTTGAGAGAAAATGATGAAGTCATTCTTGAAATGTATGATGAAAAACCAATTGGGATACAACTGCCAAATACTCTAGTTTTTGAAGTAAGTGAAACAGAAGCTGTTGTAAAAGGACAAACTGCGGCTTCATCAAATAAACCAGCTGTACTAGAAAACGGTTTAAGGGTAATGGTTCCACCATTTATTGAGCAAGGAGAAAAAGTTGTAATAAATACCGAGGATTTAACCTATCTTAAAAGAGCTGAATAATGAACTTTTCAGATCCCTATATTAACGCAATGTTTAGTGCTGCACGAAAAGCAAGTAAGGGTCTTCTGCGTGATTTTGGTGAAGTTGAAAAACTCCAAGTTTCTCTTAAAGGTGTTTCAGATTTTGTAAGCAAAGCTGATACTCAATCGGAAAGAATTTTAATAAAAGAACTTTCATATCTCTATCCAAAATTTAATATTTGTGCAGAAGAAAAAGGAACTATTAAGAACTCCGATGGAAGTATTCGATGGATAATTGATCCTTTAGATGGAACTACAAACTTTTTATTCAGTATTCCTCATTTCGCAATTACAATTGCTCTTGAAAAAGATGGAAAAATAATTGCTGGAATCGTTTACCAACCAATTACTGATGAATTATTCTGGGCAGTAAATGGCAAAGGTGCATTTTGTAATAACCAGAGAATTAGAGTATCAAAGAGAACTAGTTTTCAAGATTGTATGATTGGAACAGGCATTCCACATAATGGAATGGAAGGGCACAAAGATTATTTACCTGGATTAGAAACAATTATGTCTCAAGTTTCTGGAATTAGAAGAATGGGTGCGGCATCCCTTGACCTAGCATATGTTGCCTCAGCAAGATTTGATGGATATTGGGAAAAAAATTTAAAAATAATGGATATAGCAGCTGGTTCCCTGATTGTAAAAGAGGCTGGAGGATCAATTACTGACTTTGAAGGGAAAGAAAATTATTTAGATTCTGGTAGAATTGTTGCTACCAATTTTAGTATTCATGATGAAATGCTTAAAAATATAAATATTAAATTTTAATACCAATTCTTTTTAAAAATTTTTTAATAAACTTTAAAAAATAATTAAATTCACCAAAAGGAATAGCAACCATAATTAAGGTTATTTGATAGATAACAAACAAGATTATAATTCTTAGAGGCCAAAAAATTATAGGACTTACTAATTCCTTTAAATTCACAAATGATAGTATTTGCAGAGTAAAAAATAACGCCAATGAACCTGTTATAGCAAATACGATCATGATAATGATAAAATGCCTATGAGAAATAATTTCCATTCTGGAATAGAAATTTTCAATATAGTTGACTATTTTGCTCATTTTATAATGTATTAAATGTCGATTAAATTATTGATATAAATTCATATATATTGTAAATATTCAAAAAAAAATAGAAATATGAAAAAAGATATACATCCAAATTACCATAATATTACTGTTGTCATGACGGACGGCACTAAATTCCAAACTAAGTCAACCTGGGGCAAAGAAGGCGACACAATGTCACTTGATATTGATCCCCTATCTCACCCTGCTTGGACTGGCGGTCAACAAAAAATTCAAGATAAAGGTCAAGTAAGTAGATTTAAAAAACGTTTTAGTAATTTAAAAACATAAATCTTCCTACCTCTTGAAATTTAAATTTTAATCCTCACCTATTATGTGTTGGTGGCATATTGCGCCAATATAACTTGTCTAGCTTATTGAAAGTAGACTAACTATTAATCGCTTAAGGAGGATTAAAACTATGACATCATATGATTTAACACCATTGTTAAGATCAAGTGTTGGATTTGACGTATTTGATAATATTTTCGACTCTGTTTTTAATTTGAACGAGTCTTCAACTTCATATCCACCATATAACATTATTAAGTCCAATAATAACTACACTATCACAATGGCAATTGCTGGATTTACAAAAGATGAGGTAGATATTTCAGTAGAAGAAAATGAACTTTCAGTAAAAGGAGTGTCTAATAATTCAGATGAAAAAATAGAATTTTTACATAAGGGAATTGCTGCACGAAATTTTGAGAGAAAGTTTCAATTAGCTGATACAATAAAAGTAATTGATGCAAGCTATGAAAATGGGCTTCTGAATATTTTTCTTGAAAGAGAAATCCCTGAGCATCAAAAATCTAGAAAAATTGAAATAAATAATAATAAAGTTAATTCAATTCATAAAAATTAAAAATTTTATGCTATCATAGGGGCTTAATTAGCTCCTATGGTAATATGAAAGCAGTTACATTTAAAGATTATGGCGACGCTTCAGTATTAGAAATAAATGAGATTGAAATACCGTTTATTAATGAAGATGAAGTGCTTATTAGAGTTGCCGGCGCCGGTATCAACAGACCCGATATTTTACAGCGATCTGGATTTTATCCTCCTCCAAAAGGAGCGTCTGAAATATTAGGGCTGGAGGTATCAGGTAAAATTGTTGAAGTAGGAAGTAATATTAATAAAGAGATAATTAACAGTGAGGTATGCGCCTTGCTTACTGGAGGAGGATATGCTGAATATGCTAAATGTCATATTTCAACAGTCCTTCCAGTACCTAAGGGAATTTCTCTAGTTGATGCTTGCACAATTCCTGAAACTTTTTTTACTGTTTGGACGAATCTTTTTGATCAGGCAAAATTAAAAGAAAAAGAAACACTCTTAATACATGGTGGAGCAAGCGGAATAGGTCTAACAGCGTTATCTATTGCAAAACAATTTGGCGTAGAATGTTTTGCAACTGTTGGAAACGATAAAAAGAAGGAATTTATTGAAAACCAAGGTTTGGCATCTTGCATCAATTACAATCGTGAAGACTTTGAGGAAAAATTGAAAGAAAATGACATTAAAGTAGATGTTATTTTAGATATTGTTGGAGTTGAATATTTTCAAAAAAAAATAAATATTATTAATAAGTTTGCAAGATTAATTAATATCGCCTATTTAAACGGCTCTACTGTAAAAGCAAATTTATTACCAATTATGCTGAAAAGATTAATCATATCTGGATCAACACTAAGAATAAGATCCAATAAGGAGAAGGAATTTATAAAAAACTCATTACTAGAAAGCGTATGGCCGCTAATTGAGAGTAAGGCAATAAGTCTATATATTGATCAAAAATATAGCTATTTAGATGTTAGAAGTGCTCATGAGTACATTGAAAGTAATCAAAATATAGGTAAATTACTGCTAAAATTTTAGTATATATGCTTTAAAAAATGGTTAAATTCACTTATAAGAGCTTTTTTAATACGAAAGAGATAACTTAATGACATTACCACTAATGCCCAAAGCTACAGCTATTTGGCTTGTCGATAATACAGCTTTATCATTTAAACAGATTGCTGACTTTTGCGGAATGCATGAACTTGAAATTAAAGGAATTGCTGACGGAGAAGTAGGAATTGGTATCAAAGGATTGAATCCAATAACCAATAATCAGTTAGCTAAAGAAGAGATTGAAAGATGTGAAAATGACTCTGATGCTGATTTACAAATTATAATCAATGAAGCATCACTAAAAACTGATCAATCAAAGAAAAAAAATAAGTATACTCCTTTATCAAAAAGACAGGATAGGCCTGATGCAGTTTATTGGTTAATAAGAAACCATCCTGAGTTAAAAGACTCTCAGATTGCTAGGCTTGTGGGGAGTACTAAGAATACAATAGATGGAATTAGAAATAGAACAAATTGGAATATGAATAATATTAGACCTCAAGACCCTGTAGGTCTAGGATTATGCAAACAAGTTGAACTAGATGAAGCATTGGCTAAGGCAGAAAGATCTCGTATTAGAGCTCAAAAGAAAAAAGAAAAAGAAGAGAGATTATTAGCTGCTCAAAAAACAGAGAGTTCTCTTGAAGTAGACCAAGCTAGTCCTCAAACTCAAGAAGAATAGTTATCATTAAAGCACATGAAAAAGAATCCTCTCGTAAGTATCATTATGGGAAGCCAATCTGATTGGCCAACAATGAAATATACTTCAAAAGCTCTTAAAGAGTTTAAAGTTGCTCATGAAGTAAAAATTATTTCAGCACACAGAACTCCAAAAAGAATGTTTGAATATGCTGAGAAAGCTGAAGCTAGAGGGATTAAAATTATTATCGCTGGAGCTGGTGGTGCTGCTCACTTGCCTGGAATGACCGCATCAATATCAAATTTACCTGTCCTGGGAGTGCCTATAGAGTCAAGAAAACTAAAAGGATTAGATAGCCTGCTATCAATTGCACAAATGCCTGGTGGAGTTCCAGTTGGGACTTTAGCTGTTGGAGAAGCTGGAGCTAAAAATGCAGCCTTATTAGCTATATCAATTTTAAGTATTGAAGATAAGGCGCTGCGAGTCAAATACTCAAAATGGAGAGCAAAGCAAACAAAGACCATTTCTAAAGAACCAAAAAAATAGATTGAATGAGTCAAAAATCTCTAAAGCTAGGTATCATTGGAGGTGGCCAACTAGGGATGTTTATTGCTAAATCAGCAATAAAACAAAAAGTTATTCCTTATATTTACTCAAACACTCATGATTCTCCAGCTAGAAAATATGCTCATAAAATCATTTATGGGAGTTTTGACGATAAAAAAAAACTTTCTGAATTCTTTAATGAGGTTGATATTATTACTTATGAGTTTGAAAATATTTCAACTCAAACACTTAAAACAATCATGGTAGAAAAGAAAATTTATCCACCTTTAAATGCTCTTTCAATTGCACAGGATCGAAAAAAAGAAAAAACTTTTTTTAAAAAAAACAATATAAATCATGCTGAAACATTTTATATTAATTCAAATGTTGACCTTAAAAAATATAAAAATAAATTCAAATTTCCATCAATTATAAAGACTGCTAGATTTGGATATGATGGAAAAGGACAAAAGATAATTAATTCAATTCACGAATTAAAAAAATCCTGGGAAAGCTTTCATAAAGTACCTTGTGTTGTTGAGGAGAAGATTAATTTAAAAAAAGAGCTCTCCATAGTTATTGGTAGAAATAAACTAGGAGAGCTAAATTATTTTCCCTCATTTAGAAACTTACATAAGAATCATATTTTGCACAAAACTTATTCCCCTTCAGGAGTGAATAAAAAGACTGAAGATGAGCTTGTTGAAATAGCTAAAACCATTAGCAATAAATTAAATTATGTTGGAGTATTAACTATTGAGTTTTTCGTTGATCACAATAATGAAATTTATGTAAATGAAATCGCTCCAAGAGTTCATAATTCTGGGCATATTACGCAAAATACGTTCAATATAAATCAGTTTGATCTGCACGTGATGATGATTACAGGAGTAGAAGTATCGAAGATAACAAGAAAAAACAAAGGAATTATGCTTAATCTAATAGGAAATGATATCACTAAAATTAATTCACTAATTAATAAGCCTAGCTTCAGGAATTTTGTAAAAAAAAAGAGATATTTATATGGAAAAAAAGACATAAAAGCTGGAAGAAAAATGGGTCACATTAACTTCTATGACAATAAATAATATTTCATTAATTAGATGGACAATAGATGTTCATAATGCTAAATAATGCCAAATTTTTCACGCTCTTAAGGAGGGCAGAACAATAGTCGAAGTAAGTGTAAAAGATAATAATGTAGAAGGTGCTCTTCGAATCCTAAAGAAGAAGATGCAAAGAGAAGGTATTTTTAAAGAAATGAAAATGAGATCTTTTTTTGAAAAACCCAGCCAAAAAAAATTAAGAGAAAAAGCTGAAAATATTAGAAGATCAAGAAAAAATGCTAGAAGAAAAATTTATAGTTAGTAACTATAAAGATTTAATAATACCTTCTACCATTTTTTTAGCATCTGAGAAAAGCATCATCGTATTCTCTCTATAAAATAACTCATTATCAATTCCAGCATAGCCAAGACCTCTTCCACGCTTTACAAATAAAACAGTGTTAGCTTTTTCAACATCGAGAATGGGCATTCCATAAATTGGACTACTTGGGTCAGATTTAGCTATTGGATTAGTAACATCGTTAGCCCCAATTACAAAAGCTACATCGGCTTGTGGAAATTCAGAATTAATGTCTTCTAGCTCAAATACGTCATCATACGGTACATTAGCTTCTGCTAAAAGAACATTCATGTGCCCTGGCATTCTTCCTGCAACTGGGTGAATTGCAAATGTTACTTTAACCCCATTATCTTTCAATGCATCAGTCATTTCTTTTAATGCGTGTTGTGCTTGAGCAACTGCCATACCATAACCTGGAACAATTATAACTGATCCAGCATTCTTCATTATAAATGCCGCATCATCAGCACTGCCTTCTTTGACAGGTCTTTGCTCTGCTTGATCATTAGAAACAGCAGAATCCTCAGCTCCAAAGCCTCCCAATATTACGCTAATGAATGATCTATTCATAGCAGCACACATTATATATGAAAGTATTGCTCCTGAGGAACCAACTAGAGCACCCGTTATAATTAAAGCAGAATTCTGCAAAGTGAATCCAATTCCAGCAGCAGCCCATCCTGAATATGAATTAAGCATAGACACAACAACAGGCATATCAGCTCCACCAATTGGGATGATGATTAAAAATCCAATAATAAAAGCTAAAATAATTATGAGCCAAAAAATATTAGCACTTTGATTCATGCAAAGATAAACAATGCCAGCAAGAATAATTAGTCCTATTAATAAATTTAAAAGATGTTGACCTTTGAAAACTATTGGGGCGCCAGACATAATCCCTTGCAATTTTCCAAATGCAATGACTGAGCCTGAAAATGTGATTGCGCCTATAACTGCCCCAAGAGACATTTCGACAAGACTTAAAGTCTTAATATTGTTCAGCGTACCAATATTAAAAGACTCAGGTGCATAGAAAGCAGAGACTGCAACAAATACAGCAGCTAATCCGACCAAACTATGAAAAGCAGCTATAAGCTGGGGCATTGCAGTCATTGCAATTTTTCTTGCTATTACAGCACCAAAAATACCTCCAACAGTTATAGCAATCACAGCTAAAATTATTGTTAATTTATCTGAACTGAAAAATTCAACTGAAACTAATGTTGCAGCAACTGCGATAAACATTCCTATTATACCAAGAATATTTCCTCTTCTTGAGGACTCGGGAGATGACAGTCCTCTTAATGCTGTAATAAATAGAATTCCAGATATTACATATGCAATCGCAACTAAATTATGCATTATTATCTTCTTTGTTGTTTTTTGGTTTCTTCTTATACATCGCGAGCATTCGTTGTGTTACCAGAAATCCTCCAAAAATGTTAACAGCAGCTAAGGTTACAGCTACAAAACCGAATATTTTCGAGATTAAACCTAATGTAGTTGAAGCATCGCTTGCAACTAGAGCAAACAAACCTCCAACAATAATAACTGATGAAATAGCATTTGTAACAGCCATTAGAGGCGTGTGTAGTGCTGGAGTTACACTCCATACAACATAGTATCCTACAAAAATTGAGAGAACAAAAATTGTCAATCTAAATATATTTGGGTCTACAGCTTCCATTATTATTTAAACTCCTCATTAACTATATTTCCATCTTTTGTGATAAGTGTATTTACCACAATCTCATCTTCCCAATCTATATCAAGAAGATTTGACTCTTGATTTATAAGTAGACCAAAAAAATTGAATAAATTTTTTGAATAGAGAGCTGATGCATCCTGGGAAATACTGGATGTAATGTTTGAAGCGCCATATACTGAAACGCCATCAACTATTGTAGTTTCACCTGCTTTTGTCGAGACACAATTACCCCCATTCTCAGCGGCTAAGTCTATAATTACAGAACCTGGTTTCATTGATTTAACGTGTTCTTCTGTAATTAGTATTGGAGCTTTTTTTCCAGGTATCAGTGCCGTACAAATGACTATATCTTGGGAAGAAATAGTCTTAGAAATAAGCTCTGCTTGTTTCAATTTAAAATCATCACTCATTTCTTTGGCATATCCTCCAGATGTTTCAGCGTCTTCATTTTCATCCATTTCTACCATAACAAATTTTCCACCCAAGCTTTCAACTTGTTCCTTTGCTGCCATTCTTACATCTGTTGCAGATACAATCGCACCAAGCCTTTTCGCAGTGGCTATAGCTTGTAACCCAGCAACTCCTGCACCAAATACCATTACTTTTGCAGGAGCAATTGTTCCAGCTGCAGTCATCATCATTGGCATGGCTTTATTAAATATATGTGAAGCCTCAATTACAGCCTGATATCCTGCTAAATTAGATTGAGAAGACAAAACATCCATTGATTGAGCTCTTGTTATTCGAGGTATTAGCTCCATTGCAAAAGAGGTCACATTTTGTGACTCTAGTTTTTTAATCACTTCACTGTTGTTGTAAGGGTTTAGAGACGTAATTAAGATAGCGCCACTTTTATATTTTGTAACTTCATCTATTGAGGGTGCATTAACTTTAAAAATAAAATCTGCTGTATTTAATTTTGATGAGTCAGTGTAAATATTTGCACCTGACTCAATAAAAATTGGATCGTCAAAATTTGACCCAGATCCTGCATTGGCTTCAATAAAGATTTCATGTCCACTGCTTGTAAGCTTTTTTACAATTTCAGGCGAGATTGCAGTACGTAGTTCATAACTCTCTTCTTTTGGAATGAAAATTTTCATATTTAAAATTTGATTTAAAGTAAAAAAATAGCCATGAGAACAAGGACTATAATCACGGATGCAGTTCCGTAGATGACAAGTTTAGTAAAAAAGTTCCAAGTTTTTTTTTGTTCTGTGATGTCCATGAATAAATGTAATATATTATCAAAAAAACAATTTGACAGTTTTTTTTAAAATAAAAAAGACAAAATTTTACATAAAAATCAATATTTTATGAAGATTTTGCAGGTTTTGAGTGGTCCCAATCAATTATCAAAGACCTTAATGCAGATATAAGAGCCATTGGCTGGTCAACCATTATATGATGGTGTGCTTCTGGAACATTAATGATGGGAGACTTTTTATCCATCAGTTCATGCATATACTTTGCACTTCTACCAGGAAATATTACAGACTTTTCTCCTCGAAGTATTGCGACTCGGCATTTTAAACTCTTTAATTTTTTTCGATATATAGATTGTCTTTCTAAAAAACTATCACTGTTAAAAATTTTCATATAATTTGGATCAAATTTCCATGACCATCCATTTTTAATTTTCTTAATAGATTTTTCTGCAATATATTCCATTATATATTCTAAAGCATTAACTTGACCTGGAACAAGTCTAAACCGTGATTTAATTTCTTTTTGATTTTTATAAACTTTATTGGCTCTTATTTTAAAATCAAACTTTGGTGGTTTGTCAGAAGGCGGCATAATTGCAGTATCAACAATAATTAATCCATAAAGATTCTTTTTCATAATTGATGCAGCATAAACTCCACACATTCCCCCAAGAGAATGACCTACAACAATTGGCTTATTAAGTTTTTCTTTTTTACAAACGCTCTCTATTTCTATACCCCAAGTTTCAGTTGAATATTCTTTCCTCCAATCACTATCACCCATTCCTCCTAGATTCATGGCTATTACTCGATGAGTTTTTATAAAGTATGGAGCTATAAAGTTCCACCAATCAGCATGGGCCATACCTCCATGAACAAAAAGTATTCCTGGATTACTTTTTTCTCCCCATGCGTTATAGGCAATTTTAATACCTTTAACTCTAACAAATAGTTTTTCTGGTTCATTTTGAATTGCATTTTTAAACCAAGAAGGTTGCTCAGTTTTATCCATATTTATTCTGACAATTTTTTATTTATTTTTTTGAGCGAGCTTACTATAAATTGAGCCATTTTGTTAACTTTTATTTCTGTATTTATTAGATCATTTCGGACTTCAATTAGTGAATGAAGGATATTTTTTTTTAAACCATGTTTATTCAAAGTATCATCAATAAGGTCGCCATTATAAGGAACATTATCTCCAATTTGATATTTATTTGATTTTGTCATTTGTTTAATTAACAGATCTGAATATCTTCGATCCTTATTTGACAATATCCCTATTTCAGTTTTTCTTTTTATTCCCTTAAAATAGGGATTAAACGAATGCATAGATATTATTAATTTTATTTTTTTTGTTTCAATTATTTTATTTATTTTTGAATGGTAATTATTGTAAAAATAATCTTTTCTATAATTTAAATCTTTTGAATTAATCCTAATATTACCTGGAATTAGCTTTTTATCTGAAATTGATGGTATCAATGTGGGGTCATTTTGACCTCTATTTAAATCAATAATTAGCCTTGAGCATTCTCCATATACAATTTCTGATTGAAGCAAGGAATTAATTTTTTTTGATAAACTGAGTATATTTAGATCATAAGCTATATGACTTTCAGTAAGATGCTTTGGCAATCCTAAATTTTTATACTTAGATGGTATAAAATTACTCGCATGATCTACGATAATTAATAGAGGAATTTCAATAGCCATACTTTTGTCCGCTATTGAATTTCTGCAACAATCTTCATTGGATTAAGCTCTGGAATACTGTGCTCAACATCATTTACTTCTATTAATTTTGATTGTTTAATATCTTTATGTAGTTGAAAAGAGTGAGTTTTATTGGGTGTAACACGATCACCAACGCCTGCAAGAATTGAAACAGGTAAGCTTAAATTTCCATAATTCTTATATTGTTTTGACAACGAAGATTTTAAATTTATTGCATCGAGAGCGTAAGACTCTAGTGTTGTCGGTCTAAGAGTTAATTCTGCTCCTACTCTATCTATAAATCCTGGCGTAGGATTATTATTAGGAAAATTGTCATCTGCACTTCTATCAATAACAGATTTTCCATAAATCATTGCATATGTTCGAGAAAATATTTTTCCTATAAATGGATTTGTGATAATTTTAAAGGGAAGCCAAACATCATCACCTTTCCAAGGATGTGAGGCAGTATTAACTAAAACTAGTTTTTTTAAATTTTGCTCATCATGTAAGGCTAAGCTCAATGCGAGAGCTCCACCATATGAGTGTCCAACAACAATTGGTTTTTCATCAACTATTTCTTGCAGCAGTTTTGAAATAATTTTTGCTTGAATGAACAGTCTTTCTGAAGAATTAATTTTTGGTCCCTCACTATACCCCATGCCTGGTCTATCAATACTAATAACTCTATAATTTTCTTTTAATGCATTTTTTAACACATCAAATTGACGTTCATTTGCAGGTTGACTATGCAATAAAACTATAGGTTGACCTGTGCCAATATCTGTATAGTGGATATTATATCCGTCAATATTCTTGAAGTATCCTAATGGAGGATATTTGTTTTCAATTTTTTTAACTTCTATTTGAGTGTATGTAAATGGTAAGCCTAATATGAAAGCCAGAATAGCAATATATTCCATAAAGAGATCACTAGCCTTGACGGGCTTTCATTCTAGGATTTTTCTTATTGATTACATATAACTTACCTTTTCGCTTGATAAGCTTATTATTACGATCCCTTGTTTTTAAATTTTTAAGAGAGCTTCTTACTTTCATTGTTGCTCCACGGGCTGTACATTGGCCTCTTCAATCTTTTTTGCTCTAACCTTAACTTTACGTATATTATTTTTACGTGAACGCTTCTTATTAAGTCTTGCTTCTCTTATTTTATTCGGTTTTTTCATGATATCTGAAAGGGTTGTATATGAGAAATACTAAAAAACAACAATTATTCTCATTATTTTTATTACCTTTTTTCGAGAATTTTGATTAGAAATGGTGGGCACGGTTGGGATCGAACCAACAACCCCCACGATGTCAACGTGATGCTCTACCACTGAGCTACGTGCCCTTTTTATAATTTAATTATATAGTCTAATTTTATTCTAATGAAAATTATATTTACTTTGCCCACCTTTTAAAGCCTTCGGGGGTAAAGAGATTTTCTTTATGAGGCTTTTCCAATCTCCATTGTACTTTGGGAACATCTACTGATCGGACATTATTTAACAAGTATTTTTTCAATGAAAAATCATAGGTAGCTGCATGTATTGCATTACACATGGGTTCATCATAGAAGTTCATCAATGGGAGCTCTCGATATCTTATTAAGTTTCTTTGTCCATCATAAATATCTTCAGCTATAAAATTATGACTATCAGAATCAAAATACATCACTCGATGGGGCAATACATGTCTCATGCCATCTTTTAAATCAGCTTTTACGATATTTACCTTTACTAATTCATACCTTAAATATTCTTGATTAACATGAAGTGCTGTTAAAGTTTTTTCATTCTCAGTATTATAAAATTTATAACTGTTATAAGGCATTAATTTTAAAGCTGTACTGCCATCAGACCAATTATACCTATCTTTTGCTCCATTAAATCCATCCTATGAGTCAACGGTAGTTAGACCCTGAGCAAAAGAATTATAATTATCGTAAGCTAAATTTGGTGCCCTTCTAACTCTTCGTGTGGCAGGACTATAAACCCAAGCTCTTCTTGGTGTAGCTTTAGCATTTAAAGACTCAATCACTAAAACACCAGCATCTGCAAGCCTGGGAGGTTCTGTAACCTTGGTCATGATTTTACCCTGTAAGCCCTTTTGATTACTTACAAAAGGATTCCAATAATTCTTTGCAATTGCCTTTCCTGCTCCCTTAAACTTTTCTCCATCATAATTCACAATATAGTATGGGCTCCCTCCTTCGATATCAACTCCTCTATATCTTAAGATATGGTTCCATACATGATGGAGGGGTTTATTAGCATTAGGAAATGGGATACTTCCTACTATCCCCTCAATACCCTCACCCTCATCAACTAATTTTGCATTTCCATCTTTTGAAAGATCTAAAACTTCATCAGGTACAGCACAACTTCTTTTACTAGGATAAATATTCATAAAAAATGTTTCCCCATAATTCGTAAACATTTTAATCTGACCTGGTGTTAAATATGTTTCATAATCTAAGTAGTTATCTGATGTTATTTTAAATAGTATTTGATCATCACTAAATGGATCTAAATATCCCCCACTTACTGAATTATAGCCCGCTATTGGTTCTTTTATTGGAATTCTATCTCCAATATCTTGATCAGTGAATTCAATTGCATATGAAAATGTATATGAAAAAATTAATGTTGTTATTAAAATAATTATTTGTTTCATAATTTTTAAATATACTAATAAATGAACATATTATAAGTATAAATATCATTAATATGAAAGAGAATATAAGAAAATTTAACAAGTTTGCTAATTATCTAGCTGATGAAGCAAGAAAGATATCTTTATATTACTTCAAAAGAAAAATTAAGATTGTATCAAAGCAAGATGCATATTTTGATCCAGTTACGATCGCAGATATAAATATTCAACAAAAACTCCATACACTAATAGAAAAACAATACCCTTCACATAGTATGATTGGTGAAGAAGAAAGTATCATTAAAGACAGTGAATATGAATGGTGCATTGATCCAATTGATGGGACAAAATCTTTTATACAGGGCGTTCCTTTATGGGGGACACTCATATCTTTATCTAAAAATAATAAAATCATACTTGGAATCGCCGATATTCCAGCGTTAAACGAGAGATATGTTGGTTATGAAAATATTGCTTACAAAATAATAAATAAAAAAAGAACTTTATTGGGGGTTAGAAAAAAAGTTGACTTAATGAATGCGATATTAAATTCAACTTCACCATATGTTTTTGCCAGCAAGTCTGATCAAAGAAAGTTTGAAAAAGTTGCAAAAATTGCAAAATCAACTCGTCTAGGTGGCGACTGTTATAGTTATTGTCTGTTAGCAGATGGACATGTTGACTTAGTAATTGAAAGCGGTCTCAAACCTTATGATATTCGGGCATTAGTCCCGATAATAAAAAATTCTGGTGGGGTTATAAAGTCATGGGAAGGCGATAGTGTTATTAATGGTGGAAGAATATTAGCTGCAACAAGTAAAAAATTATTTATGGAAACACAAAAAATTTTAATTAAAAAATAAAAATTATCTTTTAGTTATTTTAGATATATGTTTTGAAAATTTCTTCCAATCATCCGATGAAATAATATATCCTACACATTTTTTATATCCACACTTACAGATATGATCCTTATAATCATCTTTATCAAATGTATATCCGTAATCATATGATAATTCATCACCTTTTTTAATTGTCTTAATTGATGAAATCCATATTCTATTATCAACAATATCAACTTCACAATTTGGATTGCAGGAATGGTTAATATAACGAGCTTTGTTATATTCAGGAGACCCATCAATATCGTACTTTGAATTTAGCTCAAATATATAAACAGAACCAGTTTCTTCTGAATGAAGATAATCTTTGATTCTTTTGGCGGATCTTTTATCTCCCTCTGACTTGAGAACTTTTTCACCAATATATTCAATAATCTTAGTATTTTTTTTTATGTTTTTTGTCGCGAATACACCTGATCCGTGAACTTTCGATTTTTTAACTTTCCACATAATATTATTTATATCTTTAAATAAAAAAAACCCAACTTTAAAAAGTTAGGTTTTTTTTACTGAGAAATAACTCTAATATTATTTGAGTGAGTCCATTACAGATTGTAATTTCATTGCAATAGACATATCTCCAGCAACTTTCAATTTGCCTTGCATAAATGCACTTGTTCCGTCGATTTCTCCACTTCTCATAGCTTCGAAAGTTTCAAGTGAAACTGTCATTGTACAATCAGCTTCTTTATCTTCATCACTTACGGTGTTAGGACTAGATTTTCCATCAAGAAAAATACATCCTGCACCTTCAAAATCAAATTTTACAGTTGCGCCAAGTCCAGTATCTTTACCTTCTATACCAGCTTGAAACTCTGCCAATAAACTTGCTACATCAGCCATATTTAGTCTCCATAATTAATTTAGTCTGCAAATAAAACATTTTATCTTGACTATGACAATGGGTTTTTTTTATATATAAATTATTGTCTATGGTAAGAAAAAAACCAAATTTTTGGTCAAAAGCTAAAAGAGAGCTCAAAAAAAATGACAGAAAGCTTGGAGAAATAATAGATTTATATCCTACGGATTTTCTCTTTTCGAAATCTGATCCATTTTTAACACTTGCAAGATCAATAGTAGGTCAGCAAATTTCAGTTAAAGCAGCTCAATCAGTATGGGACAAACTAACCCTAAAAATTGGTAAAGTAAGTGATAAAAAAATCATTTTAACCCATTCTAATTCCTTAAAGTCTGTGGGCCTTTCTAGACAGAAAGTATTGTATTTAAAAAATTTATCATATGCATTTATTAACCGAGATCTGAAAGTAAATTCTTGGGATGAAATGAGTGATGAAGAAATTATTGATGATTTGATAAAAATAAAAGGGATTGGAAGATGGACAGCTGAAATGTTTTTAATATTTAATTTATGCAGACAGGATATATTTCCCCTAGATGATATAGGAATGATAAAGGGTATATGCAAATTATATAATTATACTTATCCAATAGAAAAAACAAAACTAATTAAGATTGGTAATAAATGGAAACCATATCGATCTGTGGCTACATGGTATCTTTGGAGATCATTAGATCCAATTCCTGTGGAATATTAATTATGAAAGAAAAAATATATATTTATACTTTTTATAGATTTAAAAATTTAAAAAAAATAAAATTCTTAAAGGATAAATTATACAAATTCTCAAATGATAAAAGTGTTTATGGAACTATCTTGATTGCTGAAGAAGGTATAAATGGGACTATATCAGGAACTAAACTTGAACTTGATAAATTTATAAAGTACTTAAAAAAAATACTTAAGATAAGGAAACTAGTCATTAAAGTATCTAAGAACCAGTTTATCCCTTTTTATCGTCTTAAAATTCGTTTAAAAAAAGAAATTGTTACTATAGGCGTTAAAAATATTAATCCAGAAAAATATTCTGGAAATTATATTTCACCAAAAAACTGGGACAAGATAATTAATAATAATAAATATTTGATTATAGATACGCGTAACGATTATGAAATAGGCATTGGAACATTTAAAAACTCAATTAATCCAAAGACTAGTTCATTTAGAGAATTTCCTAAATATATAAATGATCAAAAAATTAAAAAAGACCAGCCAATAGCAATGTTTTGTACTGGGGGAATAAGATGTGAAAAAGCATCATCTTATTTATTAAAAAATGGATTTAAGAATGTATGCCAATTAGATGGTGGGATAATAAATTACCTAGAATTTAAAAAAAATAAAAAAAATTCTTCATGGACAGGTGAATGCTTTGTCTTTGATAATAGAGTATCAATAAACAATAAACTTCAAAAAGGAATTTATGATCAATGTTTTGGGTGTAGAAGTCCAATTTCTGAAAATGATAAAAAACTTAAATCATATAAAAAAGGAGTATCGTGTAAATATTGCATATCTAAAAGAAACAAAAAACAAATTAATTCATCAATCTCAAGACAAAAACAAATTGAAGTAGCCGAAAGAAAGGGTGAGAAACATCCATTTAGTAGGATATTTATATAGATTAACTTTTTTTATAATTTAAATGAAGATAAAACCCTATCGGAAGATAATAGAGTATATTTATCCAATTATTGAAAAAATCTTGAGTTGGCAAAATAGGCCACAGAGATAATGTAAAAGATATTAATAAACATGACCTAAAGTCTTGAAGGTTGACCGGGTCTCTTGATGATTTTGTTTTAAATTTTAGTATCAGCGCAATCAAAACATAGAAAAAAGCACAAATAATAAAAATAAATCCTATAATTCCAAGCTCTGCTAAAACTTGCATATAAGAATTATGAGGATGAGTGCTACATCCTAATTTATTGTAAAAATATCTATCATCATTACAAAAATTGCGAAATTGACCAGGACCAATTCCAAAGAAAAAGTTTTCTCTGAACATATTATATGAAGTAATAATATGACTTTCATGCTGAGGTGAAAATAAGTTAAACCGCTTTTCAAATTTATCAATTTTTTCACTAACAGCCCCATTAATATTTAATTGCTGCAATGTTTTATCAATATTTCTCTCTCTTATTTCAGCATTAAAAAAAGTTATGACTACTATAATGCCTATTGAAAGAAATAAAGATAATATACGAAGCATTTTAAATTTTGAAATTAAAATAATAATCATTACAGTTTCTAAGAGTAATAATCCAATTGCAGTTCTTTCCCCACTTATATAAATAACCACATCCGTTATTATAAGCAAAAGCATTAAGCTAATTATTTTTTTACGATCTAAATTAAAACTATAGATTAAAGCACCAAATAAAAGTGGAAATATTCTAGATAGATAACCTCCAAGGATTTGTTTATCGCTTAAAAGCAACGTCATTCTATTTGCAGTAATATTTGTAAAACCAAAAAAATTTGATTCATTGAAAATTTGATATAAACCATCTAATAACGCAACTATAAAAAAAATTAATAGTAAAATTGCAAACTTCTTAATAAGATTTTTATTTTGATCAATAAAAAACCAAACAGCTAATGAAAAAATTCCAAATCTAAAATAAAATATTGAGGATTCAAATGATGAATTGATATTCTCAGATACTAATGAGCTAATTAATAAATATATAAAAAATATCAAAAAAATAAGAAAAAAATAATTTTTATAATATTTTTCCCACAACTTCTCCTTAAATGAGAAAACAATAAAAACTATACTTATAAATGATATAAATAGATCAGGTATAAATGGTCCTGTAAGTAGTGCTAAAGGAATTAAACAAATTAAAATAGAGCATAATTCGATGATTGAGTTTCTTGATATATAAGATCTTGTCAAAATACAATTTTAATAATTATTTAATTTGAATCATTTCCTGTTTTTTCAAGACGGTAATAAATAATTAGAATAGAAAATAAAATCGATATAAAAATACTTAGCACTAAATATTTTAAAATATTTAAATTAATTGTCTCTTTTATTAAGCTTTTTTTATTATAGTTAATCCAACTTATTCTGTTTGAAGCACTAATTTCTGATTTCAAATTTTTTAGTAATCGTTTCGTTAAATCATACTCACGATTAAACTCATATTTAAGACTGGCAAGGTATTGAATAGATGTATTTATCTCGGAATTAACATCATCAGTAATATTATCAACTGATTCAACAAATGCTATATGATCAGTTGCTGATAAATTATCTAATTCAATAATATGTTTTTTTACACTCAAGGAGTCATCAATATTAGTTTGTAACAAATATTTCAATTCTTCTTCTAGTAATTCATAACCAAATACATAAATAGGAAATCTATTTATTAGTTCATCATTAAAAAAACCTAATGATTGAATATTGCCTGTTTGAGATAATGTATTTTGGGCTGCATCACCATAAATAGCACTGTTTATTGCCTCACTTGTTAACGGCTTTGCGTACCCAAGTCTTTTTGCAATTTTAATATTTGATTTCAGCTTATTTTCCATAACTTTGCGAACCGCAAATTCTTTTTCGCGAGATACTTTTAAATTATATTCCAGTAAACGCTTATCATTTTCAATCTTCAGCTTATTATCATCAACAAGTTTTTGGGTCAATTTGGAATAAGATTCTTTGAGTTGATCTATTCTTTCATTTTCAAACTTTAAATTAGATTCATAAGTTTTCTCTAAATATAATAATCTTGCAGAAACTGCATTAACAGTATTTTGCAGTGTTTTATCAATACAATAATTAATATATGTATCCAATAAATGAGTACTATCTATTGACAATTGATCTTCAGTAGATTTGTTTATGTTTAATGAAAGTATATAATTATTTTCATCTGGATTAAAAACTACATTTATATTGCTAGAATAAAGTTCAAATAGAATAGTTCTATCATTAATTGATAAACTTTCACCAGACTCATCCAAATAGGTATCAAAAAATTGCTCTAAATTATTTGTATTTTTAAAAAAATAGACTGTGTCAAAAAGTATAGTTTGTTTATTAATTAATAAATCTTCTGATATTTCAGTATAATTATTTCCTATTTTATAATCGAACAATTCTGAAGCTGAAATTTCAACCTTGTACAAAAAATTTGTTCTATATTTATTTATAAATTGTACACTTAGGATGGTAATAAAAAAAAATATAATTAAATTTATGATAATTAAAAATTTATATTTAATTAAATTTTCAACAAAGTTAACAAGACTAAAACTTTCAACGGAAGGATTCATTTTTATATTTTGACTAAAAATTATTGATTAAAATTTAATTTAATTTTGGTCTCTTGTAAAGAAATAGTACAATTAATGAGTAAACCATGAAACTTAAAATCATCATTGAAAGAGTATTTTTAAAAATTAAGTTACATACATTCGGTATAAGAATTAATAAAATAATTGAAATGAGTGCAGTCTTAGTACCATAATGATAACTAATCAAGTGATGCAAATGTTGCCTATCTGGGCTAAATGGGTTTCTTTTATTTAACATTCTTGTTACTGCTACTCTGACTAAATCAATACCAGGGATCATCATTGCTAAAAAAATTTCATCACCATAAAAAGCATTGTCATATTTAACTGATTTGATAAATAAATATCCAACAAGATAAGCACAATAAATTGATCCATTATCT
The DNA here is from genome assembly GCA_038103905.1 of Candidatus Pelagibacteraceae bacterium. Taxonomy (GTDB): domain Bacteria; phylum Pseudomonadota; class Alphaproteobacteria; order Pelagibacterales; family AG-422-B15; genus CABYIR01. Next base: position 58,005 of record JAYNZW010000005.1, on the reverse strand, counting down.
CCTAAAAAAATTTTTTTTTTAAAATTTAAAAATAAAAAATTAATTAAGCCGATAGATATAAATATTAATAAATAATCAATATCAGATCTAAGAATAATTAATAAAATTAAAAATAGTAAATATATTCCTGCTAAAAGATCAATGCCATCAATCATATTAATTGCATTTATAAAAATAATTATAGAAAAAAGACTAAATAAAACAGAGAATCTTTTTAATTCAATATCTTCTTCTAAGAATGAAAAGTTTATTTTACTTATCTGAAGATCGGCATCAATCCAAATAGCAAGCGTTAAAATTATTAACAAAACTGTCAACTTAGTATTTGCTCTAAGATTTATCTTATCATCTATCATTCCAACGAGGAAAATGGGAATTGATAATAAAAAAAAAGATATGTACTGATATTGTGATTGAAAAAACTTTTGTGTCAGTATCTGATTATCATCAAAAAAATGAAATAAATAGATTATCAAAATATTAATAAAAATTATTACTCCTCCAATATTGGGGATGGGAGACTTATGTAATTTTCTATTTTGATCAGGAATATCATAAATACGAATGACGTCTGCTAGTTTTGTTATATTTAAAAAAATTATAAAATTAACAAAAATCGATAAAATTATTAAATAGATCATTTATTCAAAGCCTAAAATCTGACTCATTTTTTTTATACATTGATTTTAAATCAATTATAGCACCTTCTTTTTTTATAAGTGAATTAATAAGTCTTATTCCATTTTTTTTATACTCTTTATGTGGCACAGAAATAATAATTACATCATAAAAATTTTTTTTATTTAACTTAAGGTCAAATTTAAAATCATATTTGTTGTGTTCAAGTGATGAATAATAAGGATCATTTAAATATACATTAAAATTATTGCGAATAAGGGCATGTGCTAATTCTATAGATTTTGAATTTCTTATATCAGGACAATTTTCTTTAAAGGTTAAGCCTAATAGAAGAACTTTTAATCTATTTTTATATATTTTTTTTTCTTTTAAAATTTTTTTTATTTGTGAGATTACATATTTAACCATTTGGTCATTGAGCTGACGGCCTGCTAAAATTATCTTTGGGTTTACTCCAAGTTGTTTTGATTTAAACGTTAAATAATAAGGATCAACACCAATACAATGACCACCAACCAAACCTGGATAGTATTTATTAAAATTCCATTTTGTTGATGAGCCTTTAAGTACTTCATCTGTATCAATATCTAACTGTTTAAAAATTTGAGAAAGTTCATTCATTAGAGCAATATTTAGATCACGTTGAATATTTTCTATTACTTTGGAAGCTTCCGCTGTTTTTATATTTGGAGCCTCATGTATTCCTGCTTTAATTATTTTTGAATATAGATTTGAAATTAATTTGCTAGTTTTTGGGTTTGAGCCAGAAACAATTTTTACTATATTTTCTAATCTATGATTTTGATCTCCAGGATTAATTCTTTCTGGTGAATAGCCACAAAAGAAGTCTTTATTAAAAACTAATCCTGAAAATTTTTCAAGAATTGGTACGCATACCTCTTCAGTAGCTCCTGGATATACAGTTGACTCATAAATGACAGTATCATTTAATTTTAAGTTCTTTGCTACAGTTTTACTTGCACTTTTTAAAGGTCTAAAATCAGGCTTTTTTTTATTATTGATTGGTGTTGGAACGGTGATTATATAAATATTAGATTCTTTTAGTAAATGCTCATCAGATGTAAACGATAGTTTTTTTGAATTTTTAATTTCAGAATTACTAACTTCTTTAGTTTTATCTTTATACATCTTTAACTGATTTATACGTTTATGATCAATATCGAAACCGATTGTTGAGTAATGATTGCCAAACTTACAAGCTAAAGGTAAGCCAACATAACCCATTCCAATTATTGAAATATTTATTTTATTTTTCACTCTGTTGTCTTTTTGCTGTCAAAACAATATCTTGAACAAGTTGTTGTTGAATTCTTTTTCGATTATATTTCTTCATAAAATCTGTTCTATCTGACCAACTGTCATTAATTTGATTAAATTTTAATAAAGCAGAATTTAAATCAGAGGGCTTAAATGTCCATGAA
>JAYNZW010000005.1:28607-55914 GCA_038103905.1 Candidatus Pelagibacteraceae bacterium | reverse complement strand
TATGACTTCATTATCTAAAAAACTCTTAGCATAGCCTGACACTCCTGCCCAAATTGGCTTTCCAGTAGAAGCATACTCAAATATTTTTGAAGGAATTACTTTTTTAAATGCCGGATAGTTATTCAAATGTAAAAATAAAATATCAGCATACTTATACTCTTCAATTATCTCTTCTCTATTTTTTGGTGAAAGAATTTTAATATTTCTACAATTTAAAAAAGTTATATTTTTCTTCATTTTATTTATTGAAGCGCCTGAACCAATAATTTTGAAGTTTACTCTATCTTCAAGTTTAATTGCTAATTTTGGAACAATTTTTTCTAAACCTTGCCCAACTCCAATATTTCCTGCATATAATACTGTAAGTTTTCTTTTTGTACTTAAATTATAGCATTTTGATTTTTCAAAATTCATAAATTCTTTATCGATACCATTAGTAAAAAATGAATAGGATTTGTCTGGATATTTATTTGTAAAATATTCTTTAAAACCTTTAGATACTAAATTTATCTTACTTGCTTGTTTAACAGTAGTTTTTTCTAATAAATTAATAATTGGAAGAATAAAAAAATTTATGAATTTATTTCCAGTATCTTGAATTACATCATAAAAAATATCTCTAAAGTCTATGTATAAAGGCTTATTCATATATTTTGATATTAATGATCCCAAAAAAGCTGTAAGCAATTTTGCTGAAGTTACATAAATTATATCAAAATCTTTTCCTTTGATAATCGGTAAAGCTTTTAAAAAAAAAATTAAATGAACTATAATTTGCTGTATCTTTCCAGATCCAATTCTGGGCACTTTAATTCTATAAATGTGTAAATTATTTTTTTTAATATCATTTTTAGCTTCAATTTTATAATTTAAATACCTATTAGGTTGAGATGTTACAACCGTGATATTTTCAATCTCATCACTACTGTCTAATAAACTATCAGTTAAAGCTTTGGTTCTAAATGATCCTGCAGATAAATCTGGGTAATAAAAAAAACTTACAATTAAAACCTTCATTTTATTACTTTAAATTTCATCTGATTAAAATTATTTAATAAGTTTATTTCAATACATTTATTATTTAATTTTAATCCAAATTCAGGATACCAGAAGGCATCCACAATTTTGTATGTATTATTGGTTGAAAATTTAATTAATGTATCATTTGAGATTCTTAAAGTATTTTCATTATGGATAATGACATCTGGATGTAAATAAAATCTTATCATTGCTGATCTATAATTTCCATATATGTAATCATTAATATTGATTGCATATTCTTCAGCAACCCACTCTCTCTTATGAGTTAAATTTTTATAACCATTATGTGATGCTGAAATAAAAGGATATTTATTTTTTTCAATAATCTTAATATCATTGACATGTGCACGATTACCGACACGGAATGACTTCCAAACATCTGACGAATTTTCATTATTAATTTCTACTGTATTATGAGCAATTGTAGATCGTTGAAAATGCCTTTCTCTAGAAATATTATAGGTAGAAGTCCCAGAATTTACAATAAATCTACGATTATTTAATGACATCTCAAATGATAATGTGTCAGCATGAGCATGCCCAGGCTGTATATTAGGTCCGACTTTTGCAACGTCTATAATAATAGATATATTGTCATACTTAATCTTTATATATCCACTATCTTTTAAAAATTTAATTTTTTCATCAACTTCTTTAATTTTATTAAAGCCAATTTTTGATGCGTATTTTATTAAATCTTCATATGTGTGAGCAATATTAAATGAGCTATCATTAAAAAAAGATATATCTTTATCTGGATGTATCATTACATTAATCCAATCAAACATTTTAGATATAACTGAGTTTATTTTTTTAACTATTTTCAGTGTCCCGCGATTATAAGCTGACAAGATGTTTACTACATCTAAAAAATCTTCAATAATTATTAGTTGATACATTGGACTCAATTCAAAATGACCCCCATCATCAAGAATTTGCTTGTTTATTTCACATTCTAATATTTTTATCCCTTTTTTTAACCAAAGTTTAGATTCTTTGGTGTCAAAGTATATGCCAGAAAATATTAATGCTTTAGCATTGGCTATTAAATGATTACCTTGTAGAAAATATTCTATTCTTTTATTTAACCACCTAGTTTGCAACAGTAAACTCTCTTCAATTTTACTATTATTATTATTATTGTTGTTGTTGTTTGCCAACAACCACTTAATCCAATTTACAATCCTTAGTGATGTTGGATACGAATCCCACGGCAATTTTTTTTTTACTTTGTTGATTAAAATCCAGTCATGGATAGCAAATAAAACAAAATCAGAATTGTCTTGATTTACATCAGAGTTTATAAAATCAAAATAATGTAGATTATAATTCCATAATTTTGGCAGCTCTTTATTTTCCCATTCAATTTTTTTTTCACATATTTTTTCTATATTTATAAAGTTAAAAGAATTTTTATTTGATTTATTTTTTTTATTCAAAAAAAAAATAGTTTTGTTTATAGTACGTTTTTTATAAACTTTATTATTATTTATTATTGGGAAAAAAACCTTAAATATTATTCTATGAAAAATTTGAAATAATTTTAAATATTTTATTGTATTCCAATACCTAAAAATAATTTTAATCATTTAAGATAAACTTTAATTTAATTAGTTTTTTAATAATTCGATCACTTGTTTTTCCATCCCATTTATCTATTTTTTTTGGCTTTTTCCATTTTCCTGAAATAAGCATTTTGATATTACGGATAATTTTACCTTTGTTGTCACCAACCAAAATATTTGTACCTCTATCAATTGTTTCCGGTCTCTCGGTCGTTTTTCTCATTGTAATACATGGAATATTTAAGATTGATGTTTCTTCAGTTATACCGCCTGAGTCAGTTATTATGCCAATTGAATTTCTCATTAAATAAATAAAATTTAAATAAGGTTGTGGCTCAATAAACAAAATATTGTTATAGAGCTTCTGGTATTTACTTTGAAATTTCTTTATTCTAGGATGAACAGGAAATATTATTTTAAGATCTTTTGCTGATTTTGAAATTAGATCTAACAAATATTTAATTCTCTTTTCATTTTTAGTATTTTCTACTCTGTGCAAAGTAACAATTATATAACTTTTATGCTCAATATTATAATTTTTGAGTATTTTTTTTTTTACAATTGATCTTTCAAATAGGTAAAGTGAATCTATCATTAAATTACCTACAAAAAAAATTTGATTTTTATTTTTTCCTTCACTAATGAGATTTTTAGAAGCTGATAAACTTGTTGTAAAACAATAATCAGAGATGGAGTCAGTAATAATTCTATTAATTTCTTCAGGCATTGTAAAATCTCGTGATCTTAATCCTGCTTCAATATGAGCAACTCTAATATTAAGTTTTTTCGCTACTATTGCACAAGCCATGGTTGAGTTTACGTCACCAACAACTATACAAAGATCACATTTATCTCCAATCAAAACATTTTCGTATGCGACCATTATCTTAGCAGTTTGAGATGCTTGAGTACCTGATTTACTATTTAAGTTAATATGAGGTTTTGGTATTTTTAAGTCCCTAAAAAAACTATCAGACATACTTTCATCATAGTGCTGTCCAGTGTGTATCAATCTGAATTTAATTATTTTTTTTTTATTTTTATATTTTTTTATTGAATGTATTAATGGTGCAATTTTGATAAAGTTTGGTCTTGCGCCGACTATTAGATCAATATTTTTCATTTTTCTTTTTGGCTTATATTTATCGATAATCTGTTTACTTCAATAATTTCATCGTATGGAATAGGAGGTTGTTGATTTTTACTTATAGCATTAAGAAATCTTGCAACTAAAACTTTTTGTCCTTTATCTTGCCTCCAAGTTCTCATGTATTTGAAATTTTTCCATCCATACCCAATCAATGAGATAAAATTATTTAAAACAAGAATCTTATTATCTACAAATAGCTCTAATCTTTCTTTCTGCATTGATTTACTTCCATTGGAGAAATAATTTATTACTCCAATTGATCCATCTTTAAAATTTAATTGTATTGAAAATGTATCTTCTCCTGAACCTAAAACAACCTTATTCCAACTTGTTACTTTTTTATTAATAATATATCTCATTAAATCGATATGATGTATTGCTTCTCCAATGAGTCTTCCACCACCTATTTCATTATCAAGTAACCAATGATCTTTATCAATTTTTCCAGCATTAATATTTATTGTGATCGATTTTGGTGATTTAATATTTTCAATAAGGGATTTAATTTTTATTATATGTGGTGAAAATCTTCTATTAAATCCAACAGTTAAAATCTTACTTGAGGCCTTCAATTTTTTTTCGATATCATCTAAATCAGATAATTTAAGTGCCAAAGGCTTTTCAACAAAAATATGTTTATTTTTATCTATTGCATTCTTTACTAGATAAGAGTGACTATTATGCTGGGTACATATGACAATAGCATCGATACTTTTATCATCATATATTGAGTTGTTATTTGAACTAGATATTTTAAATCCATATTTTTTTCCTAAATTAGTACTTGAAACACCTTGAGATGAAGAAATTGTTTTTAAAATTGTTTTATTCCTCTTAAAAATTGGAGCTAAAACTCTTGCATAATTTCCCGCTCCAATAAATCCTACCTCAATATTTTCTTTTTTTTCTGAAATATTAATATTTTTACTTAATATTATATTCTCATCTATTAAGTTTTGATTCTTATCTTTTTGATCATAATTAATGACTACACCAAGCGATTTTTTTTCATTAATTATTATATCAAACGCCTTATCTGATTCTTTAATGTCAAACTCGTGAGTTATTAGCTTTCTAACATTGATAAGCTTTTGCTTCAGTAAACTTAAAATCGTATTGAAATTCCTCTTTTCGGTCCATCGGACATATTCTATTGGATAGTCAATACCTTTTTCCTCATAATCACTATCGTATCTTCCTGGGCCATAAGAACATGAAACCTTAAAGTTTATCTCTTTATGGTAGAATATTTCACGTGATAGTTTGATATCTGCAACCCCAACTAAAATAATATTACCTCTTTTTCTTGTAATGCCAGCTGCTAAATCAATAGGCTCACTGGTTTTTGAAGACGCGGTAATTATTGATGAATCAAATCCAATTTTATCTTGGAAATTATTTATAATTTCTTCATTATTAATATTATGAGACAACTTAATTGTTTCAAAACCTAATTCATTTGCTATTTTTATTCTATCTTCATCGTACTCAAATCCAATGCATTCACATCCATGAGCTTTTAATATTTGAATTGTAATTAAACCAATCAAACCTAATCCAATGACTGCATACTTTTCTCCTATTGATGGGTTACTCAAACGAATTCCGTGTAAACCAATAGAGCCTAATATAGTAAAAACTGCTTCAGCATCATTTACCTCGTCAGGAATTTTGGCACATAAATTCTTTGAAACATTTACTATTTCAGCGTGTTTTCCATTTGAAGCAACTCTATCTCCAATTTTAAACTCTGTTACACCCTCACCCACTGCAATTACTTTGCCGACATTACAATAACCAATCTCCATAGGCTCATTAAGTTTATTAGAAATTGACTCGTATGTTGCCATAATACCGTCAGTTTTAATTTTATCTAAAGCCTGCTTAACTTTATCTGGTTGTTGAATTGCTTTACCTAAATAATTTGATCTTCCGAAATTCAAAAGAATTTTCTCTGTGCCTGCTGATATTAATGATTTTGTAGTTTTAACTAACACATAACCGGCCTTAACGGCAGGTATTGGAACATCATCTATAGATACTTGGCCATTTTTTAAAGATTGAAAGACTTGTTTCATAATTATTTATAAATGAAACTTATTGTTTCATAGTTATTTATAAATGAAACTTATTAAATTTGCTATTATTCTTTACCATATCGGTCACGGTAAGCATTAAATTTGTAGAAATATTTAACTCTTCCCAGTTTCTTGTATTCTCATCTGAGAATGGCTGCATAATTGCATTTTCATGGCCAACATTTTTAATCCTGTTTTTTAATTTATATTTTTTTTCTTCATACCAAATACTAGTACATCTGTGATCATCAATTTTGGCAATTAGCTTATCTTGCTGAAAGTTAATTGTTTCTGTCACGCCCTCAAAAGGCTCTGATCTAGTTGAAAAAACAATACTAATCAAATCATTATTAGAACTAGTTAGCGAGATTGTAATATTGTCTGATGGAGTATTTACATCACTGTAATTTATCGAAATATCAATATAACTTACAATTGACTTTCTCCAAAATAAAATATGAGTTGCTAAGTCTAACCAATGACCAATATTTCCACATACTCTTGTTCCTTCGTCAGAGTTTCTATACCAATGATTTTTATCTAAATAATGTCCAGATATAAAACATGAAAGAGTAAATGGTTGATCATAATCTTTAACTAAGCTTCTTATTTTTTTTATTCCAGGTGAGAATGGTCTATTGTAACCAACAAATATATTTTTTTGTACTAGATCTCTAACTTTTTTTAATCTTTCAAATTGTTCCCAAGAAGTTACAAGAGGCTTTTCAACATAAACATCACAATTGGCCTTAAGTGACTCAATTGCGTATTCACAGTGCGATGAATGACTTGTCGCAATATACACAATATCAATATTTTCATAATTAATTTCATTTTTATTTAATATTTTTCCTATTCCATAAGATTTAGATAACAATTTTGCTGCCTCAATATTTAGATCACTGCACCATTTTATGGTTACTCTATTTGATTGAGATAGAAAAAAAGTAATAGTAGAAAATGAAAATTGACCACATCCTATTATTGCAATATTTTTTTTATTTTTATTTGGCATCTTAAAAAAATTAAAAATCCATATTGGAAAATATATATTTAATCTTCCAATTGATTTTACTATTGTACGGGTTAACCCATAAATCCAAATATAACGAAAAAATTTTTGTAAGTTATAATTCATATTTTTGATTTTTATTAAATTGTAACATCATTAAAGTGGCCCAAAGTAATGGGTGAGCATTTCTTTTTCCTTTCTGATGAATATTAAATAAATCTATTACAGAATGCATTTTTATGGGTAAATTTTTATAGCTTTGTGGATCATTTATTATATTCCAACTCCATTTTTTGAGATCATTTCTTAACCATCTATCAATTGGGACTCCAAACCCTCTCTTTGGTCGATCAAGTATTTGCTTTGGAACGTATCGATAAGCAAGCTTCCTTAATAAATATTTATTTGTATTTGATGCTATTTTAAATTTGCTAGGTAATTTAAACGACCATTCTACTAAATCTTTTGATAAAAAAGGAGCTCTTGCTTCAAGTGAATACGCCATGCTAGCTACATCAGTTTTCTGTAAATAATCATCATTCATGGTATATTTTGCATCCAAACGCATTGCGAGCTCCGATGGGCTTATATTTTGATTAAAAGCTTTTGATGCTTCACTAAACATATCAGATAACCCGTAAGTACTATTAAATAACTCATCAGATAAAATAGTATTAAAATCTTTACTAATACCTCTTATAAAAGAAAAAGAACCAGCTACATCAGAATAACTTAACGCACTAGACATTAATTGAAAATTATGGAGTGGTACAAATCCAATTAATTTTGAAAGTATTGATTTTAATACTTCTGGAGATTTATAAAAAAAACTTAAGAAATTAATTATTTTATAATAATGATAGCCTCCAAAAAGTTCGTCACCTCCATCACCTGATAAAGAAACAGTCACTTGATTTTTTGCAAGTTTTGATACTGCTAAAGTGGGAAAGGCAGCACTGTCAAAAAAAGGTTCATCATAAGACTCAAAAAATTTTGGCAATAGATCAAGCAAATTATCTACTTTCAAGTAATTACAAAAATGATCCGTTTTTAGATAGTTTGCTACTTCTTGAGCAAATATACTTTCATCGTATTCCTTTTCCTTAAAACCAATTGTGAATGTTTTTATATTACCAGACACTTTATTCATATTTGCAGCAACTAAAGTACTATCAATTCCACCTGATAGAAAAGCTCCAATTGGAACGTCGCTTACCATTCTGTCTCTAACACTTTTTTCTAGAATTGTGTCTAATTCATCTATGAGGTCATTTTCTGATCTTCTTAACCAATTATAATTAGTAGACAATTGATATGGATCCCAAAAAATTTTTATCTTAAAATCATTTTTTGAAAATACTAAAAGATTTCCTGGAGACAATTTTTTTATACTTGAATAAATTGAATATGGAGCAGGAACATATCCACTCTCAATGAAGTATCTTAATCCTTGATTATCATATTCTTTACTTAAATTTTTATCTAATCTAAACATTGGCAGAGGTCTTGATGAAAAATTTAATCTTTTATTATTGATGCTGTAGTAAAGTGGTTTTTCGCCCATTCGGTCTCTGGCAAGATATATTTTTTCTTCTTTTCTATCCCATATACCAAAAGCGAACATGCCATCAATTCTATCTATGAATTCTGCACCAAATATTTCCCATCCAGCTAATAATACCTCTGTATCAGTATCACTTTTAAAAATTAAATTTGGATTTTGTTCCTGTATATCTTTTTTCAGGTGTTTGAAGTTGTAAATCTCACCATTAAATGTGCAAACAAATCTATTATTAGGAGAAATCATTGGTTGATGTCCTGCATTAGAAAGATCGAGTATTGATAGTCTTCTCTGTGCTAGTCCACAAATATTATCGTTCCATATACCACTATCATCAGGACCTCTATTCTTCATCATACTAGAAGCACTACTTAGATTTTCTAAATAATCAAATTGACGTGAAAAATCAATGATTCCGGCAATTCCACACATAATATAAATTACTTCTTTATAGCTGAACCCACAACTCCATTAGGTCCATACTTTATATTAATATTTTTAAACCCTAGATTTGTGAACCATCTTTTCACTTCAGATAATGATTGAGGCTGATCATATTGCGGAGAATACATGTCAAAAGTATCTAATATCGACCATTCTATGTTCAATTTTGTGTCAAATCCTAAATCACTATATTCAACAATTGGTGATAATCTATGGGCTTTTCTTCCAAGAATCAATTTTAGGAATTTTGTATAAGGTATAAAAAGTGGTGTAAGTTTTTTAACAATTGTGAATAAAATTTCTCTTGGGATCCGTTTGGTTATTGGTCTTAAAATATATTTAAGCCATAAATATGTATGCCATTTTTTTGAATAAATATCTATGTAGATTGTTCCACCAGGCTTTAATTTTCTTACTAGAGAATTAAATGTTTCTTCAGGATGTTGAGTATGTTGAATAACACCTAAACAAAAGACATAATCAAAATAATTATCTTTAAAAGGTATTTCTAAAATATCAGCCTGAAAAAAAGTAATATTCTGAAAACCACTATTATTTAATTTATTGGCATCTATTGCGTTTGAAAAATCAAATGTAAATAAATTCACTTTAGTTTCAGCTAAAATTTCAGTAAATCTACCGGCTCCTGAGCCTGCTTCTAGCATATTTTTATTTGAAAGATCAGTGTTCTTATTAAATTTAGTAATTTCATAGACTCTGCTCCTACTAATATTTTTTTTTGTATAACTATCAAGTTGGGTTTTATCAAAGATGTTCCATTGATAACCAAATGAATTCGAATAATTGTTCTTATCAACAAATCTAGGAATACTATTAATAATTGAGTAATTTTTTTTGCATTTTTCGCATTCAAAGCAGATTTCATCTTTCACAATAAGTTTTCCTACATTACAATTTATGCAAGAAAATAAATTTTGCTCTAAATATTTCATATAATAAATTAATCAGATTACCTTTTTTGCAATTACTATCATTTCATCGTACAGATTGAGATATGTTATCACCTTATCAAGTTTTAAAAACTCGAGTAGTTTAAAAATTATTGGTATTTTAAGCCTTAGAACAAAAATAATATAAAAAATCATACCCAGACTTCTATATCTTCCAAAATGTCCATAGTGCACAACTTCAAATCCATTAATCTTTAAAATATGAGTTATTGTTTTTTTATCAAAATAATGAATATGAGTAGGTGGATGAATCTGTCTCCAATTTTCTTTTCTAATTTTTGCTACTAGGCTTCCAATATCTGGCGTCGTTAAAGCAATCAAAGAGCCAATATCCAGATTTTCAGAAATTTTATTTAAATATTTATTAGGTGAATAAAGATGTTCAATTACATCCCAAAGGCAAACAATATCTATTTTTTTATTATCAAAATTCCAATTTAAAATATCTAAATTTCTCACATCAAGACCTAATACCCTACTTGCATATTCTGCTGGTTCTTTTGCTATTTCTGTACCAATAACTCTTTTAAATATAAATTGAGCTTCATCAACAAAGTATCCATAAGCTGATCCAACCTCAACAAGTGTCTTATTGCCAGGGTTGTCTGTGAACTTTGTAATAATTTTTAATAATCGTCTAAAATTTTTTTTTATTGAAACAACCTCTGCCTTATAATCATGGTACTCATCAGTATCAAAATAGTCAGATTTATATAAGTTTTTAAGTTCTTCATTTGAAATTTTTATTTTTGCATATACATGTCCACAATTTAAACACTTAACTATTTCGTTAAATAAATTTTTACTCTGTTTAGAATTACAAATATCACAATTCATTTAATGTTGATCTTATCTTCAATTATGTATAATGGTCTTTGCTTCACTTCCTCAAAAATTGAACCTATATATTCTCCAATTAAGCCAAGAAAAAGAAGCTGTATACCTGAAAATAAAGAAATCAAAATAGTAAGAGTTGTCCATCCTGAAGGAGCAACATTATTTAAGAAATAAGCAATAAATGAATGAAGGCCTATTCCAAAACTTAATATTGATAAAACAACCCCAAGGTAAATAGCAAACTGAAGAGGTTTTCGAGAAAAAGAAGTAAAACCCGAAGATGCAAATTTGATCATTGTACTGAAGCTATATTTAGTTTTTCCAGCAGCTCGCTTATTTGCTTTAAAGTTTACAGAAATACTTTTAAAACCAACCCATTTAAATAATCCTCTTAAGAATTGATTTCGTTCTCTGATTTGATTTTGGAATATATTTACTACTTTAGGTGAAATTAGCCTGTAATCAGCTTCTCCAATTCCAATATTAATATCTGAAGTTTTATTTAATAAATAATAAAATACTTTTGACATAGCGCTTCTAATTAGATTTTGTTTTTCTGTTGATGTTCTTATGGTATATACTATTTCAAAACCTTTTTCGTATTTGTCAATCATTTCTAAAATCACACCGGGAGGATGTTGAAGGTCTGAATCCATCATTATTATTGCACCATCTTTTACTTGGTCCATCCCAGCGACTAAGGACATTTGATGACCAAATCTTCTAGAAAGAAGAATTGCTTTTACATTGTTATTTTCTTTTGCTATTTCGGTGATTACTTCAAACGTCTTATCTGTACTTTTATCGATAACAAATAAAATTTCAAAAGTATAATTATTTTTAATTTTATCTAAAGTCTCTGTTAATGAGTTATAAAAAATTCTTATAACACTCTCTTCATTAAAAACAGGTGAAATAACAGTTATTTTTTTCATTAAAACATCATCTTTCTTACAGTCTTTTTCCAGGAAATAAATTTAAAATCACCAATTAGCTGAATTAACTTTTTATTATCTCCATAATAAATATTCATGTCTTGATTTTTTTGAGTGGCATTTTCTGATTTAATCTCAATATCTTGATTACTTAATAAAATCATATACTCTAAAATCTTCTTTATCTTAACAGATTTTCCTGAACAAATATTTATATATTTTCCATACGATTTATTATTTTTTATTAATTTCAAAATAATAATAGCGGTATCAGCAACATCTATAAAGTCTCTTGCTGCATACGGGTTTCGTATTTCAATTTTCTTTTTTATTTTCTTTTTTTTGATCAGTTCAATTTTTCTATTAAAATTTCCTAGTGAGAGGTCTTTTGACATTCCTTTACCAATTACATTAAATGGCCTAACATAAATTATATTTTTATTTCGTTTTAGAAAAGTACTCACAATGTGTGACTGAATAGATTTACTAAGTCCATAAACGCTATTAGGTTTAATTAAAGACTTTTCGGTTACAGGTAGTTCTTGTCTTGAAACAAATCCATACTCAGCAGCACTTCCTACAAAAAGGCACTTAATTGTCTTTTCTAACTTACTTTCCTCAATCGCACTCAGAATTTCATAAGTAATAATGCAATTCGATTTTATAGATTTGACAAGTGATTCATCTTTTATGCTTCCCGCTAAATGAATAATATATTGTGGCTTAACACTTATAAAAATTTTTTTAAAAAATTCTTTAACATTTTTTTTTGGAATCTGAAATTGATTTTTCTTTTTTGATTTATAACGACTAGTTGTGAAAACCTCAAAACCATTTTGTTTTATTAGTTTCACCACTTCTTTTCCTATAAAACCTGAAGCTCCAGTAACAAGAAATTTCATTATATTAATCTATTAAATATTTTTTTTTATTTCTTAAAAATATTGATGAGGCTTCTTCATAGTCATCTACTCTACCTATATCAAGCCAATCACAATTTTCTTTATAGCATAATATTTTTGATTTATTTTTTAATAACTCTTTAACCAAATCTGGAATATCAAGATATTTCTCTTCATCAATATATTTTTTTATCGAAGACTTCCTAACTATATTGATTCCCATACTTACCTTATAATCATAATGAGGTTTTTCAATATATCTAAGAAGATTGTTTGAATTGTCACTCTCTAAAACACCGTAATCAATTTTTACAGTTCTATTATGAGTGGCAATTGAAAAATCATTATTTTCTTTAGTATGAAAATTCATAAGGTTTTGAAAATTAAGCGTAGTTAAAATATCACCATTCATCATCAAAAAATTTTCTTCTAGTTCCGAGAAACATTTACTGAGTGCGCCTGCTGTTCCTAATGGTATATTTTCAACCGTATATGATATTTTGACTCCGAATTTGGATCCATCTTCAAAAAAAGATTGGAATAGATGGTGCATATGACCCACAGCTAAAATAATTGAATTGAAACCATGAACTTTTAATTGCCTTATTATTATTTCAATTATTGGAATATCTTCAATGGGTAAAAGAGGCTTAGGAATTGTTTTTGTATAGGGGAGAAGCCTAGTTCCTTTTCCTCCTGCTAAAATAATTGCTTGCATTTAATTATATTTCATATTTGCCTATTTTATAAAAATCTTGATGTTTTTTTATGAAGATAATAGTTCTCTCTAATCCTTCAGTAAGGGATACTGAAGGTGACCATGAAATCTTTTCTTGTGCGGCTGTATTGTCACATATAAGATTAAAAACTTCACTTTTTTCAGGTCTGTTTCTTTCATTGCTTACATTGATATTAATATTTTTTATTTTTAGTATTTCTGCACATTTATATATTAAATCTTTAATGCTTATGCCTTTGCCATTTCCTATATTTATTAAGTTACCTGAGATATTTTCATGCTGTGCTGCCTGAATAAATGCATTCACTGTATCATCAACATATGTGAAGTCTCTTATTGGAGAAGTTGAACCAACTTCAATATTATTTGATTGAATAAGTTGAGAAATAATAGTTGGTATTATTGCTCTTGCAGACTGTCCTGGCCCAAAGACATTGAAAGGTCTTATTGTTATTGTGTTTGTGCCAAAAGAATTGTGATAACTCTCAATAATTTTATCAGCTGATATCTTACTTGCTGAATATGGTGATTGTCCTTGTAATGGGTGAGACTCGTCAATTGGAGTATATATTGCCGTACCATAACACTCAGATGTTGATGTATGAATCATTTTGATATTTCTTTTTTTTGATACCTCAAGTAAATTTATTGTGCCCTCTATATTTGTTTTGACATAACTAAGTGGTGAAACATACGAATATGGAATACCAATTAATGCCGCAAGATGAAAAATTATTTCAATATTCTCGGATGCATGATCAATGAAATAAGGATCTTCAATATTACCTTTAATAATATTTAAGCTTTCGATTTCTTCATTTTTTAGAAAATCTAGATTGGCATATGAGCTGCGGGAATTGTAATGTGTTAATGCAGTAACTTTTGCACCTAATTTAATAAGTCTTGCACATAAATGACTACCGATAAATCCTCCTGCTCCAGTTACAAGTATTTTTTTTCCATTTAAACTAAACATAAATAATCTTTTAATTTAATTTTACTTAAATAAAACAAATAAATTAAAAAATTTTTATATTGTATTAATCCTGAGTTTTTTCATAAAAAAAATCAAAATATTGATATTTATTAGGATGCTCAAAAAAATTTACTTTTATTAAGTTGACTGTTTGCTTGTCTATAAAATGTATAGAGTCAGAATTTTTAACTTTAAATTTACTATTGTTAGCATAATTGATTTTATTCTTTAAATATCTTTTTGATAATGAATTCTCAAACCAAAATATATGATTATTTTTTTTGTTTGGAACATTTGTTATTATAATATTTTCATTAGTATTTATTTTTGATGAATAGATACTAACCTTAGAACTTAAAATATTTAAAAAACTTAATTCTTCTTTTAAACCAAAAAAATAAGAGATATGGATTATTGGAAAAAAAACTATTAATAATAAAAGTAAACTTCTTATAAAAAAAAATTTCTTATTTCCAAGTACTAAATTAGATATACCATATATTAAAAATGCTAAACCAAAGCTCGGCAATAATAAGTGATAAACAGGAATTACAAAACCAGGATACAGTAAGAAGGGGGAAATAGATCCAATAACCCATAAAAATCCAAATAACACATAGAATGAAGCATTATTGCTTGTCATAGTATTAATTTGAACTGTGAGTATATTTATGGCTATTAATAGTATTAGCAATGAATATAAAATTAAAAAAAAATAATTTGACTTAGAATAATCAAAAAAATAATGAATACTATTGAAAAAGAATACAAATGATTTTTTGGTTTTATAAAAAAAATCCCCAACTTTATTGCTTTTAAAGCTATCGATTTTTTCTATTATATTTTTATCCTCTTTTGCATCTTCAATAGACATAATACTTTTTTCAAGAGAAATAGTTTCACTTAGATTATTAATTTTAGTATTTAGTGGGTTCGATATATAAAGAAATAGAAATATTACTGTTGGAGCTCCTATTGTTACAATTAAATATAAGTATTTTTTTAATAAAAATATCTGATTTGAACTCCTTGTCTTAAAAAAATATAAAATCGGCAATATAAGAGAGATACCAATTAAGCTCTCATATGAGAAAAGTAAAATTAACCAACAGAATGAAAAAATAAAACTTTTCCAAAGATTTGCATCGTAATTATCTATAAATTTTTCTAGGAAGTAAAATAAGCCAATATAAGTTACAACCATATACATACTTACCAACTGATAATATACTGACGAGTTAAAAGGAAAAAAAATAAAAAAGATAAAGATAAATATCGATAGATCTAATCGATGATTAGATATTTTTAGTGATAAAGAATAAGCCCTGTAAGCAAGGGTTAAATAGGCCACAACTGAACAAAAATAAAATATCAAGATATTCCATGAAAAAATTTTATATAATAATAAATTAATTAAGATACCTACTGGACGATAATAAATTCCATAATTATTAATCCAATCATTCAGAGATTGAAGATAAAAACCCTCTTTTGATTCAAAATTTACGAAATGATAATCATCCCCATAATAATCTGGAAAACCAAAAAAAATAGATGGAATTAATAGTAAAAAAAAGGATGAAAACATTATTTTTTTGGTATGTAATGCCATATAAATATTTATTTAAATTGATTCTATATTTTGATTGGCTTTGAAACAATAGGAAATGCAACTGTCACTGTTTTTGATGGCCTAGAAAATGTTCTTACTACTGATCCATGGATAAATGGGAACCCCTATTTTGGAAGCTGGGGACATAAATATAGTATTCCTAAAGAGCAAAAAGAAAACATACTAAGTGCAAAATATATTTGGTTGTCTCATGGACACCCTGATCATATTGATTCAGCATCATTAGACTCAATAAGCGAAAAAATTTTTCTTATACCTGATCATTATGGAGATAGAATTTTTAATGACTTTAAAAATAATAAATTCAATTGTAGGCAAGTGAAAAGTAATGAGTGGATTAAGTTATCCAAAAATATACGTATCAAAAGTTTTGCTGACTGGAATCAAGATGCGACACTACTTATTGAAATTAATAAAGACAATATACTATTAAATTTAAATGATGGAATGGGATATGGATGGCAAAATACAATAAAAAAAATAATTAAAGAATATAAAAATAGATTTCTACTCAAATTAATTAATTGGGGTGATGCGGATATGCTAAATTTTTATGATGAAAATGATAATTTTATAAATCCATCACAAATTACAAAAACAAAAGTAGGAAAACAATACACTCGCTACATGCAATTATGGAATTGTAATTATGCTATTCCTTTTTCATCAATGCATAGATATGTAAGAGAAGACTCGGCTCATATGAATAAATTTGTAACACCCCTTTCATTTCATTATGATGGGTTCGATTCATTATCAGGTGAATTATTACCTGCTTTTATTAGATGGGATGTTATGAAAAATGACTATGTCAAACTGAAGGTTGTTGAAAATAGTGATGAAATAGTGTCCGCCAAAAGCCAAAGGGATATTTGGTCAGACGAATTAAATAATGACGAATTTCAAATGATAGTCAGCTATTTTAATCACTTCGATCATTTGAAAAAAAAGTTTGGATTTTTGTGTTTCAAAGTTGGCAACAAAGAGAACTTTATCAAATTATCAAATAAAAAAAGTGGAATAATTTTTCAAGTTCCTAGAAATTCCTTACTTGAGGCAATAAATCATGAAATTTTTGATGACTTATTAATAGGTAATTTTATGAAAACAACGCTAGTTAATGTTAAATCATTATATCCTAACTTTTCACCTTATGTTGCTAAATACGGAGATAATGGTCTTTCTAGATCCTCTAATGAATTAGAAGAATATTTTGATTATTATAAATTAAATTCAATGGATTTTTGGAGTGACATGTTAAGATTTAAAACTGAGGGCATTATTCGTAATAGTTACAACGAAAATGATTTGATATTTCGATTTTCAAAAAAAATAAAAAATTTGATTTCATAAATTCTTATTATGTTTTTTATCAAAATATAATAAAAATTCTAAAATATCTTGTTCATATTTAAAACCAATTCCTTTATGAGAAAAAGTATATGGATCTAAAATTAAAGACTCATACAGTCTGATTAAAAAAGTATTAAAATTTCCATTTTTTATGGCTAATCTGGACTGATTAAATTTATCTTTCGACATCTGTTTTTTTGAAAATTTTTTCATAAGAAACCATTCATTGAAAATGATTAAAAATTCGTTCCATTCTTTTTCTTTGAAATCATAAATACTTGAGCAACGTAATTTATTTTGAATATAAAAATTAATAAGTCCAATTATTCCAAACTTAAACTGAAGAGAATCATTATCATTTTTGCCCCAAGATTTAGAAGATAACCTTGTTTTAGTAACAGCTTCCTTAACTCCAAAAAACTTCTTACCTCTTAATAAAAAAGATAAATACAGGTTGAAGTCAAGTGACTTCTTACATCTAGTTGTATATCCACCCACTTCATCCCAGTCTTTTCTTCTGAACATTGCAGTTGAAGCTGGAAAAGGATTAAGATTGATCAAGTAATCTTTTATTTCTTCATGAGTACTTGGATAAGAAGATATACCAATATCTTCACCAAAAAAGTTTATGAATTTTGCATTAGAATAGATCAAGGATAAGTCTTCTCTTTCATCCAAAATTTTATTTTGAATATTTAATTTATTAAATTCGTAAATATCATCTGCATCAAGTACAGCAATATATTCGCCTTGTGATTTCTCAATAGCAAAATTTAACGCTCTTGCTCTCCCAATCCTTCCTGGTTCATATATTTTTATTCTACTATCATTAGAATCAATAAATGAAATAGATTTATCGGTTGAACCATCATCAACAATGATATGCTCATAATCCTTAAATGATTGATTAGAAACACTTTCAACTGCTTTTTTTATGAGGCCAGAAGGATTATAGAAGGTCGTAATTATTGATATTTTTACCATAAGTTTATTTTATATCTTTATACGTTTGATTTCTAAGACTGAATTTTTTTTTGGGCATTTAATGTTAGTTTTAATATATTTTATATTTTCTTTTATTCCATAATTTGTAAAAAAATAAGCATCATTAACTTTAATTTCAGAATCATTATCAAAAATAAACTCAAATAATTCATTTTCAGTATTTCTAATTTTGAATGTAATTTTAGTTTTATTTTGTGAGTATAATTCTAAGCAATTACTAATATAATAAAAACCATTCATAATTTTAAAATTATTACCATTACATTCATCATGGACAATTATTTTGTCTTCAGAAACAATTTCTACTTTTCTTTTCCATGTAATATTTTCATTTGTAATGCCGCTCCAATTTATTTCATTTAAAGTATTTTCATAAGAACATTTACTTCTTAGTTTGCTGCTAAGCATTGATTTCCTACCTATTCCTGGCTGAATAAGGCTTTTACCATTAATATTTAATGTATTGTGGTCATGTGAGTTTCGTCCATAATTAAAATAGTCACTGCTACTATCATAACTCATACAGCCAATATCAACTAAAATTGGAATATGTTTATGGTACAAATTTATTGAAGCAAAATCATCATGACCATGTCCACTTGGATATTCATTAAGATTAGGATGAAGAAATGTAAAAAAAGTCCACTGTTGTTTACTAAGCTTTAACCAGCCATCAATTAATTGTAGATTTTTACCATCATTGAAAGATAGATCATCCAAATTATAATTCCATAGTTTAGACCAACCCTTTCTATTAAAAGGATTAAACCATTCAAAAGGTATATCAGGAGAAATATCTCCAATTCTTGGTATTGAAAAACCATCTTTTACTTTTTCAACCAATAGATATTTACAACAATAAATTGCATTGTTGAGTTTAGTTTCTATAAAATTACAAAAATCATTATTATATTTAGAAACCTTAGCAACTATATAGATTTCAAATATTGATCTTGTAATTAAGAAATGGTAATGAGAAGAAGATTCATTTAGAAATCCCCTTTTACAAAATAACTTATCAAAACTTTCCCTAATTATCTGCTCAGCAAAATTTGTGACCCTAATATGATTTATAAATAGACCACCTATAAATAGAGCTCTTGCGTTATTCAAAATATGGTTATTAATTATTCCTGAAGATGGATATTCTAAATGATTAATTAAAAAAAATATATGTTCTTTAATTTCATTAGCAAGAAAATATATTTTATCTTCAGAAATTTTACCTTTTAAAAAATGAATAAGGATAATCCAATTACATATGCGCTCTGAGACATTGTAAGGTTGCCAAGCTAAACTTTTTTTTTTATTAGAAAAGTGATTTTTCCAAATCACAATTAAATCAATTAATTTATTTTTATCATTGTCACTTATATTTTGATGAAGTATAAAATTATTCCAATGAAATCTGTGACTTGCGTTTATAGTTTCAGAATCATAAGCATTATGATTTTTAATTGAGTCAATCCAAATTTGATTTATGTCATCAATTTGAAAAAATTGTTTTTCATAAATATATAAAAATTCTTTATTATCATTTTTTTTGAAATCAAAAATATCTTTGAAAAAAATAATTTAATTATTTTTTTTATTTTTTGATATTTTTTTTAAAAAAAATTTTATTTTTTTAGGATAAAATTTTATGTTATATTTACCAAATGAATAGTTTAATATTCTAATTTTAATAGGATTATAAAATAATTTATAAAAAATCTGCATCTGGAAATTGAGGTTTTTCTTTTGAAACAAACAATCGATCATAACCATCAAAGAGTGTGCTCGTAGTCATTATTTTATATACTCGATGAATAATATATACTGGCCCTGCTATTCCAATATATATAATTGTAAAAAATATATAATCAAAAAATTGAATACCGCAAATAAAGAAAATTAAATCAATAAAAGATAAAATTATCATTGATAACTTTATCCAGTGGTCTTGAAAAAAATGTAATGTTAAAAATTTTATTAGTTTGAATAATAAATTTCTTTTAACTAATACTGGCTGATTTTTTTTGCTTAGGGTATTAGGTTTTTTTTGAACTTGATCATTTTTTAAATCCCTAAGCCTTGTCCACGCAATCACCGTCCAACCTGATGAAGTAATTATTTTATCAAATATAGGTACAGCAATTGCAATAATCGCTATTAATATTAGCAGATTATTTTGCAGTTTATCAAAACTATGAATCATAAAACCAGTCATCATCGACAAAGATGTAATAAAGTGCATGTACCAATCAAGAAAATGTCCAGTCATGCCTCCTTCCTTACGGTATCTAGCGACCTCTCCATCACTCATATCAAGTATTGCGAATATATGAAAAAAGAAAAAACCAATTAAAACATATAACTTGTCACCAGATGCTATAAGAGCACCTCCCATAATTGAAAATACTACCGAAATTATCGTAACCTGGTTAGCGCTTAATCTTAAAAAAATACATACCCAAGTAAAATAAATGGAAACTTTATAGTAAAGTCTATTTAGAAAATCATTAAATATACTTGGTCTTGATGATTGGCATATCTTTCTTAATTCACTAATACTTTCCATAATTAATTAAAAAAAATTTTTACAAGCTCTCTCTAATTTTTGCAAGTGTATCGTTTATTATGGTAGATGAAGTACCTTTGGTATATGGGAAATAGACAATTTTAACATCTTGCTTTTTTAATTCTTCCTCAATTATATTCCATTTGGGGGTATCATGCCAATCATCGCCAACAAACATAATATTGAACTTTAATTTTTTCCATGCGTCTATTTTATTCATTGAAACTTGAGGAACAACAACATCAACACATTTAATATTGGAAACTATCTCAGATCTTTCTTCATAAGGAATTACAGATTTTTTATTTTTATAAGTCATCATTAATTCATCAGTTGTCACGCCAACTATTAATTTATCACACATTTTTTTGGATTTATTTAAAATGTTTAAGTGACCAATATGAAATAAATCATAAACCCCTGTTGTATAGCCAATTATCATTTTTATTTGCTCCGTTTAGGATATGTTAGAGCCTTTAATATACTGGATGAAATTATTAAAACAAATACAAAAGGCAAAACCCTATAAATTATCTCATAAATGAAATAACCAGTACCAACTCTTATAATTCCATAACAATAAACACAACAGCAGGTATATATTAATATTGCATAAATTGACTCTTTGTTACGAAGAAACCAATTGTGTATTAAACCTATGATTGCTCCGGTAAATAAACCATAGGCTAAAGTAAATAGTATATTATTCCAAATAACTAATGTAGAAATAGCTCCCCAGGTAAATCCAATTCCAAATTTTGACTTTCCATCAAGAGCTTCAATATAATTTAGGTACCATAAGGAAGGATCGACTTTGGTAACAAACTGCTGTGGTATTAAATAAAAAAAGTCATTATATCTTATATAATTGGGGATGACTTCGGTTAATGTATTTGTTGTATAATTATATAGTCCTAAAAATTTTAATTTATACAAATCATATGCTGTTCCAAATAAGCTCCACCATTCATTTGAGGCTACACCTATTTTATTAAGTGAGAAGAAAATCTCATACATATTGTTGTTTTTTGCCCCGATAAAAATAGCTAATAAAAGTAAAGTAAGACCTATAGAAAAAAAAACTTTTATACTTATGCTCCTTACTAGGTAGCAATATAAAATACATGTTGCTAAAATATTTTTAAAAAAAAATGTTCTTGAAGATAAATTATTAATAACTTCATAGAATATTAAAAATAAATATATAAAAAAAAGAAATCTAACTAGTTTATTTTCCCAATTAAGAAATATAAAAATTATTAATAAAAAATAACCAACTCTTCTAAAGTGTCCAAATACATTATTAAACTGCTTTAGTAAAAGTGATACATTTTGGGTATTTGAAACATAGTTTAGAAAGACATTTAAAAAAAGTAGAATGAGAATTAGAACAATAAATAAATTTATATCATGTTTTACATTAAGTGAAATATTAATGCTTAGATCTTTTTTGCCGAATAGAAAAATTCCAAAGATAAATGATAAAAAAAAAGGTAAATAAAACTTTAAGTAAAATAGTGATAACTCATTTGATCCTAGATTATATTGATTAAGTCTATTATCTGAAAATTCATTTAATTGGAATTCTGAAAATGCATATCCAATTAGTGGTATAACAGCGTAACAAAAAATTACTGAAATTGAAATGATTCTTAAATCAAATATATTAAAATAATTTTTATTTTTTAATAATGATGACAATGACAGAAAATAAATAGCAAAATATGCAAGTAGTATTGTCAATACTAGTCTTGACCAATTATCTGGAGAAAGAATAATGAATATAGTAATCAAACAAAAAGTAATTAAACTTGCCATTCTCAAGTATGCTTGATTAGTATTCATTTTCTAACCTGCTGATAAATCATATGAATGCATCCACTCTTCGACATTTAAGACCATCCAAATCAGTAGGCCTGCGTTTTTACTATTTTTTTTATTGTTTATCACTTCTTTAAGAAATGATTGATCAAAAATATCTTTAGTTTTTGAATTAGATGAGAAAAGCTTATCGGTTATTTCAGCCTTAGACCCAACCAACCATTTTGTTAAAGGCACAGGAAATCCAACTTTTAGTCTTTTAATAATACTTTCAGGTAATTTATCTTTATACATTTTTCTCAAAGTATACTTTGTCACATCATATTTTTCACTTATTTGATCGCTATTTAGACTTTCTATAATTTTGCCAAATTTTGTGTCAAATCTTAATTTATATTTTAATGGAAGTTTATTAACGTACTCAATCAATCTATGATCGGTAAAAGGCACTCTACCTTCAACTGAAGAAGACATAGTTGAACAATCCAGACGGCCTAATAATCCTTGCAGATGAATTTTTTGAAAAAAATAAATAAATTTTTCATGTAGTTCCAATTTACTTAAATTTGACCATTCATTCTCAAAAAAATTTTTATTAAATAAATTATTTTGAAATTGTTTAGAATAATCACTCATAAATAAATTTTTTTTCATAGTAAAATCAATATATGAATACTGACTTATAAAAAAATCAATTTCTGAATTAAAATCATTAACGTTATATTTATTCAATAAATTTTTTTTTAAATCTTTATTTAAATTATCAACTCCATATTTGTGAAATCGACTAAAATCATAAGCAGATCTAAAAATCCTTCCATAACCACCAAATAATTCATCAGCACCTTCACCTGATAGAACAACAGATATATTTTTTTTAAGTTCCTTTGATAATCTATGAATTGCAATCTCATTTGGAACTGAAAGTGGACCATCTTTATATTTAATTATCTCAGGCATTGAGCTAAAGTATTCATTTTCATCCATTAATATTTGAGTATGCTTCGTTTTAAATAAATTTGAAACTTCTGTGGCGTATATAAATTCATTAAACTTATCCTCTTTAAAACCAATGTTGTAAGTTCTTATTTTATTTTTATTTAATTTGCTCATCTCACTAACAATTATGCTGGAGTCTAATCCGCCACTTAAAAATGCTCCGAACGGAACATCTGAAATCATTCTGTAATTAATTGATGAAGTTAATAATTCTGAAACGTCATTTAAAATTTTGTCTTCTCCAATATCAACTTTCTCTTTTTCTGCAATCGCAGGCAATTTCCAGTAATACTTCTTTTTGAAAATATTTTTATTAAATTTAATATAAGACCCTGGATCTAAACTTTTTATATTTTTGTAAAAACTTTTATTTCCTAATGGAAATCTATAACTAAAATAATCACTTAAGGACTCACTATTAATATAATGATTATCATTCGAATAAGATAAAATTACTTTAGGCTCAGATCCAAAGACAACTTCATGACCAACTGATTTATAGTATAATGGTTTAATTCCTAATCTATCTCTACAAAGTATTAGTGAATTTTCATCTTTATCGTAAATTGCTAACGCCCACATTCCTATGAATTTTTCAAAACACTTAGTTCCCCATACTTTATATGAAGCGAGTATTACCTCAGTGTCACTATTTGTTATGAACCGTTCACCTTTACTATGGAGTTCATCTCTCAACTCTCTAAAATTATAAATTTCTCCATTAAATGAAATCCATAATCTGGAGTTATATTTTGACATTGGCTGATTAGCATCACTACTTAAATCAATAATGCTCAATCTATTATGTGTTAAGCAAGAGTTAAATCTTTGATGATCAGAAAATAATTGAATTCCATTGCCATCTGGACCACGGTGATTTAGTAGTTGAATAAATTTATTTCCTATTTGCTTAAGCTCTTCTGCACATTTTTTTGAATTATAGATTCCAGCAATTCCACACATTTTATTTTTAACTTTCTTCGATAAACTGAGATTCTATCATTTCAGTGAACAATCCATTTCTTGATCTTAATTCTCTAAAACTACCTTGTTCTACAACTTCACCTTTTTCTATCACAAATATATTGGAGGCTTTCTTTATAGTAGATAGTCTATGCGCAACTACAATAATTGTATAATTAGAGGCAATTGCGTCTAATGCTCTTTGAAAATTTACTTCTGATTTTGTATCTAAAGAACTAGTTGCTTCATCAAGAATTAAGATCTGTGGTTTTCTAATTAAAGCTCTTGCAATAGATAGTCTCTGCCTTTGTCCTCCTGAAAGCTCAACTCCTCCCTCACCAATAAAAGTCTCTAATCCTTTTGGTAAGCTTTTAACAAATTCACTTAACTGAGCAATTTCTAAACTCTCTTCTATAATGCTATTGTCCACTTTCTGGTCAAAAGTAAGATTTTCTCTCAAAGTACCTGAAAAAAATATATTTTCTTGGGGAACAAAACCAATTCTTGATCTATGCTCTCCAAGATTAATTGAATTTAGATTATCGTTGTCAATTAATACTTCACCTTCAGCAGGCTTCAACAAGCCTAAAATTATATCAATTAAAGTTGATTTCCCTGCTCCACTTGCACCAACAATAGCTACAAAAGAATTAAGCTTAATCTCTAAAGAAATTTTATTTATAACTGTATTATCATTATTATATTTAAAACTAACATTGTTTATTGCAATCTTTTCCTTAATATTATCATGTTTTTGGGAGTAAGCATTTAATTCTTCTTTTGCTGCATCACTTAAAGATTTCATTTGATCAACAATATTTAGAGCTGGTAAATGAATTATAAATGACCTGTAGGCACCCTGCACAGAAGAATATTTGGGAGCCATTCTTATAAGCAACAAAACAAAAACCATAATTTTTGAAATTTCAATCTCAAATATTGCCAGAGATAAATAAACTATAGAAACCATTGCAATACTTAGACATGCTTGAACTAAAAATTTTATAGCTGAAGCATAGTCTAGAAGCTTTTTTGATACATGAGTATTCTTATAATTAATATCATTAAATTTATTAATAATGTAATTTTCTAATCCACTAGCTTTAACTAACTTAAAGCCTCTAATTGCCTCCACTACTTGGCTAGTATATAAAGAATTTGTAGTTACAACTGACTCACCTAGCTTTTTACTTTTTCTTAGAAGTGGATAAATTAATATAAAAGAAATAAAAATTATAATTAAGACAACTACTGTCATACTGAAAGATAAATACAGCGCAATAATTATATAAATCAAGAATTGAAATATTAAAGCAATTAAAAGTATTAAGTTTATTAAAGCTTCAGACAACTTATCAGTTTCATGTACAAGTTTATTAGAAATTTCTCCTGAAGCATAATTTAAACCTTGCTTCCAATTGGACATGAAAATAGACTCACCTATTTCCTTCCTATTATCATATAATATTTTGTATCGAACTAATTGAATTAATCTTTCTTGTAAATAAATTGTAAAAAAAGATAAAATCATTAACGATAAAATAAAAATAAGCATACTAGAAAGAGATATTTCTAAATCTAAATAACTAAAAAAATCTGGAAGAATACTAAAAGGAAAAGTTAGTGATGATAAATCAGCTTCATTGGTTACAAAAGAGATAACAGGTATCAAAGAAGCTATTCCAATACCCTCAAATAAAGCTGCAATAAAAATGATTGTAAAAAGTACTAGCTTATAAGGGATTCTTTTAATTAGTGAAATATTATTCATTTACATTTCATAGTTATAAGTATTTTTTCTATTGCTTCTTGAAGTGATAAATTTCCTAAAATTTTTTTAGTAAAATCAGGATCACTCACATATTTAAAATTATTAGTTATTAATTCATCAATTATTTTTTTGGTTTCTGATAGATCATGGACTAGCAATACCCTCTTAGATAATAAGTCATAATATTCATGAGTGATACAATCTTTTCTTGGACAATAAACTAGAATATTTTTATTTGTATATAAAGCATTTGATACTACAGATGAAAATATTGTATCTGATACAATTAAATCGTATTGATCGAACAATTCTTCAATTTTATTATTATAAACTATATTGATTTTTTGTGATTTTTTTGAAACCCTCCTAATTGCTAATAGCATATTATTTAATTCTTTATTTCCTCTTGGATGTGATTTGATACTTAATTTTGAATCAGACTCGATAGCATAATCAATAATTGATTTCAAAAAATTTATTTTTTCAGTATCAAAAGTGATACTCTGAAGATCCTTTAATGTATATCTTGAAGGGGAACCGATTGCATATAAAATTTTTTTTCTATTTTTCTGAAAATTTTTATTTTCTTTGTAATTCATTCCTAAAGATCTAATCACTTCTATTCTTATGCTTTTATTTTTTTCCATTAATTCTTTTTCAAGATTAGAATGCATAAACTGAGTTCTATCTAAAACTTTATTTTGTTCTAAAAAAGAAACAAATGGATCCTTATTTCTAAAAATTTCAATTGGTCCGTTGTGTTTAAAAAAATACGTTGGAATATCAAATTTATTAGCAGTTTTAACTGCAAAGAAATCTATCAAGTCTTGGGCGCACATAGGCAATACTATCCCATCAACTTTTTTTTCTTTGAAATAACGTAATTTTTTTTCTGGAAAATTTTCAATTATATTAATTGAAATTAAAATATACTCATTTACTAACTTAATTAGCAATCCTTCAAATGATGGCAAATTATTTTTAAAGAAAA
>JAYNZW010000005.1:9485-28597 GCA_038103905.1 Candidatus Pelagibacteraceae bacterium | reverse complement strand
ATCATATCCATCTTGAAGACTGTAAAATATGAATTTATTTTTTTTTACTTTTATAAGATTTTGGTAAATTTTATTAATTTTTCTAATAACTCCAAAATAAAACCAAATAATTTTACCGTACAAATAATAAGAATAATTTCTAAGCGAAAATTTTTTTTTAATATTTATAATCTTTATTTTTGGCATTGAGTGGATTAATAAAATTAAAAATCTATCACTTCCTTGACCTAAAAAATTATTAAAAGATAAAGCATCTGGATTAATTGTTGAAGGCTGCATTTTTTCAATATAATGATCGGTTATAATCTCAATTTTAGAATATTTTTCTTCTATTTTGTTAATACAATTTTGAGCATAAAATAAATCTAGAAATTTATGCATAAACCAAAATCCATTACCCGAAAATAGATTTGCAATCTTTGTTTGGTCGTAAATTAATGTATCAGATTGAACCAACCACTCTTTAATCTTTGGGACGAATGAGGCTTCTAAATCATTCTGATACGAATCGTCATAAAAATACTCAAGCGTAATAAACTCTATATTTTTTTGTTGAAAAAAATATTGCTGATCCATCTTAAGGACTAAAAAATCTGTATCTTTATTGGGTTCTATATTTATATTACCTGTTGAAGCATTAATAATTTTAAGAAATTTTTTTTTCACTCTATTTTTGATATTTTGCCATATTTATGCAAATAACCCTTTATTTTTGATGAATCCATATTGAATAATAGATCTAGAATTGAGATATTTTTTGAAAATTTGTATTTATGATAATTATAAAATTTTACTGTATCAAAAGTTTGATAGAAAAAATTTATGTTTTCTTTTTTTCCTAAATTAATATCCGCATAATCCTTACCATTTGCTCCAAAGATGAATGAATTACAATTATATTTCTTACAGAGATTAATTAATAAATTTGTTTTATTACCAGAGACTTCTATATCGCTATGATTAATGATACTCGTTTCAGACTCTATCTCTTTCAAAATATAACTTAGAATCTCATTATTTAGTGAATTTATGTATTGCCAATTTTGATTAAAGATATACTCAAAAAACTGAATATGTTTTTTATAAAAAGGAGTATTTTTATAATTTAAATATAAAGACTGTAAATGCTTTCGTTTCCAATTTGAGTGATCCGAAATCAGGATATCTTTAATTTTCAAGTTAGTGTGATTTTTAATTTTTATTGGAACAGTTAATAATTTTGCCTCTTTGTTAAAAAGAAGGTAATTTCTATTGATAAAACTATTTTTTTCAAACTGTACATTATCTAAAATTATAAATATTTTGGCACATAGTATTTTATGAATATATCCTGGCCAAGGCATGTATGCTGGCTGATGAGCACTTAAAATCATTTAATCTTTATTAATAATTCTTATAATTTTAAATACCTCAGCAAATTCTACGCCAACTACTGTTCCCCATCTCCTTGAAATTATTTCCAATGACTTAGTTGATCTTGGGTGTGGGTAAGGTCTTAATTCTGATTTATACTTTTTCATTGCGAGTTGTTTTGCTTTTAAGTCTTCTTTATCTATTTGATTAAAGTAATTTGGAGAAAAAATATTATTGGAATCAGAAGATTGCCATTCAGTTGATGAAGGAGTTTCAAAAGTCATTAACGTAATTGACTTACTGTCGGGCAGTGGTCTGATAGCAGTTAAAGTTGATTCAAATACTAATCTATGGTCAATATTTAAATCTGACCCATGATGGGTCAAAACTACATCTGGACTAAATGTTTTTATTTTTTTCTCGATTGTTTTAATAAGATCTAAGAGATCACATGAGTCAAATCTATTATCAGGATAATTTTGAATATCTACTTTACTTACGCCAAGAATTTTAGAAGCCTCGCTTATAGACTTTTTTTGGCTGACTATTTCTTTATCTAAATCTGAAACCGACCTTGAAGTAATGCCTTTCGACATAATTAAAATATGTACATCACACTTATTTTTTTTTGAACATTTATGAATTGTTCCCCCTGGCCCAAGAAGTTCATCATCAGGGTGTGCAGCAATAACAAGTATTTTTTTATTATATAATAAATTCATTTATCTATTCGAAGTCATTTAAAGAACAATTATCGTATGCTTTTATTGTTTTATTAAGAGGCTTGCCTAATACTTTATTTAATTCATTATAATTTATACCATTACCAGGTCTTAAAAAAACAATATCTGATTTTTGCAGTATATGTCCTTTTTGTAAATTCTTATTATAGTGAAAGCTTCTTCTATACTGTTTTTTTCCTTCACTTTCCTCTTCACTTCGACACCAACCCTCTTGAACATTAATATTTTCAATAATTCTTGTCCAATCTACTAAATCTCTTAACTCTTCTAGTTCCATAGAAAAATGATGTTCTGCAGAATCTTGGTCAGAACGATTTAATGTAAAATGCTTTTCTATTATTTCTGCTCCTAACGACATTGCCATTATTGATAGCTCATTACCAAGAGAATGATCAGAAAATCCAATTGTATAATTGGGGTATTTATTTTTAAGAATTTGAATATTTTTTAAGAATGCATTTTTTGGATTTAAAGGGTAATCACTAATACAATGCAAGATGGATAATTTAGAATTGGTTAATAAATTTACTGCTGCATCAACTTCAGATAAATCACTCATACCCGTTGAAACTATTACTGGTTTTTTTGTGCTTGATATAGCTTTAATTAGATCAAAATTAGTAAGATCCATAGAAGCAATTTTATATTGACTAATACCATCTAGAGTTTCAAGAAATTCTACTATTTTTGGAGATACCGGAGTAGTAATAAAATCTAATCCTAATTCATTAGTATATTCTATTATTTCTTGATGAGCTTCTAATGGAAGAGCAAGACTATCAGCAAACTCATACCAATACTTATAGTTTTTTGTATTCCAATTAGGATAATCGGAAGTTAGTAATTTAGGAGTGCAAATATCACGCCCCGTGAATGATTGTGTCTTTACGGCATTAGCTCCAGTCTTAGCCGCGGCATCGATCAACAACTTACATTTATCGATGTTGCCATTATGATTATTTCCTATTTCAGCAATGATATAGACCATAACTCATCTTTCATAATTATATTTTAAAACGTATGACTTGTCGGGCTCACCTGGAATAGGAATTTCATCAATCATAAAATTAGGTTCTAACGAATATGCCTTCATATCTCTTTGTAAAATAAATTTGTCAATTTTTTTGTTATCTAGTTGTATCCAACCTTCTTTTAAATAAAATCTTACAGTACTAAAATTACCTACTGGAACAATTGCAGTAAGAGATAAAATTTTATTCTTTCGAGCAATTTCCTCTAATTTCTCGTATAATTTTTTTGTAATATGAATTTTTTTTAAGGGAGCAAAGGATACATTCATCGCAAGTCTATGTGCATGGATATTCATTCCGTATTTAGATATAATTATGAAGCCAACTATTTTATCCTCTTCAAAAGCGCAAATACTATATTTCCATTTATCTTGAACTTCAAAAAGAAATTCTTTTTCACCCCAAGCTTTGCCATATTTTATTCCAAGAAGCTCACTTGTTTGAAACTCAATTTCAATTAGTTGCTCAATATTATTTACTAGTACTTCTTTACTTAATACACTAAGCCTTAAATTTTTCATAAATTTACATAATTACCGTTCAATTTATAACATTTAATTAAATATATTTATATAATTCTAATTTTAAAAAAAATACTAATTTTAAACATCTTTATCTTCGAGTAGTTTAACGATTATTTTATAACTGAATTATTTTTTTTATGTAAAATGATGGTTAATTAAAATAAACTCTAAATCATTAGTATTTAAAAGAGAAATACTAAACAAATTATTATTAGTTTTTACATGTATTCTTTTTCTGATAATTCTTAATATTGTTCCATTTTTAATTTTCATCTTTTTTTTTATTTTTATAATCTTTACATCGTTAATATAAATTTTTTTATTATTAAAATAAGTAATGGAACCATTGAAAGGTTTGCTGAAAGCTCTTATTTTATTATAGATTATTTTACTATTTGTATTCCAATTTATAGTCCTGTCTTCCTCAGTCACTGAGGGATAAATATTTTTATTCATTTTTTGTTTTATTAATTTAAAATTTTTCTTCTTTACTTTTTCAATACAAATTTGAATTATTTTTGGATAAATTTTTGTATATATTTGAAGCATTTGCCAACCTGTGAAATTTGCTGGTAATTTTATCTTTTTTTGAAATAGTATTCTTCCTCCATCACATGAATTATCAATTTCATGAACAGTAATACCTGTAAACTTATCGCCATTCATAATAGCTCTTATAAGTGGACCTCTGCCTTTATATTTTGGTAATAATGACCCATGAATGTTGAGAGTAATTATTTTTGCAAAATTATAAATATTACCATTTACAATATATTTATATCCAACTGCAAAAATTATATCTGGTTTCTTTATAGTGGTATCTTTCAAAAATTTATCAAACGATTTTGATCTTGGATTACCTATATAAAGTAGAGTTTTATTTTTCTTAGCATATCTAATGATCTCTTTTGAATCATGATCTGTAAGTATAAAAGAAATATTGTAATTTTTTTCAATATTTTTTAGCGTAGATAGTGATGTCGAATTACCTCCCATTAATAGACCTAAAATGGTTTGACTTTTGAGCATAAGAATTAATTCATTTTTATTTTTTCAAAATAGTATTTCTAATACGATTGTGAGATAGGTAATCAATATTCTTATTTTGATATTTTATCATATTTTCTCTAACTTTAACTTTATTCAACAAGTTGTTTACTTGTAGCTTTATCTTTTGAATATTGCTATTTTTTAATTTGCCAATACCACAAGCCATTTTTGCGTTAATTAAACCATCATATATATTTTTTTGATTATTTACTAAGTAGCCTACTATCAATGGCATATTAATAGCACAACATTCAAGCGCGACAGTGCTAGAGGTGCATATCCCAATCTTTGACTGAGTCATGAGTTTTGCCATTTTGATTGCGGGTAGGCCTGAAAACACTCTGAGCTTTCTTTTGTTAACATTATTAAATGATATTTTTTCTTTAATATTTTTACTATATATGAGAAATATTTTATCTACGCGCTCATCGAGAAATAGTATATTTATTATCTTTTCAACAAATCTATTAGCATTACTACTTGATCCAAGGCATATAAAGATATTATTTTCAATTTTTTTATATGAATTAATACTTCTTTTATTTTTAAAAAAACAATTTTGAACCATCAAATACCTAGTACCTAATTTTAGCTTCGTCTTACTTATTCCTTTAAATTTTTTTGAAGATATATTTGGTGCGTGATTTATTATACGATCTGATAATAAATCATTCTTTCCTTCATCATCTATACTAATTATCTTAATATTATTATTTTTAAAAATTTTTTTATTTGCTGTATTGAAATGATATCCATCAAAAATAATAATATCTAAATTTTTAATTTTATTTAAAATATATTCACTTTCTTTTTGACTAGATTTAAAACGATTTTTTAATAATAAAAATTTGATTCTATAATTTAGAAATTCTTTTTTTATTTCTTCAGAAATTTTATTAGTAGCAATATAAAGATCACAATCTTGATATAAAGACTCACTTATAGCAAGGCATCTTCTGAGATGACCGTGACCAATTAACTTATTACCATCTACACGTATAATGCAAATTTTTTTCAATTTATTTATTAATTTAATATTATTTTATTTTAAATTTTTTTATAACATCAAAACCTTGATTCCATTGCATCTCAAGATAATCTCCATATTTCATTACAGTCCCATAAGGCATTTTAAATAATTTATTCTTATTTATTTTTTTTAGAAATTTTAAATTATTTAGAATGTCAACAAGCTTAATATCTTCAATTTTTTTATTTATATGTCTCATCAGTTTTAAACAAGACTCAAGGTCTTCTTCATAGTCTACAGTCAAGCTATAATAACTTAAATCCCTTCCTTGATAATCTAATTCAATGCAACCCTTTTTTGCATCTTTATCATTATTTACAAACCATCCAAGATATTCAGTTTCATTAGGATTATCGATTTTTTGATATAGTTTTTGTAAATAGTTTATTGAAAATAGTTCTGCAGAAAGTCCTACAGGACAATTCATTGCTCTTACGTAGTCTAGGTTATATTTTTTAAACATATTACCCATTAGATCCATTAATTTTGTATCTGCCAGAGGCATATCTGCAGTAATTCTAAATATTCCTCTAGCTTCTTCTTTTTCTGCAAGACTTATCATTCTATCAATTACATTTTCAGGGTGACCGCAAAAAAAATCTATATTTCTTTTTTTTGCCTCCTCAATTAACTCAAGATCAGACTTTAAATATGAAGATGTTAGAATATTTTTTTGCGAAATTGAGCTTTTTTTTAGGTTATTTATTAAATCAAAAACCATTTTATCTTCATAAAAATCTCTCAAAATTTTTTTCTTGAGTCGCGTACTTTTAAGTCTTCCAATTACTGCTGTAATGATATTATCTTTATTAAATTTGCTATATTTATAGTCATAGTAATCTAAACCAGTATTTGATCTAATTACGTGTAACTTATTACCTTTCAACTTATATTTTTTATACATATTTTGACGCATTAAATATTCTTCTCTGGTGGGATGCTTAAATTTAAGACCTAGAGTTTTTGAGTATTTATTCAGATTTTGAACAAAAATAGTAAAATCTTCAGGGTCAAGACTTGGTTGCCAGTCATAATTCCTATCATTTCTACTAACAGTTATATGTTTTTCAATCCATGAAATACCTTTTGCAAGAGCCATCGCAGGTATCGTCTCAGTATCAACACTATGATCTGCAAATCCAATTGGCAACTTCCAATTCTTAAGCATAAAATCAAGTGAGTTAAGATTTAATTCTTTACCTTCTGTAGGATAATTGCTGTACCCATGCATTAAACATTTCACTCTATCTCTATCAAGAATAGATAAGGCTAAATCTATATCTCTTTCAGTAGCTAGTTGTGTTTCGAGTATCACCTGTATTTTTTTCTTTGAAATGATTTTAAGAAATGGAATATTTGTTAAGTCTGTTCCATGAATTTTAATTATTTTAAATTTGTTTTTAAAAACAAAATTTAAGCTATCGATATCACACGGACAGGGAATTAGTCTAATGTTGTTTTTTTTTGCATATTTAAAAAAAAGCATCCATTGATCTTTAGAAAAGCTACATTTCTTAACAATATGCCTACTTGGATAATCTTTATCACAAAAATAATTTTCGTTCACTATTTGAAATGTGAAGTAATCAGCTCCAGAATTCTTTGCAGCATTAGCAAGGGAAACTAAATTTTCATAATCACCATTATGATTAGCTGCAGACTCAGCTATTATAGAAATTTTAGGAGTCATAAATTTATTATATTTTTTACAAGTTATTTAGATAATATTATTATCAGTATTATATATACTATGAGCATCTCTTGATTGTCTATTTATATCTTTTAGGAATTTATTCTGTCTAAATATTTTTAAAAGTTGCTCTAGCCCGATATCAATCCCTCCAATCTTAACTACCTCATTAAGCAATTTATAGTCTTCTTTTGTATCTAAAGTTACACGGATATGATGATTGTTTTCTTTTGCTTCCAAATTTGATATTCTAAATTTTTTAGGGTTATGTCTTATATATTGAGTGACATGTTCTCTGTGTGAAGCAATGTTTGTATCTGTGAAAGATTTTTTTAGCGACTCAAAGTTGAAAACTTCAACATCTAAACCATGAGGAAATGTCTTCTTGATGTTATTAGCTACATAATCGAAATCTTTATTAAAAAGTTTAATGACTTCATCAACAATTATTATATCTAATAATGGATTGTCCGAAGTAACTCTTACAATTGTATCTATTTTATATTTAATAGCACAATGGTAAAATCGTGATAAAACGTCTTCTTTTTCCCCTTTAAAATACTTAACATTTTTTTTCTTACACCATTCAATAATTTCACGATCTTTAAAATCATTAGAAGTTGCAACTATTATTTCATCAATAAAAGATGATTTTTTTAATTTATTAATAATATGTTCTAATATAGGCTTACCATCTAAAGTGGTGAATATCTTTCTATGTAATCTTGAAGAGTCAATCCTAGCTTGAATAATTGCACCAACCTTTTTTTTTATACCTCTAATTATCATTAAGATAGTTCACATAAATTTATTGTTAAAAAAATGATTTATTAAAATAAAAAAAGAAGCTTTTATAACTTTATATTCACCATACATATTGTTTCCAAATCTAGAAAGCCCCTCTCTTTTTTTAATTTTAATAGGTAAATGCGCTATTTTTAAATTATTATACTTTGATCTAAGTAACAACTCTGATCCAATTAAATTATAGCTATCAAAGGGCAAAAAGTTCTTGATTGAATTAAGTTTATAAAGTTTTAAACCACAAAAAGGATCTTTCAAATCTAAAAAAAACCTACTGATAATACTAAATATAAATTCAGATATTCTATTCATGTGGCTTCTATGACCAACAACTAAGTCAAGTCCCTCTTCATTAGCCAACTTAACAAATCTAAGTACATCATTCACAGAAAGCTGGTCATCTGCATCTAAAGTAACAATATATTTAAAATTTTTTTTTGAAAGATAATTGAATCCTGTATTTAATGCCTCCTCATAACCTAAATTATCTTTATGTTCTATTAGAATAATATTTTGTTTTTGCTTGCAAATTTCAACTGTATTATCTGTAGATCCGTCATCAACAACTAATGTAGAAACGTCAAATTCATTTATTTCCTTCAAAACATTATTTATTTTTAAGGATTCATTAAAAGCAGGGATTAAAATACAAACTTCAGAATTATTTAAGGTCTTCATGTTTCAAATAATCCCCATTTTTTTTTTCATTTTTAAGCTCTTTACTTAAAACATTTTCAAATTCATATGGAGCAATTGAATCAATCGGTGCAGGTCGTAAAAAAGATAGGTTTTCTTTTTTTAAAATATGTCCTTTTTGTAAATCCTGATTTAGTCTTATAGCTCTTCGTTGCAAAATAACTGTATCTTTTTCGTTATCCTCAATTTTTTTTTCTTCAACACCTAATGAATTCTCCAGTTCTCTTGTTGCATTAACCATATCTCTCCAAGCTTTAGGATTTAATGAAAATAAATGATCTGGTCCTTCTCTCGTGTTATCATCCGTAAAATGTTTTTCAATAACTCTTGCACCTAAACTTACAGCCCCTAAAACTGTAGAGTGTCCTGGGGTATGATCTGACAAACCAAGAACGACATCCGGAAAGAGCTTTTTGTAAGTATTTAGGACTTTTAAATTAATATAACGAAAATTATCCTCACTTCCAGTATAGTTTGTGTTACATTGCATTAAACATATCTGTGCTTTTTCTTTAATCAAAATATTCATTGCTCTTTTAACATCTAATATATCTGCAGCGCCTGTTGCTATAAATACCGGGACTTTAGATTTAGCAATATATTCAATAATTTCAATCCACGTAATATCACCTGAACCTATTTTATGTGCTGCTACACCATGCTTATTTAGCATATCAACTGAATTAAAATCATAGGGACTAGAAAAAAACTCAATCTTAGCTTTTTTGCATTCTTCAATTAATGTTGATGTCCATTTGTCTGGTACAGAAGCGTCTTCATAGGTCTCAAATACAGTTTTTTTCCATCCTGATTGGTGTGAGGATTCAGTTTGCAGTGACTTAAATCCATAATCTGAGACAATAGTATTTGCTTTGAAGTGCTGAAATTTAGCGACATCAGCTCCCGCTTCTGCGGCTAGATGAATTAAATCAATCGCTTTTTTTAAATCTCCATCGTGATTAGCTGCAATATCTGCAATGAAATATGTTGGAAATTTTTCCCCAATAATTTGATCTTTTATTTTTATCTGACTCATTTTTGTATTATTTTTTTTGCAATTAAGTAACTTTCCTCAAAAGATATTATAATTCTATCTTTTAGATCAATAAATGGGTCACTTATTTTAACTCTAAGTGATTCTTTTATTATTGGCATTGCAATCATAATAAGCTCTACATCTGAAAATTTCTTTTTATTTAAGATATTATCAATTTTATTTTTAATCGATTTTAATTTTTTTATAAGTGAGCGCTGTTCGTTAACATAATTCTTATAATCAAAGTGATCAATCTTTTTAGGCTGTGGAAATTTTAGAGGCATATTAATATTCTGCTCATGCTTTTCAAATCCAGCAATACAGGCGGCTGGAGTAATTCTTAAATTTATACCTTTAGAATGATCAATAATATCTTTCTTAAATATTTTTATAAAACCTAGTTTATCAAATAATTTATCATAATAATTAGAACTGATTAGATATCTATAACTGCAACTTATATCATCAATAAGTATGTTAGTATCCTTAATAGAAATTCCAGAAATAAGTAAAATATTTCTGATAATTAAAGGATTAATTTTTTCTTTTAATATTGATCTATACATTTCTGCATATAGCTGATGAATTGAGCCAACTTGATAGTAATAAAACCATATTTTTGAACCATATTTACATGATGAAGCTATATTTATAATTGCTTGCTTTGGATTTTTAACGTGTTGAATAATGCCTTGTAAATAAACAAAGTCATATTTATCACCTTGATTAAATTTTTGCTTACAAATATCTTCATGCTTTGATTTAATTTTCTTAATATTATTCTTTTTAAGATATTTTTTAAAATTGTTGATATTAGACTTTGAGATATCGTAATGTGTCACAAATTTTGCACCAAGTTTATTTAGAGCAAGTGCTTGTCTCCCAGATCCAACATCCATAATATGCAAACCATTAATAGAATTAATATCTAATTTTGAAAGGTCTCCAGCTACGACACTTATATAACTATCAATAACTCTTTGATCATAAGGATTCTTCATACCAATAAGGAATAATTCATCAGGTAACCAAGATCCAGTTCCTGAAGTGAATTTGCCATAAACTTGATTATAATTTTTCATTTTCCAATTAATTCTTTTTTAGGATAGTAGAAATGATGATAGTCTTTAGATTTAGGATTGAAAGCTCTTCCAATTACTGAAAATCTTGCTTTCTGAGTGGAATTGTAGCCACTCTGGTGAATGAGATTCATGTCATATATTACTATATCACCAGCTTCTGGCTCAATAATTTTGATATTTTCTTTATCAATATAAGTAGCATCAACTTTATTTTGTTCAACATTAGTATTAAATTTTGTAATCTTATCATTTTCGAGCTTACCTAATTTATGTGAACCCTGTATCAGTCGAGGTACACCCATTTCACTCGTATTATTCTGAACACACATATTAATAACAAGACTATTTTTACCTTTTCTATCTTGCTCGTAGTAGGTACTATCTTGATGCCATTCGAGAGTAAATAATCGATCATTTGGCTCATCAAGTCTAAATTGATGTTCAGCAATTATTAAATTCAAATAATCTTCATTTAAAATTGAACTAACGAGTGAATAAAGTGCTTGTTCGTTAAATAGATTATTAAATGCATATGTATGCTTAAATGTTCTAAATAAACCATGAAGTGCATCAGGGTCTTTTTTTCTAAAATCACTTAATTTGTGAACAAATTCCTCACAGTCAAAATTACTTTCAATTTTATTATGACTATAAAAATTAAATAAAGAAAAGAAAGTATTTCTAAAATCATTAATCTTATTTTGATTGATTATTGATTTAATGTGGACATACCCAAACTCTCTTAAATGATGAATATGATCTGAATATTTAGTAGTTGAATACATGAATTATTATCCCTACAATAGTATAATATTAATATAAATCAATTATTTATAAATTTAGACTATTGAATTAGATTAAAATAGTATCATTCTATGCATTAATAAGATTTTAATTATCTTACTCTTTTTTGATCAATATTGAAAACCTAATTAAAGAAGCAATACAAAATGAATAAAAGAATATTTTTTGCTGAATATTTTACGATTAGTTTATTTACACATATTTTATTTAAAAAGAAACCTGATATCATTTATCTACAAGATTCAGTTGATTTTTATACTGCTAATACAGATAAAATAAACTTATATGAAAAATTAACTAAAAAGCTTTTTTCAAAAATTGAAATAATAAGAGTTCCAGAATATAAAGATAATATACATAATTTAAGTTATAACTCTATATGTTATACAACAAATAGTCAGGTCCTAGAATTTATTGAAAGTATTTCTTTTCAAAAAAAAATAAAAAATATTGCTAAAACTTTATTTAATTTAGTTGATGATGAAAATATAGTTTATGCCCTAAAAAAGGATTTCTCATATTTTATTTTTCAAAAAATACTTTTTTATAATTTATTAAAAGAATTTGAAAAAAGAAATATTAATATTGAAAAAATATTCATAAAGGATGACGATATATTTAATCTAAGAAGTCACCTATATATTGATAGAATAAAAATAAGTCATAAAGTAAAATCGAGTAATTTCTTAAACTCGATTAACAATATAATTTATCTTTCATCTCCTTACATATTAAGAACTATTTTTAGAAGAGGATTATCAATTAAAAGTCCAAATCAAAAACAGTACGATATTGGCATGCAAGTTGTTTGGGGATTCAATCATAGTATTTATAGTGCTAATACACAGCGTAACTTCATTGATGATGACGAACTATCTA
This sequence comes from Candidatus Pelagibacteraceae bacterium, assembly GCA_038103905.1. Lineage (GTDB taxonomy): Bacteria > Pseudomonadota > Alphaproteobacteria > Pelagibacterales > AG-422-B15 > CABYIR01. Next base: position 15,875 of record JAYNZW010000005.1, on the reverse strand, counting down.
ATAGTAAATCTCTAGAAAATAAAAAAATTATCTATTTAACTGGAAATAAATTTGGAAGATTGCTAACAAAAAAAACTTTGATGGATGAAAATGATCACATTAAAAACATTGGTGCAGATATTATTGATGAAAGCAAACTTAAAATTCCGATTTTTTCATTTTTTGGAGATTATATTTTTAACGGCATAATAAAAATTAATGCTAACATCAACTCTCCTGCAAAAAAAATTATCCAGAGGATATATACAAATTATTTAGATTGTAAATTAACAAACAAATACATTTACATTAAAATAATTATTTCGAGAGATGACTATGACTCAATTAGTATAACAAGAACTATTGCACAAAATAAAGAAAAACTACTAAATTTTGGAATACAGCATTCTGCTTTTGCAAAGCCAGTTCAACATCCTATCCAATCATATAACTATTTTGATAAATTTTACATACAAGGAGAAGGATTTAGAGAATTATGGTCACCATATTGGGATACTAACAAAAGAATATTTTCAGTTGGTCAGCAAAGATCACATCTATTAAATAGAGAAAAAATTAACAAAGATATAATTTCAAAATTTAATCAAAAATATAAAGATAAAAAGACGATTATGATAATGGTAAGTAGTATATCTAGTATTCATACACCAGCTTGGCTATATGAAGAAAAATTTAAAAAAATAGATGAACTGCTTAACATTAGAGAAGATATTCAATTAATAATTAAGCCTCGCAATAGATTAGCAATAGAAGAGTTTTTCGAATTACTACCACATCTAAAAACGTATCTAGAGTCTGGACAAATATCATATGAAATTCAAGATTTTTCAACACACGAATTAATTTCTTTAGTTGATATTCTTATAACTGAAGATAGTTCAAGCACAATCTTAGAAGCAGTACATAGAAAAGACTTATTAATACTTGCATATCAAATTAGATATCCTCATCAACCTCTTTTAGGAAATATAATGGTTAAAAATTTTAATGAATTATATTTTACAATAAGTAAATTTATTTTAAGTAAATCATTACCAGAAAATTATAATAGCTCAATTAATAATCTTCAAAAAAAATTTTCTATGGATTATAATACTTCAAGTTGGGACAGGATTAGTACTGATCTTAACCAAACACTTAATTCTTTTTAAGTAGAATATGAACTTCACTTGATAAATACTCTTTATCTATTTCTAACTGAAGCCTATCAATAATTTTTAAAAAAATTGATTGCCATTTTGAAATTATATTTGATTCCTTGGATAAAACTAAAGAACCAAATCTATATAAATCTAACATTTCCTGACCAAACCACCATGTAGACACTATTTCCATATTGAGATTTTTTGCCGTCCATTCTAATGACTCCTTCGTATATAAGTGAGTATGATCTCTTGATAATTGTCTATGCATCATTTCAGGAAATAATAATTCTAAATAGACTGATAGTCCAAACACAGGAACAGATAAATAGAGATATTCAATACTGTTATTAAGATTTATTTGCTTTAGTACTTCTCTAGGGTGCTGTAAGTGCTCCAAAACACCAATCATGGATAAGATTTCAGTATCAACATTTTTTATTACGTCTAATGTTTTAGGAATAGAGAAAGACTTCAATATTTTAGATCCAAACATCTCATTTGCGAAATCTACACAATTATTAGAGACTTCATAGCCATAAACATTCTTAAAATTGCTCTCAAGTGCAGCTGCTACGAAATAACCATTTCCTGCTCCAAAGTCTGTAAGACTTAAATTAGATATATCCACATTTTTATTTTTTAAACTTGTATTTAAAAATTCAATTTTTGGAAAATAAACTTTTTTAACTCTATCGTAAAATTCATCTTTTGTCATAGAGTCATAATTAGCAGAATAACTTTGATCACTATCTGCATAAACTGCATTGCAAAAAGTGTCTGTATCTTGATAAATTCCATTCAGGTGAGTACAATTTTTACAAATTGAATAGTCTATTCCTTGCTTACGAAAATCTATGTGACCAATAGGTTCAGGGCAATTCATGCAATTAGTTCTTTTAGGCTGTTGGGAGTATATTTTATTTATTCTTTGATTCTCTTTTTCAAATTCATCTTCTTTATCAATGAATACATTTTTAATTTTTAAAATATCGATTAAAGGTTTGCCAAACTTTTCATACATTTCTAATCTTTATCCTTTTTTAAAAGAAAATGATTTTCAATAATCATACCATCAATATCTGTATTTTCTAAAACATAAATCGCTTCTTCAGCATTTCTTACGATTGGATAACCATGCAAATTTAGAGAGGTATTTAGCAAAGCACCTGTTCCGGTTATTTTTTCATATTCCTTTATTAGATCATGATATTTTTGATTTGAGTCATTGGTTATTATATTAGGTCTTGCAGTTAAATCTGATGGATGTAAACCTGCTTTTAGATTTTTTTTCCCCTCATCAGTTGTATGTGCTCCCACACTCATGTGACAATAGTTTACGCCGTGATTTGCTATAAGATAGTCATGCTTTTTTTCTTCTAAGATTGATGGAGCAAATGGCATCCAAAAATCTCTATTTTTAATTTTATCGTTAAGCCTCTGCACTGTATCAATTTTTGCAGGGTCAGCAATTATTGACCTATTTCCTTGGGCTCTAGCTCCAAATTCCATTCTTCCACAACACCTCCCTATTATTTTACCATCAGCAAGCACCGCGGCAATTTGAGCATTAGTTACGTCTTTGATTATTTTATAATTGCTGCTATCAATTTTATCTATCAAGCCTTCTATATTTTCAATGTCTACATTTGAACCTAAATATAGATTTGAGAGAGGTGTTGTTTTAATTTCAAATTTATCAGCTAAAAGATAACATGCGCCAATAGCTAAGGACTCATCAGAACCGCTTCCAGGCACCGTCATACTTTTAGGATTACACCTTGAGACAATTTCCATATTTGTTTTAATATTCATGGAGACGCCCCCCGACAGTGCTATATCTTTTATACCTGTTTCATCTATCCAGTTTGAAACCCATTCACATACTCTATCTTCAACAAATCTTTGAATTCCAGAGGCGATTCCATCAAATCTCGATGATTTAAGTTTATCTTTAAAATAAAAGTAAGCATCCGTAGGTTTATTGCTGAAACCCACATCTAAACCCTCAATTTGGAAAGTATTGGCGTATGTTTCATATGGAAGATTGCTATGATAGGGCTTTGCATAAGGAGCTAGTCCCATTACCTTATACTCATCTTCAACCATCTTCATTCCTAAAATAAGAGTTGCATGTCTATAGTATCGACCTAAAACGAATTGTGATGTTCCATAAAGCTTTTCATATTTTCCATTAGAATATTTCCAGACAGTTGCATTCTCACCATCACCAGAACCATCCAGTGTAAAAATTAATCTTTCATTTTCTTTTGAACTCATTCCATTGATAGCATACGCAGCATGACATTTATGATGATTAAGAAAAATATTTTTATTTGATTCAAAACCATGTGATATAGTGGCAAGATTTTTGTATAGTTTCCTCCATTCTTTATCTCTTTTCTGCAAATCTTTTTCATCTATCAGAGGCTGTAAATAACTTTCACCAGGAAATTGAGATGTATTGATTTTTTTTTCAAATATTTCAAAAAAATCTTTTTCATCATTTTCAAAAATTAGAGGCTTCCAATACTCTTCTTGCTCTATAATTAAGTCTTCAACTTTAAAGCTACAATATCTGTTAGTAATATATTGTTCAGCAGAAACACCAACCATTCCTCCCCATGCTACGTAATCTATATCCTTTGCGTGCAAACCAGCAATTTTTAAACATTCATCTATAGCAAGTATCGGAAATCCATCAAAATTTTTAACTCTATTTAATCTTTCTTCACTTATTGCCGCTACAATTATACCATCAATCATTATTGCAGCACTTGAAGTAACTCCTACTGATAATCCTAATATTTTCATGTAAATTATCTTAATTATAAATTTTTAGCCCAGCTCGGTTTTGATTTAACTTTTCCATACGATACATATTCACCTGTGACATCATACTTATACCATAATCCATCCTGAATACTCCAAACTCTCTGATCTCTAAACTTATCTGCAATAGTATCGAATTCATCCTCGTTCATGCCTACATATTCTAACCATCGAGCTAAATCGCTCGGTTTTACATGGTCATATTTTTTTACTATTTCTATGCCTTCTTCTCTTGTCATTTTTCCCTTTCGTATTTCATAATTGGCATGATCTGTTCCTCTTCCATAGCCCAATTTTATAAATTTCATATAGTCGTGAATCCCATTTTCATGCATGTCATCTATATTAGAAATCTTGCTGAAAGTTCTATCAAAATTTCCCCCATATTCTTCCCAATTATAATTCGCTTTCGCGATTTCACTATGCATCCTTCCATCATAATAAAAATAATTACTTAAAAAAATTCCTCTAAGACCAGTTTGAATAATTTCTTCATCATTAGGATATATTAGATAAGCTAGATCTTTTTTAGTTAACCCTTCTTTACCAACAAAATCAAACCAGTCAAATCCATGTTGACCATTTTCATATCTATCTTTTGCAGTAAACTCAAAGAAATCAGAATGTGAATACATACCTCCCTGCTCCGTAAAACCATGATCTCCATAAAAGACTAACGGCACATTAAATTTTACAGCTACTTGCATGGGGTATGTAAGCATGCCAGCATGATTATGCCAATTCATGTCTCCATGAAGTTTAAATCCAAGTAAATTTAGTTTCTTTGTAACCTCTAGAGAGGGTCTAAATATAATATGATCAAAGTTAAATTCATCTTTCATTCTATTAAGGTTTCTCTCCCCTTCTGGTAGATAGTTGTTACCATGATATGTAACCATTAGACTTTTAAGATTAAGTTTTTTTGCTACATGGGCTGCAAAGTAACTATCTTTACCTCCACTTACAGGCAGAATACAGTCATACCCATCTTGTGTTCTATATTGATCAGTAAGGTCTCTGAATAGTTCTTCTCTAGAATTCCAGTCAATATTGTTCTTTTCTATACTAGCTAAGCATCCAGTACACACACCATTTTTATCAAAAGTTATCGGTGTAGCAACTACTGCTTTAAAAAGACATCGTTTACAGAACTGCATAAGATTTATTCTATGTTATCAATGATAATAATATCAATAAATAAAAATTTAAAAACATTAATTATCGACATTAATATTTTAGTGATTATCTAAAATTCAATCCTTTATCAAGTAAGAACTTTTTTGCTAATGGATAAGCGAGCTCTTTAAAGTTAAAAATATTTCCTGCAGCAACTGCTGATGCTCCTCCCTCTAATATACCTTCACTAAAATGATTAAATTCTCCAACACCACCACAAGCAATCAATGGGATTTTAATTTTAGATGTTACTGAAGAAATTAGAGGCAAATCATAACCAGTGGCCATACCATCTTTATCAATAGAATTTAGAAAAATTTCTCCTCCTCCTAAATCTTCTATTTTTTTGCACCAATCCACAGGATCTATATCTTTATTTTGCTTACCTAAATCTGAAAATACTAAATATCTATCATCGACTTTTTTTACATCTACAGAAACCACGATTGCCTGGCTTCCAAAATTTTTTGCTAAATCTGAAATAAAATTAGGCTCTTTTAAGGCTTGGGAGTTAATTACTATTTTATCAGCTCCAAGTTTAAATCTTTTTCTAGCATCCTCTATATTTTTTATTCCTCCTCCAAATGTTAATGGCATAAAACATTTAGATGATACAAATAAAAATATTTCATTGATATCATTTGTCTTCATTCCTTTATTTGAACCTACATCGTTTCTTAATTTGAAACTTTTATCATTTTGAGAATAATCAGTAATATCTATATAGATTAATTCATCTACATCCCATTCGTTGTACCTCTCAACCTGGCTAACTGGATTACCTAAACTTTGATGTAAATTAAACTCTTTACTTCTAACTAAAAAGCCATCTTTTAAAAAAAGGACAGGAATTAACCTATTTTTCAGCATTTAAACTCAATAAAATTTTTAAGTAGTTTCAGTCCTTTCTTCTGACTTTTTTCAGGATGGAACTGAACTCCAAATATATTTTCTTTCTCAATTATACTAACTATGCTTGTAAAGTAATCAGATAATCCTTTAACATAATGAAGAGTGGTTTTTTTATAGCCGTAGGAATGTACAAAATAAAATGAATTATTGTCATCAATGTTTTTTAAAAGAGTATTAGACCCCTTATTTTCAACAGAGTTCCAGCCTACATGTGGTAATATAAATTTTTCATGATCTGATCTTAATTTCACTATACTTCCTTCAATTAGACCTAGACCTTTGGTTTCAGTAAATTCATAACCTATATCAGCAAGCAGTTGCATTCCTA
>JAYNZW010000005.1:0-9475 GCA_038103905.1 Candidatus Pelagibacteraceae bacterium | reverse complement strand
CTTTTTACCCACTCCATTAATACGATTGCTAGATCTAAGTTATTCAAATTTTCAATTCCCTTTTGAAAGCTCCCAACACCTGGCAACACTAAATGTGAACAATCATATATATCTTTTTTAGATGTAACGATTTTAACTTCCACATCAATTTCTTCAAACGCTCTTATTACAGAATTAAGATTACATATATTGTAGTCTATTATACCAACTCTTCTGACAATCATATAAATTACTTTTTAAGTTTCAAAATATACTTATGTAGGCTCTTTATAATTTTGCTCGGCATTTTTAATGACATTGAATAATGCAGTGGCAATGATAATGTACGGCTATAATGTATTTCGGTGTTTTTTAATAAACGTTTATTGCCGTGGTATTTTCTATAAAGTGGAAATTTATAAATTGGTATATAGTGCACTTGCGTTCCAATTCCATCTTTACTTAATAAGTCCATTATTTTAACTCGACCACCTTTAATTGAATCAAAATTTATTTGTACACAAAATAAATGATATGCGATGTCTCTATTTAAATTATAATTGTAAAAAATAATCTCACCATTTGTCTCATTATCAATACTTTTAATGTATTCTCTGACTAATTTTTGTCGTTTAATTTTAAATTTATTTATTTTTTTTAATTGACTTAGACCAAGTGCGCACTGAAAATCTGTTATTCTAAAGTTTGAGGACAAATATTGAGACTCATAATACCATTGGTTTATAATTTTTTTATTTGCATAGACTGAATAAGCTAATTTTGTATTTTGAATCTTTTTACTGTCTCTAGTAATCCCATGTGTTCTTAATTGAATCAAGATTTCATAGAGTTTTTTATTATTTGTTGTTATAGCGCCACCTTCTCCAGTTGTAATATTTTTAATTGGGTGAAATGAAAAAGTAGTTAAGTCAGAATACTTACAACTCCCGATACGATATTTTTTATTATTTGTATCTTCATAAGAACTGCCAAGTGCATGGCATCCATCCTCAACTACTAGAACATTATATTTTTTACATATACTTCTTAGTTTTTTCATATCGAGTGGATAGCCTGCAAAATGAACAGCAATTATAGCTTTTACATTTTTGTTATTTTGTAAAAGAGATAGAATATGATTAATATCTAAATTTCCTGTATCAAGATCAATATCGCAAAAGATAACGTTTGCTCTTACTAATTTTATAACATTTGCGTCAGCTACAAATGTGTTGGCGCTTGTAATTACCTTGTCATCTTTAGATATTCCGAGAGCGAGCATTGAAAGGTATAATGCACTTGTTCCATTATTTACAGCAACAGCATATTTTGATCCTACATAATTACTTAATGCCTTTTCAAACTTTAAACACTCAGGTCCAGTAGTTAGGAAATCAGATTTTAATACTCTTGATACAGCTCTAATATCTTCACTATCTATAAATTGCTTATTGTAATGTATAAAATTTTTTTTCATTTTATATATTCAAAATCGATTTTAAGGTTTTATCTGTCGTTGTGCTCCAATCATAGTTTTTTGACTCCTCAAGAGACATTTCTTCTAATTGTTTAACAAGTTCATCACGATTCAAAAAAGATTTAATTTTTTCAGCTATATCATGAATATTCGAAGGATCAAAATATTCTACAGCTTTACCTCCAAATTCAGGCATTGGATTAAAATTAGAACATAATATAGCTTTTCCAGATGCCATTGCTTCCAAAAGTATATTTGGACAGTTTTCACTTTGTGAAGCGTATATAACAAAACGGGATTTTTTATAAATGTAAGGCATAAAAATATGATCAACGGGTCCTGGCAAAATTATGTGATTTGATAGACCATTGTTAACAATATACTTTCTTAAGTCTCTACTGTATCTACCATACTCTTCACCAACTAAAAAGAGTTTAGGCAACTCTATTTCTTCTCTCAAAAGTTTCTCATAAGCCATTACTACTTCTTTTTGAGATTTATAAACATCGATAATTGATGGATATAATATGTAATCGCTATCAAATTGATCCCTAATTTCTTCAGTTGGTAGAACAGTATTTTTTCTAAATATTTTACTTACGCCATGGTTTATTAAAACACATTTATTTAGGTTTCCATTTGTCTTTTTTAAAATAATATCTTTACCATGTTTTGAAATAAAAATTACTAGATCCGCAATTTTCATACTTTTTAGCAGTATTCTTGATAATAAGAAGTTTCTTATCTTTGTATATCCAAATGGCCATTTCTTTTTCTGAGACTCATCAAAAGGAATCATATTTCTAAACATTACAACTTTTTTGAAATGAGATTTATTAAGTGAATAATCTATAATTCCTCCTGGCGAAAAGTATACATCTGTTTTAATAATATTTAGAAAATATCTAAGACAAAAAGCCTCCCATATTCTTGTTACAACAGGATTTGAAAATAAATTGTTGAATTTTATATATCTAGCCTGAGTATTTATTTTCTCAAATTTTTGACTTGAATAACAGAGTACACTTATTCTAAAACCATCTTGACTAGTAATATTATCTAAAAAATTATTGAGATAAGTGATACCTCCACCTCTTTTAGCAGAAAAAGCATTTATTACGATGTGCGTCATAATATTAATAATAAAATAGGATTAATATTTTAATTTTTAATTCATTAGATCTTGGATCTCTCTAATATTTAAATAATGATCATTATCTTTTGAATTATAATCTTTTCCAAAAGGTAAAAGTTTTCCTCTTTCTTTTAACTTATTAATTTTATAATTTATATTACTTGATATATTTGGCATGCTAGGAGTAATTACATAATGATCTTTAAACTCAATTGTTAAATGTGAGTCATTCTCAGTAAACATAGTTTCATGCAACTTCTCTCCCGGTCTAATTCCAATAACTTTGATTGGTATTTTTTTAGTCATTGACCTAGCGAGATCAGTAATAAGAATTGATGGTATTTTTGGAATAAAAATTTCTCCACCCTGCATTCTCGAAAAATTTTTTATAACAAAATTAACACCTTGCTCTAAGGTTATCCAAAATCTGGTCATTGCTTCATCAGTAATTGGGATATATTTTGAATCTTCTCGTATTAATCTCTGAAAGTAAGGCACAACTGAACCTCTTGATCCTACAACATTTCCATACCTTACAACTGAAAACATGGTTTTTTTAGCTCCTCTGAAATTATTTGCAGCAGTAAAAAGTTTATCTGAAGCAAGTTTTGTTGCGCCATAAAGGTTAATTGGCCCTGCAGCTTTATCAGTTGATAATGCGATTACTTTGCTTACATTATTTTTTAAAGCTGCATTTATTACATTTTCAGCACCATAAATATTAGTTTTGATACACTCTGAAGGATTATACTCTGAAGCTGGTACTTGCTTCATTGCAGCTGCATGAATAATAATATCAATTCCTTCTGTTGCCTCAATAACTCTATTTCCATCTCTTACGTCTCCAATAAAATATCTCATACATTTTTTATTAAACTTCTGCTGCATATCAAACTGCTTTAACTCATCTCTAGAAAAAATTATAATTTTATTAGGATTATATTTTTTTAGCAAAGTTTCTACAAACTTTTGACCAAATGAACCCGTTCCACCCGTGATAAGAATATTTAATTTGTTAAAATTCATAGTAATAATTTTCTCATTTTTTTGATTTCTTATTGACCTTATAATAATTTATGTACCAGGTAACGAATTTTTTTATCCCTTTTTCAATATTAAATTTTGGCTGTAATTTTGTTGCTCTGCGTATCTTGCTTATATCAGCGTGCGTCTTTAAAACATCCCCCTTCTGAAAAGGCAAGAGTTTTTGCTTACTCGTAATTTGAAGTACTTTTTCTATTACCTTAACAAAATATTTCAAACTTTTTGGATCATCGCTTCCGATATTAAATATTTGATATGGAATTTTTCTGATTGATGGTTTTTTAATTATTGAAGATATATAACCTACAACATCATCAACATAAGTAAAATCTCTATGATGATTACCATAATTATACATATCAATTTTTTTTCCTTTAAAGATATTCTGTGTAAATTTATAAAGAGCCATATCTGGTCTTCCATATGGACCATAAACAGTAAAAAATCTTAAACCAGTAGTAGGCAATCTATAAATACTAGAATAAGAGTATGCTAAAACTTCATTTGTTTTTTTTGTTGCAGCATAGAAAGATTCTGGTTTGTCTGTATTAAATTCTTCTTTAAGTGGGAATGATTTATTGTCACCATAAACAGAGCTAGTTGATGCATAAACTAAATGCTTAACTCTATGATTTTTACATAAATCCAATATGTTAAAGAACCCATTAACATTAGTTTTTAAATAAACTTTTGGATTTTTAATTGAATGTCTCACTCCAGCTTGAGCGGCTAAATGTATAACATAATCAAATTTGTTAGCTTTGAATATATGGTCTATTTTATTAGCATTACAAATATCAGCTTTTTTAAAACTAAATTTTTTATTTACCTTTAAAATTTTGAGTCTATCAAGCTTAAGTTGCGTATCATAATAGTCATTCATATTATCTATACCAAAGACATTAGTTTTATTTGAAACTAAAAGTTTTAAAATAAGATGATAGCCAATAAAGCCACAGCAGCCAGTAACAAGAATTTTCATTTTTATTATATTTTATTATATTTTATTATAGTTTTTATATATACATAATAAATGTGAATGTCATGATCAATTATAATAAATTATTTGATGAGCTATTTCCAATCAATCGAAGTATTACTGGTGATGGATACAGAAAATCAGTAAAAATTTTATCTAAATTTATTAAATTTAAAATTTATAAAGTGAAGTCTGGTACAAAAGTTTTTGATTGGACTGTTCCTAAAGAATGGAAAATTAATGATGCATATTTAAAAAATAGTAGTGGTAAAAAAATAGTTGATTTTAAAAAGAATAATCTTTCGATTGTAAATTATTCCTCACCAATAAATAAATTTATAGACTTTGAAGATTTAAAAAATCACCTATTCAGTATTCCTAAGCGACCCGATGCTTTACCTTATATCACAAGTTACTATGAAAATAATTGGGGATTTTGTATTCCTCATAATATCAAAAAAAAATTGAAGAAAGGTAAGTATAAGGCAGTAATTGACTCATCTTTTAAAAATGGAAATTTAGAATTTGGGGTAAAAAAAATTCCTGGATCTACAAAAAAAGAATTCTTAATTTCATCTTATTTGTGTCATCCTAGTATGGCAAATAATGAACTAAGCGGGCCCTTAGTTATGTTAGGTATCTATGATTATTTAAAAAAGTCTAAGAATAGAAAATATAATTATATTTTTTTAATCAATCCTGAAACTATTGGAAGTATTTGCTATTTAAAAAAGTTTGGAAACAGTCTAAAAAAAAATCTTATCGGAGGTTTAGTACTTACTTGTCTTGGTGGACCAGAAAAAAAAATAAGTTATAAAAAATCAAGGTCTAATAATTCAAGCTTAGACAAACTTTTTACCCATCTATCAGAACACAATGAATGCTCAATTAGAGAATTTGATCCCACAGAAGGTTCCGATGAAAGACAGTTTTGTTCTTCAGAATTTAATTTACCAATTGGTCAGACAGCAAGAACAATTTATGGGCAATATAAAGAATATCATACAAGCGCTGACAATAAAAAATTTATGAATATAAGCAAAATTCAAGAGTCAGTTGAGTTTCTAACTAAAGTAATACTATTGAATGAAAAGTGCACACCTTTAAAGAGACGTGAACCTTTCTGTGAGTTGCAATTAGGAAAAAGAGGGCTTTATCCAAATATGAATACTCCAGATACAGTTAAAGATAGATATGTTAATATGAAAAAAAATAAAAAAAATCAATTATCATTAAAAATTATGACATACATTTTGTCATACGCGGATGGTAATCATGATATTATTGATATAGCAAATATGCTTAATATTAATATTGAAGAAGTTGCAAAAATCTATGATATGTTAATTAGTAAAGATATTTTAAAACCATGCGAATAGCTCTTGTAACCGGAGATCATTTAAGACATAGATATCTTAGAAAAAGCCTTGGAGTTGATTATGAGATACACTGGATACAAGAAGAAAGAGAGAATTTTATTCCAGAACCTCCGGAAGATTGCTCTGATCAGATAAAAAAATTATTTAAAATTCATTTTGAAAAGAGAGAAAAATCTGAAAATCAATTTTTCAAAGATGATAGTTTTGAAAATTTTGAAAATGATTATAAGCTAGAAGGTAAACATTTTAATCAAAATTTACATAAGATAATAAAAAATATAAAGCCTGACATAATAATTAGTTATGGCTGTAATAAAATTCATAATGATACACTAAAAATTGCAAAATACTATTGTTGGAATATTCATGGTGGCCTTTCACCTTGGTATCGAGGAACAATAACTCATTTTTGGCCCTCCTATTTTCTAGAGCCACAATTTACTGGTATGACTATTCATAATACGACTGCTGAAATTGATGGGGGTGGAATTATTCATCAAACATCCTGTGATATATTTGGTGGTGATGGAATTCATGACCATGCATGTAGGAATGTAAAATATCTTTGTGATAATTTAGCAATGATTCTAAATTCACTTATAAATATGAAAAAAGTAGAAGCTATAAATCAAAAGACTACCGGTAAAATATGGACAAATGAAATGTGGAATCCAAATCATTTAAAATTAGTTTATGAATTATTTGATGATAAGATAAATCAATATTGTATTGATAATGGGTTGTTAGATAGAAAACCAAAAATATATTCAATTCTCTAAAATAATGACAGATTTAACTTTGCTGATTGCTTGTCCAGAATGTAAATCAGATCTTTTGCTTAATAAAGACTCTTACGAATGCTCATCATGTAAAAATAAAGAGAAAAGTAACTTTAAAATAATACACAATGTTCCAGTATTAATGACAGGAATAGAGACAGATTATAATCAGAAATTCTGGGATGAAGGATGGCAAAATAGAAATGAAAAGTCTGATTTTAAATTTGTAAACTTGCCTGATAAACAATACAAAAAAATAATTGATGATCAAATAAAACAAACATTAGAATTTGAAAAACCACTATCATTCTTAAATGCAAAAAAAACTGATATCATATTAAATGTTGGATGTGGGTTAAGTGAAGCATCAGGATTTTCTGCTATGAAATTTGAAAACTATATTGGACTCGATTTTAGTTTTAAAGCTGCTCTTGGTTCATTAAAAAATATCAGGAAATACAATGAAAATGGTATAACAATGCAAGCCAATGCTGAAAAATTACCAATTAAAAATAACACCATAGATGTTGTATATTCGAGTGGCGTCTTACATCACACTCCAAACATAAATCAAACATTAATCGAAATCAAAAGAGTGCTTAAACCGAATGGCCAGGCAGTTATAGGACTTTATAATTCAAATAGTCCAAAATTTCTAATGGCAAAACTAAAAAATAAAATAAATAATTTGTTTAAAAAAGAAACAATGCAATGGTATGAAAATACTGAAACTTCTTGGCAAGCTAATAACAATTTAAATCCATGGTCTGAGACATTTTCGTATAAACAAATTCAAGATTTATTTAAAATTTCTGGTTTGACAATTATAACTATAAATAAAACAAATTTTCAATGGGGTGACTCTCTTCCTATCATTGGAAAGTATATAAACAAAATCAAATTTATTCCAAAGAGCAGCCATTTTCTAAGAAAAAACTTTGGAAGTATGTGGGTTATTATAGCAAAAAAATAAGTGTTTGGTTGCGGGGGTAGGATTTGAACCTACGACCTTCAGGTTATGAGCCTGACGAGCTACCAGACTGCTCCACCCCGCGAGAAAGCAACAATCTAAGACTATTAAATTATAAAGTCAATTAGTTCTCTTGAAAAAGATCTCTTGAATAAACTTTATCAATTACATGATCTAAATCGCTAGATCTTCTGTTGGCAATTATTAAATCTGATTTGGAAATAAATTCGTTGAGGTTGTTTACAACTTCAATATTATTAAATTTACTATCATTAATAAATGGCTCGAAAAGTATCAAATCAATTTTGAATCTTTTAAGTCCGTCTAGAATATCTAAAATTGCACTTTCTCGAAAATTATCAGAACCTTGCTTCATTACCAATCGATAAACCCCTACAATATTTGGTTTTCTTTCTAGAATTGAATTTATTATGAAATTTTTTCTCGTTTTATTTGCTTCTACAACTGCTGAAATGAGATTGTTTGGTATATCTTTAAAATTATCCATTAGTTGTTTTGTATCTTTAGGAAGACAGTAACCACCGTAACCAAATGATGGATTGTTATAGTAATTACCAATTCTAATATCAGAAGAAACTCCATCTATTATTTTCTTAGCAGATAGTGTTTGTGCTTCAGCAAAAGTGTCAAGCTCGTTAAAAAATGCAACTCTCATAGCAAGGTATGTGTTTGAGAACAATTTTACGGCTTCGGCTTCGATAGATTTCATTTTGATAAAATTTACATCTTTAATATCTCGTTCAGAACATTGAATAAGCATTTCCCCAAAATCAATTGCTTTTTGAGTTTCGTCTCCAATTACTATTCTAGAAGGATATAAATTATCATTAAGCGCATGACTTTCGCGTAAAAATTCTGGAGAGAAAAAAATATTTTCATAATTAAATTTATTTTTCATTGACTCAGTGAAGCCTAGCGGAACTGTAGACTTAATAACTATATTTGAATTGGGAGATATACTTAAAATATCTGATATTACATTTTCAACAGAAGTTGTATCAAATGAACCAGTTCTTTCATCAAAATTAGTTGGAGTTGCAATAACAACAAAATCACAATTTTCATAGGCTAAGTTAATATCAGTTGTGGCCTCTAAGTCTAAATTTTTTGTTTCTAAGTATTTCTGTAAAGCGGGTTCATTTATTGGAGATATTTTTTTATTTATCTGCTCAACCTTTTCTTTTGACAGATCTAAAGCATATACTCTAAATTTTCTAGCAAGAATTACTGACAAACTCATGCCAACGTAACCCGTGCCTACAACACAAATTTTCATTAATAAAACATTAATTGGGGAATTAAAATTGTAAAGTGACAAATATTTCATGTTTAGTAGACCTGGCAATGTCCTACTCTCCCGTGCCTTAAGACACAGTACCATCGGCGCTGGAGTCCTTAACGTTCGAGTTCGAAATGGGATCGTGTGTAACCTCTCCGCTAAAACCACCAGGTCAACAAAACATGAAATCAATACCAAATAATAAAACTATTAATCATCTATCTTAAGTGTTGCTTGATATTACTAGTTTTTTTCTAGTACATAGAAAATCAAGCCGATCGAGTTATTAGTATCAGTTAGCTTCATGCATTGCTGCACTTCCACACCTGACCTATCAACGTGGTGGTCTACCACGACTCTCATGGAAGAATTCGTTTCGAGGGAGGCTTCCCGCTTAGATGCTTTCAGCGGTTATCCCGTCCGTACTTAGCTA
>JAYNZW010000004.1:31151-106706 GCA_038103905.1 Candidatus Pelagibacteraceae bacterium | reverse complement strand
AGGAAACTCCAGCAGAAGAAACTCCAGCAGAGGAAACTCCAGCAGAAGAAACTCCAGCAGAGGAAACTCCAGCAGAAGAAACTCCCGCTGAGGAAGATGGAGATAAAAAAGAATAATTTTATTTATTAATGAACGATAAAGTTGTCGTAGGACAAATAATTTCAGCTCATGGTATTCAGGGTCAATTTAAGATAAAAAGTTTTACAACTGACCCTGATGACTTGTTCACATTTAATAAATTATTTATTGATGAAAAGTATGATGAAATTTTTTTAAAAAAAATACGTTCATTAAATGAGTATTTTATAGTTAGTTGTTCTGAAATTGACTCACGGAATAAAGTTGATGATATCCTAAACAAAAACATATTAATTAATAGAAGTCAGCTTCCAGATATTGGTGATGAATTTTATTTTAATGACTTAATTGGATTATCTGTAATTAGTAATGAAGAAATTATTGGTCCAGTAATTAGTGTAAATAATTTTGGATCATCTGATTTATTAGAAGTTAAAACTTTATCGAATGATAAAAAGTATTTTATACCTTTTAACGATAAAACAATTGAGCAAGTAGATCAAAAGAAAAAAATTATTTACTTAAAAAATATCTCTCAATATTTAGAATGAAAAAAAATACATTTAAAGTAAAAGTAATAACTTTATTTCCTGAGAGCTTTCCAGGAGTTTTAGGAGTTGGAGTAATTGGTAGAGCTCTTAAGAAAAAAATATGGTCTCTGAAGCTATTTAATCCACGTGATTATACAAAAGATAATCATAAGTCTGTTGATGATACTACATCTGGTGGCGGACCTGGAATGATTTTAAGAGCAGATATAATTGGTAAAGCTATTGATGCTTCATTACGGGGAGTTAAAGAAAAAAAGAAACTATCTTTAATTAATTTAACTCCAAGAGGTAAGCCAATCACGCAAAAAGATATAAAAAAATTCACAAAGAAAAATGAATTAATCATTTTATGTGGCAGATATGAAGGTATCGATCAAAGGGTCTTAGATTTCTATGAATTTGATGAATATAGTTTGGGTGACTATATTCTTGCCGGCGGTGAAGTTGCAGCTCAAACGGTTATTGAGGCTGCTGTGAGGCTATTGCCTGGGACATTGGGTGATAAAGAATCACTAAAAGAGGAGAGTTTTAGCCAAGATCTTCTTGAATTTCCTCAATATACCAGACCCAGAATATGGAAGAATTTAGAGATTCCTGAAGAACTTCAATCTGGTAATCACAAGTTAATATCTGAATGGAGGATGAAAAACTCACTCAAAATAACCCAAAAAATAAGACCAGATTTATTGAAAAAATACAAAAAAAACAAGACAACAAAGAAATAAAGTATTAAAACACCGATCGAGGAAACTATGAATATCATTGAACAATTTGAAACAGATCAGATTAAGACATTAATTAAGGGTAAAAAAATCCCCCAGTTTCATCCAGGTGATACTGTAAAAGTGAATGTTAAGGTTAGAGAAGGTGCCCGAGAAAGAATTCAGGCTTTTGAAGGTGTCTGTATCGCAAAAAAGAACAGAGGATTAAGTTCTTCTTTTACTGTAAGGAAAATTTCATTTGGTGAAGGTGTTGAACGAGTGTTTCCTATATTCAGCCCATCTATCGACTCAGTAGAGTTAATTAGAAGCGGTCAAGTAAGAAGAGCTAAATTATACTATTTAAGAGATCTTACTGGCAAGAAAGCTAGAATCGTTGAAAGAATGAGAAGTAAACAGCCTGACCTTGCGAGTTTATTTATTTCTGAAAATGATGAAGTTCTTGAAGAAGAATATTTAACTGAGGAAGCTTCTTCTGAAGAATCAAATGATGAAAATTCTGAAGCTAATGATGCTGAAGCAGATCAATCAGACTCAGAAGAATCTACTCAAGAAGAAAAAACCGAAGATAAAGCTGAAGAACTGAAAGATTAGTCTTTCAGATTCAAACGTAACATTTTTGATTTGCTTATGAGTACTCCAAAAACAATATATGATAAGATATGGGAAAGTCACATCGTTGACATCAATGATGACGGAACTTCCATTCTATATATAGATAGACACCTTGTTCATGAAGTAACAAGTCCACAAGCGTTTGAAGGTCTCAGATTGTCTGGACGAAAAGTCAGACGCCCTGAGTTTACTTTAGCAACAGCAGATCATAATGTTCCAACAGCAGATAGAGACAAAGGCATAGCCGATCCGGACTCGAAACTTCAAGTTGAAACATTAGAAATGAATGCAAAAGAAAATAATATAACTTACTTACCTATGACCGATAAGCGCCAAGGGATAGTTCATATTGTTGGCCCGGAACAAGGTTTTACTCAACCAGGAATGACTATAGTTTGTGGAGATAGTCACACCTCAACTCATGGTGCATTTGGTGCATTGGCATGGGGAATTGGAACATCAGAAGTTGAGCATACACTTGCAACTCAAACACTTGTTCAAACAAAAGCAAAAAACATGTGTATTAAGATTACTGGCAAAGTAATCGAAGGAGTTACTGCAAAAGATATTGTTTTGGCAATTATTAGAAAGATAGGAACCGCTGGTGGAACAGGCTATGTCATCGAATATACTGGTGAGGCAATAAGAAATCTATCAATGGAGGGTAGGATGACTGTTTGCAATATGTCTATTGAGGCAGGAGCAAGAGCTGGCTTAATAAGTCCAGATGAAAAAACATTTGAATATCTTAGAGGAAGACCATTAGCACCGAAAGGTGAAGTTTTTGAAGATGCAGTTAATTATTGGAAATCATTAGCTTCAGATGAAGGTGCCGAATATGATTCAATTGTTGAAATTAAAGCAGATGAAATAATTCCACAAATTACTTGGGGCACAAGTCCCGAAGATGTTGTTTCTATAGATGGATTTGTTCCAGATCCTGAAAATGAAAAAAATGCTGACAAAAGGAAATCAATTGAGAGAGCCCTTGATTATATGGGCTTAGAACCAAACATGCCTGTTAATGAAATTAAAATAGATAAAGTTTTTATCGGCTCTTGTACCAATGGTAGAATAGAAGATCTTAGAGCTGTCTCACAAATCGCAAAAGGCCGAAAAGTTGAAAAAGGAGTTCATGCTATGATTGTTCCTGGCTCTGGTTTGGTTAAAGAGCAAGCAGAAAAAGAAGGGTTAGATAAGATTTTCATTGAAGCAGGTTTTGATTGGAGAGATCCAGGATGTTCAATGTGCTTAGCGATGAATGCAGATAAGTTACAACCTCAAGAAAGGTGCGCCTCAACTTCCAATCGAAATTTTGAAGGTAGGCAAGGTAGAGGTGGCAGAACCCATTTAATGAGTCCTCAAATGGCAGCAGCGGCCGCAATTAGAGGCAAGCTTACTGATTTTAGAGATCTTTAATGGAAAAATTTGATAAACTCAGCGGTCATGCGATACCACTACGTATAACTAATGTGGATACTGATATGATTATTCCAAAACAGTTCTTAAAAACAATTAAGCGGACTGGGCTTGGGGAGTTTTTATTTTACGAATTAAGATATGATCAAGATGGAAACAAGATTAGTTCGTTTGCTCTTAACCAAGACCAGTATCAAGGTGCTAGTATTCTTATAGCGGGCAAAAACTTTGGTTGTGGATCCTCTCGTGAACATGCTCCATGGTCGATAGCTGATTATGGAATTAAATGTATAATTGCACCAAGTTATGCAGACATTTTTTATAACAATTGTTTCAAAAATGGTATTTTGCCTATAATCCTTGATGAAGCTACAGTTTCAAGATTGCAGGACATATCTGACAGTACATTAAATTTTAATATAGATTTAGAAAACCAAAATATAACTTTCTTAGAGAATAATGAAAAAAAAGAAATTAGTTTTGAAATCGATCCAGCTAAAAAGAAATGTTTGCTTGAAGGACTTGATGACATTGGTCTGACTTTAAATAAATCAGCTTCAATTGGATACTTCGAAGAAAGTCAAGAGAATGAAATTCCCTGGCTATATGGAAATAAATTAAAATGAGTAAAAATTTTAAATTATTAATTCTTCCGGGAGATGGAATTGGTCCTGAAGTTATGATTGAGGTTGATAAAGTTATTTCAATTATCTCGTCAATGTTCGATATTCAATTTGATATTGAGAAAGATGATATAGGTGGTTCAGCATATGATCGTTATGGAGTTCCTCTTGCAGATGAGACTCTAGAGAAAGCTAAATCTTCCCATGCAGTTCTACTCGGAGCAGTTGGTGGAGAAAAATGGGATAACTTAGATTTTTCTCTGAAACCTGAGCAAGGATTACTAAAAATTAGAAAAGAATTAGATTTATTTGCAAATCTTAGACCGGCATTATGTTTTAAGTCTATGGTGGAGGCTTCTTCGTTGAAACCTCATCTAGTTTCAGGCTTAGATATAATGATAGTTAGAGAATTAACAGGAGGAGTTTATTTTGGAAAACCAAGAGGTATTGAAACTAAGAGCGATGGGAATCGAGTTGGTATAAATACTCAAGTATATGAAACGCACGAAATTAGAAGAGTTGCAAGAATTGCATTTGAGTTGGCGAAAAAAAGAGATAATCGAGTTGTTTCTTGTGAAAAATCTAATGTAATGGAGTCAGGAATTCTTTGGAGAGAAGAGGTTCAGTTTGTTCATGACAATGAATTTAATGATGTCTCACTTTCACATATGTATGCAGATAATTGTGCAATGCAGCTTGTGAGAAATCCAAAACAATTTGATGTAATTGTTACAGACAATTTATTTGGAGATATTTTATCTGATGAGGCTTCTATGCTTACTGGATCCTTAGGAATGCTTCCATCTGCTTCATTAGGAGAAATAGACCAAAATAACTTCAGAAAAGCTCTATATGAACCAGTTCATGGATCAGCTCCTGATATAGCTGGCCAAGGTATTGCAAATCCAATTGCATCGATTCTTAGTTTTGCGATGTGCTTGAAATATTCATTTAATATGGACAAAGCAGCTGATTTGATAAGTACAGCTGTAAATAAGGTTCTTGAAAATGGATTTAAAACTAAAGATTTGCTTGGTGATGAAAATAAAAATCTTACTACTCAGGAAATGGGAGACGAAATCGTCAAACAAATATCAGATTTAGGTGCAAATAATGGATCATAAGATCGCAATAGTTGGGGCAACAGGAAATGTTGGACGTGAAATGCTTAATATCCTTCACGATAAAAAATTTAAATCTGAAAATATTTTTCCAGTAGCCTCTAGTAGGAGTGCAGGATCCAAAGTGGAATTTGGAGATGACGAATTGGTAGTTGAGGATATAGAAAATTTTGATATTTCAAAAGTAAACATCGCTCTCTTTTCTGCTGGATCAAGTATATCAGAAAAATGGGCACCAGAATTTGCAAATAAAAATTGTATTGTTATAGATAATTCAAGCCACTTTAGAATGGATGATGATATTCCACTTATTGTTCCTGAAGTGAATCCTGAAGATTTAAAAAATTTTAGAAATAGAAATATAATTGCCAATCCAAATTGCTCTACTATCCAATTAGTCGTTGCACTTAAACCACTTCACGAATTGTCCAGAATTAAGAGTGTTATTGTTTCTACGTATCAATCTGTATCTGGGGCAGGAAAAGCTGCAATGGATGAATTATTTGATCAAACTAAAAATATGTTTTCAGATGAGATAAAAGATAACGTGAACTTCACCAAGCCAATCGCATTTAATGTAATTCCTCACATCGATAAATTTGGAGATGATGGATACACAAAAGAAGAAACTAAAATGAGACAAGAAACAAATAAAATTCTTGATAGAGATATAAAATTTAGTGCCACATGCGTTCGAGTTCCTGTTTTTATCGGACATTCAGAAGCAGTGAATATTGAGTTTGAAAATAATGTATCTGTTGAAGAAGCTCGCCTTGCAATTAAAAATGCTAATGGCTGCACTTTGCTTGATGAAAGAGAAGATGGTGGGTATGTAACTCCAAGAGAAAGTGCTGGAAATGACGATACTTATGTTTCAAGGATCAGAGAAGACAGCGCAATAAAAAATGGTTTATCAATATGGGTAGTATCTGATAATTTAAGAAAAGGCGCAGCTTTAAATACTATTCAAATTGCTGAAATGTTAATTGAGAACTATTTATAAAATGAGAAAAGATGTAAGAAAACCTAGAAGAAGTGTACTTTATGTTCCTGGATCAAATGAAAAAGCTCTGAAAAAATCGTCAAAGCTTGAAGTTGACGCATTAATTTATGATCTAGAAGATTCAGTAGCCCCAAACGCAAAGGAGAGCGCTCGTGACTCCCTAATTAAGATAATTAACTCAAGAGTAAATAAAGATAAAGAGCAGGTTATTAGAATAAATTCATTAGGTACTGATTTAGGGAGAGATGATCTTAAAGTTTTAGATCATTGCACGCCTGATGCTATTTTGATTCCAAAAATTAACAGTGCGGATGATGTCATTGAATGTGAGAAATTAATAAAAAATAAAGATATTAAAATATGGGTAATGATGGAAACCGCTCTTTCAATTGTGAATGCATATGAAATTGCAAAGTCATCCAAAATACTTAAATGTTTCGTAATGGGTACAAATGATCTATCAACAGAACTAGGTATTGAAGAAGACTTGAAAAGAACAGCGCTTCAAACAAGTTTTGAAAAATGTATGATGGCCTCAAAAGCTTATAAAATATCAATACTTGACGGAGTTTTTAATGACATCAAAGATAGCGACGGATTTGAACAAGAGTGTGTTTATAGTCATGGGCTTGGTTTTGATGGTAAAACTCTGATCCATCCCTCTCAAATCGGTATTTGTAATAAAATTTTTACACCAACGCCTGATCAATTAGAAAAGGCTCGAAATATTGTAAATGCCTTTGAAAAAGCTCGTAAAAAAGATCCTGAAGTTGGTGTGATTGTATTTGAAGGAAGTCAAATAGAAGAACTTCATGTCGCACATGCAAGAAGAATCTTAGAAGCTGAAAAATTAATAATGGAAGTTTCAAAAAACGATGAAACCATTCCAATAGAAATTAAAAGTGGTTCAAAATATAAAATTGGCAATTTTTTTGAAGATTTTTCAATGGGTCAGAAAATTTCTCATGCAACGCCAAGAACTATTACACTAGGCGATTGTTCTCTTTACACTGCTCTATATGGATCGAGGTATGCCCTGCACTCATCAAATGAATTTGCAAAACAACTTTCACTAAATGAGTCTCCGGTTGATGATTTTTTATTATTTAATATTGCCTTTGGCAAAACTGTTCCTGATATCTCCTTGAATGCAATTGCTAATCTTGGTTATGCTGAATGTAAATTTCTAAAACCCGCTTACCCTGGAGATACAATTACATCGCATTCTGAAGTAATTGGATTAAAAGAAAATTCTAACGGTGATAATGGTGTTGTGTATGTTCATTCAACAGGCTTGAATCAAAATAATGAAATTGTAATCGATTATAAGAGATGGGTTATGGTTCGAAAAAAAAATAAAAGCCTTCCAAAAATAGAAACAGTTATTCCTAAATTAAATTCGGAAGTAACAAAAGAAGAAGTGATCGAAATTGCAAAAGATTATAAATTTGAAATGAATAATTATGATTTTACTGCAGCTGGATCAGACCTTGTTTATGAGGATTATGAAATTGACGAAAAAATAAATCACATTGACGGGGTAACTGTAGAGGAAGCTGAGCATATGATGGCTACTAAACTCTATCAAAATAATGCTAAAGTTCATTTCAATCATTTTGTTGAAAAAGGAGGCCGCTTTGGTAGACGAATTGTTTATGGAGGTCATGTTATAAGTTTGACTAGATCAATATCTTTTAATGGGCTGTCAAATGCATTTAAGATCATTGCAATTAATGGAGGAACGCATGCCTCACCATGTTTTGCTGGAAAAACTGTTTTTGCATGGAGTAAAATTATAGAAAAAGTAGATGTTTCAGACTCATTAGGCGCTCTTCGTATCAGAACGAATGGCCTTGGAGATGCACAGCCTTATCAATTTCAGCATCAAGATCAAAACGGGAAGTTTAATTCTGATGTTCTTTTAAGTTTAGATTATTGGGCACTTGTTCCAAAAAAAAATAGATTAATTTTTTAAATTTATAGAATTTGCTTTAATAAATATAAATATGAATAGTCCTTTATCACCTCATCTTCAAATTTATCGTTGGCAAACAACTTCTTTGTTATCTATTCTGCATAGAATCTCAGGAGTAGTTTCATCTCTTGGTTCAGTAGTAATAATAATTTATTTGCTTTCAATTGGCTTGGGAGAAGATACTTTTAATTTTGTGATTTCATTATCTGATAATCTCTTGATAAGAACACTTCTCATAGGTTTGACATTTTGTACATTTTTTTATTTAGCAAGTAGCGCTCGACACTTGCTATGGGATTATGGCTATTGTCTGGATTTGAATGTTGCTAAGATGACAGGATGGGCAGCATTATCTTTTGCTGTATTTTTTACGATATTTTTTTGGCTAAAGCTTTACGGAGTTATTTAATTTATGACCTCGGCTCATAGAATATGGAAATTGCATAAATACAGTTCAATTGCTCTAATACCCTTAATTATTTACTTATTGATAATTATTTTAAGGTTTTCAAGTCTTTCATATGAGCAAATTCTAATTGAAATATCTGGCGCATGGTCAATTTTCTTTATATTGATTTTTACAATTTTAGGCATATTTCATATGAATACAGGCATAAATGAAATCATTGATGATTATATTCATGATCCAAAGATTTATAAGATATTTAAGTTTTTGATATCATCGTTCTTTACTGGTATTTCATTATTTGTTTGTTTATCAATTTTAATGATACTTTTGTGATAAATTATGAAATATGAAATTGAATACCATGATTATGATGTTGTAGTTGTCGGTGCCGGAGGCTCTGGTCTTCGAGCAACAGTTGGAGCTGTAGAAAATGGTTACAAGACTGCTTGTATTTCTAAAGTGTTCCCAACAAGAAGTCATACAGTTGCTGCTCAAGGTGGAATATCAGCAGCTTTAGGAAATATGGGAGATGATGATTGGCGTTGGCATATGTATGACACTGTCAAAGGATCTGATTGGTTGGGTGATCAAGATGCAATTGAGTATTTATGCAAAAATGCTCCAAAAGCTGTTTTAGAATTAGAAAACTACGGAGTCCCTTTTAGTAGAACTGAGGACGGAAAAATATATCAAAGAGCATTTGGTGGAATGACAAAAAATTATGGCGAAGGTACTGCGCAAAGAACATGTGCAGCTGCAGATAGAACGGGCCACGCAATCATTCATACTTTATATGGGCAATCATTAAAGCACGGAGTTGATTATTATATTGAATATTTTGCTCTTGATCTCATTATGGTTGATGGCGAGTGCAGAGGTGTAGTTACGTGGTGTCTTGAAGATGGAAAGATTCATGTCTTTAATGCAAAATCTACAGTTTTAGCGACAGGTGGTTATGGAAGGGTTTACTTTTCTGCTACTTCAGCACACACATGTACTGGTGACGGTAATGCGATGGTATTAAGAGCCGGACTTCCATTGCAGGATATGGAGTTTGTTCAATTTCACCCTACAGGAGTTTATGGTGTAGGTTGTTTAATTACAGAAGGTGCGCGAGGTGAAGGAGGATATCTAGTTAACAGTGAGGGTGAGAGGTTTATGGAGAGATATGCTCCATCTGCTAAAGATTTAGCTTCAAGAGATGTAGTTTCTAGATCAATAACAAAAGAGTTGATTGAAGGTAGAGGTGTTGGCGCAAATAAAGACCATGTATATTTACATTTAGATCATCTTGAGCCAAAAGTTTTAAATGAAAGGCTCCCGGGCATATCTGAATCTGCAAAAGTCTTTGCTGGAGTGGACGTGACCAAGGCGCCTATACCAGTAATTCCTACTGTTCATTATAATATGGGTGGAATACCAACAAATTTTCATGGTGAAGTTATGACCACTGTTAATGGTGAAGAGGTTTCAGTGCCTGGACTAATGGCAATTGGTGAAGCTGCATGTGTATCTGTTCATGGAGCAAATCGACTTGGGTCAAACTCTTTAATTGATCTTGTAGTATTTGGAAAAGCTGCGGCAGATCGTATTAACGATACAGTTTCAAAAACAGAGCCTAATAAAGAAATTGATCATGGTGTAATTGATAAAATAGTTGATCGATTTGATAAAATCAGGAATTCAAATGGATCAACTCCTACATCTCAACTTAGAGATAAAATGCAAAAAGTTATGCAAAATCATTGTGCAGTTTTTAGAGATGATCAAATTTTATCTGAAGGTAAGAAAAAAATTGAAGAAATATGGCTTGGATCAAGTGATATTTCTGTAAAAGATAAATCTCTTGTATGGAATACAGACCTTCTTGAAACTCTTGAATATGAAAATCTTATTGCCCAAGCTGTTGTCACGATGAATTCTGCTCATAATAGAAAAGAAAGTAGAGGTGCTCATGCTCGTGAAGATTTCAAAGAAAGAGATGATAAAAACTGGATGGTTCATACGCTTGCATGGACAAATGATAAGGAGTGTAATCTCGACTATAGATCAGTTCATGAATATACTTTATCAAATGAAGTTAAATATATTGAGCCAAAAGCTAGAGTTTACTAATGGTTCAATTTAATCTTCCTGATAACTCAAAACTTATAAAAGGTGAAGATTATCTATTGCCAGCTGAAATAAAAAATAAGAAAAAAATTTCAATTTATAGATGGTCTCCAGAAGATAATAAAAACCCAAGAATGGATACTTATGAAGTAGATCTAGATAACTGTGGACCAATGGTGCTTGATGCAATAATGAAAATTAAAAATGAAATAGATCCTACTCTTACTTTCCGAAGATCATGTCGTGAGGGGATATGTGGATCTTGTGCAATGAATATTGATGGCACAAATACACTAGCTTGCACAAAGCCAATAGAAGATGTCAAAAAAGAAATTAAAATTTATCCTTTGCCTCATATGCCTGTTATCAAAGATTTGGTTACAAACTTAAAGACTTTGTATAAGCAGCTGGCATCCATAAAACCATGGCTAAATATTACAAAGAAATCTGATACAGATGAAAATTTACAGTCAAGAGAAGATAGAGCCAAGCTTGACGGTCTTTATGAATGTATTTTATGTGCTTGTTGCTCTACTTCATGTCCAAGCTATTGGTGGAATAGTGATAAATATCTCGGTCCAGCCGTTTTATTACAATCTTACAGATGGCTTCAAGATAGTAGAGATGAATCACGCAAAGAACGATTAGAAGAGTTAGATGATGCTTTCAAAGTATACAGATGTCACACGATAATGAACTGTACTCAAACATGTCCAAAAGGCTTAAATCCGGCTGAAGCAATCTCAGGCATTAAAAGAATGATTGCTTCAAAATAATTATTTGACGATTAGACGATAGTTATCTGAAAACTAAGACTTATTAGTAATAAAGAGATAACTATAAATGCAGTAGAGAAGAAGTTTATCATTTTAATTTCCCAAGTTTGTTTTCTTGATAAAGCGGAAGAAAAATTAAGGGGAGTTAAAAATCTTCCGCTTATCTGAGAGTACATATAAATATCAAATTTTTTTTTTCTAAGAGATAATATTGCCAATATGACAATTAGAGATTATTAAAATTTTTTTTCGATTTTTACAACGAAGCTGCCACCATGCCAGCTCATTTCATGGTATCTAATTTGGTGTGAATTTTCTGACCAATACGGAAACTCTCTTCTTATCTGCCCACTTTTCCCCGTAATTACTTCAACTTTACTAATATTATCGCCGTAAGCTTTATTTATAAATTCTCTGAATTCGTCATAAGCTTCTTCAAGAGTTAAATCATGCAGATCGAGTTTTCGCATTGCGCCATACCTTTTCTTGTGTCATATTTTATGTATAAATTTTATAATTAATATGAGAAAAATTAACCAATTTATAGACGGTAAAGAGTTTATAAGCAAATCTGATAGACTTGGAGATATTTTCAACCCTGCCCAAGGAGAAAAAATTGCAGAAGTCAGTCTAGCAAATAAGAATGATGTAGACGCTGCAATACAAAGTGCTCTTAACGTAAAACAAAAATGGGCATCCACTCCACCACTCACTCGCTCTAGAATTTTCTTTAAGTTTAAAGAGTTAATTTTGAGAGACATGGATAAATTGGCATTAGCTCTAACTGAGGAGCACGGCAAGATATTGAGTGACTCCAAGGGCTCATTAACTAGAGGAATGGAAGTTGTTGAATTTGCGTGTGGCATTCCCCATCTTTTGAAAGGTGAGTTTTCTGAAAATGTTGGATCTGAAATTGATAGTTGGAGTATAAGACAGCCGTTAGGAATTTCAGTAGGCATTTCACCTTTTAATTTTCCTGCAATGGTTCCAATGTGGATGTTCGTTGTTTCAATTGCTTGTGGAAATTGTTTCATACTTAAACCAAGTGAAAAAGACCCTACAGTTCCAATGATGTTAGCCGAACTTCTTACTGAGGCTGGCTTACCTGATGGTGTTTTCAATGTAATTAATGGAGATAAAGAAGCAGTAGACTTATTAATTACAAATCCTCATGTGGACTCTGTAAGTTTTGTAGGTTCAACACCTGTTGCCGAATACATTTATCACACATCTACTCAACATAATAAAAGAGTTCAATCTCTCGGGGGAGCAAAAAATCATATGATTATTATGCCTGATGCAGATCTTGATCAGGTGGTTGACGGACTGATGGGCGCTGGGTATGGATCTGCAGGTGAAAGATGTATGGCATTATCTGTAGCTGTAGCTGTTGGAGATATAGGAGATAAGCTAATTGAAAAATTAACACCAAGGGTTCAGTCCCTCAAAGTTGGACCTGGCACAGATCCAGAAGTTGAAATGGGTCCCGTGATAAGTAGGCAGCATTTAGATAAGGTTAGATCTTATGTTGACTCAGGTGTCGAAGAAGGTGCAAAACTTCTTGTTGATGGTAGACCAATATCTCTTCAAGGATATGAAAATGGATATTTCATTGGAGGTTGTTTGTTTGACAATGTCACAAGTGACATGAAAATTTATAAAGAAGAAATCTTCGGACCAGTTTTATCAGTGGTTAGAAAGCCTTCTTTTGATGATGCACTTGAAATGTTAAACAATCATGAGTTTGGAAACGGTACTACGATTTATACTCGTGATGGTGATACAGCTCGAGCATTCACTAATAAATGTCAAATTGGAATGGTTGGAGTAAATGTTCCAATACCCGTTCCAATGGCATTTCATAGTTTTGGAGGCTGGAAAAGGTCTTTATTTGGAGATCATGCAATGCATGGAATGGATGGCGTTAGGTTCTTTACGAGGCTAAAAACTGTTACTTCAAGGTGGCCTACAGGCATAAGAAAAGGTGCGGAGTTTATTATCCCCACAATGAAATAAAGTATATATTTCTGACTTGATTTTAACTTCTATCTGTTTAGTTTACGCACTAAATATAGATCTACTATGAAAAAACCAAAAATTTCTCTCATTGGAGCAGGTCAAATAGGTGGAACTTTGGCTCACCTTATAGCTTTAAAAGAACTCGGCAATGTTGTTTTGTTCGACGTAGCTGAAGGCGTAGCAAAGGGTAAAGCTTTAGATTTGTCTCAATCAACTGCAATTGATGGATTGAATGTAAGTATCACTGGAACAAATGATTATGCCGATACAAGTAATTCTGATGTAATAATTATTACAGCGGGTGTTCCTAGGAAGCCTGGAATGACGAGGGATGACTTACTTGGCATCAATTTAAAAATTATTAAACAAGTAGCTGAGGGAATCAAAGATACATCGCCTAATGCTTTTGTTATTTGTATTACTAATCCATTAGATGTGATTGTAATGGCTCTTCAAAAATATTCAGGACTCCCAAAAAATAAAGTAATTGGTATGGCTGGTGTTTTAGATACATCAAGGTTCAAATTTTTTCTATCACAAGAACTTGATGTTCCTATAGGTGAGGTAAACTCTTTCGTGCTAGGTGGTCATGGCGATACAATGGTTCCAGTGCCCAATCGTACAACTGTATCTGGAAAACCACTTATAGATTTTGTAAAAGAAGGTAAAATTACTCAAAACAAACTAAATGAGATCATTGATAGAACACGTAATGGTGGTGCAGAGGTTGTTAAACTTCTTGAATCAGGCTCTGCTTTTTATGGACCTGCCGCATCTGGAATTGAAATGGCAGAGTCTTATTTAAAAGATTTAAAAAAGACGCTTCCATGCGCGGCTTATCTAAATGGACAATACGGTGTCAAAGAGCTTTATGTTGGAGTTCCTGTAGTAATTGGTTCCGGTGGAATTGAAGAAGTAATTGAGTTAAATTTAGATGATGAGGAGAAAAAATATTTTGATATTTCAATTGAAGCCGTTAAAGAACTTTTTGAAGCCGCAACAAATATTGACTCTAATTTAAAATAGTTATGAATATTCACGAATACCAAGCAAAAAAATTATTTAAAGAATTTCAAATACCAGTTTCTACTGGAACCGTTGCTTTCTCTCCTAATGAAATAGAGCAAGCAGTAAAAAATGTTTCTGGGCCCACATGGGTAGTTAAAGCTCAGATCCATGCAGGTGGGCGAGGAAAAGGTGGTGGAGTGAAGGTTGTTCAGTCTGCTGAAAATGCAATTGAAGAATGTAATAAGATGTTTGGTATGAATCTGATTACTCCACAAACAGGTCCTCAAGGAAAAATTGTTCAAAGAGTCTATATTGAAAATGGTTCAGATATTAAGAAAGAATTATATTTGTCATGTTTAGTTGATAGAGCTACGAGCAAAATTGCTTTTATTGTCTCAAAACATGGAGGTATGGATATTGAGGCTGTTGCAGAAAAAACTCCTGAAGAGATTACCACAGTTTTCATTGAGCCATCAACTGGTGTAACTAAGCCTGACATCCAGGCTATACAAAAGTGCCTGGAGCTTGATAATTCAATGCACGATCAAATTAAAAACTTAATTGAAAACCTCTATAAATTTTTTAAGGAGAAAGATGCAAGTCTTGTTGAAATCAATCCACTAATCATTACAGATAAAGATCAATTACTTTGTCTGGATGCAAAAGTAAATTTTGATGATAATGCCCTTTATAGACACCCAGAGATTGAAGAACTTAGAGACCCAAATGAAGAAGATGAATATGAGCAAGAAGCAGCAAAATATGATTTGGCATACATTAAATTAGAAGGAAATATTGGTTGTATGGTAAATGGTGCCGGTCTAGCAATGGCAAGTCTTGATATTATTAAATTATATGGTGGAGAACCTGCAAACTTTTTAGATGTTGGAGGGGGCGCTTCAAAAGAGAAAGTTTCTAATGCATTTAAAATTATTCTATCTGATAAAGGTGTTAAAGGAATTCTTGTGAATATCTTTGGAGGTATTATGAGATGTGACGTGATTGCTGAAGGTATTATTGCTGCTGCAAAGGACCTAAGTATTTCAGTGCCGTTAGTTGTTAGGTTAGAAGGAACAAATGTAGAAAAAGGAAAAGAAATTTTAGATAATTCTGGAATCGATATTATTTCTGCAAGCGATCTTGATGATGCTGCTAAAAAGATTGTGGAGCTTGTTTAGTGTCAATAATTGTTAATAAAGAAACAAAAGTTATATGTCAGGGTTTTACTGGATCTCAAGGAACCTTTCATTCAGAACAAGCAATAAAATATGGAACTAAGCTTGTTGGTGGCGTAACACCAAAGAAAGGTGGAACTTCTCACCTTGGTTTACCAGTATTTGATACAGTGCGTGAAGCAAAAGAAAAAACTGAGGCAAATGCTTCTGTAATTTATGTTCCACCTCCATTTGCTGCTGCAGCAATTATTGAGGCAATTGAAAGTGAGATAGAACTAATAATATGTATTACGGAAGGTATCCCCGTTATAGACATGATGAATGTCAAAGATAAATTGAAATCATCTAAGTCTCGCTTAATTGGCCCAAATTGCCCAGGTATTATTACACCTGATGAATGTAAAATTGGCATTATGCCTGCACATATTCATAAGAAGGGAAGTGTAGGAATTGTATCTCGATCAGGAACATTGACGTATGAAGCTGTTTTTCAAACAACTGTAGCAGGTATGGGGCAATCAACTTGTGTTGGGATTGGTGGCGACCCAATTAATGGGACAAATTTTATAGATTGTTTGGAACTATTTCTAAGTGATGATGAAACTGAATCCATAATTATGATTGGTGAAATTGGAGGTTCAGCGGAAGAAGAAGCAGCAGAATTTATAAAAAAACAGTCAATTAAGAAACCGATGGTTGGTTTTATCGCTGGGACATCAGCTCCTCCAGGTCGTCGTATGGGTCATGCGGGAGCAATCGTATCTGGTGGAAAGGGAGGAGCCGACGATAAAATAGAAGCAATGAAATCTGCTGGAATGCGTATTTCTAATTCTCCAGCCGCTTTGGGCTCAACTTTACTTGAAGTATTGAAAGGCTAATTCTATTATATAATTGAATTGAATGCCAAAAACTCCATCAAATCAAATTTTTGATAAAACTTCTTTTTTACATGGTGCAAATGCAACTTATGT
The DNA here is from genome assembly GCA_038103905.1 of Candidatus Pelagibacteraceae bacterium. Lineage (GTDB taxonomy): Bacteria > Pseudomonadota > Alphaproteobacteria > Pelagibacterales > AG-422-B15 > CABYIR01. Next base: position 90,132 of record JAYNZW010000004.1, on the reverse strand, counting down.
AGAAGAAATGTTTAAGAAATTTTCCAATGATCCATCTTCAGTACCCAATGATTGGGGTATATTTTTTAAAAATATTAGAGATGATGGCCTAAACTCAAGCACATACACTGCTGATTGGGCAAATAATGATTTAAAGACTCAAAATGGTGATCTTGTTTCAGCTATTGATGGAAATTGGTCAGGTTTACCAGAAAAAATTATCAAAAAAAATATTTCTTATTCCGTTGATGAAATACAACAAGCAACTTTAGACTCAATTAGAGCTCTTAGATTAATACGTGCTTTTCGAATAAATGGTCATTTAATTGCAAATTTAGATCCGCTACAACTAAGTCAAAAAAACTATCATCCTGAATTAGACTATAAAAATTATGTATTTAATGAAAGTGATATTTATAATTCAATTTTTATTGATGGAAGTCTAGGGCTTGATAATTCAAAGCTAAAAGAAATAATAAAAATTTTACATGAAACATATTCCAGTTCAATAGGAGTTGAATTCTTACACATTCAAGATCCTGATCAAAAACAATGGGTTCAAGAAAGAATTGAAGAGGTTCGAAATAAAACTCAGTTTACAGTTGCGGGTAAAAGGGCCATATATCGTCGACTTTTAGAGGCTGAAATGTTTGAAAATTATTTAGACAAGAAGTTTCTTGGAACAAAACGCTTCGGTCTTGTTGGTAGTGAGTCAACCGTTCCTGGCATTGAGCAAATAATCAAACAAAGTTGTCTAGCTGGTGTTGAAGATGTTTATATTGGAACAGCCCATCGAGGAAGACTGACACTTTTGGCATCAGTTATGGAGGTTCCCTTAAGAGCTATTATGACAAAATTTCAAGGAGGATCTGATGATCCTAATGAAGTTTTAGGTTCTGGTGATGTTAAATATCATCTAGGTGTCTCAAGTGACAGAGAGTTTGATGGTAAAAAAATACATTTATCTCTAACACCAAACCCTTCTCATCTTGAAGCTGTGGATCCAGTCGTTATTGGTAAAGTTAGGGCTAAGCAGACGCTCACTAAAGATAAAAAAAATGAGAAAGTAATTGGTGTATTAATTCATGGAGACGCAGCTATAGCTGGACAGGGAGTTGTGGCTGAGACATTTGCTATGTCACAGTTAAGAGGTTTCAGAACTGGTGGCACCATACATTTTGTTATTAATAACCAAATTGGCTTTACAACAATGCCGCATTATGGAAGGTCAGCTCCTTACTGCACAGAAATAGCAAAAATTGTTCAAGCGCCAATTTTTCATGTCAATGGAGATGACCCTGAGGCAGTTGTTCATGTTTGCAGGCTTGCAGCAGAATTTAGAAATAAATTTAAAACAGATGTTATTGTAGATATGTTTTGTTATCGAAGAGCTGGTCATAACGAAATGGATTTACCTGAATTCACTCAACCATTAATGTATCAAAAAATTAAAGCCCATAAGTCAACTTTAAAAATCTATGAAAAAAAATTAATAGATGAAAAGATTCTTTCAACTGAAGACTCAAAAAAATTTACAGAAGAATATAAAAATTTTCTTGATTCTGAGCTTTCTCTTTCGAAGACCTATAAGTCAAACAAAGCTGATTGGCTTGAAGGCTCTTGGAAGGGTCTTTCAACTGCCTCCTTCGATGCTAGACGAGGGAAGACTGCTGTAGAAAAAAATGATCTGATATCTATATCAGTTGCAATTCATAAATTGCCTGAAGATTTTACAGCTCACAAAAGAATTAAGAAAATTTATAATGATAGATCTGTATCTATACTTAATGGTGAAGGAATTGATTGGGCAACAGCAGAAGCTCTAGCTTTTGGAACCTTGTTATCAGAGGGGTTTGGAGTCAGATTATCTGGCCAAGATGTTGGTAGAGGAACATTTAGCCAGAGACATGCTGTTCTTTATGATCAAATTAATGAAAAAAGATTTGTTCCTTTGAGGCATTTTCAGGAGCAACAAGGTCTTTTTGAAATAATTGATAGTTTTTTATCTGAGTATGGTGTTTTAGGATTTGAATATGGCTATTCCCAAGTTGATCCAAAAACATTAGTTTTATGGGAAGGTCAATTTGGAGATTTTGCAAACAATGCTCAAACTATTATTGACCAATTCATCACTACTGGTGAAAGAAAATGGCTAAGGATGTCAGGGCTTACATTGTTGTTACCACATGGACATGAAGGACAAGGACCAGAGCATACTAGTGGGAGAGTTGAACGTTTTTTACAAATGTGCGCAGAAGATAATATACAAGTTGTTAACTGTACATCTCCTGGTAACTATTTTCATGCATTAAGAAGACAGTTACATAGAGATTTCAGGAAGCCTCTTATAATAATGACTCCTAAATCAACATTAAGACATAAAAAAAATACTTCAAAAATTGAAGATTTTATTAATGGCTCATCGTTTCATCGAGTAATGAATGATCAATTAGATGAGTCAAGTAAAGAAAAGATTAATAGAGTATTGCTTTGTTCAGGAAAAATTTATTTTGAGATTCATGATCAGATGGAGTCTATGGGACTTGAGAATATTGCAATTCTTCGATTAGACCAATTGTATCCTTTTCCTTATGATGCACTTAAAGAAGAGTTAGAATGCTATAAAAATTGTGAAATTTTTTGGGTACAAGAAGAACCTTCAAATATGGGGGCTTATTTTTTTGTTAAAGAAAGAGTTGAGTCCGTAATGCGTTCTCTCGAAGCTAAAACAAAAGAATTGATTTTTATTGGCAGACGATCATCAGCTTCTCCTGCTACTGGAGTACAAGCTAGACATAATCAAAACCAAAAAAATATTATTGATCTGGCGCTCAAAGCCAATAAAAAAGAAATTTATGACAACAAAGACGGTGTTTCTCTATTAAAATATGAACTCCCAATTGAATAATAATTTTAAAGTGTTAAATAAGTTCTATGACCACTGAAATTAAAGTCCCTTCCCTTGGTGAAAGTGTTGTAGAAGCGACTGTTGCTAAGTGGTACAAAAATCTTGGTGACAATGTTTCAACAGATGAGCCTATAGTTGAACTTGAGACTGATAAGGTGACCCTAGAAGTTCCATCTCCTTGTAGTGGGCAATTAAAAACAATTTCCGTAAAAGAAGGTGAAACCGTTGAAGTTGGAGCATTACTTGGCCAAGTTGCTGAGGGAGCTGAAATAAATTCAGTAAGTGAGAAGGTGGTTGAAGACGAAATTCAAAATACTCAGGATGAGACAAAAGAAATTGTGCAGAATGAGAATAAAATCAATATTGATGAAATCGAAACACTAAATAATGATAATAAGAAAATAGTAACAAATATTGAAAAATTGTCTCCCTCTGTAAGAAAAATTGTTGCTGAGCAAAAAATTAATCTTTCAAATGTAGAGTCAAAAAGAAGTGATGGCAGAATTACTAAAGGGGATTTAATAAATGCTATGAATGAACCTCAGTCTAAATTTGAAGTTGATGGATTGACCTCAGCCGATACTGAGCTACGAAAATCTGTTCCAATGTCTCGGTTAAGGCAAACAATAGCTAAAAGATTGAAGGATGCGCAAAATAATGCAGCTATTCTTACGACATTTAATGAAGTTGATATGTTTCAATTGATTGAAACCAGGAATGAATATAAAGACAGCTTTGAAACAAAATATGGAGTTAAACTTGGTTTTATGTCTTTTTTTGTTAAAGCTTGTGTCACCGCACTCAAAGAAATACCCGATGTTAATGCTGAAATTCAAGACAGTAATATTATATATAAGAATTTTTATAATATTGGAGTTGCAGTTGGAACTGATCAAGGTCTTGTAGTGCCTGTTGTAAGAGATGCTGATAAAAAATCCATCATTGAAATTGAAAAAGAAATATTTGAACTTGGAAGCAAAGCTAGATCAGGAAAGTTAAGCATAACTGATATGCAAGAAGGTACTTTTACAGTATCAAATGGCGGAGTTTATGGCTCTCTTATGTCTACTCCAATTTTAAATCCGCCTCAGTCTGGTGTTCTTGGTATGCATAAAATTGAAAAAAGGCCAATTGTAATTGATGATGAAATTACCATCAGACCAATGATGTATTTGGCCCTTTCTTATGATCATCGAATTATTGATGGTAAAGCTGCAGTAACTTTTCTTGTAAGGGTAAAAGAAAGCCTTGAAGATCCAAGGCGATTATTATTAGGTGTTTAATTTTGTCTGATTTTGATATTGCAATTATTGGAAGTGGTCCTGGAGGATATGTGTGTGCTATACGCGCTGCACAATTAGGACTTAGCGTATGCTGTATTGAAAAGAGTGAGAATTTAGGTGGAACATGTTTAAATGTAGGTTGTATTCCATCTAAATCATTACTTCATACGTCTTATTTATATAAGCAAACACAAGATTTAAGTAAAATTGGCATTTCAGTCTCAAGTGTTAATATTGATATAAAAAAAATGCTTGAGTCAAAGAACGAAAGTGTGACAGGCCTTACAGATGGTATTAAATTTTTATTTAAGAAAAATAAGATAGTTCATAAAAAAGGTTTTGGGCGAATATCAAATTCAAATGAAATTGAAGTTTTATCCGATAATGATTCTGAATTCATTAAAGCTAAAAATATAGTCATTGCTACAGGATCAGAAGTTTCAATTCCGAAAGATATATTATTAGATGAAATTGATATTTTGTCTTCAACAGGCGCGTTAAACTTAAGTGCTGTTCCGAATGATTTACTTATAATTGGCGCAGGTTATATTGGTTTAGAGTTAGGCTCTGTTTGGTCTCGGCTTGGTTCAAAGGTTACTGTAATTGAATTTGCAGAAAGAATTTTGCCTGAAATGGATAGCGAAGTATCTAAAAATTTTCAAAAAATTTTAATTAAACAGGGTTTTGATTTTAAGTTATCAACTGCTCTTAGATCTATTGCAAAAAAAAATGGAAAAACTTATGTTACTGTTGAAACTAAAGGGCAGTCCATGGAATTAGCTTGTGACAAAGTTCTCATTTCCACTGGACGAAAAGCATATACGTATGGCTTGAATTTAGAACAATTAAATATTGAAGTTGATAACCATGGAAGAGTTGAAACAAATGAACTATTTCAAACAAAGATTAAAAACATATACGCAATTGGTGACTGTAGAAAAGGCCCTATGTTAGCTCATAAGGCATCTGAGGAAGGAGTTGCAGTAGCCGAGATTATCTGTGGTCAAGTAGGACAAGTAAATTACAATACTATACCTTCAGTAATATATACTTCACCAGAAGTTGCTTCAGTAGGCAAAACTGAGGATGAAATTAAAAATTCAGGAATAAAATATAAAGTAGGGAAGTTCCCTTTTACTGCTAATCCAAGAGCAAAGATTATGCATGATACTGAAGGCTTTGTTAAAATTTTGTCCGATGTTGAAACTGATGAAGTGCTGGGTGTTCATATAATTGGTCCAGACGCTGGTAATTTAATAGCGGAGCTTTCATTAGCAATGGAGTTTGGCGCTTCTTCAGAAGATATTGCAAGAACTTGCCATGCGCACCCTACTTTAAACGAATCCATAAAAGAAGCTGCCCTCAATGTTGAAGGTGATGCAATTCATATTTAGATAAAAAATATTTTCGAATAATTCAAAATACAAATTAAAACCCTGAAAACTGGGATAAAAAAGAATATTTAAAAATCAGATAATTACTTGCAGAATCAATTTTTCTACATTAAAAACCTGCACTATATCCACGTTATCATTTAAAGGCCTTAAGCAATTAAGGCCTTTTTTATTGTAAAGGAATTATTATTAGATAATAATTTAAGCATGATAGCGTGGAGGTTAAAAAGTTGAATCCACCAGAAAATTCTGGGTGGTGTCCACAACCATCAAAAATTATTTTTAAAAAAATTTGTTAATCAAATTTCGGTGAAATACCTTTTTTAAACCCCACATTTAAATGTGGGGTTTTTTTATGAGACTTGTTATAGCAAATATCCATATTGCGATAATAATATGATAAAGATGGAAACTTGTAGATGGCCCAAAAAATTCAGTTAGTAGTCCATTCTTTCTAAGAGTTAAAAATCCAAAAAGTAAAATTGACATCGTTAACCCTCTCAAAAACTTTTGTACAAAATTATTATTTGGATAATTTATAATTATAAGAATTGATATAATAGACCAGATTAAAATTAGATTGAAAATAAATTGTTTTGGCCAAACTATGCTGACAATTAAACTTACAACAAGTATTCCAAGTAATATTTTGTAAATATATGTCCATTGCATATTATAAGCCATTTGAATGCTTATAAGCCCTATGCAAGTTAATCCTGAGTATATTCCTAAAATTTGATTGAGTTGAACTATAGTATTACTAGCGTGAATACCAAATCTAATTGCCCCTATACTAGCTGCAATGCCAATAAGGGCCACACCAATAAGTGCAAAAAACTCTTTACGTTCTTTTAATAAAATAATTGAGTATAATGATGATAATACAATTAATATTTCTGTGATTGCAAAATGAGCAGGAGGCATTAATTGTTTTTTAACGCTCTATAATAATCTGCTTTAATATCTGTCGACGTTTTTCTAGATCCATCATGAGACCATCCTGGTGGGCCAAATAAATACATAAATCGTGCTTTGAGGCTAATACCTTTTTGTGACACATCCTTGACAATATTCCAATATTCGCCGAATAAAATTCTGGCTGGATTATATGTATCAAGAGGATCAACTAAACCATAATCTGGAAGATCTTTCTCATCTTCAGGTACAAAAGTACCAAGCAACCGATCCCATATAATTAGTGTCCCAGCGTAATTAGCATCAAGATACTTAGGATTTTTTCCATGGTGAACCCTATGATGTGAAGGAGTGTTAAAAATATACTCATACCATGCAGGCAATTTTTTAATTGTTTGAGTATGTAAAAGAAATTGGTAATAGGCGTTCATAAATCCGCAAAAAAGAACCATGATTGGATCAAAGCCAATCAAGACAAGCGGAACTTTTAACATCATTGTTCCCGTAAAATGCTTCGTCCAAGGCTGCCTTGCTCCAACATCAAGAGCAAATCTTTCTGATGTATGATGAGCTCTGTGCAAACCCCAACCCCATCTCCATCGATGAACTATACGGTGATGAAGATAAAATCTTAAATCATCTAAAATAAAACAAATTACTAGGACAGGTAGTGTGAATGGTAATGTATATATTTGATAACTTTTTGCCCAGAAAAGAGCAGCAATTGTTATAAATCCAAAAGACGCATTTATCGGAAAACTAGATAGTCCTAAAAAAATATTTAGAAACCATTCCTTAGTGTCATTTTTTGTTTTGAATTTAAAGATATAAATAGCAAGTATTTCAATAACAGCCAACAACACGAAGAGTGGAAGTAGGACAAAGACTAAATCATTTAGTTTATAATCTAGAAGCTTATCAACTGACATTTTTAAAACTTTCAAGCATCCCCTGCATCAATTTATGTATCATATTTACACCCTGTAATGGTCTTATAAATACCTTGAATTCTAAAATTTTTCCACTTTCATCCCATGATATTAGATCAATTCCATTTATGTCTGTATTATCCAAAGTCAATGAAAACTCTAGGGAAGCATTAGAACTACCAATGACTTCTTTGTCATACTTAAAACTGCTGGAATTAAATACCTCAGATGCTGCCATTAAATATTGAAGCGCTAATTGCTTTCCTTTTTGGGGAGTATAAACCACTGGTGAATAAAAAATGATATCATCAGCCAGAATAGATTCTAAAAGATTATAATCTCTATTTTTTACTACCTCATGCCATTTAATTATTGGGTTTTCCATTTTATTTAAAATACAATAAAAAATTATAAATTTCTATTTTTTTGCTAGAGGATGTGATTTTTTATAACTATCAAGAAGCTTAGATGTTTCAACTTTAGTATATTTTTGGGTAGTCGATAAACTGCTATGGCCGAGAAGTTCCTGAATAGTTCTAAGATCTCCTCCAGAGTCCAACAGATGTGTTGCAAAACTGTGTCTTAAGGCGTGTGGTGTAGCAGTCTCTGGCAAAGATAATGCGCCTCTAATCTTTTCTAGTGTGTATTGAATGATCCTAGGACTTAATCTTGAAAGCCTTTTTCCTATAAATAGAGCTTCACCAGATGTAATTTCCTTTGGGCAGGCCTTTAGGTAATTATCAATACCTTTTTTTATATATGGCATCATTGGAACAATTCGTTCCTTGTCACCTTTTCCTTTAATGAGAATATGGTCTTCATTTTGTACGTCATCATAATTTAATGAAAGCGCTTCAGAAATTCTAAGTCCACATCCATAAAGAAGTAATAAGATTGCTTTGTTTCTAAGACCAATCCATTTTTCATTCTCAATTTCTGCTGAGTGTTTTATCACTTGAATTGCCAAATCAACATTAATAGGTCTTGGTAAGCTCTTTTTCAATTTTGGAGATTTTAAATTAAATACTGAACTTTCTTTAATTTTATTATTCTTTATTAGATAACTAAAAAAAGACTTCAAAGCAGAAATGTTTCTTGCAATAGAGTTAGATGAAATTTCAGAGTTCCTTCTGAATGTTAAAAAACTTCTAAATTCAGAAATTTCAATATTTTCAATGTCCTTAAGTCCAATATTTATTTCAGTGAAATCTTCTAAAAAAATAAAAAATTTGGATAAATCATTTTTATAACTGACAACTGAGTTTTGACTTAACTTCTTTACATTTGATAAGTGATTTATCCAGTTCTTATATTCCTGATCTAGATCTGTTTTCACTTATAAATTTTATAGTATTGATTGATTAGTTTTTTTCCAATCATCTAAAAATGCATCCAGGCCTTTTTTTGTTAGTGGATGTTCGTAGAGCATCTCCAATACATTTGGAGGTATAGTAACTACGTCTGCTCCAATAATTGCTGACTCAATAACATGGTCTAAATTCCTAATCGATGCTACCAATATTTTTGTCTTTAAATCTGGATAATTACTGTAAATAGATTTTATTTTTTTTATTAATTCCATACCGTTTTCTCCAATATCGTCTAACCTTCCTACGAAAGGAGAAATATAAGTTGCATGAGATTTAGCTGCTATCAATGCTTGAGCGGGGCTGAAGCAGAGAGTTACATTTGTACTTATATTTTTTTCATAAAAAAAGTTTGATGCCTTCAGACCTTCTACAGTTAAGGGAAGTTTTATAACTATATTTTTTGCAATTTTAGATAATTTTTCACCTTCTTTAATCATTTCCTCAAAAGAAGTAGCTGTCACCTCAGCACTTATCGGACCGGTAACGAATGATGAGATTTCAGCTAAAGTATCAAAAAAATCCTTTCCAGATTTTGCTATTAAAGAGGGATTGGTAGTGACACCATCAACTAAGCCAGTTGAATATAAACTTCTTATCTTGTCCGTATCAGCGGTATCTAGAAAAAATTTCATATAAATTGTGTTATTAATGTATTTAATTATATCATAGATTAATATTTGTTCCAATTAATGACAAAAAAACAATATTTTGTAAATGTTTTACTGGCTTATAATTTAAGCAAAGAATTTACTTATAAAATTGACCAGTATCTTGAAATTGGTTCAATTGTTAAAGTTCCATTTAGAGCTAAAAGTTACGTTGGCGTTGTAACAGCACATTTAAAAAATCCTAGCTTAGAAAAATCAAAAGTAAAAAAAATTATATCTATATCAGATAAATTTCTTTTTAAGGCAAAACATTTCAAGTTTTTAGAATGGGTTTCAAATTATAATTTAATTGAAAAGGGTAATATTTTAAAAATGATGCTGCCAAATAATGAAGTTTTTTTTAAAGACTTAAGAAAAAAATATGAAAAAAATGATGAATTAAAAATTAGATCAGTAAAATTAAATAAGGAACAACAGAGTGCTGTAAGTTATATATCAGATAAGCTGAAAGAAAAAAAATATCATACAATAGTTATTGACGGTGTACCTGGCTCTGGCAAGACTGAAGTGTATTTTAGAGCGATAGAAGAAAATCTAAGCTTAAATTTTCAGGTTCTTATTCTATTTCCTGAAGTTGCGCTCACCTCTGAGTTTGTTAAGAGAATTAAAAATCATTTTGGAATAGATCCTGATGTTTGGCACTCAAAAATTAGCCCATCTCAAAAAAAAGACTCATTAGAAAGAATAATGAGTGGTAAGGCAAAGATTGTAGTTGGTGCACGATCTGCATTATTTTTACCTTTTGATAAACTGGGTTTAATTATTATTGATGAAGAACATGATGGTTCATATAAACAAGAAGAAAAAGGAATTTATCAGGCCAGGGATATGGCAGTGGTACGTGCATCAATTGAAAAAATTTCACTTTTACTTGTGAGCGCAACTCCTTCTCTTGAAACAAGTTATAATGTTTTGCAGAAAAAATACGACAAAGTTTCTTTAAATTTTAAATACCAACATATCCCTTTTCCAAAAGTGGAGATTGTTGATATGAAGAAAGAAAAATTAAAAAAAGATGAGTGGATATCTAAAACGTTAAAAATTCAAATCGAAAAAAACTTATACAAAAATAAACAAACTTTACTCTTTATAAATAAAAGAGGTTACGCTCCAGTCATAATATGTAAAACGTGTGGAAATAAGATAACGTGTAAAAATTGTTCTAGCTATTTAGTTGAGCATCTAAGGTCAAAAAATTTATTGTGCCATCACTGTGGGTATAAATTAGATACCTTTAAGTTAGAATGTCCCTCTTGTAAAAATGAAGATACTAATCTTATTGATTATGGTGTTGGTATTGAAAAAGTTTTTACAGAAGTATCAAGGTTATTTCCAACAGCTAGGATCTGTATGTTTTCAAGTGATCACGTTAAGTCAGATGACATTACAAAAAAAGTTGATCAAATTGTAAATCATGAATTTGATATTATTATTGGAACCCAGCTAATTACAAAAGGCTATCATTTTCCACTTCTAACCTGTGTAGGAATTATTGATGCAGACATGACTTTAAGAGGGGGTGATATGAGGGCTGCAGAAAAAACATATCAATTATTGTATCAAGTGGCAGGACGAGCTGGAAGGGAGGATGCTGACGGGTCAGTTTTTATCCAATCATACTATCCAGAAAATGAGACTATAATAAGTCTCAAAGAGATGAATAGAAATAAGTTTTATCAAACTGAATTAAACTATAGAAAAATGTCTCAATTGCCACCTATTGGTAAAATGGCAGCAGTAATTTTAAGTGGACATAAAAAAAATGAAGTAGATCAAACCTGTTTAAATTTATTAAAGTACGCACCTGATATACCAGAAATTGAAATATATGGACCAGCACCTGCCCCTTTATCTAGATTGAAGGGCAATTTTAGGCAAAGGTTTCTAATTCATGATAAAAAGGCCAGAAATATACAGAAATTTATCACCAATTGGATAGGGAAATATCCCCAAAATTCAAAAGTAAATATAACTGTGGATATTGACCCTTATAACTTCATATAAAATTTGTAAATGTGACATTGTTGGACTTGAAGATTCATCCACTTAATGGTACTCAATGCTTGAAATTTTAATAAAAATCTATGACAAACGCCCAAAATCGTCAGCTTGTTTCTGTCAGCAGATACGCAAACGCTCTTTTCCAACTAGCAAAAGAAGCTAAGGTTTTAGACTCTGTTTCAAACGATTTATCTAGGTTGAAAGCAAGCATAAGCTCTGATGTTGAAATATTAAAATTTATTCAAAATCCATCAATAAAAAAAAGTTTGAAAATAAAGTTTTTTGAAACTGTTTCTAAAAAATTAGAATTATCTAAGCTTACGGATAATTTTATTGGATTAATAATTATTAAAAATAGAGTTCATTATATATTAGAAATGATCAGTGCGTTTAATAATTTATTGTCAGAGTTAAAGGGTATCAAATTTGCAACTATAACTTCAGCACATAAATTGTCTGATGATGAAGTCTCAAAAATTAAAATCAAACTTAAGGATAAATTTAATTCAGATTTTAATATAAATCTTTTAACAGACTCATCTCTGATTGGCGGATTAAAGATTCAAGTTGGCAGTCAAATGATTGACTCCAGTATTAAAAATCAACTCAACTTACTTAAAGCAAAAATGAAAGAGGTCGCTTAATGGATATACAACCATCTGAAATATCAAAAATTTTAAAAGAAGAAATCAAAAACTTTGGTACCGATTCAGAAATAACAGAAGTTGGGCAAGTTTTGTCAATTGGTGATGGTATTGCGAGAATACATGGATTAGATAATGTTCAAGCCGGTGAAATGGTTGCATTTGCTGACGGTACTAAAGGAATGGCATTAAATTTGGAGGATGACAACGTTGGTGTTGTTTTATTTGGAAGTGACTCAGCAATCAAAGAGGGGGATACTGTTAAAAGAACTAACACAATTGTTGATGTTCCTGTTGGTAAAAGTCTTTTAGGACGTGTTGTAGATGCACTTGGAAATCCAATTGATGGTAAAGGGAATATTGAGTCTGATACAAGAAGTCGAATTGAAGTTAAAGCACCAGGAATTATTCCGAGAAAATCTGTTTCTGAACCGATGCAGACTGGATTAAAAGCTATAGATAGCCTCATTCCTGTTGGTAGAGGACAAAGAGAGCTCATAATTGGAGATAGACAAACTGGTAAGACTGCCATCGCAATTGACGCGATAATTAATCAAAAATCAATCAATGAAGGTAATGATGAATCAAAAAAATTATACTGTGTTTATGTAGGAATTGGTCAGAAGCGGTCTTCAATTGCACAGATTGTGAAAACTCTTGAAGAAGCAGGTGCGATGGAATACACAACGGTTGTATCAGCATCAGCAAGTGATGCAGCTCCACTTCAATTTCTAGCGCCTTATACTGGCTGTTCTATAGCAGAATATTTTAGGGATAATGGAATGCATGCTTTGATTATTTATGACGATTTATCAAAACAAGCTGTTGCTTATAGACAGATGTCATTACTATTAAGAAGACCTCCAGGACGAGAAGCTTTCCCTGGTGATGTGTTTTATCTTCACAGTAGGTTATTAGAAAGAGCTGCTAAATTAAACGATGATCAAGGTGGAGGCTCACTTACAGCCTTACCTATCATTGAAACACAAGCTAATGATGTTAGTGCTTTTATTCCAACAAATGTTATTTCAATTACTGATGGTCAAATTTTCTTAGAAACAGAATTATTTAACCAAGGAATAAGACCAGCGGTAAACGTAGGTTTGAGTGTTTCAAGGGTTGGTTCTGCTGCACAAACAAAAGCAATGAAAAAAGTTGCAGGATCTATTAAGTTAGAACTTGCTCAATACCGTGAAATGGCTGCATTTGCGCAGTTTGGGTCAGATCTTGATGCTTCAACACAGAGATTGTTAAATCGTGGTTCTAAACTAACAGAGCTATTAAAACAAAATCAATATTCGCCTCTCAGTGTAGCTGAACAGGTCATATCAGTTTTCTCTGGAGTAAATGGATATTTAGATGATATTGATTTGGGTCAAATTAAATCATTTGAGTCAGACTTAATTGATTTAATGAGATCATCTCATCAAGATGTAATAAATTCAATTAATGAGTCTGGAAATCTTGATGACGATATTAGAGATAAACTTATTGGTATAATAGAAGAGTTTAAGAAAAGTAGATAATTAATTATGCCAAGTTTAGACGATCTCAAAAAACGTATTGGTAGTGTAAAGTCTACTCAGAAGATTACTAAAGCAATGAAAATGGTTGCAGCTGCAAAACTAAGAAGAGCCCAAGAATCAGCTGAGTCAAGTAGACCTTATTCAGACACTATGAATGATGTAATTAGCTCAATTTCAAAAAAAGTTGTATCAACTTCAACCGAAAGGAACCTGCTTACGGGTACTGGAGATGATCAAACGCAACTTCTTATCTTATTTACTTCTGAAAGAGGACTTTGTGGTGGATTTAATTCATCAATCACAAAGTTAATGCGTGAAAAAATTGAAGATCTTCAGTCATCAAATAAAACAGTTAAAGTAATTTGTATTGGTAAAAAAGGTTATGACATTCTAAAAAGAAAATACAGCGATCTTATCGTTGATGTTATTGATATGAAAGCAGTAAAGTCAGTTTCTTATCAGGATGCCAAAGATATTTCTCAAAAGATTATAAAAATGTATTTTGACAATGAGTTTGACGTCTGTTCAATTTTTTACAATAAATTTAAATCAGTTATCGATCAAACACCAACTCAACAAAAAATTTTACCAATTGAGACTGAAATGAGTAATGATATTGAAGAAAATACATCTACCTCAATGTTAGATTTTGAACCTGGTGAAGCTGAAATTCTTGAAGAATTACTGCCATTGAATTTTGCAGTTCAAATATTTAAAGCTTTGTTAGAAAGTGCTGCAAGTGAACAGGGAGCAAGAATGAGTGCAATGGATAATGCCTCTAGAAATGCCTCTGACATGATTGACAAGTTGACTTTATTTTATAACCGTTCTAGACAGGCAGTTATCACTAAGGAATTAATTGAAATTATATCTGGAGCAGAAGCAGTTTAAAAAAGGAGCTAAATATGACCACTAATAATAAAGGAAAAATTTCACAGGTAATCGGTGCTGTGGTTGATGTGACATTTGAGGACAATATTCCTCCAATATTAGGTGCACTTGAGTGTAAAGTTGGAGATAAAACAATTACACTTGAAGTAGCCCAGCACCTTGGAGAATCTTCTGTAAGAACTATCGCGATGGACTCAACAGATGGTATGACCAGGGGTGATGAAGTGATTGATACTGGAAATCAAATACAAGTTCCTGTTGGCCCAAAAACACTTGGCAGAATTATGAATGTGATTGGCGATCCCGTAGATGAAAGGGGTCCAATTGAAACTAGTGAAAAATGGTCGATACACAGAAATGCTCCAGATTTTGTTGATCAATCAACAGAAACAGAAGTTTTAGTCACTGGTATTAAGGTTGTTGACTTGCTTGCTCCTTATTCAAGAGGTGGAAAAATTGGTCTATTTGGTGGTGCTGGTGTTGGTAAAACCGTTTTAATTATGGAGTTAATTAATAATATTGCAAAAGCTCATGGTGGATATTCTGTATTCTCGGGCGTTGGTGAAAGAACTAGAGAGGGTAATGACTTATATCATGAAATGATTGAGTCAGGAGTTATTGATCTCGAAGGAGATAAATCAAAATGCGCTCTTGTTTATGGTCAAATGAATGAGCCTCCTGGAGCAAGAGCAAGAGTTGCACTTACAGGCCTTACATGTGCCGAGTATTTTAGAGATGTTGAGGGGCAGGACGTTTTATTCTTTGTTGATAATATTTTCCGTTTTACTCAAGCTGGATCAGAGGTATCAGCATTATTGGGAAGGATTCCCTCAGCTGTTGGATATCAACCAACGTTAGCAACTGATATGGGATCCTTACAAGAGAGAATTACTAGTACGAATAAAGGTTCAATTACTTCTGTACAAGCCATTTATGTGCCCGCAGATGATTTAACTGATCCAGCACCAGCTACATCTTTTGCTCACTTGGATGCAACTACAGTGCTTTCTCGTCAAATTGCTGAGCTAGGAATATATCCAGCAGTTGATCCATTAGATAGTACTTCAAGAATTTTAGATCCAAGAATTGTTGGAGATGAGCACTATAGGGTAGCAAGAAATGTACAATCAATACTTCAAACCTACAAATCTCTTCAAGATATTATTGCTATATTAGGAATGGATGAACTATCTGAGGAAGATAAGCTCACAGTTGCTAGAGCAAGAAAAATTCAAAGATTTATGTCTCAACCTTTCTTTGTTGCGGAGGTATTTACTGGAACACCAGGTACTTACGTTAATCTCGAAGACACAATCAAAGGTTTTGATGCCATTTGCAAAGGAGAGTATGATCATCTTCCTGAAGCTGCCTTTTATATGGTAGGCACTATGGAAGAGGCGGTTAAAAAAGCTGAAAAAATGGCTGAAGAAGCTGCTGCATAAAAAATATGTCAGATTATTTTTCTTTTAAACTTGTTACTCCTGAAAAGATCTATCTAGAGGGTCAAGCTGAACAAATAACAGTTCCTGGAGTTGAGGGAGACATAGGATTTCTTGCCCAACATACAAATTTTATTACTTCAATAAGGCCTGGAATAATTAAAGTTGTAAAAGATGACAATTCTAATGTGCAATTTTATGTAGATGGGGGATTCGTAAAATTTACTGATAATGAGCTGTTACTTGTTGCAGAAGAAGTTGCGGATGAAAATGAAATAAATACAGATTTTATTAGCAGCAAAATTGAAGAATATAATGAGCTAATTTCAAATGCCTCTGAGTCAGAAAAAAATAAGATTATGACAAAATTAGATAGCTTGAAATTACTTCTAAACTAAATAATCTTTAAACTCATCTAGCACAGCTTTATAAAGTTCTCTTTTAAATGGTACAATTTTTTTAATTAATTCTATATTTGAAACCCATTTCCAATTTTTAAATTCAGGTTTTTTTGTATTAATATTTATTTCACTGTCACTACCTTTAAACCTTAATAAGTACCATCTTTGCTCCTGACCTTTAAATCTTCCTTTCCATAATTTTTTTTGTAGCGCAGAAGGTAAGTCATATGTATATTTTTTTTTACTCTTTTTTAAAATTTCAAAATTATTTTTGATTCCTGTTTCTTCTTCTAATTCTCTTTTTAGAGCTTCGATAGATTTCTCACCTTTATCAATGCCACCTTGTGGCATTTGCCATGCAGCTTTATCTTTATCAAATCTTTGACCAACAAAGATTTTTCCTTCTTCATTAAGAAGCATTATCCCAACGCCTTTTCTATATATCTTTGAAGTATTTTTAATTAATTGATTTTTCTTCATTCAGCAATTCCAAAGCATAATCTAATTGTTTATCAGTCTCATTTTCATTACTGAAATCACTTTTGACTTCAATGTCTGGAATTACACCAATTTTATGAATTGAGTCACCAGAAGGTGTGTAATATAGAGCTGTAGTCATACGAATTGCACTTTTATCATTTAGGGGAAAGATTGTTTGAACAGACCCTTTTCCATAAGACTGCGCCCCTAGTATTATTGCTCTTTTGTGATCTTGCAGTGCTCCAGCTACAATTTCAGAAGCTGATGCAGAACCCTCATTAATTAGAACAATAAGGGGCTTCCCATTAGTTAGATCACCTTTTGTTGCATCAAATCGAGCAATATTTCTTTTACCTCTACCTTTTGTCGAAACTATTTCTCCTGAACTCAGGAAATGATTTGTTACATCAATAGACTGGCCCAGCAAGCCACCTGGATTATTTCTTAAATCTAAAATAAATCCTGATATATTTTTTTCACCTATTTCTTTTTGTAATGATTTAATTGCTTTTTTGATTCCTTTTCCAGCCTGTTCGCTGAAAGAAATTAGTCTTATGTAACCAATATTATCTTCACGTCTGAATTTTACAGCTTGAACTGTAATAATAGCTCTTTTAATTGATTTAATTAGAACCTCATCTTCACCAGCACGTGCTATAGATATTTCTACACTTGTACCCACCAAACCTCTTAATTTTTCTACACCTTCCTGCAAAGATTGTCCCTGGATACTCTCTCCATTAATATGAGTTATAAAATCTCCAGGCATTACCCCTGCTTCAGCTGCGGGAGTATCATCTATTGGAGTGATGATTTTTATAAATCCATTTTCCATAGTTACTTCAATTCCTAAACCACCAAACTCACCCTCTGTTTCTTCCTGCATTTCAATATACTGTTCGGTATTCATATAACCTGAGTGAGGATCTAAAGCTTGAAGCATTCCATTAATTGCAAATTCAATTACTTTTTCATCTTCAACTTCTTCAACATAATTCTTTTGAATTAAGTCAAATACATCTCCAAACGAATCTAGCTTTTCATATAAATTTTTATTACTTTCCGCATAACTCGAGCTCAAAGAAAATGCAATAATTAGTAAACAAGTTATAAGAAATGATTTCATATTACTCTCTATGATATGGATGATTTATTTTAATAGTAGCAGATCTATATATTTGTTCTAATAAAATAATTAGAGCAAATGAATGAGTATAGGTCATTTTTCCTAACGACAATGAAAGATCACTAAATTTTAATATTTCTTCATTAAAACCATCCGTAGCACCAATGAAGAAAATCAAATTTTTATTTATCTTTGAAAAAATGAAATCAGATAATTGTTTTGAAGATAATTGTTTTCCTTCTTCATCAAGAAAAACTAAATAAGATTTATTCTTATTCTCACTTACAATTTTTTTTAATTCTTTTGAGTTTATTTTTTTATAATTGACTGATGAAACTATACTTTTTGGAATACTTTTAAGGCGTTTTAAATAAATTTCTGCTAAATCTTTTTCAAAACTAAATTTAAATTTATCATGATAAAAAATATCAATCTTCATAAAATTTATTCAATTTCAGCGGACCACATTTTTTCTAAATTATAAAATTCTCTAGATTCTTTTTTAAAAATGTGAACTACAACATCGCCTGTATCAATTACGATCCATCCAGTGGAATTATCTCCTTCTACTACAGAGTTTGTAAATCCATTTTTTTTGAGTTTTTCGTAGATTGAGCGAGAAAGAGAATGTATATGTCTATTTGAAGTTCCAGTAGCAAAGACCATAAAATCAGTTATTGAAGTTTTTTCTTTAACATCCAAGCTAACAATATCAATAGCCTTATTATCCTCTAAATCCTCAATAATGTTTTTTAGAATGTCCACTATATTATTTTTGCTTTCTCATTTCACTTGATGAAACATTAATACTAAAATCTGAAATAAATGTCCAACTTGGCAGCCTATTATTAAAAATATCTTCTCCAGGATATTCAAATTTGAATTTGTTATATTCAACGCCTGCTTTACAATTATTTATTTGATTAACATTTGATCCACGATTGAATACAGCTATTCGTATTTCTTTGAAAATGTTATTATAATCTTTCCATTTATCTATCTCAATAAATGAGTCGCTGCCCATTAAAAAAATATATTCATTTTCTGCGAAATTACTTTTAATATATAATAGATTATCTATTAAATAATTTGATTGTGTATTCTCCTCAAAGTACTTTAATTTAATTCTTTCATTATCAATCATCGATTTAATTTTATTTTCTCTTTCTTTAAAATTTATATAGAGATTTTTATTTTTGAATGGATTCTTTTTTGTTATAAGCCACCATATCTGATCAAGAGCAAATAAATTGATTGCTTTATCACTAATTTTCAAATGACCTTCATGTGGTGGATTAAAGGAGCTGCCAAGTATACCAATTCTCATTCTTATTACGGTCTAATTTGACCATTGCCCCTAACTTTATACTTATAGGTCGTTAGTCCTTCTAATCCAACAGGTCCTCTTGCATGAAGTTTTCCTGTAGCAATGCCAATTTCTGCTCCAAGACCAAACTCACCTCCATCAGCAAATTGGGTAGATGTATTATGCATAACAATCGCACTACTGACATGATTGAGAAATAATTCAGCATTATTGATATCTTCAGTAATTATACTTTCAGTATGATTAGAGCCATATTTAGCAATATGTTCTATAGCTTCATTTACATTTTTAACAACTTTAACTGAAATAATCGAGTCTAGATATTCAGTCTTCCAATCATCTTCATTTGCTTTTGCTAAATCTGGAAAATTTTCTATTACTGTTTCATCTCCTCTAATTTCACATCCACCATTTTTGAGGAGGTTTAAGATATTTGGCATATGACTCTCAACACAATTTTTATGTATTAGTAGGGTTTCAGCAGCACCACAAATTCCTGTTCTTCTCAATTTTGAATTATTCACTAATTGTTCTGCTTTATCTTTATCGGCATATTCATCAACATATACATGACAAATACCGTCTAGATGACCAATCACAGGAATTTTGGCTTTATCTTGAACTTTTTTTACGAGTCCTTTTCCTCCTCTCGGTATTATCACATCAATATACTGCCCCATCTCTGAAAGCATATAATCAACCGCATCTCTATTTATAGTTTCTATGAACTGAATAATATTTTCATCATAGCCAGCTTCTCGAAGTGCATTACGTGCCGAATTTGCAAGTTGCAAATTTGAATAATATGATTCCTTTCCACCTCTCAGAATGACTGAATTACCAGCTTTTAAGCATAAGACACTAGCATCAATTGTGACGTTTGGTCGACTTTCATAAATTATTCCAATTACACCTAAGGGAACAGAAATTCTCTCGACCACCATCCCATTCGGTCTTTCATTTTTATTAAGTACTTTATTTATTGGATCTTCAAGAGATACAATGTCCTCAATTGATTTAATAATAGAGTCAACTCTTTCAGAATTTAATGCCAATCTATCAAGCATAGCTTTATCAATTGATTCAGTAGCGATTGATATATCTTTTTTATTAGCTTCAAGTATTAAGTCTCTATCAAGATTAATTTGCTCTGAAATCTTAATAAGCAAATTATTTTTTTCATCAGATGTAAAATTTTTTACTTGATCTGAGGCAATTAAACTTTTTTTTCCAATATTATTTAACTCTTCATTTATACTCATAATAAAACTAGATCATCTTTATGTATTAATTCTTCTCTGAAAGAGTAATTTAGTATCTCAGCAATTTCATTACTTTTGTGACCCATTATTTTATTTGCATCATTAGAGGAATATCCAGCGAGTCCAAGTCCAATTTTTTCATTTTCTTTTGATAATACAGATATTACATCACCACGTGAAAAGTCACCAGTAACTTGAATTATACCAGCGGGTAATAAACTGCTCCCTTTTTTTAGAGCTTTAACGGCTCCATTATCAATAATTACTGTTCCAATAGGTTTCATCGTTCCTACAATCCACTGTTTTCTAGCTGCTAATGGTGTTCTTGAAGGCTTAAACCATGTACATGGTCTTTTTTTAAACAGGGCTTTGATTGGGTTATCGATTGTGCCATTGGTGATTGCCATGTGGCATCCAGAGGCCATTGCAGTTTTTGCAGCTGAAATCTTTGTTTTCATTCCTCCTTTTCCAAGTTCCGAGACAGAGTCACCAACCATTTTTTCAATATCTTCATTAATTTCAGTGATTTCAGAAATTAATTTTATTTTATCATTATTTTTTGGGTCTGATGAATATAAGCCATTTATATTGGAAAGTAATATCAAACAATCAGAGCTTGTGATCTGTGCAACTCTTGATGCAAGTCTATCATTATCTCCATATTTTATTTCACTTGTAGCAATAGTGTCATTTTCATTTACAATAGGAACTATTCCCATCTTAAGCAAAGTGTCAATTGTTCGTCTTGCATTAATTGATCTTCTTCTTTGCTCTGTATCATCTAAAGTAAGAAGAATCTGAGCAATTTTTATTTCATTTTTTTCGAAAGCATTTTTATAAGAGCTCATTAAATGTATTTGTCCCACAGATGAAATAGCTTGATTTATATCTAATTTCATTTCATTTCTATCTAGATCTAAGTCTTTTGCACCTAGAGCAATGGCACCCGATGTAACAATAATTACTTCTTTATTATTTTCATTCAAATAACGAATATCTTCAGCAAGGCTTAATAGCCATTTTTCATTTAATTTATTGTTATCTTCATGAAATAGTAATGAAGATCCAATTTTAATTACTATTCTTTTTGTATCATCAAAGTTCATTATTTCTCCCAAATTGAACTATATTAGTTTTTAATTCTTCAATTCCACTTTGTGTAATAGTTGATATTACATATAGTGGACAAGTTATTAAATCTCTAAATTTTGAAATTATATTTTGAATTTCATCATCAGCTAGTAAATCTGATTTATTTAAGATAATAATTTTCTCTTTCTTATTAATGCTTTTATCAAAACCATCCAGCTCTTTAATTATAGTTTTGTAATCCATAATTGGATCTTGTGCAGAAATATCAACCATATGTATAATAGATTTACATCTTTCAATATGTTTTAAAAATTGTATTCCTAATCCAGATCCACTGTTAGCTCCAGATATTAAGCCTGGAATGTCAGCTACTACTGCTTCGTCATCTCCAATTCTAATTACTCCTAATTTTGGTTCAAGTGTAGTAAATGGGTAATCTGCAACTTTAGGTTTGGCCGCAGAGATTGATCTTAATAAACTTGACTTTCCAGCATTTGGTAATCCTACAAGACCTATATCAGCTAATAGTTTTAATTTAAAAAAAACTTCTGCTTCTTTACCCTTGCCTCCAGGAGTTGTTTTTCTGGGAGCTCTATTAGTAGATGATTTAAAATTAATATTTCCTAAACCACCTTTACCTCCAGGAAATAGTAAAAATTTTTCTGTAGATATTACATCAGCTATAAGTTCGTTCTCAATAAAGATTTCTGTACCCAATGGAAGTTTAAGTGTTATATCTTGACCAGCGGCACCTGTTCTATTGCGTCCAGAACCATGGCGACCTTTTTTTGCTTTAAAGTGCTTTTGAAATCTGTAATCAACAAGAGTATTTAATGATTTGGTCCCTTTAATAAAAATATCTCCACCTTTTCCTCCATTGCCACCATCAGGTCCACCAAACTCAATAAACTTTTCTCTTCGAAAACTTAAACAACCATCGCCACCATCACCACTTTTGATAAATACTTTGGCTTCATCTATAAATTTCATTTGGGATAAAAAAAATAATTCTACAAATAGAATTAAGTTAAAAGTTAATTAGTTTTTTGGAACTACAGAGATAGTTGTTTTTCCATCTCTTTTCTTTCCAAATTTAACTTCACCATTAATTAGTGAGAAGATTGTATGATCTTTTCCAAGGCCAACATTGTTTCCAGGATGCCATTTTGTACCTCTTTGTCTGGCAATAATATTTCCAGGTATAACTGCTTCACCACCAAATTTTTTAATGCCAAGTCTACGACCAGCGGAATCTCTTCCGTTTTTCGATGATCCTCCAGCTTTTTTTGTTGCCATATTTATTTATCCTTTGCGGTAGCTGTTTTCTTTTTAACAGTTGATTTCTTGATAGCTTTTTCTTTAGCAGGTTTATCAGTTTCAGTACTTTTGGCTTTAGAAGCCTTTGCTTTTAAAACGGGTATATTAAGAGATTTCACTTGAAGAAAAGTCATATCTTGTCTATGACCATTTTTTCTTCTAAAGTTTTTTCTTCTTTTCTTTTTAAAAATTAGAATTTTTCTATCTCTATCCTGCTTAATAATTTCTAGATTAACTTTTGCACCTTCAATTTTAGGCTCACCAACAGCAAATTCTTTACCATCGCTTGCAAATAAAACGTCACTTATTTCAATATTGTCTCCGGCAGTACCTGATAACTTGTTAACTGTAAGAACAGTATTTTCAGATACTTTGTATTGTTTACCGCCTGTTGATATAATCGCAAACATATTAGAAATATTAAAAAGATTGTTAAAACGGGCTGAATATAGACTGCGACTAATTTATGTCAATAGTCTAAATTATTCTTTAATTTTCAACAATTTTAAGACATATTAGAGCTAATTTATATCCTATTTAAATAATCAAAAGGTTCAAAAATATGTCATTAAATATTAAGCCTTTTAGAGCTCTAAGAGCTAAAAATCATTTAGTTAAAAAAGTGATAATGCCTGCTTTTGATAATCTAAATGCCGAAGACATATCTAAAATCATGAAAAACTCTAAATGGAATTTTCTAAATGTAATAAGTCCAGAGGCATTTTATCCTGGTATCTCGAAAAAATTATCAAAAAAACATTCACTTGATCATCTCAATGCAATGATAAATGAAAATATCATTTTTCATGAAGAAAAGGAGTCTTTCTATATATATCGATTGCAAAAATATAATAAATCACAGTTTGGTATTGTAGCGAGTATAGATATTAATAAGAAAAATCCAAAGATCCTTAAACATGAGAATACCTTGGATGCTCGTTGCGATAGAATATTACGAACAACAAAGAATACTAACATACAAGTTGGTCCAGTATATTTTTCACATAAAACAAAAACCAACCTAAATTCAATTTATAATAAATATAAAAAAATAAAACCTCTTTACAATTTCCAGACTTCTGGAGGTACAATCCACTCTTTATGGAAAGTTGATATTAATAAGGATATAGAAGTTATAGAAAAAAACTTAAAAAAGATTGATAAGCTTTATATAGCTGACGGGCATCATAGGTTTTCCTCAATGGAAAAATTATATTCTCAATATGAAAATAAGAATAAGACAAAAAAAAGCATTCCTTTGCTTTCAGTTATTTTCGATAAAAATAATATAAATATACTCAGCTATAATAAAGTAATTAAATTTAAAAAATGGAATTATGATCAGTTTGTTTTTTTGCTTAAAAAACAATTTAAAAAAGTAGAAATAAGTAATTTTAGAAAGCCAACAAAACGAGGAGAAGTTTCAATTTATTGTAATAATAGATGGCATAACTTGAATATAAGAAAAAATGATAGTCTAAAAAAATCAAAAAAAACAGATTCTGAAATAATCGAAAATTTAGTACTAAAAAATATACTATTAAAGAAAATGGAATTAAAGATTGTAGAAAAAACACACGTTCCTGGAAAATTTGGTGCCCAATTTTTAGAAGAAAAAGTTGATTTGACCATTGCAGATGTCGCTTTTTTTATTTGCCCTATGACAATGCATGAGATAATGTCCGTTGCTGATGCAGGAAAAATTGTGCCACCAAAGTCTACTTTTTTTGATCCAAAACCAATTGATGGACTAGTTACGCTTTTAATGAAAGAATAAAAAAATATGGAAAAACCATCACAAAAACCTCATTATCCTTTCTTCTCTTCCGGTCCATGTGCTAAGCCACCAGGATGGTCTTTTGATAAGTTAAAGGGTGCAGAATTATCTAGATCTCATAGATCAAAACCTGCAGTTGCAAAATTACAAGAAGTGATCGATAAATCGAGAAGCTTATTACAAATTCCTGATGATTACTTGATTGGAATTGTTCCTGCTTCGGATACTGGTGCACTTGAAATGGCGATGTGGTGTTTACTTGGTGAAAGAGGTGTAGAGGTTTATTCATGGGAAAATTTTGGTCATGACTGGAATATTGATGTTGGAGAGCAGTTACCACTTGAAGACAAATTATTAGTTAAAGCTGATTATGGAGATATACCAGATTTTTCAAATAGTAATCCTGATAATGATATTGTCTTTACATGGAATGGAACAACTGCAGGTGTAAGAATTAAAGATACGAATTGGATTAGTCCTAATAGGAAAGGCCTAACAATTTGTGACGCAACTTCCGCAGTTTTCTCAATGGAAATGGATTGGCCTAAATTAGACGTAGTAACATATTCGTGGCAGAAGGTCTTAGGAAGTGAAGCGGCTCATGGAATGTTAATTTTATCTCCCAGAGCAGTCGAGCGTCTAGAAAGTTATACTCCACCTTGGCCTATTCCAAAAATTTTTAGATTAGCTCAAAATCAAAAACTAATTTCAGGGATTTTTTCGGGCGCAACAATCAATACACCTTCGATGATTAGTGTAGAGGATGTTCTGAATTCTCTTAATTGGTCAATTGAAATTGGAGGCCTTTCAAAGTTAATTGAAATTTCGGAAAATAATTTAAAGTTAGTGAATAATTGGATAGAAGAGAGTCAAAATTTTGAATTCTTAGCGAAAGATCCAAGTACAAGATCATGCACATCAATATGTATTGTGCCCAAAGATGAATGGTTTAAGTCGCTTGATGAGGATGCGAAGAAAAAATTTATGGCAGAGGTATGCTCTGAATTAGAAAGCAATGAAGCAGGATATGATCTCAACTCTTATAAAACAGCGCCTCCTGGAATTAGGATTTGGGGAGGATCAACTGTTGAAAACAGAAACGTTGAACTAGTTCTTCCATGGATTGAATGGGCCTATGAATTAACAAAAGAGAAGCATAAAAGTGCCTAAAGTTTTAATTGCAGATAATGTTTCAGATGTTGTTTGTGAAATTTTTGATAAAAATAGTATAAATTATGAAAAAAAAGTTGGTCTTTCTGAAGATGAACTTGCATCTGAAATTAAAGGATATGAAGGACTTTTAATAAGATCTGCGGTTACTGTTACCAAAAAAATAATTGATTCTTCTGATGTTTTAAAAGTTATTGGTAGACCTGGTGTTGGAGTAGATAATGTAGATCTTAAAGCATCTTCTGATAAAGACATAGTCGTTATGAATACTCCACTTGGCAATGTTCAAGCAACTGCAGAGTTAACGTTTGGTATTATTCATTCATTAATGAGAAAGATACATATTGCAAATTCGTCAATGCATGAAAAAAGATGGGAAAAGAAAAAGTTAATTGGAAATGAATTACTGGGAAAAACGATTGGGATTGTAGGATTTGGTAATATTGGAAAAAAAGTTGCTGATTTTGCACGTGTGTATGGAATGAATATAGTTGTTGTAAGCGAGTCAGCTGCTAGCAAAGACCTTGAGTCTCTTAACGCTGAATTGATGAATTTTGATGATATGATTACTCATGCTGATATTATCACTTTTCACAATAAGCTATCACAAAAAACAAAATATATTGTCAATTCAGATAGCCTTTCAAAAATGAAAAAGAATTCAATTGTAATAAATTGTGCACGTGGTGGGATCATAAATGAAGCTGACATTAAAGAAGCATTAGTTAATAATAAAATTTCAGGCTATGGATGTGATGTTTATGAAGAAGAACCACAAACTGACTCTATTTTTTGTGGAATGGATAATGTGGTTATGACCCCACATATTGGAGCAGGAACAACTGAAGCTCAAGAAAAAGTTGCTGTACAAATCGCCGAACAGGTTTCTGATTACTTGATTAATAATAATATTGTTAATCAAGTAAAACCCTAACAGAAATGAATTTAGTTTTAATCAGGCACGGTAAAAGTGTTTGGAATTTAGAAAATAAATTTACAGGATGGTATGATATCGAGTTAGCTCCAGAAGGTTTTCTTGAAGCGGAAAAAGCCGCAACATACTTGATAGAAAATGATTTTAAGCCAGAAGTATGTTTTACTTCATATCTTCAGCGCGCAAATAAAACCCTTGAAATTATTTTGAAACACATGCCAGTTAAACTTTTTCAGGATGTAGAAATAATAAAGTCATGGAAGCTTAACGAAAGACATTATGGTGCACTACAAGGCTTAAACAAAGATGATACAAAAAAAAAATATGGTGATGAGCAGTTTTTGGAATGGAGGAGAAGCTATAATACGCCGCCTCCCGTACTAGAAGAAGAAAGTTCCATGAATCCAAGAAATGATCCAATTTATAAAAATGAAAATAAAGATGAATTACCACTTACCGAATGTTTAAAAGATACATATGAGCGGGTAGTTCCTTATTGGGATAATGAAATAAGGCCACTAGCTGCAGAAAAAAATGTATTGATAGCTGCACATGGTAATAGTCTCAGAGCGCTCTGTAAGCATTTGTTTAATATTCAAGATCATGAAATTACAAATTTAGAAATTCCTACAGGAAATCCATTATTGATTAATTTAGATAAAAATTGCACAATACAGTCAGCAAGATATCTAGACAGCTCTAGGGCTGAAAATTTGCCAAAAATATAATAAATAATAAGGATTTATATGACTGAAGTTTATATCACAGCCGCCACTCGAACTGGAGTTGGTTCATTTAATGGCTCGCTTGCATCATTGCCAGCGCATGAATTGGGAAAAGTTGTTATCAAGGAAACCATAAAGAGAGCAGGAATTGATAACTCTGAAGTTGATGAAGTTATAATGGGCCAAGTTTTGGCAGCTGGTACAGGTCAAAATCCTGCAAGACAAGCATCAATGAATGCTGGAATTTCAAAAGAAACTCCGGCTTGGGTTGTGAATCAGGTCTGTGGGTCAGGACTTAGAAGTGTAGCTTTAGGTTATCAATCTATTAGAAACAATGATGCAAATATAATTGTTGCTGGTGGTCAAGAAAGCATGAGTCAATCTCCTCACTGTACTCACCTTAGAAATGGCACAAAAATGGGTGACACTCAAATGATCGATACAATGATTAAAGATGGTTTGTGGGATGCTTTTAATGGTTATCATATGGGAACGACTGCAGAAAATGTTGCTCAGCAGTGGCAAATCACAAGAGATCAGCAAGATGAATTTGCTTTTAATTCACAAACTAAAGCTAGTAAGGCAAAGGAAGCTGGATTATTCAAAGATGAAATTACGCCAGTAGAAATTAAAACAAGAAAAGATACAATCATATTTGAACACGATGAGTACATTAAAGATGGTGTTCAATTAGAAAAGTTATCTACTTTAAGACCAGCATTTTCAAAAGATGGAACAGTAACAGCTGCTAATGCAAGTGGCATTAATGATGGAGCTGCCGCTATGACTTTGATGAGTGAAACTGAATTAAAAAATAGAAATATTGAACCAATGGCTAGAATAGTTTCGTGGGCTAGTGCTGGCGTTGATCCTTCAATTATGGGAACAGGCCCTATACCTTCTAGCACAAGAGCCTTAGAAAAAGCAGGCTGGTCAATTAATGATCTAGATTTGATTGAATCGAATGAAGCTTTTGCCGCTCAATCTTGCGCAGTAAACAAAGAACTTGGATGGGATACCTCAAAAGTTAATGTGAATGGTGGTGCTATTGCTATTGGACACCCTATTGGCGCATCTGGTACCAGAATACTGGTAACTTTATTACATCAAATGAAAAAACAGGATGCTAAAAAAGGCCTTGCTACTTTATGTATTGGAGGCGGAATGGGTATAGCACTTTGTGTTGAAAGATAATTTTATTAAAGGAGAATATATGACAAAAATTGCATTAGTTACAGGTGGTACTAGAGGTATTGGCGCATCAATTTCAATCGCTCTTAAAAATGCTGGATACAATGTAGCTGCTACGTACAATTCAAATACCGAAAAAGCAAATGCATTTGCTTCAGAGAATGGTATAGAAGTTTTTCAATGGAATGTAGCAGATGCAGCAGCCTGTGAAGCTGGTGTAAAGCAGGTTCAAGATAAAATGGGATCAGTTGACATTCTCATTAATAATGCAGGAATTTCAAAAGCTTCGATGGCTCATAAAATGTCAATCGAACAATGGGATGATGTAATAAAAACAGACCTTGACTCAGTTTTTTATATGACCAGATGCGTGCTAGAGGGGATGAGAGAAAAATCTTTTGGAAGAATCATTACAATTTCTTCAATTAATGGTCAGAAAGGTGAAATGGGACTAATTAACTACAGTGCTGCTAAAGCAGGAGTTTTAGGCTTTACAAAGGCATTAGCTCAAGAAACAGCAAGGAAGAACATCACTGTTAATGCTATTGCGCCCGGATACATAGACACAGATATTTTAGCAGATGCATCTGAAGACTTTTTGAAAAGTCTAGTAGGAAAAATTCCAGTTGGAAGACTCGGAACTGTTGAAGATGTTTCCCGAATCGTTACTTTCCTTGCAAGTGATGAAGCTGGATTTATAACGGGATCAACAATAACTGCAAATGGAGGACAATACTTTACTTAAAATGAATCCTTAAGATTTCGTAAGTAAGTAAAGACCTCAACATCTTCTGAATCGTTCATTTTAAGATGGCTCTTAAAATTATTTTCATTTGATTTTAAGAAAAAATTTAGTTTTTTTTCATCTCCGATTGTAGTAGGAATTGAAGGCTCTTTTTTTTCCTGTAATAATTTTAAGTTTTCAATTTTTTTCTTTAAATCAGTATTTTTAATTACCGTATCTAAAAAAAGAGCATTACTTAAAGTATACTCATGACCACAAAATACTTTCGTATTATCGGGTAGATTTTTTAATTTATTTAACGACTCAAACATCATCTCAGGCGTTCCTTCAAAAATTCGACCACAGCCTAGAGAAAATAAAGTATCCCCTGTAAAGATAATATTTTCAGATTGAAAGTAAAATGCGATGTGGCCAAGAGTGTGTCCAGGTATTTCAAAAATTTCAGCTTCATAGTTATGAAATTCGAAAAATTCACCTTCAGCTAGGCATAAATCAATTCCAGGAATTCTTTCCCTGTCATTCTTGCTTCCAACAATTTTGGCATTATATTTCTCTTTTAACTCAATATTTCCACCTACATGATCAAAGTGATGATGTGTATTCAAAATAAATTTCAAATTTAAATTATTATTTTTTATATAATTATCCACCGGAATAAATTCAGAGGGATCAACAACAAAAGCATCCTTACTACCATCTATACAAATATATGAATAATTATCAGTGCGGCATGGAATAATTTTTACTTCTAATGTCATATCTTAATTATTTTTTTGATATTAAAAAAAGTCCAGAATCAGAAAAGTAACTGTCATATAAACTTTTACCTTTAAATTCTTCAAACTTTAATTTTCTCAAATCAGCTTTTTTTTCAATTTTTATATTTAAACCATCACATAAATTTATAAAATCATTAATTGTACAAAAATGTAAATTTGGTGTCTCGTACCATGAGTAGTCAAGTTTACTATTTACAGGCATTTCTCTATTAAAAAATAAACTAGTAGCTATAGACCAGTGCCCAAAATTTGGAAAAGAAACTATTGCCTTTTGTGCTATTCTTACCAGCTGCTCTAATACAATTTTAGGATTTTTTGTTGCTTGAAGAGTATAAGTCAAGATTGAGTAATCAAATAAATCATCAGGATAATCAAATAAATCAGTATCTGCGTCTCCTTCAACCACTGAGATTCCTTTTGCAAGACATGTTCTGACTTTTGATTGATCAATTTCCATTCCTCTAGCATTCACATTTTTATTAGATTTAAGATACTCAATTAAAGAGCCGTCATTGCATCCAATATCAATAATACTTGAATTTGGAGTTATAATATTTGAAATAATCTCAAACTCTTTAGTTTTATTGATTAAGCTCATATTTCACTCCATGTTGAACTAATGAAGCCATCAAGAGCATCAAAAAATTCTGGCTCATTTAACAAAAATGAATCGTGACCATTTTCAGTTTCAATTTCTAAAAAACTTACATCTATTCCAAGCGCATTTAGAGTTTTTACTATTTTTTTATTTTCTGATGTAGGATATAGCCAATCACTAGTAAATGAAATACAGAGCACTTTTGATTTAGTTTTTTTAAAAGCTTCAATTAAAGAGCCATTACTATTTGCAGTAATATCAAAATAATCCATAGCTCTTGTAATATAAAGATAACTATTTGCATCAAATCGATCTACAAAAGTGATGCCTTGATGCCTTAAATAGCTTTCAATTTGAAAGTCAGCATTGAAAGAATAATCCAATTCGCTTTTATCTTGTAAATTTCTACCAAATTTTTGATGAAGTGACTCTTTTGAGAGATATGATATATGCGCTGCCATTCTTGCAACAGAAAGACCTTTAGTCGGTTGACTATCTGTTCCATAATAATTTCCTGATTTCCAGTTTGGATCAGCCATAATTGATTGTCTAGCTAATTCATTAAGTGCAATATTTTGAGCTGAATGATTTACCGAAGTTGCAATTGGAATAGCAGAGTGAACGTACTCCGGAAACTTTGATAGCCATTCAAGTACAAGCATTCCACCCATTGATCCACCAGTTACACAAAATAGTTTTTTAATTGATAAATGATCAATCAGTAACTTTTGAGCTTTCACCATGTCAGAAATAGTTATAACTGGAAAGTTTAGCCCATATTCTTTTTGGGTAAGAGGATCTATTTCTTTCGGGCCAGTAGATCCCATACATCCTCCAATAATATTAGGGCAGATTACATAAAACTTGTTGGTGTCAATTGGTTTGTTTGGGCCAACTACGTTTGACCACCATCCTTCTTTTTTTGTTATTGGATGCTGACTAGCTACAAATTGATCTCCTGTAAGTGCATGACAAACTAGGATCGCATTTGTTTTTTCTTTATTTAAATGACCATAAGTTGTGTAGGCAATTTTAATTGGACCTAAGCTTTTACCACAATCTAGAAGTAAGGGCTTCTCACTGCTCGATAATTCAATTATTTTATTTTCATCCATAAAATCTATATTTTTAACAAAAAAAAACCGCCCAACAACTAAGTTTGGCGGCAATTCACCTTTTTAGCTGTATTTCTAATGCGCCCGCAAGCTGTACTCAAATCGGCGCAAGTTATTTTTTACATTTTCCCGTAGATATGTCAATTTTGAAGATTAGAATTACTATTTTTCAAAGATTTCCTTTAAATAATGGCAATATTCACTTATCAATAGCGGTATTATGAGCGACAGAATAAATAATATTAAGACCTATGAGGGGGGAAAATCAGTTATTCCTGGAAAGAAAAATATAATTAAACTTTCATCAAATGAGTCTCCATTTGGCCCTTCAGAAAAAGTTTTAAATGCTATAGATCAGGCTTCAAAAAAAACGAATAGATATCCTACCGCTGATTGTCTTGAATTAAAAAAAAGTCTAGGTAAAAAATTTAGATTGCCAATAAAGAATATTTTTTGTGGCAATGGCTCAGATGAGATATTGGGACTTCTTTGTCAGCTTTTTTTATCAAAAAATGATGAAGTCATAATCCCAAAACATAGTTTTTTAATGTATGAAATTTATGCGTCTATTAACAATGCAAAAATAAAATATGCAGATGTAGATGATTATTCTTTCAAAGTTGATGATATAATAAAAAAAATTACAAAAAAAACTAAGATTATATTTATTGCACAACCAAATAATCCTACTGGGATGTACTTAGATAAAAAAAGTTTAAACAGACTTATTAAAGGTGTTCCAAAAAGAATAATGATAGTTATTGATGCCGCTTATTCAGAATTTATAAATAATGCTGATTATACAGATGGATTAAATTTAATAAGAAAAAATAACAACGTAATTGTAACTCATACTTTTTCTAAAATATATGGTTTAGCCAGTTTACGATTAGGTTGGTGTGCGGCTTCAAGTAGAATAATTGCTTTATTAGATAAAATAAGAGGACCTTTTAATGTAAATCAAATTGCTCAAATTGCTGGGTCTATAGCATTGAAAGACACTAATTACGAAAAAAAAGTAATAAAGCACAATAAAATATGGCTTAAAAAATTCAAGCTGGAATTAGCTAAACTACCTATTAAAGTGTATGACAGTCAGGCAAATTTTGTATTTGTTAAGGTATTGGATGTAAATAAATTAAATAAATATCTCTTATCTAATGGTGTCATCGTTCGTACATTAGAAAATTATGATATTTATGACTGTATGAGAATATCTATTGGAACAGAATCAGAAAATAAAAAATTTCTAAAATTAATTAAAAATTATTTTTAATATGACTAAAAAATCTAACAAATTTCTGTTTAATGAAGTGCTGATTATTGGAATCGGTTTAATAGGATCTTCCATTGCCTTGTCATTAAAAAAAAATGAAATCGCAAAAAAAGTAATTGGTTATTCAAAAACTGAAAAAACTAGAAAAATAGCAAAAAAAAAGAATATTGTTGATGCTGTAATCAATAAGATTTCAGATCGTATATCTGAAATAGATTTAATCATTATTTGTAGTCCGTTAAGTACATATGAAAAAATATTTAAATTAATAGATCCTCATTTATCGAAAAAAACAATAGTTACAGATGTTGGTTCTGCAAAGTCACTTATCATTAAAAATTTTCTTAGATCTAAAGATAGAAAATATGATTTTATTCCAGCTCACCCAATAGCTGGAACCGAACAAAGTGGTCCGAATGCTGGGTTTTATGAACTTTTTATTGATAGGTGGTGTATCATTACACCTATAAAAGAAAACAAAAAAAGAAATATAAATATTATAAAAAAGATGTGGAAGATGATGGGTTCGAATGTAGAAATAATGGCACCAGATAGACACGATCAAACTATGGCAATTACTTCTCATCTGCCACATTTGATTGCATATAATATTGTATCAACAGCCGCTGATATTGAAAATGTCACTAAAAGTGATGTTATAAAATATAGCGCAAGTGGATTTAGAGATTTTACGAGAATTGCTGCTTCAGATCCAACAATGTGGCGTGATGTTTTACTTAATAATAAGGACGCTCTTTTAGAAGTTATATCAAGATTTTCAGAGGATTTAAGTATGTTACAGAAAGCAATTCGTTGGGAGGACGGAGATACTCTTTATAAATTATTTTCAAAAACAAGAAAAATTCGAAATAAAATTATAGATGCTGGTCAGGATGTTCCTGTGCCAGATTTTGGTCGATCAAAGAAAAGATAAAATTCTGTTTAGGTCAAATACATTCATAAATAGAAAGATCACCTGATTTTTTTTAATTGTTAGAGGTATATTAAAAATTTCTTCATTCAATTTTAATTCTTTTACTGAAAGATTTAAATTGCCATCAAAGGCATTGTTATTTAATTTTAAATTACCATCAATTTTTATACTTACATCTTGAGATTCTAAAGTTTCTAATCGAGCAAAATTGATTTTTGAATTAATTTTGAAATTTTTGAAACTAGTTTCATTTAATTTAATGTGTATTTGTTCTAGACTTGCTATGTTGATTTCATTTCCCAGGACAATTATATCTTCAATTGCTAAATTGATATTAATATAACCAGAGTTATCAATCGACAATAATGACAAACTCTTATCTAAGGCTACATTAAGAGTTAAGGCATCATTATTGATTAAAATATTAATAATATCTGATTTTAAGGCGATTTTTGAGGAATCAAATGGGTGCATTGATACTTTGATTAAATCACTTTCCAAGATCTCATTAGAACCCATGGAATCTAAAATTTTAAATTTATGGATATTAGTTTGTATCTGGGTTGGGAATCCAGAAATACTCAAATCTTTAAAATTGATATAGTCATTTTTATTTAATTCATTAGAAATAGTTTTTTTTAAAATATTTGAAACAACCAGCCAATAACCACTGTATAATAAAAGAATTATTAAAATTAGAGATATAATTATGCGGAAGCTAAAAATTTTCTCTAACTTCATTTTGGAAAATCTCTTTTTGCTTCTTCAAGTAGTAAATCAGATGCATCTTCAATTTTATTATAGATTTCTTTTGTAAATTCATCTGAACTTAGTCCAGGCTCAATTGGCTTAAGAAATTCAATTATAATCTTTCCAGGGTATCTTAAAAAATGTCTTCTAGACCAATAATAACCTGCATTTATTGCAACGGGTAAACAAGGAACGTTAAGCCCGCTATAGAGTGCAGTGACTCCATATTTATACGGTTTTTTTTCACCTATATAAGTTCTGGTTCCTTCAGGAAAAATAAGTAAAGGTCTTGGATCTAACTCCATACTTTTTCTTGCGCTCTCAACCATTGCCTGGATATTTGTTTGCCCTTTATTTCTATTAACATAAATAAAGTTTGCTTTTTTAAAAGCAAGACCAACAATTGGAATGAGTAATAACTGTTTTTTTGCAATAACACTTGGGTGATCAATTATATCAAACATGAAACATGCTTCCGCCAAGGATTGATGTTTTGAAGCAATTAAATATTTTCGTTGCTTTGGAATATTTTCAATTCCTCTATATTCAACATTTAAGTTAGCTAAATATTTGAGATTGATTTTTAAATGGTAAGATTGAAAACTAATTATTTTAAATATAAAAATTCTTGGAAGAATAAATGTTATTGGGGCTATAATAATACATATTATTAAGATGAAATAAAAAATGACATTAGATATAAGTGATCGAATAAAAATCATAATCCAATTAAAATACTTAAACTTGTTCTAATATACTTAATATATTCAATAAATAATTTTTTTAACGATGTTTTCATTAAATTATCGTTTGCACTAACAAATATTAGTGATTTATCTTTATAAAATCTGCCAAATTCCAACTTAGCTCTAGGTAAATGATAAAAAGATGAGACTACTATTATTGAATTTAACTTGTTACCTCTTGTCCACATGTAACTTTCTTTGGCATTCTCAAAGGTATTTGTTGAGATCATTTCTAAATCAATGCAGCAATTAAATAAATCTTCAGAGCCAGAGAATTTAGCAATAATTGTTTTTTTTGAAATCCGTTTATTAACTCCAGAGATCAGCAGTCTATTAACTTTGTTATCTCTTAATAGAGAAATACCTTTTTGGATCCTGAATTGATCCCCTGTTAAAACAATTGCTGCATCGTAATTATTATTATCTAAATTTGTCTTTGATGGAGTATAGATTTGATATAAATAATAAGAAAAATAGATTAAAAATAATAGAAATAATGAGATGATTACAACTAAAACTCTTTTATTTTTAATTTTGTCTAGCATCATATATTTATTTGTTTATTCTATTCTTTAATTAAAAATTTATCTTTAAAAAATAAATGATTTTATCCTGTTCCTCATGTGGTGCTAAATACCTAGTTGATATTCATCAAATAAAATATGGTAGACATGTAAAGTGTTTTAGGTGCGGCCATGTCTGGTATCATGAAAATAAGTCATATAATCCTAATGTTGATGACCAAATCAAAGATAGTAATCATCAAACAACAATAGAAACTATTAATGACGACTCAAATTTACCTGTAATTTACAAAAAGAAAAAAACTATTCCAATGCCATTTATATTATTAATCTTTTTAGTTATTTTCTACACGGCACATTTGATGTCAGAAAACATAATCCAGATAAATACTGTTGAATTTTCCAAAGATCTAAATCAATTGATTGATTCTTTTGTAAAAAAAATATATTATTTTTTTACTGATTGATTAAGTCTTCTAAACTTTGCCTTTTCCGAATTATAGAAAATTTTTTATCATTTACTAAAACTTCAGCAATATTTGGCCTTATGTTATAGTTTGAAGACATTGATGACCCATACGCTCCAGCATTTGATATAGCTATGAAGTCTCCCTCGTTAACATTTTGAAAGTTATCACTAGTTAAAAATTTGTCACTTGTCTCACAGATGGGGCCTACAATTTCTATGGTTTTTTTTTCAATTGAACTACTTTTTAGAATAGGGAGTATATCGTGCACAGCACCATATAACGCTGGCCTCATAAAATCATTCATACCAGCATCAATGACAACAAATATTTTATCTTCTGTTTCTTTTATATATAAAATCTTTGATATTAATAATGCTGTATTGCCAATTATGGTCCTTCCTGGCTCAAAAATTATCATCCTATCTTTTTTTGCAAAATATAAGTCTATGAGATTAAAGTAATTTTCAAATTGAAATTCTTCATCATCATCTATTCCAATTCCACCTCCGACATCTATTGTTTTAATTTTGAAGTCATTATTTTCTATTTCTTTGACTAGTTGATTAGTAATTTTACAAGCCTCTTCAAATGGTTCCAATTTCATAATTTGACTACCTATATGAAATGCAAGACCATTAAAGTTTAAATTTTCAAAAAGATTAGATTGGTTGAATAAATTTTTTACTTCACTTATGGGTATGCCAAATTTATTTTCAATAGAACCAGTAGTAATTTTAGAATGAGTTTCAGGTTTTACGTCTGGATTAATTCGAATACCTATATTTTGTTTGATATTCAAATTCTGAGCAATCTCATTTATTTTTTTAATTTCACTCAGCGATTCAGCATTAATTTGAAAACAATGGTTTTTAATTGCAAACTCTATTTCTT
This sequence comes from Candidatus Pelagibacteraceae bacterium, assembly GCA_038103905.1. Classification (GTDB taxonomy): domain Bacteria; phylum Pseudomonadota; class Alphaproteobacteria; order Pelagibacterales; family AG-422-B15; genus CABYIR01. Next base: position 52,555 of record JAYNZW010000004.1, on the reverse strand, counting down.
TTTGAGTTTTACCAACGCCTGAAAAAACAATATCTTTGCCAGAAATACCAGCTTTGAGAGCTTTTTGAAATTCACCCATTGATACAACGTCAGCTCCTAAACCTTGTTGAGCTATTATTTTAATTAATTCAATATTTGAATTAGCCTTTAAAGCAAAACAAATCTTTGAATTACTGTTTTTAAGGTTATTTTTATATTTATTAATATTGTCTCTAATTTTTTTTGAACTATAACAATAAAAAGGAGTCTCTAAGTCTCTTGTGATAGAATCTATCTCAAGATTTTCACAAGTTAAATTCTCACCTTGATATTGAAAATTACTCATAATTCTAAGAATAATTTATATTTTTGATAATGATCAAAGATGTTTGAGTGTCTTCAGATGGATACTCTAATGATCCTTTTTTTCCACACGATAAAATTGGCAATAACATTATTGTAATGACTATTATTCTTTTCATTTTAAGACTTCTTTCTTAGCAATCTTGATCATTTTTTTTACCTCTGACCTTGAGGTTCCTCCAAAGCTCTTTTTATTATCAACAGAGAAAGGCAACTTAATTGCATTATATACTGATTTATTAATATTTTTGTCAAATTCTTGATATTCCAACAAACTTAACTCATGTAATTTTACACCTTTTGTTTCTGCAAAATTTACAATCTTTGAAGCAAGTCCATGAGCTTTTCTAAATGAGTAATCAATATTTTTAACTAGCCAATCAGCTAAGTCTGTAGCATTTGAAAATCCAGATTTTACAGCATTTTCCATATTTTTTTTATTAGTTTTTAAACTTTTGACTACGTCAATCATACAGTCAATGGATAGCTTTAAATTTGTACTTGAGTTTCTCAAAAGACTTTTATCTTCTTGTAAGTCTTTTGAGTAAGTTAGTGGTAGACTTTTCATTACATTTTGTATTGAAGATAAATTACCTATAATTATCGACGCTTTTGCTCTTACAAGCTCCATTGAATCAGGATTTTTTTTCTGAGGCATTATTGATGAACTTGACATTACGTTATCACCTATTGAAATAAAGTTTATCAAATCAGACGACCATAAAATGATTTCTTCAGATAACCGAGACATGTGAATACTGCACATAGAAGATGAAAATATATAATCCATTATAAAGTCTCTATCAGAAACTGTATCAAGGGAATTTCTTGTGGGCTCTCTGAATCCAAGTAATTTTGTAGTTTGCATTCTATTTATACCAAAAGAAGTTCCAGCTAGAGCACCTGCTCCAAGAGGATTTTGATCTAATCTTACTTTTGTTTGTTTGAATCTATCAAGATCTCTTTTAAACATTTCGTAATATGCCATCAAGTGATGGGCAAAAGAAACTGGTTGAGCAGTTTGGAAATGTGTCATACCAGGAAGAAAAGTATCTATGTTACTTTCAGATTTATTTATAATTATCTTTTGAAGTTTTATTATTTTTTTGAGAATTTCATCAATATCCTTTTTTATCCATAATTTTACATCTGTAACAACCTGATCATTTCTAGATCTAGCGGTATGTAATTTTCCAGCCTCTTCTCCAATTAATTCTTCGAGTCTGCTTTCAATATTCATATGAATATCTTCATGATCGTCTTTAAAAATAAATTTACCTAATTTTATTTCAGATAATATTTTTTTTAATCCAGTTGAAATTTTACTATAGTCTGCATTCGATATAATTTTTTTACTAGCAAGCATTTTTGCATGCGCAATAGAGCCTTCAATATCCTCTTGATATAAAAACTTATCTATTTCTATCGAAGAGTTTATTGACTTAAAAGCATCGCTTGCTTCTTTTTTAAATCTTTTTCTGAGTTTATTACTTTTTTTACTGGACATTTTGTTGTTATTAATTTTTATGTACTTTATGAATGACTTACTGCGTAATTTTATTTTGCTGGTATATGCCACAATAATAGTAATTTGTAACCCCTTAAATATTAACTCAATTGCTGCTTCAGAGTTTATTTTTGCTGAAAAACCTGGGTTTTCAAGTAAATTTGAAAATGAAAATGGTGATATTTTTACCTTAAATGATTTTCAAGAAAAAGTTTTATTGATTAATTTATGGGCGACGTGGTGTGAGCCTTGTAAAGAAGAAATGCCTTCTTTAGATAGTCTTCAATCATATTTTGATAAAAATGAATTTCTAGTTCTACCAATAAATTTAGATAGAGGTCCAAAGAAGAAGGCTTTAAATTTTTTTGATGATTTTGATATTAATAATATTGAAACTTATTTTGATGATAAAAATAATATTCCGAGAGAAGTTAAAATCTTAGGGCTTCCTGTGACATTATTAATCAATAAAAATGGACTCGAAGTGGCAAGATTAATAGGGCCAACTGAGTGGACTGATAAAAAAATAATAGAATTAATTCGTAAGGAAGTTTCTAATTAAATTGCACCCTCAAGCTCTGGAAGAACTTGAAATAAGTCAGCAACAAGTCCATAGTCAGCGACGTCAAAAATAGGTGCTTCTTCATCCTTATTTATAGCAACAATAACTTTAGAGTCTTTCATTCCAGCTAGGTGTTGAATTGCACCTGATATTCCAACAGCAATATATAACTCTGGGGCAACAACCTTTCCTGTTTGACCAACTTGATAATCATTTGGCACAAATCCTGCGTCAACTGCGGCTCTAGAGGCTCCAACAGCAGCACCTAGTTTTGCAGCAACTTTATCTAATAGTTCAAAATTTTCTCCATTTTGCATTCCTCTACCACCAGAAATAATTATTTTTGCTGACGTTAACTCAGGTCTATCAGACTTAGTTAATTCTTCACTTACATACTCAGATATATTTGGAATATTTTCAGGAGACACTTTTTCGACTTCACAAGCTGTATCACTTGTTTCTACTACCTTATATGCTGTTGGACGAATAGTCACTACTTTTTTGGCATCAGAACTTTGAACAGTAGCGATTGCATTTCCTGCATATATTGTGCGAATGAATGTATCATTAGATTCAACTCCAATAATTTCTGAAATTTGAGCAACATCTAGTTTTGCAGCTACTCTTGGCATTACATTTTTGCCAGTCGTAGTTGCTGCGGCACAAAAATAGTTATAATTTTCAGATATATCAACAATGATTGATGTTAATTTTTCAGCGAGAATATTGTTATATTCATCGTTATCAACATGGATAATTTTTGATACACCAGATATCTTTGATGCTTCTTCAACAACAGAATCAATATTAGTTCCAGCTATCATACCGTGAACGTCTTCTCCAAAATCTTTAGTTGCAGAAATCGCCTTCAAGCTTTGATCACTAATTTTGCCATTTGCATGTTCAATAAAAAATAATGTTGTCATATAACACCTGCTTCATTTTTTAATTTTTCCACTAATTCAGAAATATTTTCAACCTTGATTCCTGCTTGTCTTTTTGGAGGTTCGATCACCTTGAGTGTTTTTAGTCTAGGTGTAACGTCAACGCCATAATCATCAGGAGTTTTTTGATCGATAGGTTTCTTTTTTGCCTTCATAATATTAGGTAGTGATGCATATCGAGGCTCATTTAATCTTAAGTCAGTTGTGATTATTGCTGGCATATTTAGTTTGATAGTTTGTAAACCTCCATCAATCTCACGAGTGACTTGAATTTTATCTCCATCAATTTCAATTTTGGATGCAAAGGTACCTTGTGGCATATCCGTCAAAGCAGCTAGCATTTGACCAGTTTGATTATTATCACCATCGATTGCTTGTTTACCTGAAATTACTAACCCAGGCTTCTCCTCATCGATTATTTTAGATAATATTTTTGCAATTGATAATGGTTCAACAGATTGATCAATTAAAACATGGATCCCTCGATCAGCGCCCATTGCAAGAGCTGTTCTTATTGTTTCCTGACATGATTGATTTCCAACTGAAACAACAACAATTTCTTCAGCTTTACCCGATTCTTTTAATCTAATAGCTTCTTCTACTGCAATTTCGCAGAAAGGGTTCATTGACATTTTAACATTATCAGTTTCAACCCCAGTATTATCAGATTTAACACGAATACTGACGTAGGGATCAATAACTCTTTTAATAGGTACTAAAATTTTCATAGCATTACGGATAATCTATTTTTATTAATATATCAATGAATTTTATGTATTCAAGCCAGGCTTCCAGAGGATATCTTTTTTACCATTATTATTTTCAACTCTTGAAAGTACAAAAAATAAATCTGATAGTCTGTTTATATATTTAAGTGCAAAAGGATTAACCTTTTCTTTTGAACTTAAAGTAACCATATTTGTTTCGGCCCGTCTGGCTACAGTTCTTGCATTGTGTAAATATGACGCACTCATAGATCCTCCAGGCAAGATGAATGAAGATAAAGGATTTAGCTTCTTGTTATATTCATCTATTTTTTTCTCAATTCTTAGTACTTGTTTTTCAGTTATTCTGAGAGGTTTAAATTTTGGCTTCGATACAATTGGTGTTGCTAAGTCAGCACCAAGGTCAAATAAATCATTTTGTATTTCTGAAATAACTTTGACATTTTTTTTAGAAATAGCATGTCTGACGATACCTAAAATGGAATTTAGTTCATCAACTGATCCATATGATTTAATTCTAATATGATCCTTAGAAACTCTTTTACCAGTAGCTAGGCTCGTTTTACCTTTATCTCCTGTTTTAGTATAAATCTTATTGAGCTTAACCATTATTGTTATCTTGATGCTAAATAAACTGCCAACATAATAATCAATATTGCGATAAATTGTAATAATATTCTAAGTCGCATCAGTTTGTTTGAGTATTTTCTGTTAAATTCTCCTCCCTTCATCATGCTGTAAATCCCAGTTGCTAGAACAAAAGCTACAGCAGCAATAGATATAGGAATTAAAATGTAATAAAAGACCGGCGACATCAATTAGTTTGAAGTAAGAAGTCGTCTTGCAATTACTTCTGCTTGCATCTCTGCTGCGCCTTCAAAGATATTTAAAATTCTTGAATCACAAAGAAGTCTACTGATAGGGTACTCTAAGGCAAACCCATTGCCACCATGTATCTGAAGAGAGTTATCAGAGCAAGCCCACGCAACTCTTGCACCAAGTAGCTTGGCCATACCTGCTTCAACATCACATCTGTTGCCAGTATCCTTTTCGCGAGCTGAATAATATGTTAACTGACGAGCAGCCATTATCTCTGTAACCATAGAGACTATTTTTGATGAAACTCTTGGGAATTCATAAATAGATTTTCCAAATTGGTTTCTATCTAAAGCATAATTCAAACCAGTTTCCATTGAAGATTGAGCAACTCCAACAGCTCTAGCGGCCGTTTGAATTCTGGCAGACTCAAAGGTTTCCATAAGCTGTTTAAAACCTTTACCTTCTTCACCACCTAACAGGTTTTCTTTTTTAACTTTGAAATCATCGAATGCTATTTCATACTCTTTCATTCCACGATAACCAAGAACCTCTATCTCTCCACCAGACATTCCCTCTGAAGGAAACATATTTTCGTCACTACCTCTTTCTTTTTCAGCAAGGAACATGGAAAGGCCTTTATAGCCTTTCTCATCTGGATTTGTTCTAGCAAGAAGAGTCATCAAATCACTTCTAGCGCCGTGAGTAATCCAAGTTTTGTTTCCAGTAATCGAATAATGAGTACCATTAGCAGTAGCTCTAGTTTTTAACGAAGCTAAATCTGAGCCAGTGTTTGGTTCAGTAAAAACTGCAGTGGGCAAAATTTCACCAGAAGCAATTTTTGGAAGCCATTTTTGTTTCTGTTCTTCTGTTCCACCAATTAAAAGTAATTCAGATGAGATATCAGTACGCGTACCAAGTGAGCCTATACCTATATAACCTCTTGCAAGCTCTTCAGTTACAATGCACATTGCGAGCTTACTCATTCCTAGGCCACCATATTCTTCAGGTATTGTTAAACCAAATATTCCTAATTCGGACATTTTTTCAATCACGGACATTGGGATCAATTCATCCTTAAGGTGCCATTCATGAGCATAAGGAGTTACATGTTCTTCTACGAATTTATTAAATTGATCTCTGATCATTGAAGACGTCTCATCAAGTCCTAAGCTTCCAAAATTATTACTTGATAAGCTTTCACGAACTATATTAGCGAGCTCTAACCTATCTTTGGTTTCATTTCCATTTAGTATTAAATCATTGAAGCTGCTGTTATCTATTTCACTAAATAAACCGTTCTTTAAGCCTAAGTCTTGAGGGCGTATAGCCTCCAATTGTGACATAGGAATGCCAGTTTTAATCTGGCATAAGTATTCGGAGAAAATTATTTGCAAAATAAGCTTTTCGTATTCTGTAAATCTATTTTCGGACTCAAGGTTTTTTGCCCAATTAAGCATCTCACGAAGCGTCTCTTTATAAGTTGCAATCCAAGCTAAACCGTGAGCAGCATGCTGTTCCTGATTTAAATGATCTTTTGAAATCTTACCATCAACAAGTACAAGTTTGCTAACTTGTTCTTTTGCAACATTATAATATGCATCAACAGTTTGTTGAGCTTCTTGACATTTCGCAATTACATTATCCATATTAATTAAGTGATTTTAATCCTTCCTTTGCTGCACCTACTAGGACAGCCATGTTTCCAGCTTTATGCTCATTGTTCATCATTTTTTCATGTGCATTCGGAATACCGTCCCAACTAAATACTTCTGAGACACATGGATCAATAACACCATCACTTACTAGCTGATTCGCTGCATTAGCCTGTTTAGAATTACCGAAGTGTGATCCCTGTAGTCTTTTACTGTGCATCCATAGGTATCTTGCATCTAATGTAAGGTTGTAGCCAGTTGTCCCAGCACAGATAACGACCATACCGCCTCTTTTAACAACAAACATAGAGACTGGAACAGTTGACTCTCCTGGGTGTTCAAAAACCATATCGACATTTTTACCTTTACCGGTAAATTCCCAGAGTGCTTTTCCAAATTTTCTTACTTCCTTCATGTAATTATTGTAAGCTTCTTCATCATCAATATCTGGGTGTTCACCCCAACAATTGAAATCTTTTCTATTCAAAACCCCAACTGCGCCAAGTTTTTTTACATAGTCAGCTTTAGAGTTGTCAGAAATGACACCAATTGGTTTAGCGCCAACAGTTTTTGCTAATTGTACCGCAAAGCTTCCTAATCCACCCGATGCACCCCATACTAAAACATACTCACCTGGTTTTAACTCATTACCTGAGTGACCGAATAGCATTCTGTAGGCTGTTACTAGAGTCAAATTATAACATCCACTTTCTTCCCAAGTTAACTGAGATGGCTTCTTCATTAATTGATGTGCTTGAACTGAAGTAAATTGTGCGAAAGTACCATCCGCGGTTTCATAACCAAAAACTTTATTTGTTTCAGATAGCATTGGCTCTCCACCGTTTACTTCGACATCTTCATGATCCCATGTCATTGCATGAATTACAACTTCGTCACCGACTTTCCATCTTTTAACGTCTGATCCAACTTTCCAAACTATTCCAGAAGCATCTGATCCAGCAATGTGATAGTCTTTTTTTGTTACATCAAGAACTGATATAGGTTTGCCAAGTCCAGCCCAAACACCGTTATAATTAACACCGGCAGCCATTACAAAAACAAGAACTTCACTAGGACCTATTTCGGGAATATCAAATTCTTCTTCGACAAAAGATTGAAGTGGATTGCCGTGCCTATCTTTTCTGATGACCCAAGCATGCATTTTTTTTGGAACATATCCTAATGGTGGTATCTCTCCGATAGCATAGATATCTTTTTCTTCTGTCGTCATAATTTCTCCTGTGTAGTATGATGTTATATAGCTTTATAAGTAGCTTTTTCGAGGTTTATAGCCAAATTAATGAGATTAGTATATACATTTTAAATAAAACAAATTATTAAAAATTAGCATTTTTGTTGAAAATTATGGATAAACCTTGGTTAATAAGAACTTACGCTGGACATTCTACTGCCAAAAAGTCAAACGAACTTTACTTAAAGAATTTGGCAAAGGGTCAAACAGGCTTGTCGATAGCTTTCGATCTTCCTACTCAGACTGGGTATGACAGCGATCATATTCTAGCTTCTGGTGAAGTAGGCAAAGTTGGAGTTCCAATAAGTCATATTGGAGACATGAGAGTTTTATTTAATAAAATTCCTCTTGATCAGATGAATACATCAATGACTATCAATGCAACAGCTGCATGGCTATTGAGTCTTTATATAGCTCTAGCAGATGAACAAGGGATCGAACGAAACAAGCTCCAAGGAACAACTCAAAATGATATTATAAAAGAATATTTATCCAGAGGTACTCACGTATTTCCACCAGCTCCTAGTCTTCGATTAATTTCTGATATGATTACCTATACTTATAAAGAATTACCCAAGTGGAATCCTGTAAACATATGTTCATATCATTTACAGGAAGTTGGTGCAAAACCTGTGCAAGAATTAGCTTTTGCACTCAGTACTGCTGTTGCTTATCTTGATAGAGTTAAAGAAGCTGACGTATTAAGTTCTGAAGAATTTGAAAATGTAGTTGGTCGAATAAGTTTTTTCGTAAACTCAGGAATCAAATTTATTACTGAAATGTGTAAAATGAGAGCTTTTGTAGATCTATGGGATGAAATTACTCAAGAAAGATATGGTGTAAAAAATCCAAAGAATAGAAGGTTTAGATATGGAGTTCAGGTAAACAGCTTAGGCTTAACTGAGCAGCAGCCTGAAAACAATGTTTATAGAATATTGATTGAAATGATGGCTGTCGTTCTATCAAAAGATGCTAGAGCTCGAGCTGTACAGCTTCCCGCTTGGAATGAAGCCTTAGGGTTGCCGCGCCCTTGGGATCAACAGTGGTCACTTAGATTACAACAGATACTTGCATATGAAACTGATCTTTTAGAATTTGAAGACTTATTCAATGGCTCAAAAGTAATTGATGAAAAAGTTAATGAAATGAAAGCCGAGGCAAAAAAAGAATTTGATTATATTCAATCTATTGGAGGAGCTGTTGTTGGTATAGAGAATAGTTATTTGAAGCAACAGCTTGTCAATTCAAACAAAGAGAGAATTCAAAACATCATCGATGGAAAGCAAGTTGTAGTTGGGGTTAATAAGTATACTGAAACAGAAACATCACCATTAACTGCAAATGATAGTGGAATAGAAACAATTGACTCTTCAGTTGAAGATCTTCAGATAAAATCACTCAATCAGTGGAAAAAAGATAGAGATAACAATGCTGTTACAGAAGCGTTAGCAAAATTAAAAGAAGCAGCCGAGTCTGATCAAAATATTATGGAAGCTTCAATTCATGCTGCTAAAGTCGGTGTTACAACAGGTGAATGGACTGATACTCTAAGAGATATTTATGGCGAGTTTAGAGCTCCCACAGGCATTAATCAGAATATTAAAAGTGTTTCTATTAATGACTATTCTGAAATCATAAAACGAGTTGACAATATATCAAAAAAAATAGGCCGCCGTATCAAATTTTTAGTCGGAAAACCAGGACTTGATGGTCATTCCAGTGGTGCTGAGCAGATTGCTGTAAGTGCAAGTGATTGTGGTATGGATGTGCTTTATGAAGGTATTCGTTTAACACCGGAACAAATTGTTAAGTCATCAGTTGAAGAAGATGTTCATATTATAGGTTTGTCTATATTATCTGGCTCACATATTCAGCTTGTATCAGAAATAATGAAAGAACTTAAAAAAAATAAAATTGACAATATCCCAGTTATTGTTGGTGGGATCATTCCAGTTGAAGATGAAAAAATACTTTTACAAAATGGAGTCAAAGCAGTCTATACACCCAAGAATTATCAAATGTCAGATATAATGAGTGACATAGTTTCAATAGTTGAGAACGAGTTATAAATGTCACTAATTGATGGACCTTCCGTACACCCTTTAAGTGGCAACCAAGCAAAGCAATTAGTGATTTTTTGTCATGGTTACGGCGCTGATGGCAATGATCTCATTGGGCTTGCAAATTATTTTCAGCAGGCTTTGCCAGATGCCTTTTTTATTTCTCCAAATGCGCCTGAAGCATGTCCAATGAATCCGATGGGATATCAATGGTTTGATTTTACTTCAAATGATCCTGAATTAATTTGGAAAAAAGTAAATGATGCAGGCGAGACTCTAAATAAATTTATTGACCATAAATTAAATGAACTCAACTTAACAGATGAAAACCTATCATTAGTAGGTTTCAGTCAAGGTACTATGATATCTCTTCATGTAGGCTTAAGAAGAAAACTAAAAATGAGTTCTATTGTTGGTTTCTCTGGAAGATTAATCAGAGAGGATACTCTGGCTGATGAAATTAGATCAAGACCCCCAATTTATTTGATACATGGAGATCAAGACCCAATGGTACCTTTTAGTGACACTATAAATGCCGCTAAAATACTAGAGGATTTAAATGTTGATGTTCAGTCACATATATCTCCGAATACACCTCACTCTATAGCTCAAGATGGATTAGAAATAGCAATTAAGTTTTTATCAGCAAATTTTTTAAAAGAATAAGTAATTCATAAATATTTAATTTTGATTTTTTTTACTTGATACATATATTATTAAGTATGAGTTCATTTATGCCATTAGAACAGTGTCCTGCTTTAGTTTTGAATTCTGACTTTAGACCCCTTTCGCATTATCCTCTCTCACTATGGTCATGGCAAGATAGCATAAAAGCTGTGATTTTAGATCGTGTAAATATTGTTGCTAACTATTCTCGACAAATTAGAAGTCCAAGTTTTGAAATGAATGTTCCAAGTGTCATTAGTTTAAAAAATTATATCAAACCTAATCGTAATCCAATCTTCTCTCGCTTTAATGTTTTTCTCAGAGATAAATTTCAATGTCAGTACTGTGGTTCAAGTAAAGATTTAACTTTTGACCATTTAATACCTAGATCAAGTGGCGGTGAAACGACTTGGCAAAATATAGTAACAGCTTGTTCATCATGTAATGTTAAAAAAGGTGGAAAGAGTTTATCAAAATCAGGAATGAAACCCTATAATTTTCCAAAAATTCCAACTATGAGTGATTTAGACAAATGTGGAAGATCATTTCCTCCAAATTTTTTACATGAAAGTTGGATGGATTTTCTTTATTGGGATATCCAACTCGAAAAATAATTTTTTTAACTTCGCTCAGCAAAAAAAATCGCTGCTTCAGTAGTTCTATTAATTAATTTTCTTAAAAAAGGATGATGATTTTTACCTTCATTTATTCCTGTGTTTTTATGATTGATTTCATCATCTCTAAATTGTTTTATTTTTTTTCTTAGATCCTCATCAATATCTTCTAGTTGATCTATTTGTTTGTTGTAGTGTTCTTCTATGATTTCTTCAACAGCTTCAGTACATACGTAAGCTGCTCGTGGCCCCAAAAGGGCAGTTCCAACTCCCATTGCAAAGGCACCAATGTCAAATAAGGGCGCAAGTCTTGTAGGTCTTATTTTTTTCTCTTTTGCAATTTTATTGAAAAAATCTAAGTGTTTTTTTTCTTCATCAGCCATTTCTGAGAATACTTTATATTCTTTATTATTTTTTAGAAGTTTGAAAACCGCTTTTTGACCGTCATATATTTTCTGAGCACCTATTTCACCAGCCTGATCAACTCTTACAATTCTTTCAATTATTTTATCTTTTGCGTGCATTGTAGTAGATACAGGTTAAATTTAACATCAATAATACAGACATAGTAATTAAATTTAATTCTGCAAGTGAAATTATATTTAAAATTAAAGTCGGTTCATCACATCGAATTATTGGTGCATTTTGAATAATTGATAATAAATCATTTGTATTTGATACATCAGAGATTGAAGAACATGCAGTTTGTCCTTCAATTAGTTTCCTCTCAATTCCTACATGTTTCATTGTATAAATGGTTCCAATGAAAATTGTCAGAGAAGTAAAAATTAAAAGCAGGAAATCAAGCGATTTTCTTTTGATTAAAAAAAATAATAAACTTAATACCACTATAATATAATAGGGGTACCTTTCTTTGATACACATTTCACATGGGGCTAAATTAAAAATATATTGCAATATATATACAGCTAGAATTACCAAAGCTGATATTATTAAATTAATTTTGAATATATTTTTATAGTCTAAATCCATTTAAAAAAAGAATAACAAATGATGTTAGAATAAGGAATATAATTAAGTAAGTGTTTAATCTTTTTTCAAAAGTCTGCATAAAAACTTCTCCGTATTTCCAAATTATATATCCAATTAAAAAAAATCGTATTGATCTTGAAATCAAACTAGCCGTTATAAAAATTAAAAAATTGATACCCATAAAGCCACTTGATAGTGTTATAATTTTAAATGGTACTGGAGTAAAACCTCCAATAAAAACATATATGAATCCATAATTCGCAACCTGATCAGAAAAATTGAGAAAGGATTCATTCAAATTATATAAGTCCAATATATATCTGCCTAAGCTCTCAAATAAGTATAATCCTATTAGGTAGGCAACTATGGCACCAAGTAATGATCCTAAGAGTGCAAAACCTGCGATTTTAAATATCCTCTCTTTATTTGAGGCCATCATGGGTATCATAAAAATTTCTTGAGGGAATGGGAAAATGATTGACTCAGTGAAACATAATATAAATATAAATGGGTATGCTATTTTACTTTCAGTAAATTGAGATGTTTTATTAAGTAGATAATTTTTTGAGCTAAAATAGAATTTTCTAAACATAATGAAGAATATTTAATATATATATTAGCACAGAAATAATTTTAAACTTTTATTTCTTATGAAAGTATAGTCTATTAAATGTGTAAATAATGGGGATATGGCGGAATTGGTAGACGCGCCAGACTCAAAATCTGGTGCCCTCGGGCGTTCCGGTTCGACTCCGGATATCCCTACCAAATATTTGTATGAAATCAGAAGTTATAAAAAAGATCAAAATAAAAAAGTTGAAATATATTGATCCATTAGAAGCTCTTAAAAGACTTCAAAACTATAATGAACTTGTCTTTTTTGATAGTGCTAGTAAGAGTCAAAAAAATAATCGATATTCATATATAGCTTTAGATCCAATACATTCTTATAAAATTAATCAGAGGTGTAAAAAAAGTATCTTTGATAAGAAAACTGAGATTGAAATAAAAAAAATATTTAAAAAATTATCTTTCCAAAAAAAAAGTGGCTATCCAAGTTTCCAATGTGGGCTAGCAGGGTATATTTCTTATGATCATTGTCTTAGTATTGAAGAGATCGATCCTATAAATAAAGATATTGCATTAGAGAGTAATCTTTATTTAGGGATGTTTGATATTGTTATAGCCTTCGATTTAAAGATTAAGAGGTCATATGTTTTTTCTTATGATCTAGACTATTATTTTAAGAAAAAAAATAACACTGCTCATAAAATAAGAAGAGAAAAGATAATTAATCTGTACAATATTCCACGAATCGAGAGAAAAACAAAAAACCTTAAAGAATTTAAATGGGTATCAGAAATTAATAAAAATCAGTATATAAAGAAAGTAAAAAAATTATTAAGTTATATTCGTTCAGGAGATATCTTTCAGGCAAACTTTACTCAAAGATTCACCTCAATTATCCCAAAAAATTTTTCATCAATCGATACATATTTATTATATAGAAATAGAACCAATACTCCTTTTTCAGTCTACTTAAAAAATAATTCTCAATTTATTTTTTCATACTCTCCAGAGCGTTTTTTAAAATTAGATAAAAATGTTGTTTTAACTTCGCCAATTAAAGGAACCATTAAAAGGCATGAGAATATAAAAAAAGATTTACAATTGAAAAATAAATTACTTAACAGCTCAAAAGATTTGGCAGAAAACTTGATGATAGTTGACGTTTTAAGGAACGACATTTCGAGAGTTTGCAAATTTGGTTCAGTAAAAGTTAATAAATTAGCTGAACTAGAAAGTTATCAAAATGTTCATCATCTAGTATCTTCAATTAAGGGGACTCTATCAAATGATAAAGATGTAATTGATTTATTAAAAGCAACTTTACCTGGAGGATCTATTACAGGAGCGCCAAAAGTTAGAGCTATGGAAATAATTTCAGAATTAGAAAAAAGTAACAGAGGAGTTTATTGTGGAGTTATTGGCTATATATCTTTTTCTGGTTTTAGTGATTTCAATATTCCAATAAGAACAATGACAATTAATCAAAAGCAAGCTGTCTTAAATTCTGGAGGTGGCATTGTTGCAGATTCTGTACCTTCAAAAGAATATTCAGAATTATTAAGTAAAGTGAGTAATTTATTTCCAAAAAAAAGTATAAAACAAAAATCAATTACTCAAAAAATAAATAAATTATGATTGTTTACTACAATGGAAAATTTATTGATGAAAGAAAAGTTAATTTCAGCATAAAAGATAGAGGATTATTACTTGGTGACGGTGTATTTGAAACTATACTCTATAATCGAAATAAGCTGATATTATTTAATCTTCATTTTTTAAGATTAAAAAATTCTTTAAAAAAGATATCAATTAAATTTAATGAAAATAAGAAAAGCCTTGAGAATAAAATAATCAGAGTTATTAAAAAAAATAAATTTATTGGTGATAGAGTTTCTATAAGAATTACAATCACTAGAGGAAACTCTGAAAGAGGTGTTGATATCTCTCCTAATACAGAACCAGCATTTCTAATCACAGTTAACAAAATAGTATCAGATTTTAAAATGTTACCTGTTAAATTATATGTTTCAAAAATTTTAAGAAATGAAACTTCTATAACATCACAACATAAAACAATAAATTACTTAGATAATATCCTTGCTAAAAATGAAGCTAAAAATAATGGGTATGATGATGTATTATTTTTAAACTCTAAAAAGAAGGCCTGCTGCGCTTCTACATCAAATCTATTTTATTTAGAACGTGGTAAGATATATACACCCCCCTTAAAAGATGGAGTTCTTAACGGCACGATTAGAGAAATTCTTATTTCAAAAAAAAAGGTTGCAGTAAAGAGTATAACATTAAATAATCTCAAAAATTGTAATGAAATCTTTATTACCAATAGTATATTTGGTATAAGGCCAGTTGCAAAAATAGGAAAACAAAAATTTAAGGTAGGTCAAAAAATTAATGAAATTAATGATTTTTTGACAAAATTAGGCTTGTAAAGGTATATAAATGTTCAAGACAATCGCAAGGGAATATAAGTACATAAAATTCTTTGTTAGACTCATAGCTCGTTCAAAGAAATTTGATAAAAATAAATCACTAACGGTACCCGACTTAATTGAAGAGTCAGTTGACAAATTCCCAGATAATATTGCCATTGAGTTTGAAGATAAGTCTTATACTTATTTGGACCTGGACAATGAAGCAAATAAGATTGCAAATTGGGCCATCCAAAAAGGATATAAAACTGGAGACGTTGTAGCTCTTCTTATGGAGAATAGGCCAGAGTTTATTTTTATTTGGCTAGGTTTAGCAAAGTTAGGGATTACCATCGCTTGTTTAAATAATAATATTAAAAGCAAATCATTAGCACACTGTATTCAAACATCAAAAAGTAAGAGCTTAATTCTTAGTTCTGAATTAGTTGATAATTATTCTTCAGCTCAAGATTTAATTGATGATGAGATTTCAGTTTATATAAGTGGGGATATAGTTCAGGGATTTGAAAATATTAATAATGAATCAAGTCAAAATAGTAGTCGACCTGAAAAATCATTAGTTAGAAGTCAATTGTCTAATAGTCAAAATCTATTTTATATTTATACCAGTGGAACAACTGGATTACCTAAAGCGTCAAATTTTAGTCATCAAAAATTTGCAGTAGCTTCTGGACTGCAAACCTATGGATTAAATATGAATTCGACGGATAAAACCTATCTTGTATTACCTTTATACCATGCAACAGGAGGAGTGGTTGGTTTGGGCTCGACCTTGTTCACTGGTGGCACAGTAGTTTTGAGGAAAAAATTATCAGTTGCAAAATTTTGGGAAGATTGCGTTAAACATGATGTTACAATTATTACTTATATCGGTGAATTATTTAGATATTTAATTTCAGTTGATAAAAACCCATATGAAACTCAGCATAAGATAAGAGGTATGTATGGAAATGGCTTGAGACCAGATGTATGGAAAGTAGTACAAGATAGGTTTGGTATAAATAATATTATTGAATTTTATGGCGCATCTGAGGGCAACGTTTCACTTACAAATGTTGATAGTCGATTTGGATCAATTGGAAGGATTCCCCCATATGTAAAGAAAGCACTGCCAACAAAGATTGTAAAGTTTGATGTTGTAAATGAGAAAGTTATTAGAGGAGACGATGGTTTTTGTATTGAGTGTGCAGATGATGAAGCCGGCGAGGTAATAGGCTTTATTCCAAATGAAGATAAGTTTACTGGAAAGTTCGAGGGGTATACTGATAAAGAAGCAACAAAAAAGAAAATTTTGGAAAATGTTTTTGAGAAGGGTGATCGCTGGTTCTCCTCTGGAGATTTACTGAAGCGTGATAAAGACGGATATTTCTATTTTGTTGATAGAATCGGAGATACTTTCAGGTGGAAATCTGAAAATGTGGCTACAAGTGAAGTAAGTGAGGCTATTTCAACCTATAAAGGCGTTAAAGAAGCAAACGTTTATGGTGTTTTGGTGCCAGGGGAAGACGGTAGAGCAGGTATGGCGTCAATTGTAACTGGAGATGATTTTTCCATCGGCGGTTTGTATGAACATCTTGCAGAACAACTTCCTAAATATTCAATACCTGTATTTATTAGAATTTCAGAAGAAATTGAAATTACTGGTACATTTAAATATAAAAAAACCGATCTGGTTAAGGATGGATTTGACCCTTCTGTTGTAAAAGATAAAATGTACTTTGCTTCTTTAGATCAAAATAACTATATGGACTTAGATCAGAATAGCTTTCAGAAAATTTCAAACAAAGAAGTAAAACTATAATTTTTTAAATCTATATATTTTGAAAAAACAAATTCATCTTATATCTCCCAGAGGATTTTGTGCTGGTGTTACTAGGGCAATTGATGTTGTAAATATTGCTCTGGAGAAATATGGCAGGCCTGTTTATGTTAAACATGAAATTGTACACAATAAATTTGTTATAGACGAGTTAAAAGAAAAAGGAGCTATTTTCATTGAGCAAATCAATGATGTACCAATAGGAGCACCATTGGTTTTTTCGGCTCATGGAGTATCAAGGATTATTGTTAATCAAGCAAAGGAAAGAAAAACAAATATTGTTGACGCAACTTGTCCATTAGTTACAAAAGTTCATGTTCAGGCTAAAAAATTTGAAAAGCTTGGATTCCATATAATATTAATTGGTCATCGTAATCATCCTGAGGTTGAAGGTACATTGGGTCAGATTGAGTCGACAAATATAGATTTAGTAGAAGATAAAAGTGATATTTCATCTCTTGATTTGAAATCAGATAAAGTTGCATACATCACACAAACTACATTGTCTGTTGATGATACAAAAGAAATAATAAATGCTTTAAAACATAAGTTTCCAAATATAAAGTCTTCTCCTAAAGAGGACATATGTTACGCAACAACAAATAGACAAAATTCAATTAAGAAATTTGCAAATGGTTGTGATAAATTTATTGTTGTCGGATCAAAAAATTCATCAAATTCTAATCGCTTAGTTGAAGTTGCTATAAATGCAGGTTGTGCAGATTCAATATTGTTAGATAGTAAAGATGATTTAGATTTAGAATTATATAACGACGCAAATATTATTGGTATCTCATCAGGAGCATCAGTTCCTGAGAGTCTAGTTATAGGCATAATTGAAAAATTTAAATCTAAATATGAAATTGAAGTAAAAGAATTTGAATTAGAAAAAGAAACTGTTGCTTTTAATCTTCCACAAAGTGTAAGAAAATGAATGAAATACAAGAATTAAACTGGGATTACAGGAATCCTCATTTTTTAGAATTTCAAGTTAATAAAAATCAAATTGATATACTGGGGCATGTTAATAACAAAGTATATTTAGATTGGTGTGAGTTAGTTAGTTGGGATCATTCAAAATCATTAGGAGTTACACCAGAGATTTACAAAAAATTAAAATGTGCATGTGTAGTTGTTAAAAATAATATCGAATATGTTGGATCATTATTCAAAGACGACCGGATTGCAATATCTACTTGGATAACTGAGACAGACTCTAAGCTAAGGCTCAGTAGATTTTTTCAAATTATAAGAATACATGATAATAAAATTATTTTTCGATCATATGTAAATTATGTATGTATAAGTCTCGATAGTTTTAAACCAAAAAAAATGCCTCAATTATTCAGAGACTCTTACAGAGTGACAACATGATGCAAATAAGTTTTGTTGATCGAGATGAGCTGACATTAATAAACAAAATTAATGAAGAAGCTATTCCAGCCGTAAATACAGTTTCTAAAAAAGAATTTATTTGGTTTTATGAAAATTCGATCTATTTTAAGAAAGTCACAATAGAAAAAAATTTAGCTGGTTTTTTGTTAGTTTTACCAATGAATATTCCATACAAAAGTCTTAATTATAGTTGGTTTTCAAAAAGGTTTAATAATTTTGCATATATTGATCGAATCGCTGTTAAAGAAGAATATAAAAGTTTGGGCATAGGTACATTGTTATACTCTGATCTTGAACAATCTCTTCCAAAAGATATTAAAATTATTGCGTGCGAATATAATATAAAGCCATTAAATAAAGTTTCACAAAACTTCCATCAAAAAATGGAGTATAAAAATGTTGGTATCCAGTTTACTGAGAATAACACAAAAGAAGTTTCGTTAATGATAAAAAAAATAAATGACTAATATTATCTATGATGCAGTGATTCTAGGAGCCGGAGTGATTGGACTTGCTATTTCAAGAAAACTAGCTCTGGAAGGAAAAGAAGTTCTAATTGTAGAGGAACAAGGTCAAATAGGGGCTGTTACAAGTTCAAGGAACAGTGGTGTAATTCATGCAGGTGTATACTATGACAAAAATTCATTAAAAGCTAAATTTTGTCCTGAGGGAAATCACAGGATGTATGATTATTGCAATTCAAGATCAATTCCTCATATCAATACTGGAAAATTTATTGTAGCTACATCTAATAATGAAATTCAGAAACTCGAAAATATCTATAGTCAGGCAAAAGATGCAGGAGTAATCAACATTGAAAAAGTTTCAGGTGATAATATTTCAAAAAGGGAGCCCCTAATTAAATGTATTGAAGGGCTGTACGTATCCTCTTCTGGCATCGTAGATACATCAGCATTAATGAGATCTTATTTAGGAGATGTTGAAGATAAGGGAGGAATGGTAACTTATAATACTCATTTTGAGCAGGCTGATCTAGCTAATGACTTATTTAAAATAATAGTTACTCAAAATAATGAAAAAATTGAGATTAATTCGCGTATTTTAATTAATGCAACAGGAATATATGCTGAAACAGTTGCAAATAATTTCTTATTTTTAGAAAAGTCAAATATTCCTAAAACATATTTTGCTAAAGGTAATTATTTCGAAACAAGTAAAAATCTTGGAATAAAGCACCTAATCTATCCAGTTCCAAATGAGGCAAGCCTTGGTTTACATTTAGGTTTGGATATGAGTATGACTGTAAGATTTGGGCCCGATGTAGAATGGACAGAGGATATCAATTATAATGTTGATGTAGATAGAGAAGAAATGTTTTACAATGATATTGTAAAATATATTCCATCTTTTGATCGTTCATTGTTAAAGCCAGGATACTCAGGAATAAGACCTAAACTTAAGAACAAAGGAGAGGGAAAAAGTGATTTTAGAATCGACTCTGTAAATGAACATGGGATCTTAAATTTAGTAAATCTATTTGGAATGGAGTCGCCAGGACTAACATCATCACTCGTTATTGCCGATTATGTAAGTGAATTGGTGAATTAAGAAAAGAGATCAATTTCAGTATTATTTGATATATAGGATTTCATTTTCATCATAGCACTCTTTTCAATTTGTCTAACTCTTTCCTTTGAGATATTTAGTTTTATACCAAGAGTTTCTAAAGTTTGGGTGTCTTCTTCTAGGTGTCTATTTTTGATAATCTGAATTTCACGATCATCAAGAATTTCAAGAGCATGATTAATTAATTTTTTTTTAAAATTAACTTCATCTTTGTTAAAGATTTTTTCATCAGGTCTTGCATCCTCATCTTCAATCAAACTTAAAAACTCATCTTCACCATCATCACTTATTTTATGATTGAGCGAACTATCATTTTGAGATAATCGGTTATCCATCTTTATTACATCAGATGTAGAAATATCTAGGCTCTGCGCAAGTCCATGGGCTGTTTGATAATCAATGGTTCCATTTTCTGTGCTTTTTATTTTCTGCTTTAGTTTTCTTAGGTTAAAAAATAAGCTCTTTTGTTTTGATGTTGATGCAATTCGAACAAGAGACCAGTTTTTAAGCACAAAATCTTGAATTGCAGCTCTGATCCACCAACCAGCATAAGTCGAAAATCTAACATCTTTAGAAATTTCAAATCTTTCAGCAGCCTTCATAAGGCCAATATTGCCTTCCTGGATTAAATCACTGATATTAAGTCCGTAATTTTTATATTTCATAGCAAAAGCTATTACTAACCTTATGTGAGACTGAGTTAGCTTATGCAGTGCTTTCTCATCTCTTTTTGTTAGCCATTTTTTTGCAAGAGACTTCTCGTCCTGCTCCTCTAAAAGAGGGATAGACATAGCTTGCTTAATAAAACTTTTTGTATCGTTTAAATCATCAAAATTAGTCATGTGCGAATTACTACAGATAAGTTTAAAATATTCCATCGAAAAGAAACAAAATCCGACTTTAAAAATTGCCAATGTGACATAGGTAATTAAAATAAAGTAAAAAAATATAATAGATTCAAATAAATATGATTAATGGTTTAAAGCCTGTCATTTACTGGTTAAGAGAAGATTTAAGGTTTTACGATAATATCGCTTTAACAGAGGCAGTTAAGGATAAAAAGAAGGTTATTTTGGTTTATTTTTCTGATTACTTAGAAAAAAAAAGAAACTCAGCTGAAGGAATTTGGAACATTAATAGTTTTATTGAAATCAGTGAGAAATACAAAAAAAATTATGGCATAGATATACAATATTATGATTGTGATCCAAAAAAGCAATTAAGTGAATTACATAAAAAATTTGGTATTACTGAAGTATATATTAATGAAATTTTTGATCCTGTAATAAAAAAGAAAGATAATTTAATAAAGAATCATTTTGCAGGTCAAATTAATTTTAACATATTTAATTCTAATCTTTTATTTGATCCAGAAAGTATAAAAAATAATTCAGGATCATATTTTAAGGTCTACGCACCATTTTGGAAAAACTGTTTAACAAAACTT
>JAYNZW010000004.1:0-31141 GCA_038103905.1 Candidatus Pelagibacteraceae bacterium | reverse complement strand
ATCAGTTATTTTAAATTATTTTTTTAAAAAATTTTTAATTTTTTGTTCTTTTAAGTAAAAGCCACCATGGTCACACGATATGAATATATTTTTTGTCATAGATCTAAACTTACTAAATGTTTAGCACAATTTAAAAACTTAAACATTATTTTGATAAAGTTAAATCTACTCATATATTGGATCCAACAAGTATAAAAAATAACTCAGGATCATATTTGAAGGTCTACACACCATTTTGGAAAAACTGTTTAACAAAACTTTCTATTCGTAAACCTTTAAAGCCACCAAAAGAAATTCATAGCTTTAAAGATAATTCACTAAATAATCATCGAGATTTAGTGATAAATAATCCAGCATGGGCTAATAAGCTATTTAATTACTTTACTCCTGGAGAAAATGCAGCACGGTTAAAACTCAAGGAACTTGGAAGATTAATTAAAAACTACTCTGTAAATAGAGATTTTCCCAATAAAGATGCTACATCAAAATTTTCAATGTATTTTGCTCGTGGGGAACTATCGGTAAATGAAGTAATGTTTCATTTGATTAAAAATAGAAAAAAAATAGTCAAGGATGATTATAATAAATTTACGTCACAAATTGGTTGGAGAGAATTCTCTTACAATATTTTATATAACTTTCCAAAACTGCCATCTAAAAATTTTAATAAAAAGTTTGACGAGTTTAAATGGGACTCCAACAATAAGAATTTTAATCTATGGAAACATGGTCAAACTGGTTTCCCAATTGTTGATGCTGGTATGAGAGAACTATATCAAACAGGCTACATGCACAACAGAGTAAGAATGATAACTGCATCATTTTTAGTAAAGGATTTACTTATCGATTGGAGATTAGGCAAAAAATGGTTTGAAGAAACTTTATTTGATCATGATATTGCCAATAATTCTGCAGGATGGCAATGGGTTGCTGGCAGTGGTACAGATGCTGCACCATATTTTAGAATTTTTAATCCATCTCTTCAAAGTGATAGATTCGATAAAGATGGAATTTATATTAAAAAGTGGGTTCCTGAGCTGAGAGATTTACCCTCCAAATTTATTCATTCTCCATGGAAGTTAAGCGCATTAGATCTTAAAAAATATAATATTGAACTGGGAAAAACATATCCATGCCCTATGATAGATCATAGTGAAGCAAGAGATAGAGCATTAATGCTCTACAAGAAATTAAAATGACAAAAAGTATAATCAAGTTTGATGATTTTCTTAAAATAGATATGAGAGTTGGAACAATACTTGAAGTTTCAATTAATCAAAAAGCTAGAAAACCTGCATATGTTCTAAAAATAGATTTTGGATCAGAAATAGGCATTAAACAGAGTTCTGCACAAATAACAAATTACTCAGAGAAAGAACTTATAAATAAAAAAATTATAGCTGTTTGTAACTTTGAAAAGAAAAATATTGCTGGAGTTATTTCTGAGGTTTTAATTTTAGGTTCTATCGATGAGGCAAATGAAGTTAAGCTTATATCTGCAAGAAGTGATGCAAAAAATGGTGATCATGTTGCATAAATTATGGTGCGCTCGAGATGATTCGAACATCCGACCCCAGGATTAGGAATCCTGTGCTCTATCCAACTGAGCTACGAGCGCAAAAAAAATAATTTTGCATTAAAAAAAAAATTAATTAATTTTTTTAATTATTAAAAAAAATAAAAAGAAGCATTATTTTTTTTTAAAAAAAAAACTAATAAACATAACAAGTTAACAAAATAAACTAATATTTAATTATAATTTAAAAAATTTTCATTTTTTTAATTTTATTTTGAAAATTTGCCAAAAATTGACAGTTTTTAATAAAAAGTTAAAAATTGTATAAGAACGAATCAATTTGATTCTATCTACTAACCTCTAACTAAACGCAAATGCGGGGAGAAAAATATGGAGGAACTAAAAATAATCTTTGCTAAAGCAAAGAAAAAAGCAAAGAAAAAAGCTGCGCCTAAAAAAAGAAAAGCAGCTCCTAAGAAAAAGAAAAAAGCCGCTAAGAAGAAAGCAGCTCCTAGGAGAAAAGCTAAAAGAAAAGCAGCTCCTAAGAAAAAGAAAAAAGCCGCTAAGAAAAAAAAGGCAGCTCCTAAAAGAAAAAAGGCAGCTCCTAAGAAAAAGAAAAAAGCCGCTAAAAGAAAAAAAAGATAGTAAGCATTAATATTATTAATGCTTTTTTTTTGCGTCCTTAGTTAAATAGCTAAGGGCGCTTTTTTTATCTTATCTCGGCCAAGTACCTTATCTACTTTTTTTATAGCATTCTCTTCAGGTATATTTAGACCCGCCATAACTTCTCTTAAGAATCGATCGTATGCTAGTTCAAATAGTTGTCTCTCACTATAAGATTGTTCGATCTGATTATTTGCTCTATTCAAATCTCTAACAACCTCTGCAATTTGTTCAATATCACCAGAGTTTATTTTTTGATCATACTCTTGTGCTCTTCGGCTCCACATTGTTCTTTTAATTCTAGCTTTTTGTGCAAGTATTTTCATGACTGATTGAATTTTGGATGGCTTAGATACCTTACGAAGATTTAGGGCTTTAGCTTTTTCAACTGGAACACGAAGTACCAGCTTGTCTCTGACAAATTCAATTACATACATTTCAAGATTTTGACCTACAACTTCCCTTTTTTCTATATCAATAACACATCCAACACCATGAGTTGGGTAAACAACAAAATCTTTTGTGTTAAATATTTTTTTTACTTTTTTTTCCTTAATTGCTTTTATCTCTAGAACTTTTTTTACTTTCTTAGCTTGATAATGAGCCGGGTTGATTAAGCGGTTATTAACTTTTTTTTCTGACGGCTTTGATGCTATAGGAAGTTTCGCATTCTTAGGTTGCTTCGAAACTTTTTTCTTTAAAGATGTATTTTCTTTAGTACTCTTATTTTTTTTAATTTCTTTCTTTTTTTTGACAACAGTAGGTTCTTTTTTAACCGCTACTTTTTTCTTTTTTTTAATAATTTCTTTTTTCTTTTTTGGAACAGCCTTTTTCTTAGTTGCTATTTTTTTCTTAACTGGTGTAGATTTCTTCTTTATTGATTTTTTTTTCATAACAATTTCCTTTATTTTTATAAATTTTCACTAAAATATTTATTAAATTTGTCTTTTATATTTTCATACTTATCCGAGTCTGGTAAGGGATCTTTTTTTTCATTTATATTTGGCCATTCTGCAGAATATTTTTTATTGATTTCTGTCCATCTACCATCTTCATCTTCAGTATCAGAAATAATAGCGTCCACAGGACATTCAGGTTCACATACTCCACAATCGATACATTCATCGGGGTTAATGACCAACATATTATTGCCTTCATAAAAACAGTCTACTGGACAAACTTCAACACAGTCTGTGAGTTTACACTTAATACAATTTTCATTAACAAGATATGTCATTAGGTTTTATTTTTGATATCCCCTACGTCTGAGTCTTTAACATATAAAAGTCCAGATATTTTTCTAATTAAACTGTTTTCATAATCATCAATACGTCCATCTACAATTATAATTTTCCACATCATCTCAATAATTTCTAATTTTTCATTATAATCTAAATTTTCGTTTAGTTTTCTTGTGAATTGTTGAATATCATTTGAGTCATCATTTATCTTTAAGGAAAGTAAAAATAATTCTTCAAGCTTTTCATCTGTCAGATTGAAATATTTTTTTAAAAGTGACTTAATTTTATCTCTTTCAATATCATCAAAAACTCCATCATAAACAGCCGTTTGAATTAAAAGTGCAGATATTGAAATCTTTAGGGTATCGAATGATGACTTCTCCGACTCTACTTTTGTGCTAAACGCTGATTTTAATTTTTCGAACATAAATTTATTGTTGCTTATTATAAATTGAGTACAATATGTTGTATTGGTTTTAGAACAAAAGGTGTAGAGAATAAGTCCGAATCACTAACATCTGATGTTCTTAGAATATTCTAATATTTTATTATTTTTAATAGGTTATATATAACATCTAATAATTAATTGAAAAGTCACTTTAATGGATAAAAAAAGTAATAAAAATAATAAGATATCTGGCTGGAAAAAGAAATTTGAGACTGAAACTAAGGTTTCAAATGCTGATGAATTTATAATTAGTACTGACGAAGATATTAATATTAAGCCTTTATATATTGAAGATGACATCAAGAACTTGAAATTTGTTGAAGTAGGATCTTTACCTGGCTATGGCCCCTATACTAGAGGACCTAAGGCATCAATGTATGTTAATAGACCATGGACTATCAGGCAGTATGCCGGATTTTCTACTGCCGAAGAATCCAATAATTTTTATCGTAAAAATTTAGAAGCGGGGCAGAAGGGTCTCTCAGTTGCTTTTGATTTACCAACTCACAGAGGTTATGACTCTGATGATGAAATGGTCATGGGTGATGTAGGCAAAGCAGGTGTTGCAATAGACTCCGTTGAAGATATGAAAATTTTATTTGATGGTATTCCACTTGATCAAATGTCAGTTTCAATGACTATGAATGGAGCAGTTTTACCAATACTTGCATCATTCATTGTCGCTGGTGAAGAACAAGGTGTTTCAGCTAAAAATTTATCCGGAACAATTCAAAATGACATTTTAAAAGAATTTATGGTTAGAAATACTTATATCTATCCTCCTGAGCCTTCAATGAGAATAGTCGCAGACATTATCGAATATACTTCAAAAGAAATGCCTAAATTTAATTCTATTTCAATTTCTGGTTACCATATGCAGGAAGCCGGTGCAGATAATGTTCTTGAACTTGCATACACACTTGCCGATGGAATAGAATACGTTAGGGCAGCATTATCTAAAGGCCTAGATATTGATGATTTTGCACCAAGACTTTCTTTTTTCTTTGCAATTGGTACTGATTTTTTTATGGAAATTGCAAAATTAAGAGCGGCAAGGACTCTTTGGTATAAAATTATGAAAGATTTTGGCGCTAAAAATGAAAAGTCTCTGACACTTAGAACGCATTGTCAAACTTCAGGCGTATCTCTAACGGAAAAAGATCCGTATAACAATGTTGTACGTACATCCTATGAAGCATTGTCAGCTGTTCTTGGAGGCACTCAAAGCCTTCATACAAATTCATTTGACGAGGCAATAGCTTTGCCAACAGAATTTTCTGCTAGAATTGCAAGAAACACTCAGCTGATCTTACAAAATGAAACAGGTGTTACAAATACTGTAGACCCCCTTGCAGGATCATACTTTATTGAAAATCTTACTGATGAAGTAGCTGCAAAAGCATGGAATATAATTCAAGAAGTAGAAGAACTTGGAGGTATGACTAAGGCAGTCAATGCAGGCGTCCCAAAATTGAAAATTGAGGAGTCCGCAACTAAGAAGCAAGCAAAAATTGATTCTGGCGACAGAGTAGTAGTAGGAGTAAATAAATTTCAAAACCCTAAAGAGCCTAAAATAGATGTATTGGTCATAGATAACGAAAAAGTACGTGAAGATCAGATAAAAAAAATAAATAAACTTAAGAAATCTAGAGACAATGAAAAACTTGAAAAATCATTAAAAGAACTGACGGAAGATGCTAAGAACGGAAAGAATCTTCTTTATTCAGCAGTTAAAGCAATCAAGAATAGGGCTACGGTTGGTGAGGTTTCAAAGGCATTGGAGAATGTTTTTGGACGCCACTATGCAACCTCTGTTGGTGTTTCAGGAGTATATGGAAAATATTTTGAAGGAAATGAGGAATTTATGCATGTAACTGAAAAAATTGAAAATTTTGAGAAATCATTCGGAAGAAGACCAAGGGTTCTTGTAGTTAAAATGGGTCAAGATGGACATGATAGAGGAGCTAAAATTGTTGCCACTTCTTTTGCAGATATTGGATTTGATATCGACATGGGACCTTTATTTCAATCTCCAAAAGATGTTGCTAAAGACGCTGTCGAAAACGATGTGCATGCAATTGGAGTTTCAACATTAGCAGCCGGACATAAAACTTTAGTGCCTGAATTAATGAATTCATTGAAAGAACTAGATCCTGAAAATAAAATTATTGTTTTTGTTGGTGGTATCATTCCAGAACAAGATTATGATTTTTTATATGAAAAAAATATTTCAGCAATTTTTGGACCAGGTTCAAACATTATTGAGTCAGCAGAAAAAGTAATTGATTTAATATCGAAAAAAAATAATCAGTAAAAATGGAATTAGTAAAAAAGGTTTTAGATAATGACCGTGCCTCTATTGCAAAAGCTATAACATTAGTTGAATCCTCTAATCCAAAAGATAAAGAGGAAAGTAAGAAACTTATTTCAAGTCTTATTAATCATCCAGGCCATTCTATTCGAGTAGGATTTTCTGGGCCACCAGGAGTTGGAAAATCAACTTTTATTGAGTCCTTTGGATCATATCTTGTTAACAAAAACTACAAACTTGCAATATTGGCTATTGATCCCTCTTCTAACTTAACAGGTGGATCAATACTTGGTGACAAAACTCGTATGAATGAAATTTCAAAAAGTCAGAATACCTTCATACGTTCTACGCCATCAAAAGGATCTCTTGGTGGGGTATCTTATGGTACGCGAGAAGCGTCAATTATACTTGATGCAGCAGGATATGATTTTATTTTCATAGAGACAGTTGGTGTTGGACAGTCTGAAACTATGGCGGCAAACTTAGTCGATATATTTACACTTATTGTAGGACCTGGTTCAGGCGATGAATTACAAGGAATAAAAAAAGGTATAACTGAGTATGCAGACATTTTTATTGTAAATAAGAATGATGGCGATCTGAAGTTACAAGCATCAAAGACTGCTTCGGATTATAAGTCGGCATTAAGCTTTTATTCAAAAAAAGACAACCATGCGGCTAAGGAGGTCTTGCTTGTATCTTCAATTGAACAAAATGGTATGGATAGCGTAATTGATACAATTAACAATATTATTGAATTCAATAAGTCTCATAAAATTTTTCATGAGAGAAGAGAAAATCAGTTAAGTTACTGGATAAAAGAAGAAATCAGAAATCAAATACAGACTAAACTTGATTTAGAAGTAGATAGAGACTCTGAATTAATAAATATGACCAAGTCTGTAATTGATGGAGAGATTAGCATATATGACGTTTCAGATCATTTTTTGGAAAAGTTTTTGAAATAGATATAGAGGTTGACAATATAATCATTAGATATTATCAAACATTCACTATGACAAGAGCCTGTGATTTAACTGGAAAAAAAGTACAATTTGGTAATAATGTTAGTAAAGCTAACAATAAAACTAAACGTAAGTTTATTCCTAATATTCAATCTGTAACTTTCAAAAGTGAGATATTGAACCAAAACCTCAAGCTAAGTGTAGCGGCTTCATCGGTAAGAACTGTAAGTAAATATGGTGGAATTGATGAATTTTTAATAAGAACCAAGTCTAAGGAACTTTCTCCAAAAGCTAAAAAGTATCAGAAAGCTATCAAGAAACTATCAGATCAATCTAGTTCATAGTTCTTTTTTGTTTTTTTTCATCTTCTTCAAATAAGTCAACTAATTGCTCAGTCATAACATCGGCAAGCTGTTCGGCGTCAACAATAGTTACAGCTCTTTTATAATACCTTGTTACATCATGGCCAATACCAACAGCTAACAACTGAATATTAGACTTACTTTCAATCCAGCTAATCACACCTCTTAAGTGTTTTTCTAAATAATTTCCAGAATTTACTGAAAGAGTACTATCATCAACAGGAGCACCATCAGAAATAACCATTAAAATTTTTCTTGCTTCGTATCTTGATTGTAGTCTTTTATGGGCCCATAATAGTGCCTCACCATCAATATTTTCTTTTAAAAGCCCTTCACGCATCATCAGCCCTAAATTTTTTTTTGCTCTTCTCCATGGTTCATCAGCTGCTTTGTAGATTATATGTCTCAAATCATTTAGTCTTCCGGGTGCAGGTGGTTTATTATTTTGCATCCAGTGCTCTCTACTTTTTCCACCTTTCCATGCTTTTGTAGTGAAACCAAGAATTTCAACCTTCACACCACATCTTTCTAGAGTTCTTGCTAGAATATCAGCACTCATTGCAGCAACAGTTATGGGCCTACCTCTCATAGATCCTGAATTATCAATAAGCAATGAAACGACTGTATCTTTAAAATCCGTATCTTTCTCTTTTTTAAATGAAAGAGAATACATCGGATCCATTATAACCCTTGTTAATCTTGATGTATCTAAGAGACCCTCTTCAAGATCAAAATTCCAACTTCTATTTTGCTTAGCAAGCAGCTTTCTTTGCAATCGATTTGCTAATCTTGAGATTATCGTCTGAAATGATTTAAGTTGCTGATCCAGGTAATTTCTTAGTCTATTTAATTCTTCATCTTCACACAAAATATTAGCAGTAATAATTTCATCAAATTCCTCAGAATATTTTTGATAATCATTAAATATTTCTTCATAACTTAGACTATTTTTATATTGAGGAGTTGTATTTTCTGAATTTCCATCATCACTATCTGACAAGTCTTGATCATCGTCTTTATCAAAAGCAACCTCTGTTTCTTCAAGGCTTACTTCTTGATCACTTTCCGTGGTTTCATCTTGTTCTAAAGAAGTTTGGTTTTCCATTTCATTTGTTTCATTATTTTCTAGTTCATCAATATTGTTATTTTTTTCATCCTCATTGTTTGATTCACTTTTTTCATCTTTTTGATCATAATAATTCAACTCTTCAATAATTTGATTAACAGCTTTCGCAAATTCAACTTGATTATCAATAGAATTAATTAAATTTTTTGATGAATTGCCAATCTTTTTTTCAAACCATTTATGCCACATGGAAATAGCTTTATTTTTTGAATCCGGTGCAAGGTTTTGTCCGGCAAGTTTTCTTAGATAGAAATCAAGTGCATTTTGAACATCAATATCTGACTGTTCATTGGCCTTGAACAAATTATTTTCATCACACTTTTTTTCATATAGTGAATATAAGTTGGATTTAACTCCACGCATAATTTTGCTGCCAAGTATTTGTATACGTGTATTTTCAAGGACTTCATAAATTTCTTTATTTTTGTGGCCTGAAGGTGACATTAACTCAAAAGTTTCTTTGTCATGGAAGCGATGCATTAATGCCTGATTATCAGCGTTGCCCCTTATTGAAGATAAGTATTCTAGATCGCTTTCATTATCTATTTTTGGAAGGACGATGGTGTTTTCTGACTTAAAGGCATTATTATCAAATACAACTTCGATATCTTTATTGTTAGCAATGGCTTTAACTGTTGAAGTGATTGCTTTCTTAAATTCTGTGATGAGATCTTCTTTCACTATTTTAAATTAATTAATGACTGAGTATCTCCAACTTCCTCTCCAAAGCATCTTTGATAGTATTCAGAAATTATTGGTCTTTCACTTTCATCACACTTGTTTAAAAATGTAAGCTTAAAACTTAAGTTATAATCAAAATCAAATATTTCAGCATTTTCAGCCCAGGTTAAGACTGTTCTTGGGCTCATTACAGTAGATATATCACCATTTGCTAAGCCTTTTCTCGTTAGGTCAGCAACTCGAATCATCAAATCTAATACTTCAGATTTTTCTTTTTCAGCAAAAGCTGGAACTTTACTTTCAATAATAATTTTCTCTTTTTCAAGCTCTAAATAATTTAGAGTCGTTACTATGTTCCATCTATCCATCTGTCCTTGATTTATTTGCTGAGTTCCATGATAAAGTCCGGTAGTATCTCCAAGTCCTATTGTGTTAGTGGTTGCAAATAACCTAAAATGAGGGTTTGGACGAATAACAGTATTTTTATCCAGTAAAGTAAATTTTCCATCTGTTTCTAAGACTCTTTGAATAACAAACATTACATCCGGTCTTCCAGCATCATATTCATCAAATACTAAAGCAGTTGGATTTTGAAGTGACCAAGGTAGAATTCCATTTTGAAATTCTGTTACCTGCTTTCCATCTTTAAGAACTATCGCATCTTTTCCAATAAGATCAATTCGACTAACATGACTATCTAAATTTATTCTAATGCAAGGCCAGTTTAATCTTGCTGCAACCTGCTCAATATGAGTTGACTTACCTGTTCCGTGAAGACCTTGTATCATTACTCTACGGTTATATTTAAAACCTGCAAGGATTGCCATTGTTGTAGATTTATCAAAAGAATAGTTACTATCTATGTCTGGAACATGTTCACTTTTTTCTGAGAAGCCATCAACATGAAGGTCGGTATCTATCCCAAAAGCTTGATTAACCGAGATTGAAATATCTGGTTTATTTATTAATTGGTCGTTTAAATTGTCCATAGTATTCCTTTAATGTTTTGTATGAGTCTAGAACTTTTGTAAGTTTTTCAGTTTTATCCTTATCATTGCCAACAGTATCTGGATGAAGTTCTTTTACTATTTTTTTAAAACTTGATTTTATCTCCTCAATTGAAGCATTTTTATCGTTTATTCCAAGTACTGCTAAAGCATTTAGGTACTTTGAGCTATACAAATTAGGGTTTAGATTATTTTTATCAACACCTAAATAAGATGAATTTAAAGAATCCATGATTTTTTCAACTTTTTCAACATAATCAGCACTATATGTTCCAATTTTTTTCGTTTTACGATGACCTATGACATCGTTTTCAATGAATTCCTCAATCTGGTCAGCTGACATATTAGAGAAATAATTCCACTTTTTATTGTACTCTTTGATGTGGTCATAACAAAACCAAATATAAGTATCCAGTTTGTCAGGTGATAATGGCGCCTTATACTCTGCATCATTTTTACAACCATCTATATGACATTGATTTTCTTTCATTCTTTTTTTCTTATGATAATCTAATTTTAATTATTTATATCAAATGAATATCAAAGAAACTATTAATTCAAAAATAAATTCAAATCTAAACACAAAATTAATAGAGATTATAGATTTTTCAAACCAGCATAAAAATCATTATGATAATGGTGCAAGAGGAGATATCTCACATATTACTATATTAATTGTTTCAAAAGATTTTGAAAGCATGTCCAAAATTGAAAGAGAGCGAAAGATTCATAAGATACTCCATAGTGAAATTCGTGATAATTTGCACTCAATTAGATTAAAATTATATACTCCAGAAGAGTATAATTAGTTAAATGATGAAACTTTGATTTTGTTTATCAAATTATTCTTTACTTCTAGTATTTCAAAAATAAAGCCATAATAATTAAAAACCTGACCTTCAGATGGAAATGATCTTGACTCATGAACTATAAGACCAGAAAGAGTATTTGCTTCTTCTTCAGGTAAATTCCAATTATAAATTCTGTTAATATCTCTTATTTCTGTGCTTCCGTTTATAGTTAGAGTTCCATCTTCATTCTTAATTACACTTGTAAGACCTTCATCAATTTCATCTGTAATATCGCCTACTATTTCTTCCATTATATCTTCCAAACTTATCATTCCCATGAGAACGCCATACTCATCAACAACAATTGCTAATTTTTTTTTGGTATTTAGGTGCATCTTCAGTTGTTCTTTCAAAGTTGTAGTTTCAGGAATGAATAATGGCTTGATTAAAGAATGCATCATATCAGATCGAGTTATGTCTTTATTTTGACTCATTATTTTAAGCAAATGTTTCGAGTGGATAATTCCAATTATATTTTCATCATTATTTTGCCAAACAGGTATTCTGGTAAATGAACTATTGATAACTGAATTAATAATTTTTTTAGGATCATCATCTATGTTGACTGTAAACATATTACTTCTGTGCACCATGACATCTTCTACAGTTACTTGAGCTAAATCAAGAACACCTGTAACCATATCTTTGTCAGATTTATAAAGCCTACCTTCTTTATGATGAAGGTCAAGGGTACCTCTAATTTCATCTTCTACTGACAGAACTCTCATATTTTTTTCAAGTCTAATATTGAAGATACTTAAAATGAAGAAAACTATTTTTTCCATCATCCAAGTTACTGGCCATAAGAGATAGACAATTGGTCTAAAAATAGGACTAACAGTGAGAGCAAGTTTTTCAGAATTAGTTAAAGCATAAGTTTTTGGAAGTATTTCTGCAAATATTACAATTAATGCCGTCATTATGACTACAGCATATGCTACACCAGTGTCACCAAAAATCTTAATTGCAAGACTTGTTGCTAAAGCTGAAGCTAAAATATTAACTAAATTATTTCCTAAAAGAATTGCTCCAATAAGAGACTCTTTCTTATTTAATAGCTCAATCGCTGTTTTAGCATTCTTATGTCCTTTATTACTAAGGCCGGTTAAACGACTTCTTGTACTTGCAGTCAAAGCAGTCTCAGATCCAGAAAAAAAACCTGAGAGAATGAGAAGTAAAAGAATTGAGAAAAAAAGTATTATTAATTCAAAAAACATTGTTAAGTAATAGACTCTTTTATAACAGTTTTAAGTAAATGAGAATCAAATTTGTTGGTTTGATAAGCTTTGCCAATTTTTTTAAGCAAAATTAAATTTATTTTATTATTTTTTACTTTTTTATCGTTTTTCATTGTTCTAATAAATTTACTTACTGAAAGTTTTCTTTTAAGAGCAGCAGGTATCTGAGTGGGTAATTTAAGTGATTTAAAATGGCTAATTACTTTATTTAGATCATTCATTGATATTGAATTGATTAATGATGATAGTTTTAATGCCATAACCATCCCCATAGCTACTGCTTCTCCATGATTTATATTAGTTTTA
The DNA here is from genome assembly GCA_038103905.1 of Candidatus Pelagibacteraceae bacterium. GTDB lineage: Bacteria > Pseudomonadota > Alphaproteobacteria > Pelagibacterales > AG-422-B15 > CABYIR01. Next base: position 18,426 of record JAYNZW010000004.1, on the reverse strand, counting down.
TAGGAATTTGATTGTTCTATTACATGGCCAAAGGTATGCCCAAAGTTTAATAAAGCTCTTACGCTACTCTCCTTTTCATCAAGAGTTACGATTTCAGCTTTACATTTACAGCTCTGATATATTGCATGAATCAATGACTCCTTATTTCTATTCATTATTTTTTTTCCATTTTTAACAAGCCAATTAAGGAATTTAGCATCAAAAATTAAGCCATATTTGAAGATTTCAGCATAGCCTGCAATCATTTCTCTATTATTTAATTTAGTTAAAAAATTAATATCAATTAAAACTAGTGATGGCTGGTAAAAGCTACCAATTAAATTTTTACCATATCCTGAATTAATCCCTGTTTTTCCTCCAACAGAAGAGTCTACCTGCGCTAATAAGGTTGTTGGTATCTGAATAAAGTTAACTCCTCTTAAAATAATACTAGCCACAAAACCAGTAATATCTCCGATAACCCCTCCACCGAATGCAATAATAGTGTCATCTCTTGAAATATTTTTTTTCAATAAAATATCACATATTGAACTTATATTTCTTATATTTTTTTGTTTTTCACCAATACCAATTACAATAATCTCTAAATCTAAATTTTTATTCTTTTTTATTTTCTTTAAATCTTTTTGATAGAGACCATTTATATTTTTGTCAGTAATAATAAAAACTTTATTATTTTTAATATAAGAGGAAATATTTTTATAAAAATTTGTAAATATATTTGACCCAATTACAATTGGATAATTTTTATTTGCAGTTGATATATTTAATTTTTTGTTTTTCATACGTTACTTTTTATAAATTCAATAATATCTTTTATAATAATTCTTTTTTGCTTTTTAGAAACATCATAATGAAAATCTGCTTTTTCATAATTAGCTTTTCGTATTTTATTAAGATTCATTATTTCAGATTTAATATTCTTCCCAATAAGTAGTGGACGATTTTTATTTTTTTTTAGTCTTTCTACTAAAAGATTAATATTACATTTCAGCCATATACTTATATTTTTTTCTTTAACTATATTCCTTATATTTTTATTCTCAAATGAACCGCCGCCAAGTGCGATTACTTTTTTATTATTTGTGTTAAATACTTTGCTAATTACATCTTCTTCAATCTCTCTAAATTTGTTCTCACCGTGATTTACAAAAATATCACTTATTTTCATATTCATAAAATTTTCAATTTCTTGGTCAGTATCAAGAAAACCAATGGATAGTTTTTTGGCTAAACTTTTTCCAATTGTTGACTTGCCTGAGCCCATATGCCCTAATAAAACAATATTTGGTGTACTATTCTTCATCTAAATTTCGACATTTTTGTAATATTAAATGTGATAAAATTTCACAGCGTTAGTTTAATCTGTTACAAAGGGGCGATATGAAAGATATTAAAAAAAATTTCATTAGAAATAGTGCCTCATTATACATATTTAACGCTTTAGTAGTATCGGTAATTATAATATTTTCAATTAATCTTACTTATGCCGATCAAAATGATAAAAAACCCCTAAATTTATGGGAAAACAATTCTCTATTAGGTAATGATGAAGATAATAAAGAGGATTTAAATTCGTCAAATTCATCTTTAACGAACATTTCAAATAATTCAAAAAAAGAAATTAACCAAAGCAGTATTAATGTTTCAAGTCTAGATAGCATTGGAATTTATGATGAGTCAAATGGTGGCTTTCCCATAAGCTTATGGAAAAATTCCAATTTTAAACAAATTGAATATTTGCTAAATGAGTTGCCATCAGACACGAGAAATACTTTTTTAAAAAAGTTAGTAAATAAGTCTTTACTTACTATTTCAAATCCGCCTATACAGAAAAATAATAATGAAAAAATTTTCTTTGATTTAAAAATCAGTTATTTAGAAAAAGCAGCCAACTTCAAACAAATTGAGACTCTCTTTAATTTGATTCCCAAGGATGAATTAAATGACGATATTCTTATGAAATATTTCAATTCGAAATTAATAAAAGGAGATTATAAAACAATTTGTAAATTAGAGAATCAAATCTCTGATAATAAATTCAAGTTAGAAATTGCTTCATTTTGTAAAGCTATGTCTAATAATCTACCTGCTCTAGATTTAATGATTTCCCTGCTAGCTGAAGAAAATATAGCCGATAAAGATTTAATCTATATTTTCTATTCATATATAAATAACACTCCAATTGATTTAAAAAAGATTGAGCGCCTTGATATTAAGAAAATTAATTTAATCTCAAATCTAGGAGTTGATTTTTCTGAGCTGATTGATGAAAACTCATCTTATGAATTACAATTATTTTTTATTTATTCAGGTATAAAATCAGAGGATAAGAAAGTAATGCTAGCGGAAAATTTATTATCTATGAGCGCATTAGATGACCAGTCTCTTGGTGATTTATACAAGCAGTATTTTACTGGATTAAATTTCAATACATCAGTTGATTATTTAAATATGGAATCCTCTATGAAAAAAAGAATTGGAATTTATAATTTAATTAGGAGCACATCAGATCAAAGTAAACTTCCAAAGCTACTTAGCATTTATGTTAATGAAATGGGCTCACAAGATCTGCTCTTAAACAGCGCAAGTTTAGTGTATGATAAAGCCAAAATTATTACTCCTAAGCAGATTAATAGGAATGAAGTATTGCCAATCTGTATTATTTTGTTGATTAATAACGACTTAGGAAAATGTGAAGAGTGGCTAGATATCCTTACATTTGATAAAGAGTCGAAAGAAATAATAAAAAAAATAAAATTCTATCTATTTTTAAAGAATTCTAACGAAGAGGTGACTTCGAGTGTTCTAAATAATGCAGAAACTTATTTAAGTTTAGACGGATTAAGTGTTTTAGATAAAAATCTTATTGCTAAATTTTTCTCAATGAGACAAGAAAATAAATTTTTAGAATTTTGGAAATCACCAAATGATATGAATAGAACTTCTGGAATTACAATAAATATAAAATTCGTAGAATATCTGAATCGAATTAAGGATATAAGTGTTGGCGAAGCAATTTTATTATTAAGTATTATATATGGTAATAATAATGAGCATTCAAAGGACGTTTACGCATTATTCTCAATTATTCAAACTCTAGAAACAATTAACCCAATATATACGAATGAATTTTTATTTGAATATTTTGCAAATAATTTAATTTAATAAGAGTGAAAGATATCCTCATACTTGAAAATTTTATTGAAGTTTTAGCGTCTGAAAAAGGTCTAGCCGCTAATACCAGAGTTTCCTACAAAAATGACATACTACAATTTTTAAAATATATTGAAACAAAAAGAAAAAAATTAAGTGAAGTAATATCAAAAGACGTTGAACTGTATATATCTAAATTTACTAATCAAGGATTTGAGAAATCTACAATCTCAAGAAAGTTGTCTGCACTAAGTCATTTTTTTATTTTTTTGCTTGAAGAAAAAATTATTAAAAAAAATCCGATTCAAGAAATAGAGCTACCGAAGCAACTTAAAAAGTTGCCAAAAATTCTATCAATTTCTCAGGTGGATAAATTGATTCATAAATCTCGCGAAGATAAAACCATCAATGGAATTCGATTAAATACAATGATTGAAATTCTATATGCTACAGGAATAAGAATTTCAGAACTTGTTGAAATGAAATTGTCATCAATTTACGCAGAAAAAAACTTTCTTTTAATACAAGGAAAAGGAAATAAAGAGAGATTAGTGCCAATAAGTGAAAATACAGAAGATAAAATAAGAAAATTTTTAGAGGTAAGAAGTAAATTTTTAGTGAACAATTCTGAGTCAAAATGGCTTTTCCCATCTAAGCAGTCATCAAGTGGGCACATTACACGTCAGCGTTTTAATCAACTTTTAAATAATTTATGTGAGAAGATTAGTTTAAATAATTTTAATGTTAGTCCGCATAAATTGAGACACGCATTTGCAACTCACCTTCTTGCTAATGGAGTTGATTTAAGAGCATTGCAGCAAATGCTTGGCCATGCTGATATATCCACTACTCAGATTTATACCCATGTTCTTAAAGATAGGCTAAAAAAAATAGTTTCAGATAACCACCCTTTATCAAAAATTGAAATTAACTGACATTTATATTTACTTGATATTTTAAACCTTAAATGATAATCAACATAAATTATGAGTTTTTCAGAGTTAAAGACAGTAAGAACTAGACTAAATAGATCAGAATTATTTGTGCCTGGATCTAAGCCAGAGCTTTTCGGAAAAGCTGTTAGCAGTAATGCTGATGTAATTTGTATTGATTTAGAGGATGCAGTTGCACCTCAAGACAAGGATCAAGCTAAAAAAAATATTATTGAAGCCCTTAATGATTTCGATTTTGGCAAAAAGACAATTTCGATAAGAATTAATGGCCTTGATACAAGTTACTGTTATCGAGATGTAATAGACGTTATGGAAAATGCTGGTGAAAGACTTGATCTTATAATGATTCCAAAAGTTGGTGTTCCAGAGGATTGCTATGCAATTGATATGCTTGTTACGCAAATTGAAAATAAAATTGAAAGAAAGAAAAAAATTGGTTTTGAATTAATTGTTGAAACGTCATTGGGTATTACGAATTTAGATAATATAATTACTGGTAGTAAAAGAATAGAGTCTTTACATTTTGGCTATGCAGATTATGCAGCTTCTGTCCGAATGCGGACAACCAATATTGGTGGACCAAATGTAGATTATGTTACTCTAACTGATGAAATAGAAGGTAAAAGAGAGAAGCATTGGAATGATTTATGGCATTATCCAGTTTCTAAAATGACAACTATTGGTCGCGCACATGGCTTAAGAATCATAGACGGTCCTTTTGGTGATTTCTCAGATCCAGATGGTTTTATTGCTCATGCTAAAAGAACAGCAATTTTAGGCTGTGAAGGAAAATGGGCAATACATCCAAGTCAAGTAGATTTAGCGAATGAGGTATTCACTTTACCCGAAGCTGAAGTAACAAAAGCTAGGGAAATTCTAAAAGCTATGAAGGCAGCTCAAGAGTCAGGCGCTGGAGCTGCTACATTGAACGGAAAATTAATTGATGCGGCATCAGTTAGACAAGCTGAACAAATTATCACGCAAACTGAATTAATTGAGTCACAAAGCTAAATGGCGTAATTAAATCTATGAATACATATTTAGATTTTGAAAAGCCAATAGAATCATTAGACTCACGAATTCTAGAATTAAAAAGTTTAAATGAGAGTAATCCCTCTGATCTTTTAGTTGACGAAATACAAGAAATTGAAAATCAAATAAATGCTTCATACGAGAAAATTTTTTCAAGCATTACTCCATGGCAAAGAACTCAAATTTCTAGACACCCTCAGAGACCTAAGACACAAGACTATATTGATAATCTTATAACTGACTTTTACCCTTTATCTGGTGATAGAACTTTTTCAGAAGATAAAGCGATTATCGGTGGATTTGGTAAATTTAGAGGTCAGTCAGTTCTAGTCATGGGACATGAAAAAGGGCATGATACATATTCTAGAATTGAGCATAATTTTGGAATGCCTAAACCAGAAGGGTATAGAAAGGCTCAACGACTTATGAAACTTGCGGAACATTTTGATATTCCGGTAATTTCTTTCGTGGATACTCCTGGCGCTTATTCGGGATTAGGTGCTGAACAAAGGGGTCAGTCAGAAGCTATTGCAAGAACTACAGAATGCTGCTTATCCCTTGGTGTACCTATTGTAGTAGTTATTATTGGAGAAGGTGGGTCAGGTGGTGCAGTTGCTATTGGAACAGGAAATAATGTTTTGATGCTTGAAAATTCCGTTTATTCTGTGATTTCACCTGAGGGCTGTTCATCTATTCTGTGGAAGGATACCTCCAAAACGGCTGAAGCAGCTGAGGCCCTCAAGCTTACTGCTGCGGATATGTTAAAAATTGATGTTATCGATAAAATTATTCCCGAGCCAATCGGTGGAGCTCACAGGCATCATTCAATTGCTATTAATAATACTGGAGACGCTATTGAAAACTGTTTAAATATTCTTTCAAATCAACATGGTAATGAGCTAAAACATTCTAGGCAAGAGCGCTACTTACAAATAGGAAGACTAGGTTTATTTAGTGAAAAAACAACAACAGCAAATGAAGTTTTAGATAATAAATATGGCAAGTCTCGACCACAGCAGCCTTTTTATTTAAATACCAAAACTCAAATATCTTTCTTAGTTATTGTTGCAAGTCTTATTTTTTTTACTTACTGGCTAAGCTAAATTAAACTATTTTTTTTTATTTACTTGGATACGACTAATACCTATTCCAGTGATTACTAGTATCACCGAAATTATCAGTGAATAGCCCACTTTTTCTCCGAGTAAGAGCCATCCATAAAATACACCAAAAACAGGTATTATATATCCTACTTGCATCATGAAAGTTGACCCTGCATTTCTGATCAGGACTTGTCTTAAACTAAATGCAAAGCCGGTTGGTATAATTCCTAGATACAATAATGAGAGAAAAGGTATCCATTTAAAATCTATAATATGAAAATTTCCAAACAGGAGCATAAGTGGAACCAGCCATATTGTTCCCCAAAATAATGTATTCATAGTAACCATATCTGATGGTAAATCAGAAATTTTTCTTATTATCAAATTAGATACAACATAACTTGAAGCGCCAATATAAATTGCAAGTGCAGCAATTAACGAGTCTATATCACTGACAAAAACCTCAACCCCAACTGCAAATATAACTCCAGAAAAACCGATTATACTTCCTATTACTTTTCTAGTAGAGAGCTTTTCATCTAAAGTAAAATAATGAGCCAGAACCAATGCTAAAAATGGATTTGCAGATAAAATTATTACTCCAATATTACTTGGAAGAGATATTAGGCCATAAGGTAGGAGAGTAAATGGAACTGACGCATTTAAGAAACCAACAATACTATATGTTTTAGTATTCTCGCTAAATATATTTATTGATCCTTTTCTCAGTTTTACAGCACAAAATAAAAAAAGAGAACCTATTAGAGTTCTATAGAATCCAACTTCAATAGGATTAAAAATTTCGTTTGAAGATTTAATAGCTACAAATGATGCTGCCCATACTGCTCCTAAAAAAACTAATAAACTGTAGTTATTAAATTCAGATGAAAAACTTTTAGACATAAAATCAAAGAAGCTCTTTTATTGTCTTGAATAAAATTTCTAAGTCTTGTTTTCTCGATAAGTTATGATCACCATCATCAATTATGGTAAGAGATTTATTCTTACCAGATAATTGTTCAATAACTTTTTTAGAAACATTATAATCTATTACCTTATCAAGTTTTCCATGTAAAAGTCTAACCGGACAAAAAATTTCAATTTCTTTATCAAGTATTTCATGTTGAAAACCGTCTTTAACAAATTCATAAAAAACTTCATAATCTCCATAATCATCATCAGGAAATAAAACTGAACCATTTGTTTTAAAGTCTTCCTTTTCTTTTTCAGAAAGTCTATCCCATTCATTTTTTGTAAAATCTGGAGCAGAAGCGATGCCTATTAGTCCATCAATATCTTTATTGTTTATTGCTGTCAATAAAGCAATCCACCCACCCATACTGGACCCTATAACAATATTTTTTTTTGATTTAAATTTTTCAAAAAAAAATTGTGCTTCGCCCAGCCATTTTGATAGTGTTCCTTTACTAAAATCACCTGATGATTGACCGTGACCAGAATAGTCAAATCGTAAATAATTTATTTTTAATGTTTCTGTCCATTGACTTAAAGCCGTTGCCTTTGTTCCTGTCATATCTGAACTATAACCACCAAAAAAAAATAGAGTTGTATCTGATTTTAAATCATTAAAATAATAAGCAAGCATCTCATTGTTTACGTCTTGTAAATGATGTATTTTATTATTCATAATATTTTACTATATGGCATTTAACTATTAGAGCAATTTTATGCAATCAAAATTATCAGTATTGCAAGTAATCCCCAACTTAAATGTATCAGGCGCAGAGCAGGGATGTATTGATATTGCAAACTATCTCACAGCAAATAATTATGAATCTTATATTTTAACTACTTCAGGTAGTAAAATTAAGGATGTTGAAGCAAATGGAACAAAAGTATTGTTAGGACCAGTAAATTCGAAAAACCCTTTTATTATTTTAAAAAATATTTTTTTAATAATTGGCTTTATAAAAAAATATCATATCAAACTTATACATGTCAGAAGTAGAGCTCCAGCATGGAGTGTTTTTTTTGTATCAAAAATTATTGATATTACGTGCATATCAACTTTTCATGGTACTTATAATTTTAGAAGCTCTTTAAAAAAATTCTATAATTCAATCATGCTAAGGATGGATGGAACTATCGCAATTTCAAATTTTATTCGTGATCATATTGAAAAAAATTATGTCTTAAAAAAAGGTTCAATTAAAACAATTGAAAGAGGTATTGACTTAAATTTTTTTCATCCAAAAGTTATTTCTGATGATGATATAAGCAATGCAATAAAAAATTATGGTTTAAAAGATGGTACTATAAAAATATTATTGCCAGCCAGAGTAACTGAATGGAAGGGGCACTTTATTTTAGTTGAAGCAATTTCTAAATTGCTCCATAAAAAAGATTTAAGTATTGAGGTCCTTTTCATTGGCCCAGATCAAAATGAATCTCTAAAGAAAAAAATAGAGAATTTCATTAAAGTTAAAAATTTAGAGCATGTAATCAAATTTTATGGGCCTACAAATAAAATGAATTTAATTTATTCTTTATCAGATATAGTAATTTCATCGTCTACTGATCCTGAGGCATTTGGAAGAGTTTCAATAGAAGCTCAAGCGATGGGTAAGATTATCATAGCAAGTAATCATGGCGGTTCGCAGGAAACAATCATTGAAGGTAAGACAGGATACTTATATTCTCCAAAAGATACGTCCGATCTAATGGAAAAAATTTTATATGTAATCGAAAATAATAAATATTGTTCAAATGAAAATGCAAATTTAGCTATTGAGCATATTAAAAATAATTATGGAAAAGATAAAATGTGCAAGAAGACATTAGATTTTTATGAAAAAATAGTTAGACAATAATTAATGAAGAATATTTTAATTATTAAACATGGTTCACTTGGTGATATAGTTCAAATAAATGGGGTTTTAAAAGATCTAAGATCTTCATTTGCCGACCATAATATTTTACTTTTAACATCGCCTTTATATAAAGAGTTGATGAGTAAATGTCCTTATATTAATGATATAATCTTGGATGATAGAAAATTAAAATGGAACCCCTTGAATTTTTTAAAATTAAGAAAAAAACTTAATAGCTATGAGTTTTCTCACGTATTTGATCTTCAAAACTCTAAAAGAACAGAAATCTATAGAAAATATATATCTAAAAATTCAATATGGTCATCCTCTAGATCAATTCTTAGAGGAAATGAAAAAAAAAGTGAATTTGATAAACTTGAAATATTAGAAAGATTTAGAATTCAACTAGAGCGATCAGATGTTCATCCAGCTCATACTATGCAACCTGATTTTTCGTGGGCAATTGATCATAATTTTTCACCTGTGGAAATAAAAAATAAAAAATATATAACCTTGCTTCCATTTTGTTCTATACATTTATCGCATAAAAAATGGCCTTTTTATAATGAATTAATATGTATGATTAGAAAAAAAAATCAGAATATTGGAATTGTTGTCGCTCCGGGTCCAGGTGAAATTGCTGAAGCATCAAAACTTGATGCACAGGTTATTCTGGATGGAGATAGGCCAACAAATTTTTTCCAATTATCAAAAATATTGTCAGACTCACTTTTTGTAGTATCAAATGATACGGGGCCAGCTCACATTGCTGCTCATTTAGGATGCCATGGTCTAGGCTTGTTTGGGTCACATACAAGTTATAAAAAAGTGAGTATTAAAACAGATAATTTTGATGCAATAGAGTCTAAAAACTTAGCCAATATATCTGTAGAACAAGTTTTTGATAAAATTCAGTTACAATTACAGCTTGAAGATATATAGAGTGTGTGAATAATATTCAAAAATATGAATAATAGTGAACATTTAGAAATTTTAAGACATGATACCGCTCATGTAATGGCAATGGCAGTCCAAGAGCTTTATCCTGAAACTCAAGTAACAATAGGACCAGTTATTGAAAATGGTTTTTTCTATGATTTTGCAAGAGAAATCCCCTTCACTGATAGTGATCTTGAAATAATTGAAAATAAGATGAAGGAAATTGTAAAGCGTGACGAAAAAACAACTTTTAAAGTTTTTTCTCGAGATGAAGCTATCAAATTATTTTCTGATAAAGGTGAAAAATATAAAGTTGAGATAATAGAAAGTATTCCAGCGGATGAAGAATTAAAAGTTTATTTTCACGGTGACTGGTTTGATCTGTGTAGAGGGCCGCATTTGAATTCAACTGGTGAAATTGGAACAGCATTTAAATTGACAAAAGTTGCCGGAGCATATTGGCGAGGTGACTCTAGTAATCCAATGTTACAAAGAATTTATGGAACCGCATGGGAAACTCAAGGTGAGCTAGATAATTACCTTCTTATGCTTGAAGAAGCTGAAAAGAGAGACCACAGGAAGTTAGGAAAAGAATTAGATTTATTCCATTTTCAAGAAGAAGCGCCGGGAAGTGTATTTTGGCACGCAAAGGGATGGACACTCTTTCAATCATTAATTAACTATATGAGAAAGAGGCAAGAAGAAGCAGGTTATTCTGAAATAAATACTCCTGATATAATGGATAAGTCACTTTGGGAACTTTCTGGTCATCTAGAGAAATTTGGAGACAATATGTTCACCACTGAAGCTAGAGAAGATCGTGTTTATGCTCTTAAACCAATGAATTGTCCTGGTTGTGTTCAAGTTTACAAGCAGGGTTTAAAAAGTTATCGAGATCTTCCCTTAAGAGTTGCTGAATTTGGTAAGGTTCATAGATACGAACCTTCTGGAGCTTTACATGGATTAATGCGTGTACGGGCATTTACACAGGATGATGCACATATTTTTTGTACAGAAGATCAAATCACTGAAGAAAGTAAGATAGTGTGTGATTTAATTTTAAGTATTTACAAGGATTTTGGTTTTGAAGATGTATCTATAAAATTTTCAGATCGACCTGAGCAAAGAGTAGGGAGTGATGAAATATGGGATAAGTCTGAAAAAGCTCTTAGGACTGCAATGGAAGCTACTGGATTGGAGTATACTGTCAATCCTGGTGAGGGAGCTTTTTATGGACCAAAGTTAGAATTTGTATTGAGAGATGCAATTGGAAGAGAATGGCAGTGTGGTACACTACAAGTAGATTTAAATATGCCTGAAAGACTTGGTGGAACATTTATTGCTGAAGATGGTAAAAAATATCATCCTGTTATGCTTCATAGAGCTTTATTCGGTTCACTAGAGCGATTTACAGGTATCTTGCTTGAACATTATGCCGGCAATCTTCCACTATGGTTAAGTCCAGTACAGGCTGTTGTAGCTCCGATTACATCAGAAATTGATAGTTATGCTGTAGAGATACAAGAGTCACTTAAGAGGTCCGGTTTCAGAGTAGAATTAGACCTTAGAAATGAAAAAATAAGTTACAAGATTAGGGAAAATTCACTTCAAAAAATTCCTTTCTTAATAATTATTGGTAAAAAAGAAATGGAAGAAAAATCAGTGACTCTAAGGTCATTTGGCAGTAAAGATCAGGAGAAAATAAAACTTGATAATTTAACTGATTTTTTTGAAAAAAAATGTATGATCCCAGGACATTAAATTAAGTACAGGAGTTTAAAATAGTAGTTCAAAAAAATAATAATAGGTTTCAATCAAACAAGAAAGAACCTAAGCTCCGAGTCAACGACAAAATCGCAACAGACACAGTTAGATTAATTGATGAAAAAGGTGAAAACTTGGGTGTTATTAATACTCAAGAGGCTATCCAAAAAGCATCTGAAGCAGGCCTTGATTTAGTTGAAGTTTCTCCAAACGTAGATCCGCCTGTATGTAAAATCTTAGATTTTGGTAAATTTAAATATCAAGCCCAGAAAAAAGCTAGTACTGCAAAGAAGAAACAAAAAGAAATTACATTAAAAGAAGTTAAAATGAGACCTGGCATTGATGTGCATGATTATAATTTTAAAGTGAAGGCTGCACAGAAATTCATTTCAGCTGGAGATAAGGTTAAATTTACCCTGAGGTTTAAAGGTCGTGAATTTGAACACCACGATTTAGCTCATAATCTTATGGAGCGATTAAGGGAAGATATGGGGTCAGTTAGTAAGGTAGAGCAAGAGCCAAAGCTTGAAGGTCGTCAATTTACAATGATTTTTGTTGCTAACTAAGAGATAAATATCAGATATTTCAAAATTAAAAAGATTTTGCTTTTTTTGGGCAAACCGCTATAACACGCAGTTATTATCAATTATGAGTAAATTAAAGACAAAAAAAAGTGCTAGTAAGAGGTTTAAGTTAACTGCTTCTGGTAAAGTTAAATCATACCAAGCAGGTAAAGCACATGGTATGATTAAACGCTCAAATACGCAAATCCGTAATCAAAGGGGTTCAACAATTTTGTCTGACCAAGATGCTCGCATTGTTAAGAAATTTTTACCATACGAATAAAATATTTAGTTAAGAGAATTTATGGCAAGAGTAAAAAGAGGTGTTACTACACACGCAAAACATAAAAAAGTTATAAAGCAAGCAAAAGGTTTTCGAGGTAGAAGGAAAAACACTTTCAAGGTTGCAAAGCAAGCAGTTGAAAAATCAATGCAATATGCTTACCGAGACCGCAAAGTGAAAAAAAGAGATTTTAGGTCTTTGTGGCTTCAAAGAATCAATGCTGGTGCACGAGAACTTGGAGTTTCCTATTCTGTATTTATGAATGGACTCAAAAAACTTAATGTGGATATAGACAGAAAAATGCTTGCTGAGCTTGCTATGCATGAGCCTAGTTCGTTTAAATTCCTGGTAGAAAAAGCTAAGACTGCTACAAAGTAATTTAAATTCCTTTAAATTATAGATTACTATTACCGCTTAAATCTAAATCTGATATTGTCTTGTAAGAATGGATAAATACAAAGATATACACTCTTCAGTTTCTTCAAAAAAAGAAAATGTTAATGATTTAGAAACCTTGGAGTCATTTAGACAAGAATTCTTAGGTAAGAAAGGTTCCATTTCTCTTGCAATGAAGGAATTAGGCAAACTTGACCCAGATCAGCGTAAAAAACATGCTGAAGAATTAAATATAATTAAAGATTCTGTTCTATCTTTTGTTAAAATGAAAACTGAAGAAATAAATAACGAAATTGTAGATAAAAAAATTAAAACAGAATCTCTTGATGTTTCACTTCCTGTCAGTAGTTCATCAGGAACCATCCATCCCATAACCCAGGTTATTGATGAGGTGATAGCAATCTTTGCTGATTTGGATTTCTGTGTTGCGGAAGGACCGGAAATTGAAACTGATTACAACAATTTTACCGCGTTAAATACTTCTGAACATCATCCAGCAAGACAAATGCACGATACATTTTATGTAAACTCTGAAACAGATAGTATGCAAAACGTAATGAGAACGCATACTTCTCCTGTCCAAATAAGAAGCATGCTATCTCAAGAGCCTCCAATTCGGCTTATTGCTCCAGGTAAGACTTTTCGATGTGACAATGATCAAACTCATACACCAATGTTTCATCAAGTTGAGGGTCTTGTAATAGATAAAGAAAGCAATATGGGTCACTTAAAAGGATGTCTTGAAATATTTTTAAAAACATTTTTTGAAACTGATAGTTTAAATATGCGATTCAGACCAAGTCATTTTCCTTTCACTGAACCTTCAGCAGAAGTAGATATTGGTTATAAAAAGAAAGGTAATCAACTAATCATTGGTGCAGGCTCAGATTGGTTAGAGATTCTTGGATGCGGAATGGTTCATCCAAATGTATTAAGAAATGTCAATATTGATCCAGATGTATATCAAGGTTATGCCTTTGGTATGGGCATTGAAAGACTTGCAATGTTAAAATATGGAATCAGTGATTTAAGAACTTTTTTTGAAAATGACATTGACTGGAATCAACACTATGGATTTTCTCCTCTTAATATGCCCACAATTTTTGGAGATCTAAGTTAATGAAGTTTACAATTTCATGGTTAAAAGAGTATCTGGATACACAAAAATCTGATCAAGAATTAATTGATAGTCTGACTAATATTGGACTAGAGGTTGAAGATGTAATTAATACAAGTGAAATTTTCTCGAATTTTATTGTTGCTCAAGTTGTTGAAGAAAAAAAGCATCCAAATGCAGATAAATTAAAAGTTTGTAAGGTTGATATTGGTTCTGACATCGTAGATGTTGTTTGTGGGGCTCCAAATGTAGAAGAAAATATGAAGGTTGTTTATGCACCTCCTGGGTCAATTATTCCATCTACTCAGATGAAACTAAAAGCATCTAAGATACGTGGCGTCGAGTCTCTTGGAATGATGTGTTCCGAATTTGAGCTTGGAATATCAGATGATCATGATGGAATCATTAAGCTTGATAATAGTGTTAAAGTTGGTCAACCATACGCTGAAATTGCAGGACTAAACGATACAATGATAGAAATCGGCATTACTCCAAATCGCCAGGATTGTCTGGGTGTTTCTGGCATTGCTAGAGATCTATCTGCCGCTGGATTAGGAACACTAAACAAGAGAAACATTAAAAATAATAAGGGTAAATTAAAATCACCCATTCAAATCGAAATTGTTGATTATCACGCATGTTCTGCTTTTGCAGGCAGATATATAAAAAATGTAAAAAACATTGAGAGTCCCGATTGGTTAAAAAATAAATTAAAGTCTATTGGCCTTAGGCCGATTTCAGCATTGGTAGATATAACAAACTTTGTCATGTTTGATATGAACCGTCCTTTACACGTATATGATGCTGATAAAATCGATGAAAGAATAATTGTCAGATCATCTCAAAAAGGTGAGTCATTTAGAGCGTTAGATGATAAAGAGTATCATTTAGAAGACGGCATGTGTGTTATTGCGGATAAATCTAAAGTATTAGGCTTAGGTGGAATAATGGGGGGAGATGAAACAGGATGCACACCAAGCACAGTAAATGTTCTATTAGAGTCAGCTCTCTTTGACTCAGTTAATACCGCAAAAACCGGAAGACAATTATCAATATTAAGTGATGCAAGATATCGATTTGAACGTGGGGTAGATCCTAATTCAGTTGAAACTGGAATAGATTTAGCGTCTCAATTAATAATTGAGATTTGTGGGGGCGAGTTAAGTGAAACAATAATTGCTGGAAAGATTCCTATTATAAATAAAACAATATCATTAAGTATTGATAGATTAAAAAAGAGACTGGGAATTGATATTAATGAAAAGGAAACCCAAACTATCCTGAAAAATTTGGGAATTAAAACAACAAAAAAAGGTAATGATCTTTTATGTGAAATTCCTTCCTGGAGACAAGATATTAATGAAGAAGCAGACTTATCTGAAGAAGTTATTAGAATAAAAGGATATGAATTTTTGCCAACATTAGATATTCGATCACCAGATAAAGTAAACAAATTGATATTAAACGAGTCGCAGAAAAGAATTTCTCGTTCAAAAAGATTATTAGCATCTAAATCATACAATGAACTTATTACATGGTCATTTTCATCTTCAGAAGATAGTTCCTTTTATAATAATTTAGAAAACTTAAAAATTTTAAATCCAATTTCAGAAGAACTAGATGTATTGAGACCTAGCTTAGTGCCCAATTTAATCAGTGCAGTTAAAAAAAATTTGGCAAGAGACCATAGTTCTTTCTCATTTTTTGAAATTGGTAATCAATTTTTATCTTCCAATCCGGGTGATCAGATTTGTGTTGCCTGTGGCATTAGAGCCGGAATAAAACAAGCTAGAGATTGGAGAGACCAAGAAAATTTGTATGATGTGTATGACGTTAAGAGAGACATGATTGATGTCATTAATCATATCTTACCTCAGAAAAATAAATTAGAAGTCATTAATGAAGCTCCTAGTTGGTACCATCCAGGAAGATCAGGAACATTAATGTTAAATAAATCAATCAAAGCTGGTTTTTTTGGCGAGTTAAATCCTAAAATAGCAAATTTTTATAAGATAAAAGACAGGATCAATTTATTTGAAATTTTTCTTGATGATATTCCTTTTATCTCAAAAAAATCTACAAACAAGCCTGTCTTTAACCAGAGTAATTATCAAAAAGTATACAGAGACTTTGCATTTGTTATTGACTCAAATATTGATGGTAATGATGTCGTTCTTAGTGCTCTAAAAGTTGATCAAAACTTAATTAAGTCAGTAGATATTTTTGATATTTTTACAGACCCCAGTCTTGGTAAAAATAAAAAGTCTCTTGCAATAAAGGTGACTATGCAAGCACAAGATAGAACATTAAGTGAAAATGAAATTCAAGATTTATGTTCAAAAATTATCTCAACAATTGAAAAAGAAACATCAGGAACAGTTCGTTCCTAAAATATTTTAGTAAATGTCTGAAGTAACTAACATAAGAAATTTTTCAATTATTGCTCATATTGATCACGGAAAATCTACATTAGCAGATAGATTGATTCAATTCTGTGGAGCTTTATCTAATAGAGAGATGAAAGAGCAGGTTCTAGACTCAATGGACATCGAAAGAGAGCGAGGTATTACTATCAAAGCTCAAACTGTAAGACTTGAGTACAATGCTAAAGATGGAGAAAAATATATTTTAAATATTATTGATACGCCTGGACATGTAGATTTTAGCTATGAGGTTAATAGATCTTTATCAGCATGCGAGGGCTCCCTTCTTGTTGTTGACGCAAGCCAAGGAGTGGAGGCGCAAACATTGGCTAACCTCTATCAAGCCGTTGAGAATGATCATATAATTATACCTGTCTTGAATAAAATAGACTTACCTGCAGCAGATCCTGAAAGAGTAAAAACACAAATAAAGGAAATTCTTGGTGTTGATACTTCTAATGTTTTAGAAATATCTGCTAAATCAGGAATTGGTATTGAAGATGTATTAGAAACAGTTGTATCAGAATTGCCTCCTCCAGCTGGTGAGCCTAGTAATAAATTAAAAGCCATGCTAGTTGATAGTTGGTATGATGCTTACTTGGGAGTTGTAATACTTGTAAGAGTGATTGATGGATCAATCAAGAAGGGAATGGAAGTAAAATTTCATGCAACAAATTCAAAGCATTTAATCGAGAGAGTTGGAACCTTTAATCCAAAAATGACTTCTGTTGACGAAATAAAAACTGGTGAGTTGGGATATATAACTGCGGCAATAAAGGAAGTAGCTCAGACCAAGGTGGGTGATACAATTATAATGGCTAATGATAAGGAAACACTGCCATTACCGGGATTTAAACCAAGTCAACCAGTTGTATTTTGTGGTTTATTTCCTACAAATGCAGCAGATTTTAAATTTCTAAAAGATGCTTTAGCGAAACTAAGACTAAACGACTCTAGTTTTCATTTTGAACAAGAAACATCAGCTGCTTTAGGCATGGGCTTTAGATGTGGTTTTCTTGGCTTATTACATCTCGAAATAATAGTTGAAAGATTAGATCGTGAATTTGATATTGATCTCATTACAACTGCCCCAAGCGTAATTTATAATATTGAAATGAACAAAGGTGACATGATTGAGCTGCATAATCCAGCTGATATGCCAGATACAACGCTGATAAAATCAATTTCTGAGCCTTGGATTAAAGCTACTATAATTTGCCCAAATGAATTTGTAGGCAATATAATTTCATTATGTGAAGATAAAAGAGGAATTCAATTAGAATTAAGTTATTCAGAAACAAGAGTCATCTTAATTTATCAATTGCCTTTAAATGAAATAGTTTTTGATTTTTATGATCGACTTAAATCAATTTCAAGTGGTTACGCAAGTTTTGATTATGAAATAGATGAATATAAAGAAAGTGATCTTGTAAAATTAAGTCTACTAGTGAATGCAGAGCCAGTCGATGCCTTATCAATGATTGTTCACAGAGATTTTTCTGCCAGAAAAGGAAGAGCTATTTGTGAAAAATTAAAAGAACTCATTCCTAGACATCAATTTCATATTCCGATTCAAGCTGCTATTGGCGGCAAAATTATCGCAAGAGAAACTGTTAGTGGGTATAGAAAAAATGTGATTGAAAAGATTCATGGTGGTGGAGCAACGGATAGAAAAAGAAAGCTTCTTGATAAACAAAAAAAAGGTAAGCAGAGATTAAGAACTTTTGGCAAAGTAGATATTCCTCAAGAGGCATTCATTGCAGCGTTGAAGGTTGAATAAGGAAAGGTGGCCGAGTGGTTGAAGGCGCACGCTTGGAAAGCGTGTATGCGGGTGACCGTATCGTGGGTTCGAATCCCATCCTTTCC